>JADWMM010000044.1 GCA_015978205.1 Alkaliphilus sp. NP8 | reverse complement strand
GGGTTAGTTTAAATTAATTATTTCTGTTACTATTATTGTTCTTCATTCTCTGAACTTTCTTTAGTGAAATTTACTCCTTGCACATGAATATTCACTTCATTCACTTCAATACTAGTCATAGTTTCTATTGTCTTTTTGACATTTTCTTGTATTTCCCAAGCTATATCTGGAATTTTAGTTCCATATTCAACGATAATATATAAGTCAATGTTCGAAGTTTTTTCCTTTACATCTACCTTTACACCTTTTGAAAGGCTTTTTTTTCCTAAAATCTCAGCTATATCTCCTACAAATCCACCACTCATTCCAGCTACACCTTCTACTTCAGTAGCAGCTAATCCAGCAATTGTAGCAATAACATCATCTACGATTTTAACTTCACCATACTCTAAATTTTCAATAGTATCCATTTCTTCACCTCCTGAGAATGAATTTAATTAAATTCATTATACCAAATTCACCCTTCATTGACAAACAGTTCTATTTTTTATTCATGATTGTAATATTATCTATATTAACATCAGTTTCTCTTTGAACTATATCAACTATTTTTGCTACATCATTCTCAGTAAGATTTTCACTACTTACGATTACATTTATAGATTCATCATTTAAATAAACAATTGTATCATTAAACCCTTTTGCAGTAATCATATTTTCTATAAATACTTCTTTCTCTGTATTTTCAATCGTACTCAATTTCATATTTTCAGCCTGAGTTTTTATTTCATCACTAGTGTTTTGACTATTTATAATGTCATCTAAATTACTTACCATTTCACTTCTTTTTTTATCTCTTTCCAATTTACCTTCAATAAAATAATTGCTACTGCTCAGTAATTTATCGCTAGTTACTGTTTCTGCAATTTCCGAATTTGTTTCTTCTGCTAAATCCGTCACTTTATTAGTATCCATACTATCAACAATTACGGCATTGTTTATCTTTTCATTTTCTACTTCTTCATTTTCACTTTTTACTATATTAACATCTTCTAAATCTTTTTCTAACAAACTTATTTCATTAGAATTTAAATCGTCGCCATTTTCTACAATCATTTCTCCACCTTCATTAAATACCTTTTCCTCCTCTAATAGATCGTTAACCATACCGCTTTCTTCCATCATGGTTAATTCATATTCCTCTAACTCACTAGATGTTCCAAGAAGTGCTTGTTGATTCAAACTATAATTTACATAGCTAATTACACCTAACATTAATACTAACGATAAAATAGCAAAGTTTTTTCTTGCTTTAACTGATGAAAATGAAAATTTCATACTATTACCCCCTTAAAATATTTAATTTAATTTTATTATATATAATTAATTTTTAGTATAAATCTGAACTTGATTCCCTGAAATTTGCAATACAGTTTTAACTGCATCATAAAGCTGCTTTTCAACTCTTATGTCCTTAGCTCCTTCGGCAGCCACGATTACCCCTCTTACCTTAGGTTTGATCTCCTTTAATACTAAAGCATTGTTTTCTCTACTATCATTTGTAGTTATAATGTTTTCTGTATAATTTTCAGATATGACAGTCCTAACTCCACCATTAGAATCTTTTTCTTCTGTAGTATTTCTATTTTCAACAATATCAGCTGCTGGAACAATTTCTGAACCCATTTCAAATGTTACCATAACATCTACTTCTCCAGATCCTTCTATTTTCTCAAGTATTTCTTTTAAACGGGCTTCAAGCACTTGTTCTTCGGTTTTAATAATATCTCCCTTTTCAACAAAAGAATTCCCCATAGCTTCTTCTGCATCATCTTTTACAGTAGAACCTTGAAAATTGAATTCGCTAGAAAAGGTTAAAGCAATTACAGCTAAGGCTAGTATAACAATAATGTTAGCTACATATTTTTTGGATATAAGTTCTTTTAGTAGTGATTTAATACTATTCATCTTCATTGTACTCCTCCTAACTTTATTTAAATTAGTTATTTTTATTTATGTGAACATTTATGTTTTCTCTATCTATATTATAAAAATCACTAATGTCATCTTTTATTAAATCTGTTTCATTATTTATCAATATGCTATTAGCTTCTACAGTATTATTACTTTTTTTGTCTATAGATATATTTATTTGTACAGGCTCTATTTTCGTTTCTATAAAATCTTCATTTTTCTTATTTTTAGCACTTTCTTTTAAAGTTATATTGAAACTATTAATTAAACCAAAATTTACACTCTCCGTATCGTCTTCAATTTGAACTATTACTTCTTCTACTAAATATTTTGTATTTTCTTCGATACGGTTTTTAAGTTGTTTACTAATCTTATCTTTATATAATTTCATTGTTACTTCAGTATTATTAGATTTAACATTAATCGCTCTATTCTTAGCTGTTGCTAATTCCAATTCATTAGATGTTTTAATAATCCCTTCTTCAAAATTAATTTCTTCATTTATTATATTTGTTAATGGATTTAAAATAACGATTACAATTAAAAAACCTACTACCATATCTATATATCTTTTATGGTTTGAATTTGGCACTAATATTTCTACAAAGGTTATAAATATAATTGTTGATATTATTGTTATAATCCATTCTCTAAGAAATTCCATTAAATCACCTACCTCATCATTACTGTAATATTACTGGCTCCAACAATTACAGTTATAGTAATGAAAAACATAATTGCTACCGACGCTACAGTTGCAAATATTAAAACCAATGAATTGCTCATATGATTTAAACAATCAGCTAATTGACTTTTAGCAATTGGTTCAATAATTGCAGAGCATATTTTATATATAGCTATTAATGCAACAATTTTTAACATAGGAGCTAAACAAATAAAGAAAATAAAAATTAAACCAATAACACCTATACCATTTTTAAGTAGCAGAGAATATCCAATAACTGTATCCATAGCATCAGATAAAAAACCTCCTACAACAGGTATAAACTTGTCCACAGCAAATTTAGCTGTCCTTATAGTAACACCGTCTACTGTTGATGCTGTTATACCTTGTATTGATATTATTCCTATAAATGTAGTCAAAACAAATCCTAATATAACTACAGCAGATTGCTTTAATAAACCAGCAAGTTTAGTTACTTGAACCTTAGATGAAAGGTTATTAACTATTGCTAAAACTGCAGAAAATAATATTAATGGTAATACTACAGACTTTATTATAGTGCCTATAAATCCTATTGCTCCTAATAAGACTGGATGAAAAAATGCGGAAGTTGTTACCCCACCTAAAGCTATTAAAATAGTAAGTAAAATCGGCAACAATACCTGCATAAATGTAACCATCGTATCTATAGTTTCTGTTCCTAAATCAATAGCAATCATAAAACTTTTAATAGTGATTGCAATAATAACTAAAAAACATACATTATTAGCTAACTTTCCCACCACATCATTTTCGAACGCACTTTGTAAATTGCTTAATACAGCATATATAGCAGATAAAACTACTATTTGACCTAGTATGTTCCAATTTGCAACCACCTCTTTGAAAAAATACTTTCCAGTTCCATTTACTACATCTTGTAAAGATATAATACTTTCACCATTAATTATCTTAGTCATAAACATCTTTATATCAACTTCAGGAATATATTCTTTTAAATCATTATCCATAGAATCTATAACTTGCTGAAGTTCATCTATGTTGAGATCATCTAATTGGTCATAAATTATATTTTCAGGACTAGGAGCATTTTCACTAGCCCAAGACACCTGGGCGAAAGCAGTTATTAAAATAAAAATAATAGTTAAAATCAATATTCTGTTTATATTTATAGTAAATTTCATTTTTTCACATCCTAAGGTATCAGATTAATAATTAAGTCCATCAAAGATACTAAAATAGGTACTGCCATTACCATAATAAGAATTTTGCCAGCCAGTTCTATTTTGGAAGCCATTACACCTTCACCAGCATCTTTACAAATTTGAGCTCCAAATTCTGCTATATATGCAATTCCTACTATTTTTAAAATTGTTGATAGATAAACGAAATCAATACTAATTTTATTTGCTAATTGAATGAGTATTTCAATAACTGACTGGAGCTTAGTTACTATAAACAAAAATATAATTACTCCTGCTGTAAGGCTGATGAATATTCCGATTTCTGGCCTTTCATTTTTAATTAATACAGATAATATAGTCGAAATTATTCCTATAGCAACTATTTGAAAAATCTCCATCTTATCACATCCTTAATATAGCTGAAACATAGTTTTAACTGTGTCAAATAAATTTGAAATTAAGTTAATAACTACTGAAAGAACTAAAACCACACCAACTAAAGTAATAAATGTAGCTTGCTCATCTCTACCTGCTTTAATTAATACTTGATTAAGCACAGTAATTACTATTCCAATTGCAGCTATTTTAAATATTATATCGATATTCATTATCATAAACTTACCTCCTAATTTAAGTTCTTTAATATAGAATTATAACTATTGCAAGACCTAGTAAAAAACCTAAATTTTTATATAACTTAGCATTTTTATTTTGTTCTATTATTGAAATTTCGTATTGTCTTTTAAATTCTTCTCTAATTAATTTAATATGCTTAACTTGGTCTTCACAATTAGAAATACCTAAATTTTTACCAAGGGATAATAGTATTTCTACATCATCATTATTAAAAGCAGTACCTTCTACTTTTTTACTAACTGAATCGTTCCAAATTTTTTCAAAGTTTTCTCCTTGTTTTTCATTTAATAAATTAGAAGTATATAAAAAAATATCTCCTATTTCTTTCTTGCTTTTATTACCTACTTTTTTTAAAAGAATAGGTATTGGTGTTGCTCCGTAGACTATTTCTGTCTCTAACATTTGCAACGTAGATAGTAAGCCTTTAATTAGCTTTGTTCTTTCTATATATGTATTTGAAAGAATAAATCCTAGTAGAGAACTACAGCAAATTATAGCTATTGATAAAATTAACTTTATAGACATATTAAATAGCCAATCTATTATGATTTTTTAATTTATATAAATAGGATAAGTTAGTTCCATCTATAACACTTTGTATAGTTCCTACTCCATTATTATTTGATAAGAAAATTATCCTTTCAAATATACCATCTTTGACCAGTTGTCCAACATTTCTTTTGCTTAATATATCTTCTAATGATTTTCCGTGTACTGTAGTTACTAATTTTACACCAGCCATCATTGCCTCTTCTATAGAAGCACTATCTTCTTGTCGTCCAATTTCATCTGTAGCGATTACTTGTGGTGACATAGATCTAATTAACATAATTATTCCTTCTGCTTTTGTACATGAATCTAATATATCTGTTCTTGGCCCTAAATCATTTTGTGGTATACCTTGAAAACAGGCTCCTATTTCTGATCTTTCATCTACTACCCCTACCTTTAAACCTCTAAAGTTCATACTGGGAATCCCATTACTTAATATGCGAATAATATCTCGTAACAAAGTAGTTTTACCGCACTGAGGTGGTGAAACTATTAATGTATTTAAAAATTCACATTTAGAATTAATAATATAAGGTAGTACCGAAGATCCAACACCTATTTTCTCTCTAGATATTCGTATATTTAAACCACTAAAGTTTTTAAGCGCTCTTACCTTTCTATTTTCAATAAGTACTTTACCTACTACGCCAATTCTATGACCACCTTGTATAGTTATATATCCATTTTTTAGTTCTTCTTCAACAGAATATATAGAATAATTAGAAGCAAGTTGTAATGTCTTTTCAATATTATCTTTATTTATGTAATAACTATTAACAGATGTTAAACTAAGTTTTCCATCTAAATCAATAAAGTAATCTTTTCCTCCACCAAAAACCATTAAGGGCTTATTTATCCGTAATCTAATTTCTTCTAATACCAATTTAAAGTTATTTGGTAGTTTTTTTATAATGCTTCGAACATTAGGACATAAATAAAGTTCTAAGCTAGTTAAGTTATTTTCTTTTTTCACAACATGTCCCTCCTTTTCTATATATAATTAATATTTAGTTACTTAAGTAATTATGCTTATTTTATAAAAAAAACATTATCTTGTTTTTAGTAAACACTATGTTTTTAAACAAAACAAAATCCAAGAATATAAATTCTTGGATAAAAAAATAAGGATAGGTATCATAATATGATACCTATCCTTATTTTTTTACATAAACCTAATTTAATTAAAACAATATTATTTATTCTTCATCATGGTTACAACAGCAAGTTTCTATTTCTTCAAAGTTAACTTTTTCATGACATCTTGGACATACTATATCGATATCGTCCTCGTCTAGTAAATCTTCGTCTAAATATACATCTTCATGACAATTAGGACATTCAACAGCAACAAATTCTATATTTTCATCATCTTCAAGTTCATCATCGTATTCATCATCATACTCATATAAATCATCTTCAATATTTGTTAGATCTTCATCCATAGCTTCAATATATTCAGCAATTTCTTCTGTATCCTCATCTAATTCTACAATTACATCTGTGAAATCTTCTAAAGTTTCAATAATTTTAATTAAAAGTTTTCCCTCTTTTGTTTCCTCATCAATACTAAGACCATCTGCTAATCCTTTTAAATAAGCAACTTTTTCATATAAATGTTCCATAATACTTACCTCCTTTATAATTTAAACATTTGTATTATTCCCTTATATTCTTGACATATACTCTCCAGTACGAGTATCTA
This sequence comes from Alkaliphilus sp. NP8, assembly GCA_015978205.1. Taxonomy (GTDB): domain Bacteria; phylum Bacillota; class Clostridia; order Peptostreptococcales; family Natronincolaceae; genus Alkaliphilus_B. The sequence goes on along the minus strand of JADWMM010000044.1, from coordinate 31,253 downwards.
TTCTTACAATGTCACCTTCATTTATAAATAATGGAACATGAATCACTGCACCAGTTTCAACTGTAGCAGATTTTGTTACATTACTTGCAGTATCTCCCTTTACTCCAGGTTCTGTTTCAGTTATTTCTAATTCAACAAAGTTTGGAGCTTCTACTTGAAATGGTTTTCCATGATAAAATCGTATAGTAGCGTTTGAATTTTCTTTCATAAATTTAATAGCATCTTCCACTTGCTCATATGTTAAAGGAATTTGCTCATATGTTTCATTATCCATAAAATAATATAATTCACCATCATTATATAAGTATTGCATCTCTTTAGTTTCAATATGAGCTTTAGGATATTTCTCACTAGGGTTAAATGCTTCTTCTCTAGTCGCACCTGTCTTTAAATTCTTATATTTTGTTCTAACGAATGCAGCACCTTTACCTGGCTTTACATGTTGAAAATCTAAAACTACATAAGGCTCTCCATTCATTTCAAAAGTTACACCTTTTCTAAAATCTCCTGCTGAAATCATTCTATACTATCCCTCCATATTAATTTGTCTATTGTATATTATATTTCAAGTTCTATTAGGTCTTTTGTAGATTTTGATAGAACTTTATAACCATTATCTGTAACAAGAACTAAATCTTCTATTCTTACACCACCAAAGTGTGGAATATATATACCTGGTTCAATAGTTATTATCATTCCTGGTTGCATTTCAGCTTTACCTCTTGCATTTACATGAGGTAATTCATGAACTTCTAAACCAACACCATGACCTAAACCATGTCCAAAATATTCACCATAGCCTTTATCAGAGATTATTTGTCTGGAAATTTTATCAAGTTCTTCACCAGTTATACCTGGCTTTACTGATTCTAAGGCTGTTTTTTGTGCTTTCAGTACAGTATTATAAATCTGTTTTTGTTTATCATTAGCTTTTCCTAAAACAAAAGTTCTAGTCATATCTGAGCAATAACCTTCGTATATACAGCCAAAATCTAATGTAATCATATCTCCTCTTTCAATAACTTTATTAGAAGCTACACCATGAGGAAGTGAAGATCTAGTACCTGAAGCTACTATAGATTCAAAACTTAAACCACTAGCTCCTCTTCTTTTCATAAAAAATTCTAGTTCTAATGCAACATCTTGTTCAGTCATTCCAGGCTTTACAACTTTTAATATATGATTAAAAGCATCATCTGCTATAGATGCAGCTTTTTCTATGTATTTAACTTCATAGTCAAATTTTATACATCTCAAATTCGTAATCATACCATCTAATGGAATTATTTCTGTTTCTTTTAGCTTATTACAAAAATTGGTATACTGTCCAAAAGTCATAAAATCTTCTTCTACACCTAATTTTTCTAAGTGAAGATCATTTATTACATCAGTAATAGTTTTCTGGTTATCGATTTTTACTATTTCAAATCCTTCACATTCTGCTGATGCTTGCTGGATATATCTAAAATCTGTGATAAATTTAGCATCTTTTTCAGTAATCAACACATACCCAGTAGTACCTGTAAATCCGGATATATATCTTCTGTTTTCTGGCTTGTATAATAATAATCCATCTAATTCTTTTTCTTTTAAAATCATTCTTGAATTATTAATTTTATTATTCACACAGCTTCCCCCTGTTTAAGTAAACTTATTTTTTACTAATAAATTCCTATATTATGATATCATACTTTTGGTTATTTGAATAGATTATATGTAAATTACAAGTCCAAATTATATATAATATTATTAACTATTTCATCCAAAGTTTTTTCATCTACTTCCACTTTAAAATCAGCTACATCATCATAATATTTCTTTCTTTCATTTAAAAGCTTTTTTATTTTATCTATAGGTTTTTCTTCATTTTTCAATAAAGGTCTTACGGTTTTACTTCTTTGTAAATTAATTAAAACCCATTTTGGACTAGATTCTAAATAAACTACTTTACCTATATCTCTTAGCTTTCTGCGATTATATTCTGAGACTACAATGCCACCACCTGTAGATATAATTTTATTTTTAGAATCTTGAAGCTTATCCAATACTTCACTTTCCTTTTTTCTAAAATACAGTTCTCCATTTGAATCAAAAATTTCTTTAATAGTTTTTTTTTCTATTTCTTCTATCATAATATCTGTATCTATAAAATCTAAGTTCAATGATTTTGATAGTAATTTTCCTATAGCAGTTTTTCCAGTAGCCATAAACCCAATTAATACAATGTTTTTTTTCATTATTTATTCACCTTATGATTAGGAGAATTATTTACTTTTTCAATAGCTTCTATTAGAGCAGTTTTAACATCAATTTCTGATTGCACATTAAATCGATTCACTTTAGATAATACTTCACCTTGTTCACTAGTTATGTATTTAGGAGGAAGATTATTTAATGTAATAGCTTTAATGTCGTTTATACATTGTTCGCATGTACATTGATTTTTATACGTTTCTTCATCCAAAATATGAGGCAGTAACGCTTCAACTATTTCTTCCATATAATTTTTCACTTTCATTTTAGCCCTCCTTGATAATGTCAATATTTAATACTATATTCCAAAACTCTGATAATACTCTATTATGTCAATTGATGAAATTCTTATTTGAGGAAGGTTATACTCATCAAACCCAACATCCACAGATTGGGGAGGATCTAATTTAACATTAATAAATACCCTAGCTCTTTGATAACTACCTTCAGCCTTAATATTAATTACATTATAAATAGAGTCATATTTAATATCTATCTTAAAATAATGATTATCTTCATATTCTTCAAATGGTCTATTAGTAGTACCACTTAACTGCTTAATTATGGGTATAAAACTTTGACTAATATACTTAGAAAATAGTGGAGGATCATATATAACCGAAGGATCATTTTGAACCAATCTAATATACTCACTTTTATACCCCTTAAGATCTGTCAGATATTCCTTTATAACTTTATCAGATATCTCATTTATTTCCATTATATTTAACTCTAAAAGTGATTCTGCAATATAATTAGCCTTGTAGTTATAACTATTAGAAGTATCTGCTATAATATTATTATTCATTAAGTGTAATAAAGAAGCTAAAATTGTAATAATAATTAAAGAAATGTATATCACACCTACATATACTAGTCCACTTTGATTTTTGACTAAATTTCTCATTTTAATTTGTCCTATAATTTACACTTAATCTTATCTTTTCAACATAGCTTATATCTTTCGTTATAACTTCAATTTCTATTAGATTACCTTTTACTATTTCATTTACATTAATACCCTCTATATTGTTGCTTAATACATTATTTTCACTATTTTTATTTATTCTAACTTGATTTTTATTTTTATAGAAATTTATAAGTGTATTTGGTTTCATAGAAAGCTTACCACTTAAATTTATCAAAGCTATTCTGTTATCAGATCTCTTCCCTTTAAATGTTTTATTCTCTACATCATATATAATATCCTCTTGATTGAATTCTTTCAATCTTTTCTCTATATACTTTAAAACGATTTGGGCATCATGCTTTGCATTTAAAGATTTGGTCTTATGTTCATATGTTTTAAAACTAGAAAAAAACAATACTGAAATACTGGTTAAGATTATTGCAATAAAAGAAATAGATAGTATAAGTTCAATTAAAATATAACCTTTTTCTTTTATCATTATTACTTAGCCATCCTTCCTATTAGAATAATAATAAGTAAGCATACTATATTTATCAGATTAGATAGGGTCTACTTCTAATTCGTCATAAATAACTGGAAAACTTATTTTTTCAAAATTTAAATATCTAACTATATTATATTGATATTTACCTTTATTCTTACTAACATCTACATTTATATAATAGCTTAATGTATTATCTAATACAGGTTTAATAAAAATATTGACATCATAATTATTCTCTTTAAAATTAATAACTTCGTCAGTAAATTCTAATATAAAATACTCTTCTTCATCTATATAAAACCGTCCTGTTTTAAGTTCTTCTATTTTGTTTTTACATATTTTCATCATTTCCTGATTTGCTGTTCCTATTAAGTTCAATTTTTGAATATGATAATAGAATTGATTGAATAACACCACAACTATTGAAAGAATAAACAATGATAGTAAGACCTCAGCAAAAGTTGAACCTTTATCCCCCATTATTTATCATCTCCAAATCAATATATATTAGATATTCTTACTTTTCCTGTACCTATTAAAGTGTCAATTGTAATTTTTTGATCTTTATCATTGATTAATATAAACTTTCCGTAATTAGTTGTCCCATCTCTAGTGTAATAAATTCTATTTTGTGATCCTTTATATACTGAAATATTTATATCCAATTTTTTAAAAAGTACTATTTTCCCTCCAACACGGAATTCTCTTACTCTATATTCATCATTTAAAAGTTCTACAGCATACTCTCTACTTTCGTCTAAACTTAGCTGTTGAGAAAGTTCTAAAGCACTTTTGATTTCTGCAGCAGTTGATTTCAACAAAAATTTATCATGTATTTCATTAGGAACACTAATACTTATTAAAGATATTATGCCTAACATTGATAAAGTAATTAATACTTCTATTAAGGTGAATCCTTTATCATTAGTTGTCATTTTTTCACCTCTTTTTAAAAATTAAAATTTAACACCACAAAATTAGTAAAAAATTGCAAAAAATATATTAACTATTTATTCTATATAGATTTCATCTTTCCTGCTTAGATTTTGTAAAATGTTCGAAAAATCAAAATATCAATAAATAAGGAGAATAATTTGCAATTCAGCTAATATTTTAATATACAATTTTAAAAAGACACTTAGACAAAACTTGGGGCTAATTGTCTTTTTTATCTTTGCATTTATATTTTTCCTTGATTTTGAAGGTTGTATAACATATATACTACTTCAGCTCTCGTAATATTATTTTGTTTACTTTCTAAACTATTTGAACGTGTATATTTTTCATACATCATTTTATCTGCAATATGATTCCATTTAAAATCATTATTAAGCGGTAATCTTTTCATAATCCATTCTACTTCTTGATAACTTATTTTATTATTTGGTTTAAAAGTATTATCAGGATAACCATTAATCAATCCTAGGGATATAGCTTTAGCTATAACATTACCATATAATCCAAAAGTATCATAATCATTAAAGTTACTTATTACATCATGGTTAATATTATTATTCCATTTTATTACTCTACTTAACAGAGTAATAAACTCGGCTCTAGTCATATTGTCTTCAGGTCTAAAAGTTCTATCTTCATATCCAGTTATATAATCTCTGCGTACAAATGTATATATTTCTTTACCTGCCCAATTAATATGTATATCGTTCAATTCTTTATAGTCTTTATCTATTAATACAGCATACATTCCATCTCTATATGAATCAATATCTAATTTAGCCGAAATTTTTCCATCACTTATTTCACTGTATAAATATCTCCATTCACCATTAACTAATTGATATATACCACTTCTGTCTGATCCATAATGTGTGAAGGTTAACATAACGTAATTATGTAAACCTACGTTTTTAAATTCACTTTCTATATTTAGAACATAACTATTACTTGCAGGAATATATGGTGAAGTAGAGTGTATACTTGAAAAGTCGTAGTTTTGTATAGATATATATTTTTCATCATAAATTGTTCCTGGTTCTATTAAAACCTTTACTGTTCCATCACTGCTTAGAATTTCTCCACCTTCAGTAGATATAGTTTCATAATTAATATTTTCTTTTACATTATTTATATTTTTATTTTGAAAAGCCTCTATATATCCATCCTTGAATCCATCTCTAAATCCAGATAAAAAACCATTACCATATCCTTTATCTTCTTTATAAAGACTATGTTCATTTATTATTTCATAGTTAGAAGGTATAGCTCTTTGCCAGTCATTAGTTTTATTATTACTAAAATCTATTTCACCTATCATACTGCCTAGTTCAAAACCTACTTCCGTTCCATGTGTAACTCCATTTTCTATCGGCATTATATTAGATTCGACATTTGTTTCTCTATATGCATTTATATATGATGTTTCAAAAGAATTTGTATAGCCATATAAAAATCCTTTCTTATATCTATTTGAATCATTATTCAAAGCATATTTATTTATAATATACGACTCAGAAGGAATTTGACTTTTCCAATCATTATCTTTTCCATCATAATAATCTTTTTTACCATATATCTCACCATACATAGAACCAAAGCTTTCTCCATGACTTACACCTGCATCATAAGAATTTCTTTTTATATCTGTACTACCTTCTCTATATCCATCTTTATATGATAACTCAAACTCCTCTTCAAATCCCTTAAGAAAATAAAAACGATATCTTCTAGATTCTTCATCTAAATTATATTCTTCAATAACACTTTCTTCTTCATTAACACAAGCTTTTCTCCAGTTTCTCCTATCTCCATTTATATAGTCTGTTTCTCCAGCAATTCTACCATAAAATTGACCTGCAAATTTCCCCTCATTATATGCTTCATCTGATAAACTTAAAGCTTCTGAATTTATAGGTGCAATTACTGATTGAGTTAAAAGTATAATCATAGCAATTAAAATCACTTTTATTTTTATCAAGAGATTTTCCTCCTTTAATGCTATTGTAAATAACCTAGATATATATAAAACTATATTTTAATTTAATAGATTTTGATCAACTTCAATTTTATTAGAATCTGTAATATTATCTTTTGCTTTATAATTATGATGCAATGTATTTCTATAGGCAACCTCCATATTATCTAATAAAAATATTCCATTGGTTTTACTTTCAATGGTATTATTTTGTACATATATACACTGTACTTTAGCTGGATAAGTTATAGTTTCAGGCAAATCGACTTGTAATGTATTCCACTCTGTCCAACTTATTTCATCAGATAATAAAACATTATACTCATCACCTTGTGAATCCTTTAAAACAAGTCCTATTCTATGATCACTTTTTTCATATGAATATACCATAAGGGAAATATATTCTGGTTGTATTATTATATATGGCTTTTTATTATCAAAAACAAAATTTGCTATATTAGTTTGGCGCTGTCTTAAAAAGTCATATTGAACCTTAACTGCATAGATACCTTGTTTTTTGTTATTATCTATATTAATACTTCCTTCTATACTTCTTGGATTACCAACAAAAAACATATCTAGTTCTTCAAAGCTGTATAAAATCTCTTTATTTACATCTTCTTTAGGATCTTTTATATAAGAATTTTCTGTAGAATCTTTAGATACTGATAGATCCATTTTGTCATCATTATTATAAACAAAATTGTCATCATCTTGGTTATTAATAAACTCATCAATATACCCTTCAAAAGGTTTAAATGGGTCTTGTTTAAGAGAAAATTCTCCATTTATTACACCGTCATTTACTTTTCTTGTGCCTAAAGGCGGAACACTATAAAAATCTAAAACTAAACTTCCAGATATTAAGTTTTCTGCATTATTTATTACATTAATATCCTTAATAATTATCTTTTTCTTATTTTTTCTAACTCTCTTTAAGAACTCTAATAAATTATCATAAGACCCATTAAATGGTATTGATGTAGATATTTTATTTACTACAGTACCTGCAATTTCCTCCTTTTTATATTCAGAAAAATTAATACTGTCTATTTCTAACTCTGTTTGTCTTGTAAGATCATCTAGCAAAAGTATAAGCTTAGATTGCTCTAAAGAAGTAAAAAATTCACTAGAATAACTTTCTACTTTTTCAAGATTTTCTTCATATGTACCTTTTAATTCATCTAGTACATCTAAAGAGTGAATATTTTCACCAATTATTGATTCATGATTAGATATACTAGTTCTAAGATCATTAAGTTTCATAAATTGAGGAAGTAGCAAGAAGTTTATATATCCATAAAGCAACACAATACATCCTAAGGCTATTAATAGCTTTTTCTCTCTTTTAGTTAATTTCATTATCAGTTCCACCCTTTATTTCAAAAGAAACTGTAAATAGATACCCGTTGTCATTCGTTGAGATATTAGGAATGAATACATCTTCAAAATATGAAAGATTCCTTAAATTTTCTTCAAACTCTGCTATATCTATATTGTTCTGTGCAATAGCTTTTATATTTACTGTGTTTTGACTTATATTAATGCTTTCAAAAAACACATCTTCTGGAACTCTATCTGTAATAGTTTGCAAAAATAAATCATTTATTTTATCAATTTTTTTAAGCTCATTATTTACAGACTTTAAGAAACCATAGTATTTTTCTAGTTCCTTTATTTGATCTTGCCTATTTTCTATTTTTTGCATTTCATCCATAGTATCTTCCGAGTACATTATTGTACTTACATTTATAGCTTTTTCTTCTATTTTATTTATTCTAACTTGATTAATAATAGGAACGGAAACCACAACAATAAAAGTAATAGAAACAATACTATATGTAATTAATTGTTTTTGTGATAATTGTTTTTTAGATTTTAGATAAGGTTGAAAAAAGTTAAAATCTCTCATATATACACCTTCTTACTTTCTAATTATTGCACCAATTGAATTAAGGCTTTGAGCTATCAAATCTTTTTTTACATTACTTTTTTCTATATTTATGCAGTCCATACTTTCTATAACTTCTGTAGGTATTTCAAAGTATGATTCAAAATATTTAGTAATATCTTTTAAACTAGCATGTCCACCAAACAAATATATTTTATCAATTTTATTTTCTGGACTTCTACTAATATAGAACCTAAAAATTCGTTGTACTTCCTCTAGCCAATTATCTATGAATCTATCAATAACTTCTTGTACTATAAGATACGATTTAGGAATATTTTCTTCTTTAAATGTAGATTGTTCTATTTTTGCTTTTTCTGCTTCTTCTAAAGAAAAACCTAAATTATTAGCTATCTTTGAATTAATTTCTTTTCCCCCAACTGTGAGTAATCTATTAAACCTTAAAATGTTATTTTGAATAATACTAATATTAATAGTATCATTGCCTAAATCTACTGCTGCAATGGTCTGATTCATATCCTTTGATTTCTTATTAATATTATAGTTAGCTTCAAAAAGCTTTGCGATTCCATTAGAATTAATATCTAAAGCTATGGGCTCTAGCCCTAAATCTTTAGCTAGTTCTAAATAAGTTTTAATAATTACCCTAGGAAGTGCAACAGCTGAAATTCTAGATTTTAAGACTTCATCTTCACTAAAATCATCCAATCTTTTATACTGAACTATGTATTCTTTCAAATCTGTAGGAAAATATTGATCTAGTTCAAATGATAATACTTTTTTTAACTCTTCATCCTTAGCAGAAGGTAATACTAATTCTCTAGCAATAATAGATGTGCTGTCTAAAGTAAATATTACTTTTTTAAATTTCAGATTCTGATTTGTGATAACTTCTTTTATCTTTTCTTTTATTTCATTTAAACTTAATATCTGTCCATCATGTATAGAATTAGAAGGGGTCTTAAAAGAAATAATATCTAATATTTGAACCTCTTTACCTTTAAACTTACCTATAACTAATTTTACTGTAGAAGTTCCAATGTCTATTGACACTACATTTTTATTAAACACTAGCGTTCACCCCATTTTTAATATATAACAAATCTAACAATATAATAGTTAATTATATTATTCCCATAGAATATCGTAAGGATAGTAGCTATTACAATAAATGGTCCAAAAGGAATCATATCTTTCTTATTTTTGAATTTAAATAAAATCAGTATAATAGAAACAATTCCACCAATCAAAAAAGATAAAAATAAATTAAGTATAATTAATCTCCAACCTAGCCAAAACCCTAGCATAGCCATAAGCTTTATATCTCCACCACCCATTGCTCCGTTTGTAACAATAGCAATTAGCAGTAGAAAACCTCCTCCTGTTAAAAAACCTAGTATATAGTTAAAAAAATCTAGGAAACTACCCAGGGTAAAAGCTTGAAAAATAAGAGCACAAATTATTCCATGTATATTTAAAAAATTCGGAATAATTTGATGGTAACAATCTATAATACCTATAACAATTAATATACTGCATAAAATTGAATATCCTATAAACTCGATAGTAAATCCAAACCTTAAATAAGCTAATAGATACACTAATCCATTTAATAATTCTATTAAAGTGTACTGGATAGATATTTTCTTACTACAGTATCTACACTTACCTTTTGCAGATAAAAAACTAACAACTGGAATTAAATCTAAAACCTCTAATCGAATATTACATTTGGGACAATAAGAAAATGGAAAAACTATAGATTTTTTTTGTGGTATTCTATATATACAAACATTTAAAAAGGATCCTATCATAGTTCCTAATATAAAAATAAATATTTCCATTGCAACTTCACTTCCTTAATTTTATGCTAATTGAAATAGTTATCTATAGATTTATTACTTATTAAAGCTATTAATATATAGCTATATAGTTTGGAAGATATGTTTTTAGAATTATTTTTATTCTCCAATGTATTTTACTTCTACATTTCCATTTGATTCAATAGTAACTACAAAACCTTCTTTATTGGCTACTTGAGCTTTTATATCTTCACCAAGTAATTCTTCTATAACAGATTTAACAGTGTTATCATCACCTGGAGCTGTAACCTTATCATCTTCATCATATGTTACAGACTCTCCTATAGTATTTATAGTAATAGTTCCAGGAGAATTTTCTGTTAATTCTATGTCACCACTAGCAAGTGCTACCATTACTGAACTTCTAATTACATCCATTGTAACCTCATCAGCTTGATTTGTTGCTGTCTCTCTAAATCCACCAAATCTGGGCATTGCTATTGATCCTAAAATACCAATAATTGCAATTACTACGATTAATTCTATCAATGTAAATCCCTTTTGATTTTTCATTTTTTTACTAACCATCCTTAACATTCTGTTCTCCCCTTCATCTTTTATATCAAAGTATATGAACTATCCTTCAGCTTTCTTACTTATCTTGTCAAAATTTCATTTTTTAGGTTATTATTTTCAACAATATCCAATATTTAAAATGAAATCGTATTTAACATATCAAACATAGGTAATATCATTGCTATAACTATTAATCCTATAATAATTGCCATTATTATAATCATAATAGGTTCAACGACTGCTGTCAGCTTTTGAAGAGCACTTTCTGTTTCATCATCATAAAAATTAGCAGTTTTATCTAATATTTCATTTAGTTGTCCGCATTCTTCTCCGATTTTAACCATAGAAATAACCATTGGTGAAAACACATTTATCTTTTTTAAAGCATTAGCTAATGTGGATCCAGTGGAAACTTCATCAATAACTTGTTTCATTCTATGTTCTATTAATTTATTCCCAGACACTTTAGCTGTACTTTCTAATGCTTGAATTAAAGGAATACCACTTACTAACAATGTAGATAAAGTTCTAGTAAAACGAGAGGTTATAACTTTTTCTGTATATCCTTTAATTACAGGAATTTTAAGTTTTAGTCTATCAAAAAATAGTCTTCCTTTTTTACTTTGATACAGCTCATTAAAACCTAATATAGATATAACAACCCCTATTATATATAAATACCAATGCTTGCTTAATGAATAGCTAATAGATAATAATATTCTCGTAGGTATTGGTAGTGTAGAGTTTTCAAATATATTTAAAAATGTAGGCATCACAAATATTAGCAAAAATATTACAACAAAAACAGATACCATAGATAGCATAATTGGATAGGCCATTGCACTTTTAACCTTATTAATAACTTTATCTTCCTTTTCATAGTGAATAGACATTCTTTCTAATATAGAATCTAAATTACCACTTAATTCTCCTGCTTCTATCATATTTATAAGAAGCTCTGGAAAAACTTTTTTTTGATTTCTAAGTGAAGTAGAAAAAGTCGCCCCTTTTTGAATATCATCATAAACATTAGACAATGTGATTTTAAGCTTTTTATTTTCTGTTTGTACTCTTAAAACGTCTAGACAGCTTACTATAGGTACACCTGCATTTGACATTGTATAGAATTGCTTACAAAAAACAGCTAATTCTTTAGTTTTTACATTCTTTAAAAAAACTGAAATATCTAATATATTCTTTTTTTCTACAGTTTCATTTATCTTTATTGGATAATATTTATTCTGCCTTAACATTGCTACTACTTCATCTTCACTTGCAGCTTCATATATACCTTTTAAAGCTTTCCCTTTATCACTAAGTGCTTTATATTCATATAGTGGCATACGTCCTACTCCTCAATGTTAAATATAAAATATTATAAATCTAAAACCTTATTAATCTATTAATAAAATCTTTATCAACAGAACTATCTAAAGCCTCTTCTTTAGATATTAATCCTTTATTATATAGATCTATAACAGATTGATCCATGGTTTGCATACCAAACTTTGCTCCAGTTTGAATAGATGTTTGAATTTGATGTGTTTTTCCTTCCCGTATTAAATTTTTAATAGCTGGATTACTTGTCATAACTTCATATGCTCCTACTCTTCCTGTTCCATCTATCTTAGGAATTAACTGTTGAGAAATTACTCCTTCTAAAATAGAGGATAACTGAATTTTAATCTGTTGTTGCTGATAAGATGGAAATACATCTATAATTCTATCTATTGTTTTCGCAGCTCCTAAAGTGTGTAATGTAGATAAAACTAGATGTCCAGTTTCAGCTGCGGTAATAGCGGTACTTATAGTTTCTAAGTCTCTCATTTCTCCAATTAAAATTACATCTGGGTCCTGCCTTAAGGTTGAACGTAAAGCATTGGAAAAACTAAGCGAATCCCTTCCTATTTCTCTTTGATTAACTATGCTTTTTTTATGTTTGTGTAAATATTCTATTGGGTCTTCTAATGTAAGTACATGACTATTTTTTTCATTATTAATAAGATCTATCATTGCAGCTAGCGTAGTCGATTTTCCACTTCCAGTTGGTCCTGTAACCAATACCAAACCTTTTCTCTTTCTAGCTAAGTCCATTATTGATATTGGAAGCCCTAAATTTTCTATAGTAGGCACTGTAAGTGCTACTACTCTTAATGCTATACTAAAGTTTCCTCTTTGTTTAAAAACATTTAATCTAAATCTACCTAAACCAGAATAAGTATAGGACAAATCTAACTCTCCTTTAGAATCTAACTTCTCCATCTCATCTTCCGTAAGTACTTCTTTAACTAATTGTGCGATTATTTCAGGAGTTACAATTTCACTTCCTATTCTTTGAAGCTTACCATTAACTCTGATTGTAGGTGGTATATTTACTGTAATGTGTAAATCTGAAGCTTTCAAATCAATAGTAGTTTTTAGTAATTTGATTATATCCATACAATCTCTCCTATTCTAACCCATAAGCTATCCGAGTAAGTTCTTCTATAGTAGTTATTCCGTTAATCACAAGCTCCTTACAATTTTCTTTCAAAGATGTCATGTGATTTTCTAAAGCTATTTTTCTAATTTTATCTATATTTGCTTTTTTATCAATTAAAGATCTTATACTTTCATCGGCTATCATGATCTCTTGAACTGCTTGCCTTCCCTTATAGCCTGTTTTATTACAAGCATTACATCCTTTGCCTCTATAAAGTAAAATGTCTTCTCTTATATTTAATATTTTTTTATCTATAGATGTTGCCTTAAAAGTCTCTTTACAATCAGGACATACCTTTTTTATTAATCTTTGAGCTATTATTCCAACTACAGAAGCAGAAACAAGATATGGTTCTATACCCATATCAGTTAGTCTGGTAACAGTTGAAGCAGTACAATTAGTATGCATGGTACTTAATACAAGATGACCTGTAATAGCTGCTCTTGTTGCGATTACAGCAGTTTCTTCATCTCTAATTTCGCCTACCATAACTATATCTGGATCCTGTCTTAAAATTGATTTAAGCCCACTTGCAAAAGTAAGACCTGCTTTATTATTAACCTGAACTTGGTTAATTCCATCTAACCTATATTCAACAGGGTCTTCTATAGTTATTACATTACGCTTTGTACTATTTAATTCTTTTAAAGCAGCATATAATGTAGTAGTTTTTCCACTCCCAGTTGGTCCTGTAACTAATATAATTCCATAAGGACTCTTTATAATTTCATTAAATATCCTTAAGTTATGCTCAGTAAATCCTAACTTATCTTTAGAAAAAACAAATTTACTTCTATCCAATAGTCTTATTACTGCTTTTTCACCGTACACAGTAGGTAATATTGAAATACGCATATCTATATTCCCTTTATCAACTCTACCATCTTGAGGAATTCGTTTCTCGGCAATATCCATATTTCCAAGTATTTTAATACGTGAGATTATAGCTTTATGAACCATCTTATCTATGGACATAATTTCTTTAAGATCGCCATCTATTCTAAAACGCAACCTTAATTTTTTTTCATATGGTTCTAAGTGTATATCACTGGCATTTAGCTTTACAGCTTGATTGATAAAAGAATTAACCAGTTTAACCATTGGTGCGTTACTTATATCTGAAGTATTTTCTATATCTATTTCTTCTAAATTAGATATTTGATACTCTCTGTTAAACGCTTCTATAGCATTTTTTACACTTTCACTACCATAAAATCTGTTAATAGCATTTTCAATACTTTCTTTTGTAGAAATGGCTGGTTGTACTTCTAAATTTGTGGCTATTTTAATGTCATCTATAGCAAAAATATTAAGTGGATCGGACATTGCGACTACTAAGTTCCCACGATCCTTTTTTACAGGAATTAACATATGCCGTCTTGCTAAGCTTTCACTTATAAGTCTAGGTACTTCTGAACTTATGAAGTATTTTTCTAAGTCTAAGTGAGGAATACCTAGCTGAAATTCTAATACTTCAATTATTTGATCTTCATCAACAAAATTTTCATCAATTAATATTTCAGCAAGTTTTTTTGTAGTGCATTTTTGTAAATGTAAAACTTTTTTTAACTGAGCTTTAGTGATTAATTCTGATTCAACCAATAAGTCACCTAAATGCTTTTGCTTAATATTCATTTTCGCTCCTTTTAAAATAGTATATAATTATAATATCTTTTTAAAAAAAGACTAACTATATATTAAGTCAATATAAGTTAGTCAGTTATGTAGTCACATCTATGTAGTTTGATCCTATAATTATAATCATATCTTTTCTGATTGTAGTATTAAATTATATATTTAAATTTACTATTAAAGTATATTTCTACTTTATTATAGAAATTCCTGCAATATTTTCCGTTTTTTTATATTATTTTTTTGAATTGTTTTTTTACTGAATAAAAATCTAGAGGCATATCAGTCCATATTTCAAAAGCTAAAACTGCTTGTCCTATTAGCATATCAAGGCCATTATAAGTTAAACAACCGTGTTCTTTAGCAAATGTTAAAAATTTAGTTTCATACGGAGTGTAGATTAGATCATATACTACCATATTTTTACTGAAATTTAACCTGTCTTCAAAAGGAACTGAATCACTTAAATTGCTCATACCAACAGGTGTACAGTTGACTAATATATCCACACCTTTTAAATTCAGTTCATCTGGACTAATAACTTTCACTATTTTTCCTAAAAAATCAATGTCTTCATTATTTATTATAGATGAAATTTGCTCTGCTTTTTTTATATTTCTATTACAAATAATAACTCTACAATTAAAATTTAAGCACATAGAAATTGCTATACTTCTTGCAGCTCCACCAGCACCTAAAAGACATATAGTTTTATTTTCTATTTTAACTTTTTCTTGCATAAGCCCATGTATAAATCCAAGGCCATCTGTATTGTAACCTATTAACTTTCCATTTTCATTTTTAATTGTATTTACAGCTCCAATGAGTTTTGATTCATCTGATATTTCATCTAAATATTTCATTACTTCTGTTTTATAAGGATATGTTATATTAGCTCCTGTATAACCTAAGGCTTTTATTCCCTGTATCGCTTCTCTAAAATCATCTTTTTTTACTGAATGGTTAATATAAACCATATTTAGATTATTAATTTTGAATCCATAATTATGTATAAAAGGAGAAAAACTGTGCTCTACAGGATTTCCAATCAGAGCAACAGTTTTTGTTTTACCGTCTATTAGCATTTGTTTTTTCCCCCTTATGATCCTTTAAAACCACCCTTAACACATGTCTTTCAACCTTTCTTACAAATGTAGTCCACCAAAATTCTTTCCCTGCAATAGGAACTACTAATATAGTAAATATATTCATTCTATTTCCACCTAAAACATCCGTAAATATCTGATCTCCAATTATGGCTGTATTAGTAACTTCTGTACCCATAATTTCCATTGCCTTTTTAAAAGCTCCAATTCTAGGCTTTGCTGCTCTATGTATTGCTGGCAACTTTAATTCTTCATTAAATGTAACTACTCTATCTTCTGTATTATTAGATACTAAACATACTTTAAATCCTGTCTTTTCTAAATTTAATAACCATTCTTTTGTTTTTTCACTAGCATACTTAAGTTCCCAAGATACTAATGTGTTATCAATATCTATTATTAAGCCTTTAATGTTATTAGCTTTTACTTTTTCTAAATCTAAATCTAATACTGAATCTACATGTAAATCTGGAGTCAATAGTTTCATCATATTGTATATCACCTCATTAACTTATTCAAACATTAGTTTAGCATATATTATCAGTAAACTAAAGGATTTAATTATTTATATTATGTCCTTTAATTGAATTCATATGTTTTTTCTTCTTAATCGAAATAAAGTTTATATTTTAAATGTATCACTACATTATAATTTTATTTATTATTTAATATTATCATATATGATAATATTTGTTATGATATGTTTGGAATGATATAAAAATTAAAAGCAATCTTACACTTTATGACTGTAGGATTGCTTTTATATAAATTTAGACTTTCTATTTTACTCTATTTCTACCTTCTTCTTTAGCTTTATATAGTTTTTGGTCTGCTATTTTAATAATACCATCAACAGTTAGGCATTCTTTTCCATCGCAAACAGTATGGACACCAAAACTACTTGTTAAATTAATCTCTTTATTATCTATAACAAATTCCTTGCTCATAATATTATTTCTAATTTTTTCAGCAATTAACTTTGCAGCTTTAATATCGGTGTTAGGAAGACATATTAAAAACTCTTCGCCACCATATCTTGCAACCCAATCTATTTCTTTACGAATAAATTTTTTTAGTTCTTTTGCAAACTCTTTTAGTATTTGATCTCCAACAATATGTCCATACTTATCGTTAATTGATTTAAAAAAATCTAAATCTGCAATTATTATAGATAGTGGTTCATTTTTTAAAGAAGCTTGCATTAATTCTGTAGGAAGTCTTTCATCAATAAATTTTCTATTGTATAAATTAGTTAAATCATCTTTAATTACCATACTATTCATGTGTTCAATTGCAGAAATGAATTTAGTTTCTTTGCAAATTTTTTCACTTTGCAGATATAAACTGTTAGTAGTATCTTTAATAAATTCCACTATAAGCTTTTTATCTTTAATAAATATAGGAACTGCTGTTACATTATAAATCTTATTTTCATTATATTCCATTTTTATAATTGTATCATCTTCATTATAAGCTCTCATAGAAATACAGTTTTCACAAATAGCTTTTCTTCCTAAAGTCGTATAACATTCATATTCTTTTCTTAATAACTGATTTTCTTTAATTTCAAGCACTTCTTTTTTTACTGGATCTATAATTCTCATAGAATCATACATTTTTTTAAATAATTGAATATTTTGTAGAGTACTATTAAATTCATTTGTAAAATCATGTCCTAATACATTATCTGCATATATACTTTCTTTTGCAGTCTGTACTATTAATTTATCCAACTCTTGACTTTTCTCTAGTAGAATCTTTGAGTCATAATTATCAGAATCTAGCATTGTATTAATAAAATCACGAAGCTGTTCCATTCTATTTTTATTCATAAGTTCACCTTCTAAATAATTTTGTTTATATTTACATTCTACTATTTATCACAATTTTTCTCAATTGTTTTAAAAATTTAATATTTCAAAAACCTAATTTTATAGATCTTAAATCTATAACTAATCCTCCCACATATCTTTAAATTTATCTTCTATTTTTTTTGTTCTATTTTCAGTAGCTTTTTTATCTTTATAATACATTTCATCTACTAGTTTCAGTAGATCTCCTTCCTTAACCTCTTTACTTACTTTGTTTTTTTCCACATTAAATATTTTTCCATCTATTTCGATAACAGCATAATTCCCTTCAAATCTATCTACTATAATCACAAGTTTTTCCTCCTTTCTTTACCTATTTTTACTGTGGCACAAAGGCTGTTTCAGCTTTTGCTTCTATATTTTCCTTTGTAGCTAGAACTTCTACTTTTACTTCAAAATCAACACTCGCCCTGCCAATTCCATATGAAATTTCTGCTATTCCATTTTCATCAGTTATTCCATCATAAGAAGTTTTTGTAGATTTATAATGATTTAATACACTTATATTGGCTCCTTTCACTGGATTACCATTTGAAGTTACATTTACAGTTATAGTTATATCTGAATTTTGTTTTGGTTTAGTTTCATCTATTGATACTTCTATATCTAATTTTTCAATGTTTTCTTCTTTTGTATTAGAATTCTTAGCATATGTATCATTGTTTAATTCATTATTAGCATTTTCTTCTACTTCACCATTAATATATACTTTTTGCCCATCTAATGCTGCTACTATAGTTTCAAGTTCTGTAGTATTGTAGACTTTAATGTTCCTTTCATTAAGTCGATCCATTACTTCTTTATGGGGATGTCCATATGAATTATCTTTACCTGCAGATATAATAGCATATTTAGGTGTAGTTTTATCTAAAAATTCATCTGTTGTAGATGAATTTGATCCATGATGAGGAACTAGTAATAAATCTATATCTAAATCTTGAGTGCTATTTATCATTTCATTTTCAGATGTTTCCTCTACATCTCCAGTCAAAAGTACCGAGGTATTTCCCCATACAAGCTTAATAGTAGTACTATAATCATTTAAATTGTCATATTTATCTGATAGTGGAGCTACTAAAGTAGCACTTACTTCTCCAAAAGGAATTTCAACTCCTGCCTTAGCAGTTTTAAATTTGAGTCCCGCTTTTTTTACTGCTTCCACAAAGTTTTCAAACGTTCTTGTAGTATGAGTAACTTTGGGATAATATACTGATTTTACTTTTAACTCTTCAAAAACTGTAGTAGCTCCATTAATATGATCGGCATGTGGATGACTGAATATTGCTACATCAATATAATCATACCCTATACTTTTTATGTAATCAACTACAATTCTTCCTGAGCTTGTATCATCTCCACCTGCATCATAAAGCATTGTTTGCCCATCTGGTGCAACAATAAAAGTTGAATTACCTTGTCCTACATCAATAAAATGAAGCTTTAATATTCCTTCTTTTGATTCAATTTGTAAACTTTCATTTTTATCAATTACCTGATTATTGTCATCTACATTTGTCTCTTTATCTTTAGTAACCTCAGTTTCTGATACTGAACTTTGAGTAGATGTTGAGCATCCCATAAGTAAAATTGTAATAATCATTAATCCTACTACTATACTAATATTATTTTTTCTGAACATATTACCACTCCTTAATTATTTATATGCTTTAATTATGATATGTACTCTTTGTGATAAATGCATATATTTAGAAAGTGTATGTTCTCTTTATAGAAAACTTAACCTGTCTTATTTAAAATTATAAAAAACTCTACTTAATAAGTTTACTGTTTTTTTAATTATGCAATTTATCATATACTTGTCTCAATACATTATACACAAACATTTGTTCTGTGTAAATGATGAAATAAAAAAATAGATGTTATTCTATTATATAGATTTACATCTATCTTTTATCCCAATTAACTTTTTTAAATCTTAGCTACTACTCTGATAGGAGATCCTTCTGCTTTTATTTTTAAAGGAAACGCCATAATTTCAAATACATCTATTTCAGATAAATTTTCTAAGTTAACCAGATTTTCAAGGATAAGAATGTTGTTACTTAAAAGCATAGTATGAATTTCAAATGGATAATTATCCGGAGAAGGAAAGTCTAGTCCTATCATTTTAATGTTTTTGGATATAAAAAATTCTGCTAATTGTTTTTCTATTATTGGATGATTTTCAAAATAATTTTCACTTCCAAAGTCTTTACTAAAACCTGTATATAAAAGTACAATATCACCATCCTTTACAGCTTCTAAGTACTTATCTTTCATTCTTATAATGTTCTCATTTCTTACATCTAATAATACTCCGTCTCCAATAAACTTATCTATTGGATAGTCACTAATATATATATTGTTATTTGTAAGATGACTTGGAGCATCAATATGTGTGCCTACATGCATACCAGTTTCTAGTTTAGAATCATTGTATTTGTGCTTATTTATAAATTTGTTTTGATATAGTTTTATCTTATCGTCTCCTGGATATACTGCTGTATCTTCATTTATTATATGACTTAAATCTATATATTCTGGCATAAGCTACCTCCATTAAAGACCTATTATTTAAATAATAGGTCTTTATTCTTATTATCTTAGTTTAAACATCTGCTTACCAATGCCTTTGAAGTTAAATTATTGATTATGAAATAAGCACATTAAAAATTCTTTTTTTGAAATTCTCCCTAAAAAATCGCTAACTGTTAAATTTTCTAATGTAGTTTTTACCGAATCTTCATCAAATTTTATTCCTTTTAGCTTTTCTTCTAATATTGTTACATCACCTTTTCCAAAGAAGTCTCCATATATCTTACAATTATCTATCAAGCCTTTTTCTACTTGAAGTCTTATCTCTACACCTCCACCTGCAAATCTTTTGTAGCTTTTATAGTTAAATTTAGGAGATTTGCCAAAGTTCCACTCCCATGTTCTATATCTCTCATCTACCATCTCTTGTATAGCCTTTTTATCTTCTTCTGTTAATTCATATTTTTCTATAGGTTTATTTATATATTCAAATATATTTTTAAGCAATATATCTCTAAATTCTAATACACCAGCATCCTTTTTCATATGGGGTTTAATATTAGTAACTCTGCTTGATACAGATTTTACACCTTTAGATTCAATCTTATCTCTTCTTACTTTTAGCGCCTTTGATAATATATGTAATTCAGAGTCAAAAAGTAATGTTCCATGATTTAACACTCTACCTTTAATTACACTTTGAGCAATTCCAGAAAACTTCTTTCCATTAATCGTTATATCATTTCTACCAGATAACTCACAAGATATTCCTAGTTTTTCTAATGCTCTTAAAATTGGAACTGTGTAAGTTTTAAAATCTATTTCTCCAAGTTTTTCTGCCTTTATAATAAAAGAAAAGTTTAAATTATTAAGATCGTGATAAACCGCGCCTCCCCCTGTAACTCTACGAACTACATGGATATTATTCTCCTTTACAAATTCCATATTAATTTCTTCTATTGCATTTTGATTCTTACCTATAATTATAGAAGGTTCATTTCTCCACAATAAAACATAACCACCATATTCTAATGGCAAGTTTTTAAAGACATATTCTTCAAAAGCTAAATTATAGCATGGGTCA
The DNA here is from genome assembly GCA_015978205.1 of Alkaliphilus sp. NP8. Taxonomy (GTDB): domain Bacteria; phylum Bacillota; class Clostridia; order Peptostreptococcales; family Natronincolaceae; genus Alkaliphilus_B. Next base: position 9,653 of record JADWMM010000044.1, on the reverse strand, counting down.
GTAGAGTAATTTTCAATGTACTTCATATAGTCATATCTCCTTTAATTGTAAATTTAATTAATTTAAATATCAATATTTTCTGTTTTTTATTAAAATTATAATATATATTGGTTGTTTTTTCAACAATCTTAATGTGAATTAATTGTATATATATTACTTAACCTAGTCACAGAATATTAGATTCTATTAAATACTATAAGTTTTTCTTTATATATTTTTAAAGCTTTTATAGTTTTGTATTTATCACTTATTCTCCTTCACCTATTATTTCTTCCACTTGTTCTAATAGTCATTCCTTCTTTTATTTCCTTATACATCATTTTAGTTATTTTATTAGGACCAGGTTCATATGCTATAATTCTTAATACTATAAATAGAGATAATAATATTTTACCAACTTTTCTTTTCATAAAATAAAAAACCTACTAAACTATATTTCTATAGATAGTAGTGTCCGTTGATTATCCAGTAGGACTTATTTATCTTTTTTCAACTTATATTTGAAGTTTTTACAGTATCCATTTAATGTGGTTTCTTCTGACTTAGCTCCACACCAAATTACTTTACCTGAAAAATCTTCTTTTTCATCTATCCATTTACAGTTTTTACACCTTTTATTCATTTTTTCTCCTCCTATAACTTCTATAGTATTAAAATATGATATATCATTTACTTTGTTGTCTATAATATCTATTTTATAATATAACTATCAACCAAATATAAAAATATCTTAAATTGATATTTGAACTACTCTTGAAATTTCTATTACTAATTTTACAGATGAATTATATTTTTTTCCCTTACACGAAATAATATTCCTGCATATGCAATTAAATTAAATGTATTTATATCTTAATGTGATAAATATATCATATATATTGTTTTTTGTATACTACATACAGAAAAATTTTAAATATTCTATATATTCCCAGTACACATTATTATTAATTACTATATAAAAATACCGCAAATTCATTTCTGAATAGTACGGTATTACAGTAAATTATTTGATTTTTTATGTCTACTTTATTGACATAGATCCAATTTGTATTTCATCACCTTGTGAAACAAAAAAAATTCTTTCATAGTTATAACTATTTGCAATCACTGAATTTAAGGCTCTTATTTTTTCATTTAGTTCTTCATTAAATTTATTATAATTCATTTCAGAGGATTTTTTAATATCCATTGTTATAACAACATATTCAGTTGTACTTATCTTTTCAAAATCTTCCAGTACATAATGACTTCTTGATACATTTTTAATTACTTTGCCTTTTTTAAGTTCATAAATAAACCAGCTTACTGTATTTTTCTTTATGTCCCCATAAATATCTTTGTAAAAATCATTAAAATCACTTATACTAATCGTGTTATACGTTTTAAATCTTTTTTTAATTCATCAATATGAAGTCTTTAACTATTTACATCGCTCAATATTTTCACATCCTTCCTACGATTATAGTATCACAATTTCAATTTTTCCACGTTTTTTCCGGGTTCTAAATCGTCACAATGTTTTTCCAGGTTTTGACCCGAGTCAAGGTTTTTTAAGATCCTGATGCGGACTAATGTTTTTTGTACTCTAATTTACATACCAATACTTTATTATATTATACAAGTAATTCTTATACTATATAATATTTACATATATATATCTATCTTCTTTTCTAATTTCAATTAGCCCCGCCTATTATCTTATTTTTATTTTATCATAATTTGAGTATTTTCAACATCGATTCTAAATGCCTCCACCCAACTAAAATTATCTTCATTAGTTATTACTAGAGTTGTACCAACATGAGAGCGTATTATTTCAATTTTTTGTGGTGGTGATGTTTCATTTTACAATAAAAAAGACTATATGAACGAAAGCATCCTCTACGTTTTATAGCCTTTTACTTCATATTTTAAGTTTCTTTTTCCTTTTGTTAGTAACCTTAAGTTTATTAAACATAAAAATACCGAACAATTTCTTTCGTATAGGATTTGAGGTCTTTAAGATCCTCTGTAATAATTTTATAAACCATTCCTCTATCTATCCTTACATAATCATGAACTAGTATACTTCTAAAAGAAGCCATATTTCCTAGATTTTCTTTTAACTTTATAGATATAATTTCATTTTCATATAATATTTCAAATACATCTCTATTAGTTTCAGGTTTTCTATATCTCATATCTGAAATAATATGATTTCCAATATCTATTGCACATTCTATAGCTAAATGTAAAAATCGTTCACTAGATCCATATATGAAAGGATCTTTTATATACTCAGATTCAGTATATTTTTTAATACTATCTAAAAAACTTATATATTCCTTTAACTTATTTAATCTAGTCATTAAAACATCTTCATTTACCACTAATATCACCAACCTTCAAATTAAATTTCTTCCATAATCCCTCTTATCATAGATTTATTATAAACTTCTGCATAATGCTTAAAGTCAAAGTACTCTCTCAAAGTTAAAGATTCAAACGCTGCTCTCTTTTTACTTTCTTTTAAAAGAACACCTTTATTTACTACTTCATATTTTAATAGCGGTGTGGCACTATGTAGAGAAATAACATCTAATTTTCTTTGAAAATATTTCTTTCCCATTTCAATTATATTTCCTTTAATTATAGCTTCATTTTTAGATTCATATTTTTCTTTAAACATAATTGCAATATCAATATCACTTTCTTTATTATATGTTTCTGTAGAAAATGATCCAAATAAATAAGCAAGTTCTATAGGATATTGTTCATTGACTTTTTCAAGAAATTCATTTAATTTTTCTAATAAATCTTCTTTTCTCATAGTACCACCTTTCTTTCATATATTAAAATTATAAAAACCGATTTCAAGGTATTAAATTATATCCGTATTATACCACATATTATCTTGAAACTTATAATATAACTACATAACTTATTTAATTTTCATCAATATTTATGATCATTTCATTTATTTTTATCTTATTATTTCCTATCCACTCAATTTCCGGTTCATTCAATCCACCTCTATAAATAGTTTTGCTTTTCTCTTAGAAGACACAGTATATATATGGAACTCGAAATATAAAATATATAAAAAATTTTCTGAATTAATGGGGAAATAAAAGAATAACCACACAAACTCATGGAAATTATAGTTATAATCACTACTACTCCTAAATATATTCTCCATCTTTTAATAGAATTTCCCCCTAACCCTTTAATAATCGTTCTATATATAGAACATCTTCTTAATCTAAATCTATCCAATATCTTTGGGTAATTCTATTTCCCTCTGGTATTTCATTTTCTAATTTTGCACCATTATTTATTATAGTCTTTGCCGATGCAACATTATCTTTATCGCAGGTAATTAAAACCTTATTAATATTTAATTTCTTACATTCTGTTAAACCTAGTGCTAGCATTTCAGTTGCATATCCTTGCTGTCTTTCTAATTTTCTAACACTATAACCTATATGTCCACCAATATTTAATAAATAATCATTTAAACTATGTCTAATATCAATCATACCAATTAAACGATTACCATTAGTAGAAATAGCCATATATGTAGTTGATGGAACTAACTCGTCTCTTACAGTTTCTTCATTCAAATTATCACAAAATGCACCATACCAATCTTCAAAGGTTTCTGCAGTTCTTAAACCTGCAGTACCATCCATACTATCCCCATTTTCAATAAACTCTCTTTTATATTCCATGATTTTTTCTTTATACTCTGGCGTAGGTAAAACTAATTTTAATCTATTCATTTTATACCTACAATTATATATAATTTCTAATTCTTATTGTGCTTTTAATTTTTTTATTCAATTTGATTTCTCATTTTCCCTACTCATTTTAACTTTTATTCATGATCTTTCCCTAAAGCAATGATAGGTTTAAATATTATTCTTTTATTTTAAAACTATCTACGTTACTTTTGAATTATTACTGCATAAAAAACTATGAATTAAAGCATCCTTCTATTATTTCATATTTATTCAAAAGTGCTAAATAGTCAGTATGGACTTCTCTGACACTAAAAATGTAGATTATCAAGTAGATGTTTGCTAAACCTATAGTGATTAATTACTATGTTATCAAATACTCCAACATCATATAAACAATCAGGTACACCTAAATCCATCTGCATTGTGTTTACTAAATACCCTTTTCGTTTAGCAAACATACTTAACCTTTCAAGTGCTTTACTACTACAGTCTATCTCTGTAACACTAAAGTCTTTTTCAAGAAGAAACAAAGTATTTCTTCCATCACCACATGCTATATCAAGAACAGTTCCTTTCTTAAAATATATAATATTATCTATTAACGATTTTTCGGGACTTAATGGATTATCCTTTCGGTTAACAAATTTTTTATCCCAATATTCTTTATTTCCCATATATTCCATCTCGTATTCTCCTACCAGTTGGTATCATAATATTTGTCAAGTGCAGATTTTAAAAATGATACATAACGTATGGAAATATTTTTTATTTAGTATCATCTTTGTTAGTTTTATTTATAGCTTCATAAATATCTTTTAATCGTTCGTCAATCATTTCAAATCCCTGCTTTATATTCCATATTAACATTACTAATAAAACTATTAGAATAAGGTTACACAACTCAATATTAAAGACTAATAGATTTATTTTATATGTTAAAGAATAAATTTTAATTATAAATTCTTTTTTAGTACTATTACATCTAATAGTTTATCCGACCACTTAAGCTTAACTTTCTCCGTCTCTTTAAACCCTTTATTCTTCCAGAACTGTAAAACTGATTCATTGTAATTATATACAACATCAATTTTTATTACTTTTGAATTTGTATTTCTCAAATAGTTTTCTAACTGTTCATATATTTCTTTTCCATATCCTTTGCCTTTATATAAACTATGTACCATAAATAGTGACAAATAACATTCTTCCAAAATGCAAATATCTATAAATCCAATTATATTGTCATTCTTATTTTCTTTAACAAGTAAAGTTTTAAAATTTATATCTTTCATTTTTTTCTGCTCTTGCTTCAACCACTCCATACTTACTTTTTTTCTATCCACATGAGATAAAAGAAAGTCTTGGTTTGAATTATAAACATCTAAAATTCCTTTATTATCTTCTTCCTTCATTTCACTAATAATAAAGTTTTTAGTTTTTGTTAAGATCACACTCTCACCTCCTGCCCTTTTAACATAATCTTTTATTTATTTCTTTATAATTATTACTTAAAATCAATTATTACTTAACATATCAGTATATTTTTTCTTTACATCATACCTACCAGATAATACTCCTAAAAACCCTAAAGAAGGCATGATAAGCCAAATATCTAGTTGTATAAATCCTTGAATTATAGAAACTAAAAAGGTTAAAGTGAATATATACATAGTAGAATTTAGAATAAACAAAACAAACTTTTTACGATACTCCCATATCCAGGATTTTCCCCATATAACTAGTGATAATTTAACAAACGTAATTACAGCAGTTCTGGATATTGTATATACAAATAAAAATATTAATATCATTTCAAATAAATATATAACATTTTGAAATGTATCAGCACTAATAGGATTAATAATTATTATTGCAAATGAACTTATGGTTATTATTAAACAAAATACTAATATACTTTTTTCAAATTTTGAGATGTTAATTTTAAAAACATCTTTCATTTGTACCAACTCCTTATGAATAAATATAATTCGTATTAAATATTATGAGTTTTTCTTTATATATACTTTAAGTGCTTTTGTAATTATAAACATAGTATATATAGCCATAACTTTTAGAAATAATTCTATAAACACAATTCCTAAACCCATATATTGAGCACTAGTAGCAGTTAAATTCATACATATCCTCCTCTATAAACTGAAATTTGTTGTAAATTTAATATATGATGCGAACTAACTCTTTTTCCTAAATATTAAGTTAGTTATTGTGCCTAATATTAATGAGGTAATAATTGATATTAAAAATATTGCTATAACTCCGCTAATATTAGGTGTATTTAATTGAACAACAAAAAACAAAATTATTAAAATATAAAATATCATATAATCTAATTTTCTAAAACTCATATCTAGCACCTCCTTGTTATATCGCAATATTCATCTGTTGAGCATTAAGAAGGTTATGTGTCATATAATAAAATTAAAACACTACCTATACTGTGCCTTAGATAAATAACTATGATGATATTAGTGTTACCTAAATCTTCGATTTTCGTAGGTTAATGTTCATTGACTAAAGTAGTTATTGTTTTTAATACTACCTTTATTGTATTTTCAATTGATTTTGAATCTAAAGTATCAAATGTATCATATTCAGTTTCATAGTAGTCGAGATTACCGGGAACATATTGTAAAAATACTACTGGTATTCCTAGGTTTTCAAAGGGTATATGATCACTAACCCCATTGAAATATTCAACTGCTTTAATATTAAGATCGTAGGCTGACTCTAAAACCATTTTACTCAAATAATTGGAGCTATTCCTACTCTCTTTATGAACTACCAGCCTTTGACCCATTCCGATTCCATCAAGATTAATCATCCCAATTACATTTTTATTACTGGTAGTATATTTTTGTTGAACATGGAAATTAGAACCTACAAGATACATTTCTTCAGCACCGAAAGCAATGTATTGAATGTTAAAAGGCAAATCAATATCTTTTAGTACAGATGCTATCTCCAATAACCCGCCAACTCCAGCAGCATTATCATTGGCTCCCGGGGTATTTACGCTATCATAATGGGCACCAATAATTAGAACCTTATCCGTTTCCTTACTGCTTTTTTTAGTACCGATTATATTACTTGAAGTTCCATCTTTTATAGTGGTATCAACAGTTAAATTACCCAGAAACTTCCCTTTCTCAAGGGCTTCAACTATTTTTTCTCCCTCCGAGGAGGATAATCCAATTGCAGGGATCGTTGACTCCTCCAAAAGGCTAGATATTAGGGGATTATCTTCAGTATTGATTATAATAACAGCCTTTGCTCCTTTTGAGGCACTATTTATAACCTTATCTCTTAAATATATGTCTCCCCTATGAACTACTGAAATAGCATCAGTTAGATCTAATCCAACTAAATCGGTTACTTTGCCCAGACCAGCATAAATTAATGGTAAGTCTTTTAAACCACCCTCTGGTGTTGAGGTGGAATAATCTATGATATTTGCGGCTAAAGAAATAGAGTTTCCTTGATTATTAATGGTCATTTCAACACTTTTTGCTTCGAAAGTCTTTACTGGAAATTCTTCAGATTCTGTAATTAAATTTAAATTTTTGAAGGATTCTAATAAATATTTTCCTGCTTTAACTTCACCGTAGAGCCCGGCAATCCTAGGGCCAAAATCTACCAAATTTTGAATATGTTCCATTGCCTTCTCGATTTCTATTTCCCCTTGAAGATCTTCAAAGCTTAAAATATCCACTTCATCCCTTGAAGATTGCTGCACTGTAGTACAGCCTACTAAGACAAAAACTAATGAAGAAATTATAAGGAAGATCAACTTATTATTTTGTACTAATCTCTTTATCATATTATTCTCCCCGCTATAATAAAATAATTTCACTTCACATTTTTCATCACATACGACATGAATTAAAATTTTGATTCCATTAAAGGAAGTATTCTATCTAATATCCTTATACGAAAACATTATTTTACTTTGTGCTTATCTTATTATGTAAATATGCTCATCCAGTAATATGTTCCCATATATTTATTGATTTCTTCGATTATACTTTTTTTCATTCTCATAGTAAGTAACTACCCCTATAATCATATTAAATACTAACAGAAACAATGATATCCACACTAATAAACTGTTTGATAACTTTGATATTATATCTAATGGAGTACGACCATTACCTAATTTTTAATATTAATCACCTCTATTAAAGTTTGTGGCAATTTTTACATCAAATGCACATTAAGTAGACCATAGAATTGTAGTTAGATTATTATACACAAGTCTATTTAAAACTTCGATAAATATCCAATAGTATAAACAAAGTTATTATAGCAATGACTATAAGTGATATTCTTTTATGAAGCCAAATAAAGATAAATGAAAGCTAGTACCACTGGTATCTGAAGAACTAACAAATATCTATCTTTTTAAATTGATTATAACAATTTTTACACTTTAACATCGGTATATTCTACTAAAATTAGCTTCACTTAAGGTTCCCTTATACAAGTGATAAAACAAAGGTGTTCCTCCTATTACCGTAACAACAGTGTGTTTTTTTATTAGCTACATACTATTGTTATGTTCAGTCAATGGATAAATCCCTATGGGATTACCCTAGCTTATTAACCTAATATCTATACAAACTAGAATGTCTTATCTATTAAATTATATAAGAACCTATTAAAGTATCATATATATTATCATCTTCCGTAGAAAAGACTTTAAAGAATGGTTTCTCCATAACTTCTTTTAATAGATTTTCTAATAAGCTACTGCGTTTTACAATCCCTAATTCATTACTAATTACTCTTTGAACCTTTTTATAATCAGGAATAAATTCTATTCTCTCTCCTTCTAAATAGGGAATAGATTTGGTCATCTGTTCTAAGTCTCCATTACTGGAAAACTTTAATATATCTTGCCAAAATGGGTAATAAATAATAAGTTCAATTAACTCATTAAATGTTCTAGCTATTTTTCCTGATTGACCTTCAGAGCTAATGAATGCTATTGGGAATTCCTCTATATCATCTCCCTTCTCAATAGTGGTATAAACTCCTCCAGCACCGTCTGTTGCAAATATAGTAAGTTTTTCTTTAGCATGAAACAAATATTCTTCTGTATTATTTGATTCATCTATAATAATAAAATCAAATCTCTCTTCTAATTTTAATTTAATTGTTTCATTATTTTTAATTTGATAATATAATTTAGGTAACATTGGTGATTCACCCCTTCTTTAATCATAATTTTTTCTCAAACGATACTGTTACTCTAGTATTCATATCGAATGAAAAATAAAATGTTTTAAGACCCAAAAGAACTGCTCTGAAATTTATCCTCTTATTGCATAGAAGTATCTACTTCTCATTGAATCTTTTAAACCTTATTTTGTTTAATCACTTAACGATTTAAAATTTTGACTTTAGCTATTTAATTGCATTATTAACCTACTACGTACCTATCTAATACAAAATCCACAATTTCAAATTTATTTGCATTTCTTACTGCATATCTTCTATATTTACAAATTATGTCCTGCTAAATTGCAATTTTTTGTAAAATTTTATTATAATTAATAGAATAGATTTTTCTATAAAAAATAAGTAGGTATAATTGCATTAAATTAATGTTTTTTGGAGGGTGTGTATGAGAAATAAGAAATTTGAAGCTTTAGTCTTTTTTACAACTTATTTTATAACTTTTTTAGCCTTACTTTACTTAGGTTTCTTTGATTTTATTGGTAGATTTTCAGTACCTATAGCTTTTTTAATTGCGTGGATTGCTAGAGTTATATATATATTATATTTTAAGTTAAAAAATAGAAAATAAGTATATAATATTATACATTCATTCTTTATTTAAAATCATGTTTATATAAAAGTACTTTTGTTTTTATGCATATTTACTTTAATTTTCAATATAAAGTAGGGAAA
>JADWMM010000046.1 GCA_015978205.1 Alkaliphilus sp. NP8 | reverse complement strand
GATTAATTTACACTACCTAAGGTTTACATAAACACATCCAAAAGCATACCACGAATATCGTCTAACTTTCTAACTACTGCTAGTCTATCTACTTCTTTATTTAAAAATTCTTGAGTTATATTTTCTAATTCTCTATCTACACTTTTTACAATAGAATATACTCTATGGCGCCCTCTTTTATCTAGAAAATTTTGCTTAGAAAATTGATGAGAATTTTTAACAGCAACATCTAAAAATTCTTTTACTAAGCTCTTATATCGTACTACTTCACTTATATGTAATCTTTCACTAATTTTATCTGATTGGATATTAATTTCATCGAATAACTTTTCTAGATGCTCTCGAACTTGATCAGATTTTATATTTTGAAATTTTTCAACGAATACTTTATTATCAACTTTAGCTTTTTTATTTGAAGTATTAACTAAATTGGTCATTTCAATAGGTCCAATCCCTTTAACAGATTCCATAAAAACACCTTCCTTTGTTCACTACCTTCTATTATATATTATCGGTAAAATAAAGAAAACATTTAGTGAAAATCATATTATATAAATATGTTTTTAAATATTTATTAACGTTTAGCGAAAAGTGCATTGCTAAAGAAAAAGTAGTTATATGTCGATAAGTATATAGAAAATAATGTTTAACATCTATAATAAAAGCAAAGGGTGAATATTGTGATGAATAATAATATATTAGGTAAAAACCCATATAAAAATATAATAAATTCATATATGAGAACTCCTAGTAGTTCTAAGATAAAAGGAACCTTACTTTCTATAAATAAAAATAAAGATAAGCTTAGAATAGGTATAAGTAATGATAAAGCACTAGACCTTATTTTAAAGAATCCAATCAAAGGTGAAGTTGGAAATAAATTGGTAATTGAAAAGCAAAATATAAAAAAGTCTGAAATAGTGAATTTAAATTTTAATGAAGTTGAATTTGTTGAAAACCATAAGAATAAGTACGATTACATTTTAGAGTCTTTAGAAATTTCCAAAAATGAAGATAGTGTTCAAGCTGTAAAAACCTTGGATAATCATGGTGTTGATATTAATAAAGAAAATGTAATATCATTTATGTCTGCTAAAAAGCAGCTTGGCAATATAAGTGAACAACTAGATTATGATACGATCGTTAAGCTTAAAAATAAAGATATTGATTTTGAAAATGAATCTCTTCAAAAAGTACTTAAGGAAATGAAAGGTGTACAGGGAGAGAAAAGACCCTTTTCTCTTTTACGTTTTCTAGGGCTAAAAAAAGATATGTCTACGGAAGATGCAGAAAAAATAGCTAAAGAAATATACGGAAATAAGATGGGAAAAGATATTACAGATATTATTAAAGCTTTAGACAAAGCAGGTATAAAACCTACAAAAGAAAAAATTGAGGAAATAAATAATATACTTTCAAAGCTTAAGAATATTGAAAATATAGAAGATAAAACTTTAATAGATACAGTTAAAAACAAAATGGAAGCAACTATAGATAATTTATATAAATTAAAAAATGCAGTAGTAAAAAGTGCAATAAAAGGAGAAGAAAGCCTTGGTAAAATAAGCAGTAAAGTATATAGTGCTTATAGCGCTGCCAGTTCTGCAGCAGAAACAGATTTGGGAGCAATAGAAGAAGATATTAAAACTCGATTAAATGATTTGGGTATAAAAGCTACAGAAGATATAGTAAAGCTTTCAAAAGAAGTTATAAGTAAAGGATTAGATTTAACTAAAGAAAATATAGAAAGAATTATGTCTATTAAAAATGCTATTGGAAAACTTAGCTCTAATCTTAATTATGAAAAAACAGCTGCCCTTATGGCATCTGGTATGCAAGTAGATAAGACAGAAGTAGTAGATATTGCAAATATGCTTTTAGTAACAGAGCTTTCTGTCGAAGAAAATATAAATATAGGTCTTGATAGGTTAGAAGTTTTAGAGCTAATTGAAAGTTTAGATTTAAAAACAATAAGTTTACATATGAAATTAAACTTACCAATAACATTAGAAAGTTTAAGTAATACTCAAAAACTAATAGATGGAGATATGAATGCAGAAAGTTGGTTAAATAATTTAGAAAATATAGATGGATTTGAAGAAATTTTATCTAAATTTACTGAATCTGAATTGAAATCCATATTAGAAAATATAGTTAAAAATGAAAATAAAGAGTTAGAGTTAGCTGCTAAAACTTATTTAAGAGCTAGTGAAGATAAATTAGGTTCTAATATTAATCAAACTGATAAAGTTGAACTAGCTAAAGCTCTACTTCAAAATGAAATAAGTTTAAACAATAAAAATATGAATCAAATATATATGTTAAAAAGAAGCTTAGATAGAATTTCAGATAATTTAACACCTGAAAGCTTTAAAATGGCTATTGAAGATGGAAATAGTATAGAAAAACTTGATTTAAATAAACTAGCAGATTTAACATCTTCTTTAAAGTCGGATGGTTCTAGCGGAAAAGTAGGATCTGAAGAGATTTTGAAAAGTCCTGAAGTTGCAACTGAAGCATTAGATAAAATGAAGAATATGGTTGATGCTCTAAAACAAATCAACCCGCAAAGAAGAGATAGTATAATTTCATTACTTATGAAAAATGCTATGCCTTTAACATTAAAAGAAATTCAGAATCTATCTTTTTTCTTAAGTAATGAAAAGCAAATAGGACAACAGATGAGTGAAATTTTAAATACAATGAATGAAAATAGTAATGAAGAAATAAATAAACTTGTAGAAGACCTAAAAAATAGTTTAATGAAAATAAATGACCATGTTAAACAAGGAAAAGAAGTAGGAAAAAAGCCATATGAGGAGTTTTCTAGAATTCTTAAAGAGATTGAAGACAAATCTACTCTTTTATCCCAAAGTGAAAGATTATCTTTGCAGAAAAGTGGAGAGAAGTTGTTAGATTCTTTAGAGTTACAATTGCATTTAAATAGGGAAGACACTTTGCTTCAGCTTCCTGTAATGATGGGAGAACAGTTTAATAATCTTCAAATGTACGTTATGAGAGATAAAAAAGGAAGTAAAAAAATTGATCCTAACGATATGTCAGTATTACTTAATTTTGACACTAATAATATGGGGAATATGAACGTATATGTTGCTGTTAACTATAAAAATATAATTATGAAAATTGGACTTGAAAATAAAGAAGATAAAAATATTATAGAGAATTATTCTGAAGATTTACATAAGTTTTTAGAGGACTTAGGGTATGAGTTAAAAGATTTATCTTTTAAAGTAGATGAAGATAATAATATAATGTCAATGACAAAAGAAATTGAAGGAAATCATCGTACATTAAATAAATTATTAGATGTTAAAGTATAGAATTTGTAATAATTAAAAATATTCTTCATATAAAACATATTAATAAAGTATGAAATTAAACTTATATTTTGGCTTGAACAATTAATGTAGTCTTGGTGGAGTTGATAATGTGAAGAAAAAAAATAAATTAAATAAAGCAGTAGCTATTAAGTATGATTTAGAAAAAGATACAGCTCCTACTATTACTGCATCTGGACAGGGGATAGTAGCAGATAGAATTGTAGAAAAAGGAGAAGTAAATGAGGTTGCTATTTATGAAGATGAAAGGCTGGTGAAAGAATTGCTTCAATTTAAAGTAGGTACAGAAATACCTCCAGAACTCTATGATATTGTGGCACAAATTCTAGTTTTTGTTGAAAGCGTAGATGAAAAAAAAGGAAAATCCAGATAATATAAATATTATTATAAAAATAGTATTAAAGATTTTATTTTAAAAAGTCGATAAATAAAATGTAAGTAAAACTCAAGGGGGAAATAAAATGAGAATTAATCATAATATACCAGCACTTAATGCACATAGAATGTTAAATAGAAATTCAAACGCTTCTTCAAGTGTATTAGAAAGACTTTCTTCTGGTAAAAGAATTAACAGAGCAGCAGATGATGCAGCAGGTATGGCTATTTCAGAAAAAATGAAATCCCAAATAAATGGACTTAAAATGGCTTCAAGAAACTCTTTAGATGGAGTATCATTAATACAAACTGCCGAAGGAGCTATGAAAGAGGTGCATTCTATGCTCCAGCGTATGAGAGAGTTAGCAGTACAAGCTTCCAATGGAACTTATAATGAAGACGATTTAACAGCTGTACAAAATGAGATAAGTGAATTAGTAGAAGAAATAGATAATATAGCAGAAACTACTCAATTTAATGGGAAGAAAATTTGTGATGGAAGTATATCTGGAGATATTTCTTTACAAATAGGTGCTAATAAAGATGAAACTATGGAATTTCAGCTTGTTAATATTAAAGCTTCTGGTTTGGGGAGTTCTGGTTTAAAAATAACAGATATAAATATTACTACTAATGATGAAGCCTCTGAAGCGATTACAATAATAGAGGATGCTATTAAACAAATATCTGATGGACGTTCAACTTTAGGAGCCCTTCAAAACAGACTAGAGCACACTATTGCTAATGTAGATAATGCTTCAGAAAATTTAACGGCTGCTCTATCTCGTATAGAAGATATAGATATGGCACTTGAAATGTCAGAGTATACTAAGTACAATGTTTTAATTCAAGCAGGTACTTCAATGCTTGCTCAAGCAAACCAAAGGCCACAGAGCATATTACAGCTTTTAGGAAATTAATTCTAATAAATGTTTGTATAAATTTGAATATAGATTATGCCTATAACGAGGTGAAAAAATGATAGAAAAAGAATATTTATCTAATCGGGTGGCTACTGCTAATGATGCACAGTTAGTGGTTATAGTATATGATGGATTAATAGATACTATAAATTCTGCTATTGAATATATTGAAAATAAGGATAAAGAAAAATTAAATACTTCTATTAATAAAATCAGAGAAATTTTAGCAGAACTATTAAGCACTCTTAAGGGAGATTCAGAAATAGCTAATAATTTAAGAAGTATTTATGTATATATAAATAAACTAGTTACAGAAGCAGAACTAAAACAAGATAAAAAAAAGCTAGAAGAAGCTATTAAGGTAATAAATCCGCTATATGAGGCTTGGCAAGAGTTAGGTGAAAAAGAACTAAATGTATTTCCAAATGGGAATAAAACACATAAAAAAAGTAAGCCTTCTATTGTTGCAGGTATGACCTATGGTAAAGGTCAATTAAATGATCATGTAATTGATGACAGAAATAGATGGAATAAAGGCTAGAAAACTTTTAAATAAATATATAGTAAAATAGTACTAAAAAAGCATATTTGTAGACTATTAGTAAGCTATTAAGTGAATTCCACTGAATAGCTTACTTTTTTTGGAAAAAAATCATATACATAAGTTATATGGGCATATAATATATATGAAAAAAATGATGAAATATGTTAAACTATTAGTGTTAGGAGGAGAGAATATGAATTTAAATTTAAAAAGCAATCGAAGTAATATTATAGAATTACTTTTTTTTATATTATTTGTATTTATTAAAGTAACTGTATTTCATTATTTTATGGATTTAGATAGAAATTTATTTAAGGTTAGTATTCACAATTTATTACTTATAATTAGTATTTATGGAGCAGTAGCTTTAATTAAAACATCCAATAAAAGAAAGGTATATATTAGAACTAACTTTATATTATCAGTAATTTTCTTTGGTGATGCTATGTATTATAGTCACTTTTTCACATTAATGCCAGCACATAGTATTTATCAAGTTGGACAATTAGGTCCTGTATCAGATAGTATTTTTTCTTTAGTTAGACCTGAATATTTTTTATTTTTCATTGATTTAGTAATATATGGAATTTACCATTTAAGAAATAATACTTTAAATATTAAATCAGAAGCTTGGAATAAAAAACAGAGAAATGTTTTAATTACTTTAATTTTAGCTAGCATAGTTATTTCAAGTGGATTAAATATGAATATTATTAAAGCAAATGATGGTTTATATACACCCCATAGCTTAGGGCTTATTAATTATCATTTATATGATGTATATGATTTATTTAAGGAAAGTACTGTAGATATAGCTCGGGCTGAGACTATAATTGAACAAATTAAAGAAAAAGAAGCAGAAACATCTTTAAATCCAAAATTCTTTGGAGTTGCAGAAGGAAAAAACGTTTTTGTAATTCAAGCTGAATCAGTTCAAAATTTTGTTATTAACAAAAAAATAAATGATGACTGGATTACACCTAATATAAATAAATTAATACAGAATGATAGTATTTATTTTAGTAACTATTACGAGCAAGTAGGTTGGGGCAATACATCTGATGCAGAATTTATTTCTCATAATGGATTTTATCCATCTACTAAAAGTTTTAGTTATCAGTCATTTGAAGAAAATGATTTTACTACTTTACCAAGCATGCTAAAGGATAAAGGTTACGAAACTATAGCCTTTCATGGTAATGAAGGGAATTTTTGGAGACGTGAAATCATATACCCTTCTCAAGGAATAGATGAATTTATTAGTTTAGAAGATTTTAATGAAGGTGAAATGATAGGTATAGGATTAAGTGATGCAGAATTATTTAATCAATCTATTTCATATTTAAAAGAAAAAGAAAACCCTTTTTATTCTTTTTATGTTACTTTAACATCTCATCATCCTTTTACTTTAGAAGGATTACAAGACAAAAACTATGAAGGTTTAAATATAACAAAAGCTGATGAAGGTACAGTATTAGGAAGCTACTTAAGTACTGTTCACTATTTAGATTATCAGGTAGGAAATTTTATACAAAAACTTAAGGAAGAAAATCTTTATGAAGATTCAATTATAATTATATATGGTGATCATCAGGGATTAGACATGCGTAATGAAGAAACAAATGAACAGGTTTCAAATTTTTTAGGCAGCCCTTATAAAGAAGACGATATGTTTAATGTTCCTTTTATTGTTCATATGCCAGGAGAAGAAGTGCAACAAGAAGTAAAAATTGCTGGAGGACAAATTGATTTCTTCCCAACTATTGCGAATTTATTAGGTGTTGAGAATGCAGTTCAAACATTAGGAAAAGATTTATTAAATATTAAAGAAGGCTTTGTTGCAAAGCAGGTTCATTTAGCAAAAGGTTCTTTTATCGATGACGAGAAGATTTTTATTATGTCACAAGATGGAGTTTTTGAAAACAGTACAGCTTGGAATATTAAAACTGGTGAATCAGTAGACTTAGAAGAATGTAGACAAGGTTATAAAAGAGCTATTGCTGAAGTAGAGCTTTCTGAATATATAATGGAGAATAATTTAGTACCACTAGTTAAAGAAGAAGGTTTTCATTATGTTTTAGAATATATTTCATATAATGAAAAGGTTGATTTTTCTCTTTTAGAATCTGTATTATCTTATTTGAAATCATAAAGTAGATATGTTACCATAAACATTATATATAAGTAATGAAAGTCAATGAATTGCTTATACTTTCTAAATTGCAAATAATGTGAAAGGGGTTTTTGTGTGTTTAATAAAAAAAGTTTAATGTTTTTAATTATTAGTTTAATTTCCATATTAATTGTAGGATGTGCTTCTGAAGCTGGAGATGCTTCAGGAAATTCAGAAGAGAGTATGGAAAATGTAGTAGCTAAAGTAAATGGTAATAGTATTAGTACTGTAGAATATGAAGATTTAGTTCAAATGATGGTATCCAGTTATGAAAGTCAAGGCGTTGATTTTACTACAGAAGAAGGAGAAAAATTTTTAGAGCAAATAAAATCCCAAGCAGTTAATAGTTTAGTTCAAGAAGAAGTATTACTACAAGAAGCAAAGGCAAATGGATTTAATGCTTCAGATGAAACTGTAGACAAGCAAATAGAAGCTGTGAAATCTCAATTTCCTTCTGAAGAAGACTTCAAAACTCAGTTAAATAATCAAAATTTAACTGAAGATGATTATAAAAAAATGATAGCTAAAGAAATTATAATAGGTGAGTTCTTAGAAAGTGAAGTAAAGGAAACCCCAGTATCCGAGGAAGAACTTCAATCAGTGTATGATCAATATATAGAACAGATATCACAGCAAGCTGGAGAAGCGGCAGAAGTACCAAGTTTTGAAGATGTGAAAGATCAGCTTGAAATGCAACTTACTCAACAAAACCAACAAGAGCAAGTAACTAAGATAATAGAAGTGCTACTAGAAGAAAATGAAATTGAAATATATATATAAGATTATGAGCTAGTATCTTTAGATACTAGCTTTTAATTTTATCTAATAGGTAAGAGTTCTAGTCCTTTGTCTTTTTAAACAATGAGATAGAACTCTATAGCTTGTGGAATCATACCTGAATTTACTTTTTATGGTATAATATTTTTAGTGTTAAATAAGGAGGATTTTAAATGAATATTAATAAACAGCTTATTAAAGAATTTGCAATTAAAGAAAGTCAGGTAACAAGTACCGTTAAATTAATAGATGAAGGAAATACTATTCCTTTTATTGCAAGATATAGAAAAGAAATGACTGGTGGATTAAGTGATGAAGTTTTAAGGGACCTTTACGATAGACTTACATATTTAAGAAACTTAGAGTCTAGAAAAGAAGAAGTCATAAGATTAATAGATGAACAAGGCAAGTTAAGTGAAGAATTAAGAAAAGATATATTAGAAGCTAAAGTACTTCAAAAAGTTGAAGATTTATATAGACCTTTTAAAACTAAAAGGAGAACTAGAGCTACTGCTGCAAAGGAAAAGGGTCTTGAGCCATTGGCAGAACTAATTTTAGAGCAAAAAACAATAGACGGGACTTTAGAAGACTTAGCCTCACCTTTTATTAATGAAAAACTAGAAGTAAATACGGTGGAAGATGCACTAAATGGTGCTAAGGATATAATTGCTGAAGTTGTATCAGATAACCCAGATTATAGAGAGTACATAAGGAAAGCAAATAAAAAAAGTGGAGTAATTAAAAGTGAAGCAGCAGATAAAGAAGAAAAAACTGTTTATGAAATGTACTATGAATTTGCTGAAGGAGTTGATAAAATAGCGAATCATAGAATATTGGCTTTAAACAGAGGAGAAAAAGAAAAAAAAATAAAAGTTAGATTAGTAAGTCCTGATGATAGTGTTATAGAATATTTAAAGAAACAAGTTATAAGAAATAAAAATACAATAACAAATACTTTATTAGGAGAAGCCATAGAGGATTCATATAAAAGATTAATATCACCCTCAATAGAAAGAGAAATTAGAAGTATATTAACAGAAAGAGCAGAAGAAGAAGCTATAAAGGTGTTTGGTAAAAATACTAAGCCATTACTTTTAATGGCTCCTGTTAAAGATGTTAGGGTACTGGCCATAGATCCAAGTTATAGAACAGGATGTAAAATAGCTATATTAGATGAAACTGGTAAGTTATTAGACTATACTACTATATATCCTAATGAGCCACAAAATAAAGTAGAAGAATCTAAAAAAATCATTAAAGAGTTAATAAATAAATATGACATAGATGTGATTCCAATCGGAAATGGAACCGCTTCTAGAGAAACTGAATTAATTGTAGCAGACACTATAAAGAATATGGATAAAGATGTGTATTATACTATAGTGAGTGAGGCTGGAGCATCTGTTTATTCAGCATCTAAGCTTGCTACTGAAGAATATCCAGATATAAATGTTTCCATAAGAGGTGCTATTTCTATAGGAAGAAGACTTCAAGATCCTTTAGCCGAGCTAGTGAAAATTGACCCTAAAAGTATAGGTGTAGGTCAGTATCAGCACGATTTAAATCAAGGTAAATTAGGAGAAACACTTAAAAATGTAGTAGAGGATTGTGTTAATACTGTTGGAGTAGATTTAAGTACTGCAACTCCATCATTACTTAAATATGTGTCAGGTATTTCATCTAGTGTTGCTAAAAACATAGTAAAATACAGAGAAGAAAATGGTAAGTTTAAAGATCGAAAAGAACTTGCTAAGGTAAAAAGATTAGGTAATAAAGCCTTTGAACAATGTGCAGGATTTTTAAGAATATCTAATGGAACTAATCCATTAGATAATACTGCAGTACATCCAGAGTCCTATAAAACTACCATGGAGCTAATAGACAAATTAGGATACACTACTGAAGATATAAGAAACGGAAAGTTAAGAAATATAGAAACAAAAATATCAGAATATTTTATTGAAAAAGAAAGTTCAATAGAAAATCAAATTAAATCACTTGCGGATGAATTAAATACTGGTGTTCCTACGTTGAAAGATATAATAGAAGAGTTAAAAAAACCAGGAAGGGACCCTAGAGAGGAAATGCCAAAACCTATTTTTAGAAGTGATGTATTGAAAATGGAAGATTTAAAGTTGGATATGATTATGACTGGTACTGTAAGAAATGTAGTTGATTTTGGAGCTTTCATTGATATAGGTGTAAAACAAGACGGTTTAGTGCATGTATCTGAATTAAGTGATAAATTTGTTAAAAATGCTACAGATTTTGTATCTGTAGGTGATGAAGTAGATGTTAAAATTATAGGACTAGATATTGAAAGAGGGAAAATATCTTTAAGTATAAAACAGGTTTAAAGATCAGAACTTTTTGTCTATAAAAAAGTTTATAAAATGTGGAACTTTATACTAGTTAATATAGTCATAATATATGGTGGTTAAAATTAAATGAAAAAATATTTCTGTTCTCTAAAAACATTGCAGGAATTTTCTGTATAATTGTTGAAGTAATTAAGTATATATGTATTATATTATTGTAATATATAAGAAAGTCTTAAGGGGGATTGGGAATATGATATTAATAAAAAATGCTGAAATTCATACTATGGCTGGGAATGTTATAGAAAAAGGATCTGTTTTAATAGAAGATGGAAAGATTAAGGACATAGGGGTAGAAGTTGGAGCACCTTCTAATATAGAAATAATAGATGCTGAAGGCAAACTACTATTACCAGGAATGATAGATGCTCATTGTCATTTAGGAATGTGGGAAGATGCAATAGGATTTGAAGGATCTGATGGAAATGAAATGACAGATCCTATCACACCTCATTTAAGAGCAATAGATGCTATAAATCCGATGGATAGAACGTTTAAAGAAGCCTACGAAGGTGGAGTTACAACTGTATCTACTGGTCCAGGAAGTGCTAATGTTGTAGGCGGTCAGTTTGCTTTAATTAAGACTTATGGTAATAGAATAGATAATATGATTATTAAAGAACCTTCAGCAATGAAAATAGCTTTTGGTGAAAATCCTAAAAGAGTATATAACGAGAAAAAGCGTACGCCTATGACAAGAATGGCAACTGCTGCATTATTAAGAGAAACTCTTATGAAGGCTAAAGATTATTATGATAAAAAACAATATGCTAAATCAGATGAGTCGAATGCTCCTGCATTTGATATGAAAATGGAAGCTTTAATCGATGTATTTGAAGGGAAAATTCCATTAAAAGCTCATGCACATAGAGCCGATGATATATTTACTTCTATTAGAATTGCAAAGGAATTTGGTGTTAAGATTACTTTAGAGCACTGTACAGAAGGACACTTAATTGCAGATTATATTTCTGAAGAAGGGTTGCCAGCAGTAGTTGGACCTACATTTGGTCATAGATCTAAGTTTGAGCTTATAAATAAAAGTTTTCAAACTCCTAAAATATTATGGGAAGCAGGAGTGAAATTTTCTATTATGACGGATCATCCTGTAATTCCTATTCAACATTTGCCTTTATGTGCTGCTTTAGCTGCAAAGGAAGGCCTTCCAGAAGAAGAAGCTTTAAAAGCTATTACTATATATCCAGCAGAAATATTAGGAATTGAAAATAAAGTTGGAAGTATTGAAGTTGGCAAAGATGCAGATTTGGTTATATGGGATAGGCATCCATTTGATTTAAAATCATCTGTAGCTTGTACGATTATTGATGGAAAAGTAGTGTACAAATAAGTATTTTGATTAAATATTAAAGTTATCTGTTTATATTGACAAGATATGAAAAAATAAGGGGAAAAAGAGGTAATGAATATGGCTCAAATACCTATAAATGTAATCGTTTTTGGATATATACCAAAAGCAATGCTAATAATTTCTTTAGGTCTTATATTGATAGGAATACGTCCCCCGATTAGGAATGTGATTTTAGCTTCAATTATTCAGGGTGTTGCTGTATATTATATTAGAGATAATACAGAATTTGGAATGCATACATTACTTCAATATATAAGTCTATGTATATTAGTATGGTTAATAATTAGAATTTCATTAAAGTCAACTTTAATAGGAGTTTTAATAGGATATGTTATAAACAGTTTAATAGAGGGAGTAATGGTTATAATTATTCCAGGGCTTATGGGAGTACCTTTAATGGAAATAATGTCTAGAAGTTGGGGAAGAGTAGGCTTATTGTTTCCTCAAACTCTAATATTAATTTTATTAGCTTATTTATGTATCAGATATGATTTTACTTTAGAGAAAGAAATAGAAACATTGAAAATAGGTAGCAAAAAAAGCTGAAAATAATATTGCATTATTAAATAAGTATGTATATAATAAAAATATAGAATTTAATAAAATTCTTCGGGGCAGGGTGAAATTCCCTACCGACGGTATAGTCCGTGAATCGATGTAAATCGATTGAACTGGTGAAATTCCAGTACCGACAGTAAAGTCTGGATGGGAGAAGAATAAAGAGGATCTATTTGTATATTCATGCCCTGGAGTATTTATATTCCAGGGCATTTTTAAGTTATAAGAAGTTTAATTTCCTCTTTGTAGTTTCTCCTCTATTTATTATTTAAGTATAGATTAATAAAAGGAGGAAGTATAATGAATAAAATTTTAAGTACAAAAAGCAATAAAAAATCAAAACTTACGACTAATAAATTAGTAAAAATTTCTGTTTTATCAGTTTTAGCTTATATTTTAATGATGATGGATTTTCCATTACCTATTTTTCCAGGGTTTTTAAGGTTAGACTTTAGTGATATTCCTGCTGTTTTAGGAGGTTTTGCACTAGGACCTGTGGCTGGTGTATTAATACAGCTAGTAAAAGTAATATTATACTTTTTCACAAAGTCCTCAACAGGAGGAGTAGGAGAACTTGCTAATTTTTTAGTTGGGGCAGCATTTGCAGCACCAGCAGCTATAATATATCACAGAAATAAAGATCGTAAACATGCTATTATAGGATTAATAGTAGGTATAATTTCTATGGCTATAATAGGAGCATTAGTTAATATATATATTACACTTCCATTTTATTCTGCATTTACGCCAATGGAAGCTATTGTAGAAGTGGGAACTGTAGTAAATAGTAATATTGTAGATATTAAAACCTTAGTATTGTACGGAATTACCCCTTTCAATATTTTAAAAGGTTTAATTATAGCTATTATAACATTATTAATTTATAAAAAAGTATCACCTGTATTAAAAAATAATTAATTATATAATAATAACAAGAGAGTCTCCTGTATGAGGCTCTCTTGTCATATTATTGAATAGAAAAATAAAAAGTGTTACAATAAATATATTTTTTATATTAAAGATAATGGAGTAGGATTTGATATGAAATTTTCAAATAATTTATTTGGTATATTTCAAAGGTTGCATAGGAAGCAAGACTTTGAATGTTCTGGAATTGGACTAGCTACTATAAAGAAGATACTTCAAAAACATGGATGAAAAGTTTGGATAGAAGGTGTTACAGTGCATTTCACTGACTATAATCATAAATACTTGGAAAACTAAATAATAAAAGCTATAATATAAGGAAAAGAATAATAAGTAGGTGTAAACATGACTTGTGTAGATATAGGAAATCAAAAAGAATTAGAAAGTGTTGCTGCTAAATTAGGAACCTTAGTTAAAGTTGGTGATGTTATTTGTATGACAGGAGATCTTGGAGCGGGAAAAACTACATTCACTCAATCATTTGCAAATGGTTTGGAAGTGAATGATTATGTAACAAGCCCTACCTTTACATTAATCAACGAATATGAAGGACGAATTCCACTATATCATTTCGATGTATATAGAATTAATCATATTAGTGAAATGGAAGACTTAGGTTATGAAGAATATTTTTATGGTGAAGGAGTCTGTGTAGTAGAATGGGCTTCTTTAATTGAAGAAGTTCTTCCAGATGATAGACTTTGGATTGAAATAAAAGTTACAGGAATAGAATCTAGACGGATTTGTTTTAATGCTACAAATGCTTATTATGAGGAAATGGTTAAGGAGTTGTTATAAAAATGAAAATATTAGCTTTAGATACATCATCAGTAACGGCCACAGTATCAGTATTAGATGATGATAAAATAATTGGTGATTATAATTTAAATCATAAGAAAACTCATTCTAAAAGACTTATGCCTATGATAGAGGAATTACTTAGTAGTTGTGATCTTACTCCTAAAGAAATTGATGTTTTTGCAGTATCATTAGGACCAGGATCTTTTACAGGTCTTAGAATAGGTATTGCTACTGTAACTTCTATGGCTCAAGCTTTAGATAAAAAAGTAGTAGGCGTACCTACGTTAGAAGCTTTGGCTTTTAATTTATTTAACAGTCAAGGATTAGTTTGTCCAATTATAGATGCACAGAAGGATTCTGTTTATACTGCTGCTTATAAATGGGTAGACGGCAAGATGATAGAAGTAATAGAAAAGCAGGTATTCACCATATATGAGTTAATAGAAAAGCTTAAAAAACAAGAAGAAAAAGTATTTTTTATTGGAGATGCATTACATAAATTTTATGATGTATTAAAAGATGAATTGGGAGAGCAGTTTAGAGTTCCACCAAGGAGATTTTTAATACCTTCAGCTGCGGCTGTTGGAGAAGTTGCCAAGATAAAAATTGAAAATAATATTGACTTAGATATCGCTCCTATATATATGAAAAAATCTGCAGCAGAAGTTCAGTATGAAGAAAAAATGAAATGTAAGGAGTAGATTCCTTTGAATTCAGTTATTGTACGGAAAATGAAGATTAGTGATATAGATAAAGTATTGGAAATTGAAAATGAATGTTTTTCTACACCTTGGAGCAAAGATGCTTTTATAACTGAGCTTACAAAAAATAAATTGGCTAAATATTTTGTAGCAGAAGTAAATGGTGAAGTAGTAGCATATGGGGGAATGTGGTTAATTGTTGACGAAGCACATATTACTAATATAGCGGTAAACCATAAATATAGAGGCATGGGTATTGGAACTAAGGTTGTAAAAAATTTAATACAAGAAGGAAAAAATACTAATATTTGTAGAATGACTTTAGAGGTAAGAAAGACTAATTTAAATGCTCAAGAACTGTATAAAAAATTAGGATTTATTTTTAGTGGTATTAGACCTAAATATTATCAGGATAATAATGAAGATGCGATTATTATGTGGAAGGATATAATATAGAAGACCAGCATTGCTGGCCTTCTTATTTTTAATCTTTTATTTCTGTATCTCCCCTTAATATAGATAGGATAGCTAGGTCTGTATTGCTAACAGGATCTAACATACCAGTAGGCATTACGTTAGCCTCTCCTAGACGTTGTGAAAAGGATTTCTTATCGTTATTAATTTGATCGTAAGGAGTAGCATAGTTGAGATTAATATGTTTATCATACTCAATATCTGGATTATAATTAATATCCTTATTGTAATAACCATGTTTATCCATATAGTTCACTCCTTATAGAGTTTTAAAGGAAGATCTATATTAGTATTTGTTTAATTATATAAAATATTATATATGATTATTTTAAAATTAAATATTTATATGGATATAATAGAAAATTTTTATATTTAGGTTATAATATTAGTAGTTGGAAAGTAGAGGAGAGTAAAAATGAAACTAAATTTAAAAGAAGATGTTATTACATTAGCTATAGAATCAAGCTGTGACGAAACTTCTGTAAGTGTGTTAAAAAATGGTAGACAAGTTTTATCTAATATTATTAATTCCCAAATTGAACAGCATAAGAAATTTGGTGGAGTAGTTCCTGAAGTTGCTTCAAGAAAGCATATAGAAAATATTAATGAAGTAATTAGCCAGGCTTTAAAAGAAGCTAATGTTACTTTTGATGATATAACTCATGTAGGTGTTACATATGGACCGGGATTAGTAGGCGCTTTATTAGTAGGTTTATCTGCAGGTAAAGCTATAGCTTTTGCAAAGGAAATACCTTTAAATGGTGTTAATCATATTGAAGGGCATATTTATGCTAATTTTATAGATCATAAGAATCTAAAGCCTCCATTTATTTGTTTAATCGTTTCTGGTGGACATACACATTTAGTATATATGAAAGATTATGGAGAATATGAAATGATAGGTAGAACTAGAGATGATGCAGCAGGAGAGGCTTTTGACAAAGTTGCAAGAGCTTTAGGACTTGGATATCCTGGAGGACCTCAAATAGACAAGCTTGCTAAAGAGGGCAATCCAGATGCTATTAATTTTCCAAAAGCTTATCTTGAGGAAGGAAGCTATGATTTTAGTTTTAGTGGTTTAAAATCAGCAGTTTTAAACTATATAAATACACAGAAAATGAAAGGCTTAGAAATACCAGTAGCTGATGTAGCTGCTAGCTTTCAAAAATCTGTAGTAGAAATATTAACAGAAAAAGCTGTTAAGTGTGCAGTACAAAAAGGTGTGGACCGTGTTGTACTTGCAGGTGGAGTAGCAGCAAATAGTGGGTTAAGAACACATTTAAAATTAGAATGTGATAAGAATAATATAGATTTAAAATATCCTTCTTTAACTCTTTGTACTGATAATGCAGCTATGATTGGTTGTGTTGCTTATTATGATTATATAAAAGGGTTAAGTTCTAATTTAGATTTAAATGCTATACCTAACTTAAAAATAGGAGATCGTAATTAACCGTTCCATATAGTGCCAATGTTGCATAACATTGTTTATATATTCCTTCAAAATCCTATGATATAATTACATAACAAATTATTATTTTGAGGGGGATTATATATATGGAAATGTTGTCTTGGATGAGAAAAATGGATATGAAAAGCGATAAGTTAGATTTACTACATGTTATTGATCAGATGCATGAAGTAATAGATGCTTTTATAACAGAAAGTAAGAAGAAAGATATTATTATTAAAGAGTTAAGAGAAGAACTAGAGGAAAGTTAGAAATAGTACATAATATAATATTAATAAATACAAAACACCTTTATTTATTGTTGTGAATAAAGGTGTTTTATATTTTTTAAGTTATATTGTTAATTTTTAAAAAGAAAATATATTCAAATTAATTTTGACTAAGGTTACACATTGTTTATTAACATATACACATGTATAAATCACATGAATTTGTGGATAATGTGCAAGAATTACAAACAACACTAATATACCCAAATATGATGTGGATAAACATGTGGATTCTGTGGATTGTTTGTGGATTAATGTGGACAGGTTCCCAGGTTAACAATCTAAAAGGTTTTCCCATTCAGAATATAAACTAGTTAATTTATTTTTTAAGTCTACAGTTTCTTGGTGCACTTCTTTACTTTTTTCTGGATTTGAATATATTTCTTCTTGGCACATTAAGTCCTCTAGCTGAGAAATTTTTTCCTCTAGTTCTAAAATTTCAGCTTCTATTTTTTTCTGAGTCTTTATTATAGCTTTTTGAGATTCTCGTTTTTCTTTTTCTTTTCTTTTTTCTTCTTTAATTTGAGTCTTGGTTTTTTCTGCTTTATCTTCAGACTTATTTAGTAATAATTTTTCTTTTTTCTTTTCAATATAGTAATCATAATTTCCAAGGAAAGTTTCAGTACCTTGTGGCGTAATTTCTATAACTTTAGTAGCTAATTTATTTAAAAAGTATCGATCATGGGAAATAAAGAAGGTTGTACCATTATAATTTAAAAGTGCTTCTTCTAAAACTTCTTTAGATTCAATATCTAAATGGTTAGTAGGTTCATCTAATAATATAAAATTAGATTTTGATAAAATAAGCTTAAGCATTGAAAGTCTTCCTTTTTCACCTCCACTTAATGACCCTACTATTTTAAATACATCATCTCCTTTAAAAAGAAATGACCCAAGAAGAGTTCTAACCTTTGTTTGAGTAAATTTAGTATTCTCATCCCAAATTTCATCTATAACAGTTTTGTTATTATCAAGGTTCTTTTGCTCTTGATCATAATATCCAGTAAAAACATTATGCCCTAAATGTACATTTCCATTATTAGGCTTAAGTTCATCTAATATTATTTTAAATAGAGTAGATTTCCCAATACCATTAGGACCAATTAAAGCTACTCTTTCTCCTTTGTAAATATCCAAGTTTACGTTTTTAAAAAGTAAATTATCATCAAAGCTTTTACTAAGATCTTTTATAGATAAAACATCATTGCCGCTTTTTGTCTGGGTTTCAAAATGCATAATTGGTATATCTTTACTAATTATAGGGGCTTCTATTTCTTCTATTTTTTCTAATTTTTTTTCATGACTTTTAGCTCTATTCATTAATTTTTCTGTTCCGTGCTGTTTAAGCTTTCTAACTATATCTTTTCGTTTATCTATTTCTTTTTGTTGATTTATATATTCTTTCATTTTTTGTTCGAGCATGATTTTTTTCTTTTTTATAAATGTTGAGAAGTTTCCATTGTAGCTATTAAGAGTTTTATGTTCTATTTCTAGAATTCTATTACACATTTGGTCTAGAAAGTAACGGTCGTGAGATATCATAAAAATAGTTCCATCGTAATCTCTTAAGAAGCCCTCAAGCCATTGGACGGCCTCAATATCTAAATGGTTAGTAGGCTCGTCTAATAATAAAATATCAGGATGTATAAGCAACAACTTTGCTAATGCAACTCTGGTTTTTTGCCCTCCACTTAATTGATATATAGGCTGTTCGAATTCTTCTTCTAAAAAGCCGAGGCCTTTAAGTATACCTCTTATTTCGCTGCGAAATCCATATCCATTTCTTTCATTAAATTCTTCTAGTAATAATGAGTATTTATGCATTGTATCTTCAAGCACAGCTGATTCTTTTTCATTATTACTTAACTCTGCAATTTTAGTTTCCAAATCTCGAAGGTTTTGTTCCATTTTAATTAAATTTTCAAATATAGTTAAACATACATCCATAATAGTACAGTCTTCATCTAATATAGCATTTTGCTCTAAATATCCAATAGTAGTAGATTTTGCTATATATAATTCTCCTGAATCATAAGGAAGTTGATTGGTTAAAATTTTAAAAAGAGTGGATTTACCTGCACCATTAGCACCGACAAGTCCAACTTTTTCTCCTTTGTTTATGTTAAAGTTAATGTTATTTAAAATTAAATCTATACCGAATGATTTTGATATATTATTACAAGATAAAATAATCATTGAAATTCCTCCTAAAAGTTACATTAAACCACTTTAATCTTAACAGAAAAATACATATATTGAAAGTTCACTATGACAAAAAAGTATCAAAGGTGTATTGACAGTAAAAAAAAATATTGATATAATTTTTAAATTAAAAGCGTATTTTTGTGAAATAGAAAATTTTATTTTTTATTCTTATAGAAATTAGGAATTTAAAAGGGTTTATTTGATTTATAGTGGGTAAGTTAATAATGATAATAAACTCTAAATTTATTTATTTTGAGTTGAAATTTGTTTAATATTTACAAATGGTTGGTAGGATACTATAAATAAAATAAAGAGTGGGGTTGATAAATTTGAGTAATAGAAACATTTCAAATATTTCTATGGCAGTAGTAAGAAGATTACCCAAATACCATAGATATTTACAGGAATTATTAGAAAAGGAAATTTACCGTATATCTTCAAAGGAGTTAAGTAAATTAATAGGATTTACAGCTTCTCAAATTCGTCAAGATTTAAACTGCTTTGGTGGCTTTGGACAACAAGGTTATGGTTATAATGTAGAGGAACTTTATCAAGAAATCGAAAAAATATTAGGTCTTAATAGAACTTATAAAATGATTATTGTTGGAGCAGGTAATTTAGGGCAGGCAGTAGCTAATTATACTAATTTTGAAAAATCAGGATACGAATTATTAGCTTTATTTGATATAAATCCTAGATTAATAGGTATGAAAATTAGAGACATTCCATTCCGTGATGTAGATGAATTAGGAGAGTTTACTAATGAAAATGAAATAGATATTGTTGTTATTTCTACTCCAAGAGAATTTGCACAAGGTATAGTAGATAAGCTTAATAAAGATAATGTTAAAGGAATTTGGAACTTTGCTCCTACAGATATAAAAGTGCCAGAGCATATAATAGTTGAAAATGTACATCTTAGTGAAAGTTTATATACATTATCTTATTTATTAAATGAGAAACATCTGGAAGTAGATAAATAAGAGTGAGTCTATGAGAAATTACTATGTAGAAATACATGAATACATGGAAAAATTAGTAAAGAATGTTATTGCTTTAGACAAAAAGGGAATAAATATAAATGGATTTAAATTATCTATTATTGAAATTCTCATTTTAAAATTATTACAAGATAAAAATGAACAAAAAATGTATGAAGTTATTAAAAATCTAAATATTGATAGAAATACTTTTAAGACAATATCCAATAAGTTAATATACGAAAAGTATATAATAAAAACAAAAAGTGATGATGATAGAAGAGCTTATTCACTTTACTTAACAGAAAAAGGAAAAAAAACTCTAGAAGAAAGTATGGAAAAAGAAAAAGAAATGCTTTTTTCTTTGCTAGACGACTTTACATTTAATGAAGAAATAGCCATATTAAAATTTCTTGTGAAATTAGATATGTTAAATAAAAAAGAGAGGTAAGATGTAGAACATCCTATCTCTCTTTCTTTTTTTTATATTATTCTGGTTGTGGAGCGTCTACTGGGCAAACATTTGCACAAGAACCACAATCAATACATCCATCTGCATCGATAACGTATTTTGTATCTCCAGCTGAAATAACCTCTACTGGACATTCTGGTTCACAAGCACCACAGCTAATGCACTCATCTGTAATTTTATAAGCCATTTTAAATTCCTCCTGTATGTAATTATTTTTTTGTAACTATTAACTACTTGTATTATGCAATATATATTATTTGTAATCAACAAATAAATATATATTTTTTTCAAAAACATTCTATTTATAATGATTTTCATTATAAATATTGTTAATAATAAATTTAATAACAGTATTATTTAAGTTTATTATTGTGATATTATAATAAGGGAGGAGGAATAAGTATGGAAGTATATGTACTTGTAGGTTCTAGTGGAACTGGTAAAAGCTTTAGGGCTATTAACGTGGCTAAAACAAGGAATATAGAATATATAATAGATGATGGACTTTTAATAAAAGGGAATAAGGTTTTAGGAGGAAGTTCTGCAAAAAAAGAGAAATCAAAAATGTCTGCAATAAAAAGAGCTCTTTTTTTAGATCCTAATCACAAGGAAGAAATTATAAAAATTTTAAAAAATGAGAATCCTAATAAAATATTAATTTTAGGAACTTCTAGTAAAATGGTAAAAGCTATAGCTGAAACTTTAGGTAGTAGTGAAATTAAAGAATGGATTTTTATAGAAGATATATCTACTAAAGAAGATATTGAAGCTGCCAGAACACATAGAATAAAGGAAGGAAAGCATATTATTCCTGTACCTACATTTGAAATAAAAAAGGATTTTTCAGGTTATTTTTTAAATCCATTAAGGATGTTGAAAAACTTAGGAAAAGAGGATAATAACGATTGGGATGAACGTTCTGTAGTAAGGCCTACATATAGTTATAGAGGCAAATACTTTATTTCCAATAGTGTTATAGAAGATTTAGTGTATAAAGTTTCTAATAAAATGATAGGTATTTCCAAAATCAGTAATATATATATAAATAATACTAGTAAAGGCCTTACAGTAGAAATGGATGTTAATGTTGTATATGGAAACCCTATTATTCCTGTTATAGAAAGACTTCAAGAGCAGGTGAAAATGGAAATAGAATATATGACTTCTCTACATATAGTGTCTATCGATGTAAATGTAAGAAAAATAGATATAATGACATAATATAAAAAATAATATAGGTATTTAATATATTTTAATAGATATAAGATGATTTACTATAAAAGTATACTGTATACAATGATTTTTTGTTTGCTATAACTTCTTGTTATAGCAATAAACTATTGCAACACTAAAATAGGTATGTTATAATTCAAATGTACATACAGTTGATAAAATAACGATGGAAATTGATGACGAATATTGATAGATACACTTTAACTAATGCTTTTAGGAAATGTCTAAAGACAGTTTCTTAAAATATATAATAATATTTTTATTAGCAATATTTTAATAATAAATTTTTAGGAGGGTATTATAATGGCAGGAAAAGCAAATCCTTTTGAAACTGCGCAACAACAAGTAAAAAATGCATGCGATAAGTTAGGTACTGATGCAGCTGTATATGAAATTCTTAAAAACCCAATGAGAACACTAGAAGTGGCTATTCCAGTAAAAATGGATGACGGAACTGTAAAGAGTTTTATTGGTTATAGAGCTCAACATAACGATGCTATAGGTCCTTTTAAAGGTGGAGTTAGATTCCATCAAGGAGTAACTAGAGATGAAGTTAAAGCGCTTTCTACTTGGATGACTTTCAAGTGTGGAGTTATGGGAGTTCCATACGGTGGAGGTAAAGGTGGAATCACTGTAGATCCTAGAGAATTATCACAAGGTGAATTAGAAAGATTATCTAGAGGGTACTCAAGAGCTATTTCTCCTATTATTGGTGAAAAGGTAGACATTCCTGCTCCAGACGTTGGAACTAATGGACAAGTTATGACTTGGTTTGTAGATGAATATGAAAAAGCAACTGGAGAATTTGCTCCAGGAGTATTCACAGGTAAGCCAGTTGAATTCTATGGTTCTTTAGCTAGAACAGAAGCTACAGGATACGGAGTTGCTCTTGCTGCTAGAGAAGCTGCTAAAAAACTTAACATTGATATGACACAAGCTAAAGTAGCTATTCAAGGATTCGGTAATGTTGGTTCTTTCACAGGAAAATATATAACTGAATTAGGTGGAACAATAGTTGCTGTTGCTGATCACACTGGTGGAGTTGAAAACAGCAAAGGATTAAATGCTGAAGAATTAGCACAATATGTAAAAGAAAATGGTGGAGTTAAAGGATTCCCAGGAGCTGAAAATGAATTCGATAGAGATGCAATCATCGGATACGAATGTGATATCTTATTACCATGTGCATTAGAAAATTCTATTACTTCTGAAAATGCAAATGATGTTAGAGCTAAAGTTGTTTGTGAAGGTGCTAATGGACCTACAACACTAGAAGCTGACGAAATCTTAAAGGAAAAAGGAATTATCGTTGTTCCAGATATTTTTGCTAATGCTGGTGGAGTAACTGTATCATACTTTGAGTGGGTACAAAACTTACAAAGATATAACTGGACTTTTGAAGAAGTTCAAGAAAAGCAAGAAAAATTAATGGTTAAAGCTTTCAATGAAATCTGGGATCTTAAAGATGAGCATGGTGTAGAGCTTAGAACAGCTGCATTTATGATTTCTATTAAGAGAGTTGCAGATGCAATGAAACTTAGAGGATGGTACTAAGATTTAAATTTTAAATAAATTATAAAAAACCGAGTTCAATTATTGGACTTGGTTTTTTATTGCTTAATAAGGGATACTTTCTTAAAGAACAAAAATAAGGTATTTAAAAAAGCACTCTGTTTTTAAGTCATCCTATAACTATTAATGCTGTAAAAACTATGCTATAATTTCATTAATATTTAAAATAGGAGATGATTACATGTTAAAGCTAGAAAATGTAAGTAAGTCTTATAATAATGGAGCTTTAAAAGCAGTTGATAATATAAGTTTTGAAGTAAATTCGGGCGAAATATTTGGTTTTTTAGGACCTAATGGTGCAGGGAAAACCACGACCTTAAAAATGATAGTAGGTCTTTTAAAGCAAGATAAAGGAAATATATCTATAAATGGAATGGATTTTGAGAAACATTCTTTGGAAACTAAAAAAATGATAAGTTATGTTCCAGATAATCATGAAGTATATGAACGATTAACTGGTATTGAATATTTAAATTTTATGGCTGACATGTATGGAGTTTCAAAAGATGAAAGAAGTAAAAAAATCAATGAATACTTAGAGCTATTTGAACTAAAAAGTTCAGCAACCGATTTGATTAAAAGTTATTCCCATGGTATGAAGCAAAAAATTGTTTTAATAGGTGCATTATTAAATGATCCTGAAATTTTTATATTAGATGAACCTTTAGTAGGGTTAGATCCTAAATCTGCCTTTAAGCTAAAGGAAATAATGCGTGAAAGATGTAATGCAGGCAAATCTGTATTTTTTTCAACACATGTGTTGGAGGTTGCAGAAAGATTGTGTGATAGAATTGCTATTATAAGAAAAGGTAAAATTATTGCATGTGGAACAATGGATGAATTAAAACATCAGTCTAAGAACAAAGAATCATTAGAAAATATATTTTTGGAGTTGACAGAATAATGAGAGGTTTAGGTTCTTTAATTAAAATGCATTTAAATGTTAATTTTGGTATTTCTGCAATAAGATATAAATATTTTAAACAGAAAAAGGAACTTTGGCAACCAGTAATATTTTTTATTGCATTTCTTTCTTTATTACCAATATATATTGGATTTATAAATCTTTTGAGTGGCGCATTTGGAACTTTAAAATCTATAAATCAGGAAGGTGTTCTTTTATTAATTGGAATACTAGGATCTCAAATTATACTTTTTATATTTGGAATATCTCATATATTTTCAAAGTTTTATTACGCAGAAGATATGCAAATTCTTGTTCCTTTACCTGTTAAGCCAAGTACAATATTAACAGCTCGATTTTTTACTGTAATGATAAATGAGTACTTAACTGTATTTCCAATTATATTACCTATTTTATTAGTATATGGAATACAAAGTAGTTTAAGTGGTTTATATTGGCTGTATTGCATTTTAATAATATTTGCCATTCCAGTTATTCCTCTAGCTCTTTCTACTATAGTAACAATGATATTTATGCGATATACAAATATAAAGGGAAAAAGAGATTTACTTAGAGTGATGGGTGGAGTTTTAATGGTAGTAGTAATTTTAGGAATTCAAATAATTACTCAAAGAACTGCAAGTAATATTCCACAGGGCGGAGAAGCTGAATATATTGCCACTTTAATAAATGAAAGAAATATTTTAATTAATCAAATGGGAATTTCTTTTCCACCGAGTATTTGGGCATCTAATGCATTAATTAATTTTAATAATAGTAGTGGTTTATTTTCACTATTAACATTTGTAGGTATTTCTGTTTTAATATTTTTCTTGATGATTTCTGTAAGTGAAAAAGTATTTTATAAAGGATTAATAGGTGGTGGGGAAGTATCATCAAAGAAAAAGAATCTTAGTAATAAGCAGCTAAGTAGAAAAATAGAAAAAATAAGACATCCAATTTTAGCAGTATTAGAAAAAGATATTAAAATCTTGATAAGAACACCTATTTTCTTGATGAATTCTATAGGCTCAGTAATTATAATACCAGTTGCATTATCAATACCACTTTTTAGTAGCGATGATATGATACTTAAAACAATTACGGATTTTTATACTAGTAACAATATTATCTTAGTTAATTTAATAATGGCTGGATTCATAATGTTTATTGCGGCTAATAACGGTATAGGTGCTACTGCATTTTCAAGAGAAGGAAAACAGTTTTGGATCTTAAGAGTAGCTCCCTTAAAAGTAGAGCATCAGCTTATGGGGAAAATATTAAGTTCAGCATTAGTTCAAATATTAGCATTAATTATTATAATTGGTGGAGCATCATTTATATTACCATTAAAATTATCAACAATAATAGTAGTTACTATATTAGGAGTTTTGGGAAGCATACCTATAATAGAAATCTCCATGCTTATAGATATAGCAAGACCTATATTAGATTGGGACAATCCTCAAAAAGCAGTAAAACAAAATATGAATGTATTATTTTCTATGCTAGTAGGAATAGTTTATTTAGTTGGATATACTGTGCTTTGTTATACTGTAATTAAAATTGAATTAAATATGATAGCTAGTTATTTATTAATTGGGTTAATTTTCACAGTGATTTCAGTTATACTATTTAAAGCATTAAGTAAATTTGCCACTAAAAGACTTAGAGAAATTGAATAAAAACACAAAAGGATTACACATTAAAAACTGTAATCCTTTTGTGTTTTTTATTAAATTCAAGTGATATCAAGTTATCTAGATAATTCTCTAATAATCCCCATAGGTGTTTGTTCGTGACCTTGCCCTAATGGGTTATCTTGTAGAATTTGAACTACTTCATCAATATTTATATCGTTATGAGATGCACCTAATATATTTCCGCCTAGATCATTAATGTCTGAAATAACAACCTTAACACCACCTAAAGAATTACTAATTTCTGTTGCAACTTTACTTGGATGGGCAGGACCTAACACTACATGTTCGTTGTATGGTGGTATTGTGTGAGCTGTAGGACCATCGATAGCTCGAGCCTTTGGTCCGGCGATTCTATAAAAGTCACCTTTTCGTCTAAAAAGTATTTTAGTAATAGCTCCAACTATTGCAGCCAATAATATTCTAGGAGCACCACATTCTCTAATAGCCATTTCCATAGTTTCAGGCATTCCAAGACCTATACCTGCAGGAGTTTTAGTTACATAATTAGAAAGAAAAGTAGCCAGTGGACTAGGATTTATTTCTTTTAAAGGAATAGCTCGCCCTTGAGTAATACCTACTATTTTTTCAGTTACAAATACTATATCTCCTTCTTTAATTTTACCTTTTAAATATTTACCTGTTACATCTATAATATTGTCTTCTCGTTTAACTAAATGTGTTTTAACTGGAATTCTAGCAAATTTTTTATCTCCAATTTCCACACTAAGTTCCTTACCATTGTTAGCCATCATTTGTTGAGGTTGATCCATGACAAATCCTCCTATTTAAATATTTACTATTATATATAAAGCATTATAACCACAAAGAAATAGTACATTCATAGAACTTGTTTTAAGTAATAAAATTATAAATTTAGAATACCAAAAGTTTTCTTTATGCTTAATTGCTTTGTAATTAATAATACATTAAAATTAACTATTTGTGAAGGCTGTACTGTATATAAAAGTTTATAAATAAAAGATTATTATAATGTAAGTTCTATTTGTATAAATTTTCTATTAATACGGTAAAATTAAAGTAGTATTTATTACTTATTAATGTAGTTTGTGATATTATATAGAAAGAAATTAATATTATCTTTCAATATTATGAGCTAAATATAATATACAGAAAGGAGTAGGAAACTTTGGAAATTACATATGAATGCAATAAAGTTATAGTAAATAACTTAAAAAACTTTAACCCTAAGCATATTTTTGAGTGTGGTCAATGCTTTAGATGGGATTTACAGGATGATGGTAGCTATACTGGGGTTGCTTTTGGTAAAATTTTAAATGTAAAACAAGAAAATAATAGTATTATTTTTGATAATACAAATATAGAAGACTTTAATAATATATGGTTAAATTACTTCGACTTGAATACTGATTATGGTGAAATTAAGGAATATCTAAATAAAAATGACGATGTTATGAAAGAAGCTACAAAGTTTGGAGAAGGTATTAGAATACTTAAACAGGACCCTTGGGAAACTCTAATTTCATTTATTATTTCCGCTAATAATGCAATACCACGTATAAAAAAGTCAATAGAACTTATCAGCAAAAATTTTGGACAATACATAGGAGAATATAAAGGTAAAGATTATTATAAATTCCCTAGCCCAAAAGATATATATAATATATCTGAAGAACAATTAAAGACATGTGGAGTAGGATATAGATCTAAGTATATTCTAAACACGGCTAAAAAAGTTGTAGACGAAAAGATTTTATTAGAAGAAATTAAGAAATTAAATAGTGAAGATTGTTCTAAATCAATGCGTGAATTTGCTGGTGTAGGC
This sequence comes from Alkaliphilus sp. NP8, assembly GCA_015978205.1. Taxonomy (GTDB): domain Bacteria; phylum Bacillota; class Clostridia; order Peptostreptococcales; family Natronincolaceae; genus Alkaliphilus_B. Next base: position 6,923 of record JADWMM010000046.1, on the reverse strand, counting down.
CCTAAAGTAGCCAATTGTATTTTGATTTTTGCTATGGAAAAAGTTGAAGCCGTTCCAGTAGATGTGTGGGTAAAAAGAGTTATGGAGCATTTTTACTTTCATAAAGATACACCTAATAAAAAAATTGAACAATTTGCTAGAGAAAAATATGGTAAGTATGCTGGATATGCTCAGCAGTATTTATTCTATTATGCAAGAGAATTAGGAATAGGTAAAAAATAAAATTTAATATTGAAATAGCGGGGGACAAAAGATGATAGGAACTATTGTAAATGCTGTAGCAATAATATTTGGAGGAATTTCAGGGGTTCTCTTTAAAAAAGGAATTCCAGAAAGTTATAAAGTAACAATAATACAAGGATTAGGGCTAAGTGTTTTTATTATTGGTTTATCAGGAGCAACCGGTGGACAAGATATATTACTTATGATTTCAAGCGTTGTTATAGGTACTATAATAGGTGAAGCCATTAATATTGAAAAAGGACTTGAGAAGGTTGGGTTGTTAATAGAAAGAAAGGTAGGAGCTAAAGAAGGAGGAATAGCCAAAGGGTTTATTACTGGCAGTTTAGTATACTGTATTGGAGCCATGGCTATTATGGGAGCCTTAGAAAGTGGATTGACTGGCAATCATGAAATTTTATTTGCTAAATCTCTTATAGATGGAATAACATCAGTAATATTCGCTTCTACTTTAGGAATAGGAGTTGCTTTTTCATCTATAGCAGTTTTTGTTTACCAAGGTCTAATTACGATTACAGCTACATTTATTAAGCCGTTTTTAGTACAGAGCGTAATAACAGAAATGTCTGCTGTAGGTGGACTGCTAATTATGGCTGTTTCAATAAATATAATGGACATAAAAAGAATAAAGGTAGGAAATATGCTACCAGCTGTATTCATACCTATAATATATTATGCTATACAGCCTTATCTGTTAAAGGTAGCAGCAGCTATAGGATTTTAACTATTATATTTAGAAAATAATGAAAAATTCTAAAAAAATAGTAAAACAGTGAAATATTAAGATTGAAGCAAAAAAACGAATATATTTCTATTTATTTGAATATAATAGCCACTGTTGGTGTTTGATAGTAAAATTACTTTTATGTAACATATAGATGTAATTAGCACTCACTTATTACGAGTGCTAACAAATAAAAAACAATGTATTAAAAATAATAAAAACTTTTTTAAGGAGGTTTGATTTATGAACATTAAGCCATTAGGAGACAGAGTTGTTATTAAAAAGGTAGAAGCTGAAGAAACTACAAAAAGTGGAATTGTTCTTCCTGGAAGTGCAAAGGAACAACCACAATTAGCAGAGGTTATGGCAGTAGGGCCAGGTGGAATTGTAGATGGTAAAGAAGTTAAAATGGAAGTAAAAGTAGGAGATAAAGTAATTTTCTCTAAATATGCAGGTACAGAAGTTAAATTCGATGGAGAAGAGTACACTGTATTAAGACAAAACGATATTTTAGCTATTGTAGAGTAAATGCAATAACTACATATAGAAACAAGTAAGAAATTTAATGAAAAAATAAATACTAGGAGGTATTATTTATGGCTAAAGAAATTAAGTTTTCTGAAGAAGCAAGACGTTCACTAGAAGCTGGTGTTAATAAATTAGCTAATACAGTTAAAGTAACTTTAGGACCAAAGGGAAGAAATGTTGTAATAGATAAAAAGTTTGGTTCTCCATTAATTACCAATGATGGTGTAACTATAGCTAGAGAAATAGAACTAGAAGATGCATATGAAAATATGGGAGCTCAGTTAGTTAAGGAAGTAGCTACTAAAACTAACGATGTTGCTGGTGACGGTACAACAACAGCTACTTTACTAGCTCAAGCTATTATTAGAGAAGGATTAAAAAATGTAGCTGCTGGAGCTAATCCAATGATTATTAAAAAAGGTATTCACAAAGCTGTAAACGTTGCAGTTGAGGAATTAAAAGCTATATCTCAAAAGGTAGATGGTAAAGAATCTATAGCACAAATAGGTGCAGTTTCTGCTGCTGACGAAGAAATTGGTAAGCTAATTGCAGATGCTATGGATAAGGTAGGTAACGATGGAGTTATTACTGTAGAAGAATCTAGATCTATGGGAACTACTTTAGATGTAGTAGAAGGTATGCAATTTGATAGAGGATACTTATCACCATATATGGCAACGGATACTGACAAAATGGAAGCTGTATATAATGACCCTTATATATTAGTAACTGATAAAAAGATTTCAAATGTGCAAGAAATTTTACCAGTATTAGAAGAGATAGTACAACAAGGAAAGAAATTATTAATTATTGCAGAAGATATTGAAGGTGAAGCATTAGCAACATTAGTAGTAAACAAATTAAGAGGAACATTCGAGTGTGTTGCTGTTAAGGCACCAGGTTTTGGAGATAGAAGAAAAGCAATGTTAGAAGATATTGCAACTTTAACAGGGGCTACAGTTATTTCTGAAGAGCTAGGATATGACTTAAAATCTGCAACAATTGATATGTTAGGTACAGCTAGAACTGTGAAGGTAGATAAAGAAAATACGACTATTGTTGAAGGTGCTGGAGATGCTGTAGCAATTCAAGAAAGAGTAGCACAGGTTAAGAGACAAATAGAAGAAACAACTTCTGACTTTGACAAAGAAAAATTACAAGAGAGATTAGCTAAACTTTCTGGCGGAGTTGCAGTTATTCAAGTAGGTGCTGCTACAGAAACTGAATTAAAAGAAAGAAAGCTAAGAATTGAAGATGCTCTTAACGCTACAAGAGCTGGTGTAGAAGAAGGTATGGTATCTGGTGGTGGATCTTCCTTAGTACAGGTTATTCCAGCAGTAGAAGCTTTACTTGAAACTACTGAAGGTGATGAAAAAACAGGTGTTAAGATTATAAGAAGAGCATTAGAAGAGCCATTAAGACAAATTGCAGCAAATGCTGGTCTTGAAGGATCTGTTATTGTAGAGAAAGTAATGAACTCTGAAAAAGGTATAGGATTTGATGCTCTAAATGGAAAATATGTAAATATGATTGAAGCTGGAATTATTGATCCAGTTAAGGTTACTAGATCTGCACTACAAAATGCATCTTCTATTTCAGCTATGCTATTAACTACAGAAAGTGCTATTGTAGATGTAGAAGAAGATGAGCCAGCAATGCCAGGTGGAGGCATGGGTGGCATGGGCGGCGGCATGCCAATGATGTAAGCCACTTGCACAACTGAATGAGATAGTTACTGGGTTTGAGGGGTGTTTATAACCTTCAAAATCCACTCTGTCCAATCTGTGTCCAATCTAAGGTTTAATTTTATTACTTTAGATTGGACACTTTATTTTTTTGTAAGTATTTTTCATATTCAAGTACAGCTGTTTTCTGAAACTCAATAGTTATATGGGAGTAGGTATCTAAGGCAATAGATACTGTGGAGTGGCCTAATCTTTCCTGTACTACTTTTGGACTTATTCCAGCTTCTAAAAGCATAGTTGCATGAGTATGTCTTAACATATGGAAATTAAAACCATAAAAATAAAGGTTTTCTATATGCTAGTCATGATGTAATTCACTTACAAAATATTTCCCTCTAGCTTTTTTAGCTAAAAGTGTATATAATGAAGTTTATGACTAATTTTAATTATACACTTAAGGAGGAAATGTTTTGCAAGCAAAAGAAAATAAGATGGGTGTTATGCCTATTAAAAAACTTTTAATAAGTATGTCATTACCTATTATGATATCTATGTTGGTTCAAGCTCTTTACAACGTAGTTGATAGTATATTTGTAGCTAAAATCAGTGAAGATGCATTGACTGCAGTTTCTTTGGCTTTTCCTATACAGCACCTTATAATTGCTATAGCTGTAGGAACTGGTGTGGGTATTAATGCCCTGCTTTCTAGAACACTTGGAGAAAAGGACTTCGAAAAATCTAATATTACAGCTAATAATGGTATTTTATTAGGATTATTTAGTTATGTTATATTTTTAATATTTGGTGTTTTCTTTACAAAGGCTTATTTTATATCTCAAACTAATGATGCACAAATTATTGAATATGGAGTTTCCTATTTAAGTATTATTTGTATAGGATCTATTGGTATATTTATTCAGATTATATTTGAACGATTACTACAATCTACAGGTAAAACTTTTTACACAATGATTAGTCAAGGAACGGGTGCTATTATTAATATTATCCTTGATCCTATTTTGATATTTGGACTGTTTGGTATGCCAAAACTGGGAATAACTGGAGCAGCAGTGGCTACAGTTAGTGGCCAAATAGTGGCAGCTATTCTTGTTATTATTTTTAATCTTACAGTAAATAAAGAAATAAGTATTAGAATAAAGGATATTCGTCCAAATCTAAGAGTTATTAAAGAGATTTATTCGGTAGGTATTCCATCTATTATTATGGTAGGTATCACTTCCGTTACTACCTATGGAATAAACAACATTTTAGTTAAATTTTCTTCCACTGCTGTTGCTGTTTTTGGAATTTATTTTAAACTACAAAGTTTTGTATTTATGCCTGTTTTTGGTTTGAACAATGGTATGATTCCTATTATTGCATATAATTATGGTGCAAATAAAAAAGAGCGACTTACTGAAACCATAAGATTGAGTATCATATATGCATTATACATTATGATTGTTGGTTTAGTCTTAATTCAAGTATTTCCTGAAAAGATATTAGCACTTTTTAGTGCATCAGAAGATATGTTCAGCATTGGAATTCCAGCTCTACGTATTATAAGTCTAAGTTATATTTTTGCTGGTGTTAGTATTGTATCAGGTGCGGTATATCAAGCCTTTGGCAATGGATTATTAAGCCTTATTAATGAAGCTTCAAGACAATTAGTAGTCTTACTGCCTGCTGCTTATGCATTATCCACATTAGGCGAAATAAATTTAATATGGTGGTCATACCCATTAGCCGAAGTAATCTCAGTAATTGTAAGTGTTGTATTTCTTAAATATATATATAATAAACAACTTGCACCAATGGAAGGGTTGCAAGAAACTATATCTACTGTAACATAAACAATGAATTTTGGAGCTATATATTTTAACATGAAAACAACAAAAAGGTGATAAAAATCAAAACAATGAGTGACATATATCACGGTTATAGTATTTTAACGATGATAGTATATACATATAGAAACTTAAGAAAATTTAAATTTAAGTTTAAATAAAATAAATTATGTATGAAAGGATGATGTGAATTATGTCAGGTTCAATGTTTTGTCACCAATGTCAAGAAGCGGCAAAAGGAACAGGTTGTACTGTAAGAGGTGTTTGCGGAAAGACAAGTGATGTAGCTAATTTACAAGACGTATTAATCTATGTATTAAAAGGTATTTCATTTTATAATTTAGAAGCTAGAAAAGCAGAACTTAATACAAATAAAGCAGATAAGTTTATAGTTGACGGATTATTTGCAACAATTACAAATGCTAACTTTGATAAAGCTGTCTTTGTTGATAGAATTAAGAATGCAATTGAATTAAGAGAAGAAACAAAGAAAACAGTAATTAATGCTGGTGTAAATGTAGGTCATATAAAACATGATGCTGCACATTGGAGTGCAGATACAGCAGAAGAATTTGAAGCTAAAGCTGCAGAAACTGGATACTTAGCAATTGAAAATGAAGATGTTAGATCTTTAAGAAGTTTAATTGTATTTGGTGTTAAAGGTTTAGCTGCTTATGTAGAGCATGCATATAACTTAAAACATGAAGATGAAGAAATTTACAAATTTATGCAAGAAGCTTTAATTGAAACTTTAAATGACGAGTTAACTGCAGATGATTTAGTAGCTCTTACAATGAAAACTGGAGAATATGGTGTTAAAGGAATGGCCTTATTAGATAAAGCTAATACTTCATCATATGGTGATCCAGAAATTACAAAAGTAAATATTGGTACTAGAAATAACCCAGCTATCTTAATAAGTGGACACGACTTAAAAGATATGGAACAGTTACTTGAACAAACTGAAGACACTGGGGTAGATGTATATACTCACTCTGAAATGCTTCCAGCAAATTATTATCCAGCATTTAAAAAGTATAGCCATTTTGTAGGTAATTATGGAAATGCATGGTGGAAACAAGATAAAGAATTTGAATCATTCAACGGACCAATTGTAATGACAACAAACTGTTTAGTTCCTCCAAAGGATGTTTATAAGGATAGAGTTTACACAACTGGAGCAGTAGGATTTGAAGGTTTAAAGAGAGTTAAAGAAAATGCAGATGGTACAAAAGACTTTAGTGAAATAATACAGCATGCTAAAAAATGTGATGCTCCTATCCAAATTGAAAGTGGAGAAATTGTAGGTGGATTTGCTCATGAACAGGTATTTGCATTAGCAGATAAAGTTGTAGATGCAGTTAAATCTGGAGCTATTAAGAGATTCTTTGTTATGGCTGGCTGTGATGGTAGAATGAAGAGCAGAGATTACTATACAGACTTTGCACAAAAGTTACCACAAGATACAGTAATTCTAACAGCTGGTTGTGCAAAGTATAAATACAACAAACTTGACTTAGGTGATATTGGAGGAATTCCAAGAGTATTAGATGCTGGACAATGTAATGACTCTTATTCATTAGCATTAATTGCATTAAAATTAAAAGAAGTATTTGAATTAAATGATATTAATGAATTACCAATTTCATATAATATTGCATGGTACGAGCAAAAAGCTGTAATCGTATTACTTGCATTATTACACTTAGGAGTTAAAAACATTCACTTAGGACCAACACTTCCTGCATTCTTATCGCCAAATGTAGCTAACGTATTAGTCGAGAACTTTGGTATTGGTGGAATTACAAACGTAGAAGATGATATGGAAATGTTCTTAGGTGGAGCAACAGCAAACGCATAATATATAGAATAAAAAATATATATAAATGATACTATCTT
>JADWMM010000058.1 GCA_015978205.1 Alkaliphilus sp. NP8 | reverse complement strand
CACATAAGTAGAGTAGTACGAATGTACTACTCTACTTATATAATGAGATTATTGAACATTTTTTTAAGTATATCAATTATAGAAGCTTTCTCTACGTTCTCTTTAGATATAATATCTACTCTTCCAATTTCTTTGCCATTCACAGTAGCAACAACTTCTCCTATTTTTTCACCCTTTAATACTGGTGCATAAATAGATTCAGGAAGAACTACTTGTTTGTTTACTTTACTTTCTTCTCCTTTTTTAACTAGTGCTTTTAAATCCTCTTTTGCAACTACTTCTAGTGTTTCTTTTTTGCCTTTATTCAGATTAATAGTCCCTATTATTTGGTCTTTTTTAGTAACTTCAATTGTATTATAATTAGCAAAACCATAATCTAATAATTTTGTTGCTTCATCGAATCTATCTTTAGAGCTTGGAGCAGCCATTATTACAGCTATAAATGTATTGTTCCCTCTAGTTGCAGAAGCTGATAAACAATGTAATGCTTCACTCGTATAACCTGTTTTAATACCATTGGCACCTTCATAAGTATTAATAAGTTTATTAGTATTAACTAAAGATTGTGGAGATTTTCTCTTTCCTACTACTACTGTATCCATCCATGTAGTTAACCATTTATGAATATCTTTATGTTTTAACAACTCTCTGGACATTAAGGCTATATCATGAGCTGTTGTAACATGTCCTTCAGCTGGTAATCCATTAGTGTTAATAAATGTCGTATTTTCCATACCTAGTTCTTTTGCACGATCATTCATCTGTTTAATAAATAATTCTTCAGTACCAGCTAAATATTCTCCTAATGCTACTGTTGCATCATTTGCTGATCTTATAGCTACACCTTTCATGAGTTCTTCCACTGTTTTAACTTCTCCAGGCTCTAAATAAAGCTGAGTTCCTCCCATGCTAGACGCTCTTTCACTGACAGCTACTTCATTATTAAGTGTAATCTTATTACTATCAATAGCTTCCATTACTAAAAGCATTGTCATAATTTTAGTTACACTAGCTGGTGGCAATTTTTCATTAATATTTTTTTCGTATAAAATAGTTCCTGTGCCAGCATCCATTAATAATGCTGATTTACTATTTATTTCAAAAAGCTCTGCTTCTTCATTAGCAGCATAAGCTGGTGAAAATACAGCAAACATCATTAATAAACATAAAAACACACTTATTTTTTTTATCATTTAACATCCTCCTTATTGCATATTTAATTTTAGGTTTTCCAGGTAACTACATAGTTATGCAATAAGAAGGTCAAATAAAAAAAGAATAAAAAGGTTATTTTATAACCTTTTTATTCCATCTGCTGTAACTATTCCAAATACTAATTGTGTATTAGCTTCATTCTTTTCATTAATCATATATGCTGTTTTTAATTTGTTTACTGCATTTTTCTTCTTAGCATCATCATTGTAATGAATATATGCTAATGTTTCATCCTTTTGAACATAATCTCCTGCCTTTTTATTTAAAACAATCCCGACAGAAAGATCTATAGTGCTATCCTTTGTCTCTCTTCCTGCACCTAAAGCTAATGCGCTTAGACCTACAGTTTCAGCGGCTATTTTGTTTATGTATCCTGTTTCTTTAGATTTTAATTCATATATTTTTTTAGATTTTGGCAATAAATCAATATTTTGAATATAATTTACATCTCCACCTTGCTCTGTAACAAAAGTTTTTAATACTTTAAAAGCTTTCCCATTTGAAATAACCTCTTCTGCTTTCTTTCTACCTTGATCTACACTGTTAACATTTTTAGCTAATAAAAGCATATAAGAAGCTAAGGTTATACATAATTCTCTAAAATCTTCAGGGCCATTTCCCTTTAATGTTTCTATGGCTTCTTTAATTTCTAAGCTATTTCCTACTGCATTCCCTAAAGGTTGATCCATATTTGTTACTAAAGCAATAGTATTTCGATTCATATTATTACCAATTTTAACCATTTCAACAGCTAAATCAAATGCACCATCAGTATCTTTCATAAATGCACCACTACCAGTTTTTACATCAAGTAATATAGAGTCTGCTCCTGAAGCTAATTTTTTACACATTATACTACTTGCTATTAATGAAATATTATCTACTGTAGCAGTAACATCTCTTAGAGCATAAATCAACTTGTCTGCAGGAGCTAAATTAGCTGTTTGCCCAGCCACTGCTATTTTAAAATTATTAACATTATTTATAAATTTATCTATAGTCATGTTTACATTAAATCCAGGAATAGATTCTAATTTATCAATAGTTCCACCAGTATGACCTAATCCTCTTCCTGACATTTTAGCTAAAGGAACTCCACAAGCAGCTATTATAGGTCCTAGAGCAATAGTTGTTTTATCCCCAACCCCTCCTGTACTATGTTTATCTACTTTCACACCTTCTATAGCACTTAAGTCTATAGTTTCTCCCGAATTCATCATTGCTTCAGTTAGATTAACAGTTTCTTCTTCATTCATTTTTTGAAAGTATATAGTCATAAGTAAAGCTGCAGCTTGATAATCTGGAACATTTCCTTTTGTATATTCACTAATGAAGTAACTTATTTCTTCCTTAGTAAGGACACCTCCATCACGCTTTTTAAGTATTAAATCATACATTCTCATTACATAGACACCTCATTAATAATTTCTTTAACTAATTTTATAAATTTAGGTCTAGTTTTATTAGCAATTTCTACAACTTGCTCATGATTTATTGATTCTAGTTCATCTGGAATTGCCATATCTGTTACACAAGATATGCCTATAACTTTAAGTCCAGCATGCTTTGCAACAATTACCTCTGGAACAGTAGACATTCCTACAGTATCTGCACCTATCATTTGCATCATTCTTAATTCAGCTTTAGATAAATAATTTGGTCCACTTATGGAAACATATATTCCTTCGTGAGTTTCTATATTAATTCTTCCACTAACATCTTTTACTAATTTCACCAAATCTTTGTCATATGCACTAGACATATCAGGAAATCTTGGTCCTAATTCTGCATGATTTGGTCCTATTAACGGATTATCTCCTGTCATGTTAATATGATCATTTATAATCATTAATGCTCCTGGATGTAGTTTAGGGTTTAATCCTCCACAAGCATTTGTTACAAGCATTAACTCAACACCAATAGATTTCATTACTCTTACTGGAAAAGTTACCTCTTGCATAGAATATCCTTCATAGTAGTGGAATCTACCTTTCATGGCAACAACTTGTTTACCCATTAATTCACCAATTACAAGCTGTCCAGCATGACCTTCTACTGTTGATACAGGAAAATTAGGAATATCTTTATAGTCTATAATAGTAGGATTCTCTATTTCATCTGCTAATGTTCCTAAACCTGACCCTAAAATTAATCCTATTTTAGGACTTTCAACTATTTTTTCTAATAAGTATTTCTTAGTTTCTTCTAGTTTTATTAAAAAATTTTCCACAGTAACCTCTCCTTAAATATTTTTAATTATTCCTTTAATATATACAATAAACTTTTCTTTCACTCTTTTAGTAGTTTCAATAACCTCTTCGTGATTTAAAGGCTGGTCTAAAATACCGGCAGCCATATTTGTAATACAGGAAACCCCTAAAACATCTGCATCTCCGTGAACAGCAGCTATTACCTCAGGCACTGTAGACATACCTACAGCGTCTGCACCTAAAATATCCATCATTCTTACTTCAGCAGGTGTTTCATAAGTTGGGCCTGTTAAAAATGCATATACACCATTCTTTATATTGATATTATTTTCTTTAGCTATTTTAGTAGCCCTATTGATTAAATCTTTATTATAAGCCTGTGACATATCAGGGAATCTTACTCCTAAATTGTTGTCGTTAGGTCCCATTAATGGATTGTCGAAACCAAAATTAATATGATCGTTAATAATCATTAGATCTCCTGGAGTAAAATCTTTATTCACTCCACCAGCAGCATTAGTTACAATTATTTTATTAACACCTAAAGCTATCATGACTCTTACTGGGAATGTAACCTTATCCATTGTATAACCTTCATAATAGTGAAACCTTCCCTTTAATGCAATTACTTGTTTACCCATTAATTCACCAATTACAAGCTGTCCAGCATGACCTTCTACTGTTGATACAGGAAAATTAGGAATATCTTTATAATCTATAATCGTAGGATTTTCTATTTCATCTGCTAGTATACCTAAACCTGATCCTAAAATTAATCCTATGGTTGGTTTAGAATCTATTTTATTTTCTAAATAAGATTTTGCTTCTAAAGTTTTACTATAATGTTTATTCATATTAAAAACCTCCAGTGTCTTATAAAAATTATTTAACTATAAGATTCTTAAAACTTTCCCCTTTGACAGTAGATGGTATTTGTAAAACATCACAAATTGTAGCTGCTATATCTGCAAAAGAATTTCTAACTCCTATATTGATATTTTGTTTAATATGTTTTCCATACATAACAATTGGAATATATTCTCTCGTATGGTCAGAACCTTTGTAAGTAGGATCGTTACCATGATCTGCAGTAAATATTATAATGTCATCATCTTTCATATTATCTAATAGTTCTGGAACTCTGGAATCAAATTCTTCTAAAGCTTCTTTATATCCTTTAGGATCTCTTCTATGTCCATATTTAGAATCAAAATCAACTAGATTTGTAAATATAATTCCTTTATTTTCCTTATTTATATAATTGATAGTTTGATTAACTCCATCCATATTATTCTTAGTGTGCACTGCTTCTGTAATACCTTTTCCATTGTATATATCTTCAATTTTACCTACTGCAATTACATCTAAACCTTCTTTTTTAGCAATATCGAGCATAGTTTCACCAGCTGGGTCTAAGGAAAAATCTCTTCTATTAGATGTTCTAGTAAAGTCCCCTGGAGAACCAACAAAAGGTCTAGATATAATTCTAGCAACTGCATTATCACCTTTCATGATTTCTCTAGCAGTCTCACATATAGTATATAATTCATCTAAAGGAATAACCTCTTCATGAGCAGCAATCTGAAGAACGCTATCAGCAGATGTATATACAATAATATTTCCTGTGTTCATATGTTCTCTTCCTAGTTCTTCTATTATTACAGTACCTGAAGCTGGTTTATTTCCTAAAATTTTTCTTCCAGTTTTATTCTCTAATTCGTTTATTATTTCTTTAGGAAAACCTTTAGGGAAAGTTTGAAAAGGTTTCTCTAAATGTAGCCCTGCTATTTCCCAATGCCCTGTAGTAGTATCTTTTCCATTGGATACTTCTAGTGATTTTCCAAATGAACCTAAAGGAGAATTAACAGATTTTACACCTACAATGTTATCTATATTACCTAAACCTAACTTTTGTAGGTTAGGCAAGTTTATACCATTTTGATTATTAGAAATATTTCCTAATGTATTTACACCTATATCTCCAAATTTATCAGCATCAGGCAATGCTCCTATTCCTACACTATCCAGTATAACTAAAATCACTCTATTTATCATACTATACCTCCTATAGAATTAAAGTTCTCTCAACATATTAATTGTCCACCAGTACATTTTTAAAAACTATTCTTTTAAAATTATTATACCCTTTAAAATTATTTTAAAATAATTTATTTATTTTATTCTTAATTAGATTAATTGAAAAAGGATTTAAATTAATATTTAATAAGTCAAAATAGGACCTGTTATCAGGCCCTAGGGTGTGTTTTCTTATAAACATCTTTAATTTTAGTATCTGTTAATTGTGCATATACTTGAGTGGTAGATATATCAGAATGTCCTAACATTTCTTGAACAGATTTCAAATCTGCACCGTTTTGTATTAAATGAGTTGCAAATGAGTGTCTCAATGTGTTTGGTGTGATTTTCTTACCTATTTGAGCTTTTTCTGTATATACCTTAATAATTTTCCAAAATCCTTGTCTTGTTAACCTATTTCCATAATAATTTAAAAAAAGAGATTTTTCATCTTCATTCTTTAAAAAATTAACTCTATGTAAATTTATATATTTTGCTAAAGATTCTAATGCTACAGTTCCTATAGGTATAACTCTTTCTTTTGAAGCACTAATACATCTAATAAAACCTAAGTCTAGATTAACATCATTAATATCTAATGATATTAACTCTGTTACTCTAATACCAGTAGCATATAAAAGTTCTAACATCGCCTTATCTCTAGCACCTTTATTTGTATCTTCTAATGTCTGAGAAAGTAAAGAATCTACTTCCTCTATTGTTAAAACATTAGGTTTTCGCTTTTCTGCTTTTGGAGTTTCTAAATTAATAGTAGGATCAGTTTCAATTATTTTGTTTAGCACTAAAAATTTATAGAAACCTCGAATTGAGGCCAAACTCCTTGAAATAGTAGATGTAGATTTTTTATTTTTCTGTAAATATAACAAATATGTAATAACCGTTGTCTTATTAGTTAATGAAATATCATTGATTTGAGTATTATTTATATACTTCATATATTGAATTATATCACGTTTATATGACTCTAAGGTATTTTTAGACAATTTTTTTTCTTTTTCTAAATAAACAGTAAAGCTTGATATTAACTGTTTCATCGTAATAACTCCCTTTATTTTAGAACATTATATTCTGTATATATTATGAATTATTCAACAAAACATATAAAAGTCCTTCATTTTTTTCATTATTATATATATTTATTTTATTATATATATCCACTAATGATTTTAATGAAAATAGGAGATATAAAAGCTTCAATAGAAACAGCTACTAAAATAAATATAGCAAGTATTAAGTGCCACATAGTATATATAAGAAATTGCTTATTAAAATTTATTTGTTTTGATTTACTTAACTTATTTTTGATTAACATTACAGAAAAACATAAGGAAAAAGCTGAAGAAATAATAAATACAGGAATAAGAATTAGATTCTGAGGCAATACCCCCAATAAGAATAAGACTATTCCTTTAAACTTAAATTGTTCGATCAATAATCCTACAGTAAAACCTATAACAAATCCTTTAAACCCTATAATAAAAATTATTCCAGGGATTCCAATTATTAATATGCCGAATATCCAATTTAAACTAAGTAATTGTATATTATTAATTAAAGATTGAGAAAATATATCAGTATTTCTAATACTATCAGTATTAAAAAGATGAAAGAAACCTTTCAAATAAGCAACTAGCTCTTGTTTATGGCTTTGATCTACAAATTTTGCAGTAAACCCACCAACTGATATACCTATTAGTAAGCATAGTATACAAAAAAAATAAATAACAATATTATTTTTTATATGATTTCTTATTGAATCAAAAATATGTATAGGCATAGCAAACTTCCTTTCTTGAGTATATATATAAACTTTATGCTTATACAAGGAGCTTTATGCCTATCTTGTCCATATATTAAATTAAATTTGTTTATGGATAATCTTTAATACTATATTTCTAAATAAAATTCATTTTAAATGGATTAAATATATCTTATTTATCATATAAATTTAAATATGAAAGTATCCCAACTATTGTTTTAGCATCTTCTATTTCTCCACTTTTTATTTTTTCTAATGCCTCTTCTATAGGTATTTTAATAGTTTCAATATTTTCATCTTCATCTGGATTAATGGTACCTTCTTTAAGGTCTTCTGCTATATAAATATATATTATTTCATTTGAAAAACCAGGTGTCGTATAAAACTTTAGAAGTTGTTGTATATTATCAGTTTTAAAGCCTGTTTCTTCTTCTAGTTCTCTGACTGCACATATAGCTGGTTCTTCTTCAGATTCTATCTTACCTGCTGGAATTTCTAGTAAAACACCTTCTACGGGTTTACGAAATTGTTTAACAAGTACAATCTCTTTGTTTGATGTTATTGGAACTATACCAACAGCTCCAGGATGTTCAACTATTTCTCTTTTAGAATATTTTTTATCAGGTAATTCTACAGTATCTACTCTTACATTAATAATCCTACCCTCATAAACTCTTTCACATTTCATAGTTTTTTCTTCCATTGTCATATTTCTTCCTCCTAACAAATAAAAATAGGACATACCTGAAAATAATAGAAAGTGGTGCTAATATGATAAAAATAACTAGTAATAAATTAATTTACTTTGGAAAAATTAAAGATTTATTATTATATCTTAATAATAATAGCTATAATTATACATTAAAAGAATTTATTAATGATCATTCAATAAATAATTAGCATATATAGAAGCTACACTGCAAGTTTTAAAAAATTCTGGATCATCAATAAAAGATCTACCCATAGATTTGACTTTTAAATCATATTTTTTTAAAACTTGAGATAATATATCTTCTTCAATATATATTATATTATGCTTTTTATTTAAATTTCCTTCTTTTATTTGGTTTTTAATAAAGTCCTGTTCATGTAAATATGGAAAAACAATATTATATCTTGTTTTTGCTATATCCTTAAATACCGTCAAACTATGATGACTTAAGCCATAATGTCTTTTTCTTTTATCTTTAAAAGTAACTCTAGGAACACAAATAGGAACACCTTCTAGATCATTTACAGCATCAGCCATATAAGCTTGTTCTATTCCAGTAAATCCGTATTGAGTACCTGTTCCTACAATTCCAGGACCCATTGCTACGATTACAATATCACATTTAGCTATTTCCTTTGCTGTAATTAAAGCACTATATATATTAATTGACTCATAATCTCCACCAAAAGCGTGACCTATAGTTATAGTTTTATATATAATATTCTTTTGTTTTAATTCATATACTGTATTACTTAAATATATTGGAAGAGCTGCACCATCAGTCATAATAAACCCTATTTTTATATTTTCATTTAAATACTTTAATGTAGCAGCTATAGGTGTAAGCATACTGTGCAATGTCCCAACTATAATAGGCATATTATCTAAAGATTTAAATTCATTAAACACTTTATGATAATCACTTTCCTGCTCTTCTACTGAATATGTTTTAATTTGAAATGGAGTATATCTTAGTTTCATAATATGCCCGCTACCTTCAACACTTTTATTATTATTTAAGTTACATATTACGAAGTGATATCCCCCGGTACCTAAACTTAACTCCACTGCAGTTGTATTTAAAATTACTTCATCATCTATATTAATATTTCCTGTTAAATAGTCATAATTAATACTTTTCTCACTTTTATTATTTATATTTACTAAAATATCAGTACGTCCTTCTAATCTTCTTAAAATTTTTGTTACTTTTCCCTTTTTCATACTAATCATATTTATTCCTCTTTTCTATTGCTACATAAACTATAACCGACCTAACTTGTCCATGAAATTAAGTACAGAATTATTTTCAATAATACTAGTCAAAGAATACTTTTCTGTGATAATATGAATTATAATTAACAAAGCTAATATAAAATATTTAACTGTCATAGTATAACTAATAATTGTTACAATTCCTAATGTAATACCTAATGCATTGGAGCCTACATCACCCATCATAATTTTTCCTTTTATATCTTGAGGAAAGCTTCCCACAGCATAAGCTACCACTGAAGTTAATATAGCTCTAGCTTGACTTGATATGCTGCTAATAATAAATAAAATAGATATAATCAGAAATCCTTTTAAAGCTCTTCCTGGCCTTAAATCTAATAAATTAATGAAGTTGGTAAACAAAGCTATAATTAAAGTATTAACTAAAATTTCTATAACATTAGAAGTGAATAAACTTCCTATAAATAATGAAATTAATCCTCCTATTAAAGCTTTCAATGCACCAGTAGTTAATTTTCCTTTGAATAGATATATTATATGACCTTTAAGGCCAGTCTGATTTCTATCTCCTATTAGATCATCAATTAATCCTACAGATGCCATAGTCATAATTCCTACTAAAAAAATTAATAATATTTTTTGCTTTTCTATATCATTATTAATGAAAAAGTTTAAAAAGATGCTATTAATTATAATAACGGGGACTATAACAATTCCCATACCTACAGGAATCATATCTCCTTTATAATTTTTTCTAGTTATATTTGACTCTACTAACATTAGCTTAATAAATGGAATACATATTAATGTGGCTACTAAACTAATAAAAAAGATAATAATCTCCAAAAAATCACCTTCTTTTAAATTTTTTAGATATAGTTTTCGGAATTAAAACTATTAATATTTGCCAAAATTGTTTCCCTCTATGTATGAAACCCGATAAATTTCTACCAGTTTCATTATGATGCATATTTACAGGTATTTCTAAAATATTATAGCCTTTGTTTAATATATCTATTGTCATTCCTAGTTCTATACCATACCCAGTATAAACTTTGTTGATTTTTTCCAAAACCTCTTTCTTAAACGCTCTTTGTCCAGATAAAACAGTGTCTATTCTTACACCAGTGTTTATATATACACCTTCTTTAGCTAACTTCTTTACAAAACCAAATCCTCCTTTACGTTTAGCAGGTGGAAATTTTGCTATTGTAACATCAGCTTTATTTTCTAAAATAGGGTGTATTAATTTTTCTATATCTTTTGCACTTTTTTCTAAATCTGCGTCTACAAATATTATTACATCAGAATTTTTTATTGTTAGTTCTATACCTTTACATAAAGCAACCCCTTTTCCTTTATTAGAAGGTTGACGAATTACTTTAGTATTTAAAGTACTAGACGCATTTATATATGTATTATCAGTTGAACCATCATCAATTACATATATATTATCAATCAAATTAATCTCATTTAAAGCTACAAGTGTATTTATAATTCTTTTCTCCTCATTATATGCAGGTACAATAACAGAAACTATTTTTTTCAAAGTACTCACTCCTACCTAAAGTCTGTAATAACAAGTGGAGATAAAAATTCAGCAGATGGTTTTTCACCATAATGACCGGATGCTCCTTTCAAGATATACACCAAAGATATCTTTCCTATTAAAGTATTAATATTATCGATTGTAGAAATATTAATGCTTTTCAATTCAGAAATATAAGAAATTGCAACATTATTTTTTTCCACTCCTATTACATTTAAACCTTCCTTTTTTAAGGTTTCTACTAAGTTAATATTTATACTTTGCATTTTTTCTTTTTTATTTTCTTTACTTCCTCCAGCAATAATAACATCATTAATATTAAGCTGATCTATGTTATCATAATTTAAGTTAAATACTACATATTGATTATCAATTAAAAATTGTAAAATGTTTGTTGCATCTTTATAAATAATGAAATTTAATATTTCATTATTTATAAGATTAATAAGATCTGTATTTTGATTAAGTTCAATTCCTATTAAATTACTTATGTTTTTTAAATCTTCTTTTGTAGCATTAAAGACGTTGTCTCTATATTTTATTTTTAAAGGAACATAAGCTCCTGATGTTATTAAGGTTTCTTCAATATCACTATAAGAATAATCATTATTGGTTTCTATAATAGCAACATTTAAGTTAGGTAGCTTATTACTAATAAGCTCCAAAAATACATTTTCAACAAAAATACTTTGCTTTTCATTTTTAATATTTAAATTTCTAATTTTTTCTTGTAAATTTTCATTTTGCTTCTGATATTCAATAAATTTATTTTCTAAACTATTTACTAAAGCTTCATATTGATCTAAATATAATTCTTGGCCATTCATATTAAAACCTATAAATATTCCTAATCCTAACGAGATAAATATTGAAGCTATTGAAATAACATAGTATCTAGCATTGATTCCCATAAAAAACCTCCTATAGTCCGAATATCATTCTTAATCTTATATTTATTAATTTAAGTAAGTTTCTAATAGGATTGGATATGAGCATTATGATAATTATTGGAATAACTCCAGCTATAATAAGTCCTAGAATATGTTTAGATTTAATACTACTTTTATATAATTCATTTACTCCTCTAGCATCAATTAATTTCGATCCTACTTTCATTCTAACTAAAAACGTACTAGCCATTCCTTTTCTCCCTTTTTCTAAAAAATCAATCATATTTGAATGCGTACCTACAGCTACAATTAAGTCTGCTCCTTTATCATAGGCAAGTAACATAGCTATATCCTCGCTAGTACCAGGAGCTGGAAGGCTTATTCCATCTAGTCCTAAGCTTTTTATTCTATCCATACCTGGTGCTCTTCCATCAGGATAAGCATGTACAATTATTTCTTTACATTTTTTTAAACATTTATCACTAACACTATCCATATCTCCTACAATTATATGAGGAGTAAATCCAAATTCTAAAAGTGCATCTCCTCCACCATCTACACCTATTAATATAGGATTAACTTCGTTTATATAAGATATTATTGTGCTTAAATCTTCTCTATAGTTCTGACCTCTTACAACTACCAGTACATGTTTACCTTTAATCTGAGTACTGATAGTAGGGATTTTTAAGTTTCCTAAAATAAACCCTTTTTCTTTATTAGCATAGTCTAAAGTGTTTTTAATAAACTTTTCTAATTCTATATCTATATTTTCTTCTGCTAATTTTGAAAGTTTCTCTATCTTATCTTTAGATAATAGTTCAACCTCACCAATTAACTCATTCTTTACTAGAATTTTTTCATCTATTATTTCAATTATATTTCCATCTTCTAATTTATTAAATAAATCATATTTATCGATATCAAAAATAGGTATATTCGCTTTAGAAATGATACCAGGTCCTAAATTAGGATATCTGCCACTAATTGATTTACCACAATTAATAACTGCTGAAATTTTTTTATCTACAAGAGAATTTGCAGCAACTTCATCTAAATCATCATGATCTATTATTGCTATATCTCCTGGATCTAATCTCTTAATTAAATCTTTAGTTTTCTTATCTAGTTTTACTGGAGCTTTTATTTCCATAAACTTCCCTCCAATAGTTTATAAAAGGTATACAATTTTCTAAACTCTACATTAATTTATTTTTTGTTTATATATGTAGTATTTGTATATTTGTCATAAACATTCTTATTATTCTATTACTTTAAATATTTTAATTAATAATATATAATGTATTGTTATAAAGAAATTTGTAAGTGAGGTGAATTATGCAAAAGATAACTTCTATTCAAGAACAACTTAAAAATAAAACCAGAGTAAATGTCTATATAAATAATACTTATTCTTTTTCATGTAACAAGGAAATAATTGTAAAGTATAAATTAAAAGAAGGATTAAATATAAATAAAGACGATATTACTCAATTAGTAGAAGAAACTAATAAGAAACATTCTTTTGAAATGGCACTGCATTATTTATCATTTAAATCTCGTACTAAGCAAGAAATTATAAATTATCTACTAAAAAAAGGGTTTGAAAATAATATAATAAATAATACTATAGAAAAGTTAACTTTATATAAATTTGTAGATGATAAAAAACATGCCATAAATTTTATTAATAATGCGATCAGAGAAAAAAAGAAAAGTTCAAGTTTAGTTAAAACTGAATTAATAAAAAAAGGTATTGATATACAAATAGTAGAAGAGTGTATTTCTATATTTTCATATAATATAGATTTAGATATTGCTAATGAAATTAGCAAGAAATATTTTAATAAAAAGCAAAATTTACCTTTTAAGCAATTTAAAGATAAGTTATCTCAACTTTTATTACGTAAAGGTTTTTCTTGGGAGATAGTAAATAAATGTATCAGTAACTTAGAAAATAGTGGTGAAGTTCAAACTATAATAGATTCAAATAAAGAAAAATTTGAATTACAGGCTATAAAGTTAGCTAATAAATATTTTTGTAAATATAGTAAAAAAGAAAATAATCCGTATTTATTAGAAAAAAAAGTTAAGCATGCATTATATAGGAAAGGATATGATATTGATATTATAAATACAGCATTTAATAATATTAACAATGTTTAAAGAAGTTAAATACAAACGATTTTATTTTTTATTAAAAAACAACTCTATATCCACTAAGGACTTATAGAGTTGTTCTTTAATTTAACCTACATTTTGCTCTAATCTTAATTTATCTGCTACCATTGCTATAAACTCTGAATTTGTTTTTAAGAAATACATAGTATATTATTGAAATTTCAACATTTATAAACAGTCGTTCCTATTCAGTTTTTTAATAATTTATTGGTTTATTATTAATACCTTTATAGATATTTAATATTGTCCATTAAATTAAAAAAGTGCCAACCTTTTTCGGCTGACACTTGACTATTTCACTATGAATTGGATATAATATATTTATCATAGTTGCTTAGTATCTTATTGGTGTGTCCGCACCATAAGGTATAATTCCCTTTCAGATATGTCCGTATCTTTAAGGGTAGCAACTTATTTAATTTTTTGAATAATTCTTATCTATAATAATATACTCGTCTAACTTAAAAGTCAAATAAATAGTTGTAGACTACAGAAATAAAAGAG
>JADWMM010000003.1 GCA_015978205.1 Alkaliphilus sp. NP8 | reverse complement strand
CAGATTAATTTACACTACCGTCTAAGTCTACTCTTATCTATAACATTGTCTGAGTTTGTAAATATATCCTTACCTATTGCTTTACTCGTACCTAAGCGCGTCAATAGGATCAGCCTTTGCCGCCTTCCTTGCAGGATAAAGTCCAAAGAAAATACCTACCGCAGCAGAAAAAACAACTGCTGTTATAACCACCTGTGGCTTAACAATGGCACTTATACCAAAAGCCATGCCGCCTATTACCACAACACTTGCTCCAAGTATAGTGCCTATAATTCCCCCTGCCGCTGAAATTATAGCAGACTCCACAAGAAACTGAAGAAGAATATCCTCCATTCTTGCTCCAAGTGATTTTCTAATTCCTATTTCTCTCGTTCTTTCGGTAACAGAAACAAGCATAATATTCATAATACCTATACCTCCAACCAAAAGAGATATAGCTGCAATGGCACCTACAATAAGTGAAAGTGTGCTCATAATACCGTCAATAGATTTCATTTCTTCCTCAGCAGTATAATATCTTACATTTTCAGGCTTTATACCCTTTGCCCTACTCACATAGTTTACGAACTTGGATTTAAATTCCTCAACAGTTATCTCTTTTGAAGAGTTTATCTCAATGGACCAAAACTGGCTATCCTTTTCTGTTATAGCCGTTTCGGGAACATAGGTTAATGCTTTTGTTTCACTACCACCCAAAAGCTTTTTAAGGGCTGAATCATTGTTTTTATAAACCCCAGTAACTGTAAACTCTATAAGATTCTCGTTAACCTGAATTCTCAAAATTTCACCTACAGCATTTTTGGTTCTAAAGATTTCCTCGGCTGTTTTATCTTCGATAATGATGTAAGGTCTTGAATTTTTAATATCATTATTTGAAAACATTTTTCCATGTATAATATCAAGCTTCTTGTATATATTGGGGTTTTCTGCCAATCCTTCAAGTCTTGCATCTTTTATAACTCTTCCGTTTTTTATTTTTCCAGAAGCTCTAGCCCCTGCGCCTATATATTCTACCTTATCTCCAAAAGCGTCTTTTATATTATCTATATCCTCATATGTGTAGGTCTCATTCGAAGTATAATAGTCATTTTCAGATACTATGTAGCTGTAAGCCAGAGTAGTCCCAATATTTTCAAATTCATCAGCAATAACACTTCTCATAGTATCTCCCAGAGAAACTATAGAAATAACAGAGCTGATTCCTATAATCATTCCAAGCATTGTAAGGAAAGAACGCATTTTATTCACTCGGATAGAAGAAAATGCCAGACTTATATTTTCAAGAATAAGCATTACTCTGCCTCCCTCCTTATATCTTCAATAATCTGCCCATCACGAAAACGTATAATTCTTTTGGTATATTCGGCTATATTGTCCTCGTGGGTAACAATAATCACAGTTACACCCTCATTATTAAGCTCCGTAAAAAGGTTCATAATTTCCTCAGAAGAGAAGGTATCAAGATTTCCCGTAGGCTCGTCGGCTAAAATAATTGATGGCTTGTTGGCAAGAGCCCTTGCAATAGCTATTCTTTGCTTCTGACCGCCCGATATTTCATTGGGCATATGTTCGATTCTTTCTCCTAATCCTACCTTTTCCAGCAGCTCTATAGCTCTTTTCTGTCTTTCTTTCTTTCCCATCTTTGCATATATCATAGGTAGTTCAACGTTTTTAAGGGAAGATGTTCGAGGAATTAGATTAAATGATTGGAAAACAAAGCCTATTTTTTTGTTTCTTATGGAAGAAAGCTCCCTGCTCTCCATTTTAGAAATATTTAATCCATCTAGCTCGTAAACTCCACTTGTGGGCATATCAAGACAACCGAGAATATTCATAAGAGTCGATTTTCCCGAGCCCGACTGACCCATTATAGCAACAAAATCTCCCTCATCTATGGAAAGGCTCACATCACGTAGTGCATGAACTTGAACAGCACCTGTATCGTACACTTTGCTTACATTTTCAATTCTTATAATACTACTCATTCACAATCACACTCATTCCGTCTACCATAGATGCATTAGGATTTAGCACAACCTTATCCCCCTCTTTAAGCTCATCAGATATAATCTGAACCTCGAGAACATCTTCTACCCCCAGCTCAACATTTAGTTTTTGAACTGTGCTGTCTTCCTTAATAACAAAAATGCTATATGTATCATCTCCATGGTCTATTAGTGCCTCCGAAGGAATAACAAGTGCATCTTTAGCAATTGCCGTTTCAACTTTCGCCGAAGCGTTAATTCCCGCAATAAGCCCCCTTATATCTCCAAGCAAATCAATTTGAACAGGAATTATTCTCTCGTTCGACCCCTGTTTCTGCTCTCCTGTAGGACTTATACGTGATACAACACCCTCCACTTCATCGTCATTTAAAATATCTGCACTTATTTTAACTTTTTGCCCTACTTCAACCTTTCCTATATCATATTCACTTACATTTGCTACCATTTTAAGAGTATCAATATTTTCAATTACAAACATTGGTTTTTTATCGTCTATCTCGTCAGCAAAACGACCTACTTTTGCATTAACTCTAGTTATGGTTCCTTCTATGGAGCTTTTAATCTTGCAGTCTTCAAGCTCCTTTTCCTTTCTTTCAAGCTCTTTTTTTGCAATTTCTATGTTTTTTACTCCCGAAGCATTGTTTGAAGAAAGTTTTGCATTTCTTACCTCTGCTAACTGTGCATTAGTAGCCTGAACCTTTCCATCTACCACATGAAAGGCTTCTACCTTTCTTTTTGCCTCGTTAAGTGCATTTTCCTTCTCTGTAAACTCTCTCTTGCTTGTCGCTCCTGAATCATACAATACCTTTGTATTTTCGTGTTCACTTTTGGCCGCATTATATGTTTCCAAAGCAGACTCATAACTTCTTTGGCTACTTTCCAGTTCTTCCTTCAGCCTTTCCTCTGCCAAAACTGCAGAGATATCCTTACTGCTTTTTCCTTCTGTGTTCTGAATTTGCAAAAGCTCAACATTATCTCTAAGCTTCTCAATTTCCTCTTCAAGATGTACTACATCAAGCGCCGCAATAACCTGACCCTTTTCCACCTTGTCTCCTTCCTTAACATCAATGGAAAGTATTTCATAGTGAAGCCTCGATACCACCTCAACACTTTCCGTTCCTTCAAGAGGCGCCTTGAGACTTAAAGTAGATTTTATATCTTTTTTAACAACATCGGAAGCATTAACAGCAATTCCTCCGCTTGCAGACGATTTAATCTTAGCATTTACAGTAACTCCACCTACAATAAGAATAAAAGCCACAACTCCTATAATAATCTTCTTTTTTCTAGAAACTTTCATATATATCCCCCTTATAAATAATTGGTCATTAATACCAACTTTATTATACACTATAATTCTTAAGAAAAACAAAAAATGTTCTTAAGAATTCTTTAAAAACAAACGGTGCTCTTAAATATTAATTTATTAAGTGTTTTAAAAAATTATTATAAAATACACAAAATGGCAATAGTGATTTTTCTATCTATTTAATTTATCTATATACTAAAAGTTTACATATCAAAACTCCCTTCTAGCATAATTGTTATTGCTAAAAGGGAGTTTTAATTTTGACTAAACCACAGATTAATTTACCTACCTATTGTTCTTTTAAATTATAATCTTCTCTATTCCCAAACACCTATTTCCCTAACCTTTTCGTATCTTTTATTTAATAATTCTTCTAAATCTAATTCTTTAAGAGTTTTAATTTCATTTAATAGATATTGTTTTATATTATTTACAGTAAAATCTATGTCTTTGTGAGCACCACCTATTGGCTCCTTTATTATACTATCTATAACATTTAAAGATAACAGATCCTCTGCAGTTAATTTCATAATATCTGCCGCTTTCTGAGCAAGGTTAGCATCTTTCCATAATATACTAGAAAGACCTTCCGGAGATATTACAGAATATATGGAATTTTCTAGCATACAGACTTTATCAGCAATTCCAAGAGCTAATGCTCCACCACTTCCACCTTCTCCTATAACTATAGATATAATTGGAGTTTTTAGTCTACTCATTTCTACAAGATTTACGGCTATAGCTTCTCCTTGACCTCTTTCTTCAGCGCTTAATCCACAATATGCTCCAGGTGTATCAATAAATGTGATTATAGGTCTTTTAAACTTTTCTGCCTGCTTCATTAATCTTAATGCTTTTCTATATCCTTCTGGATGAGGCATTCCAAAGTTTCTTTTGATATTTTCTTTTGTATCTTTTCCCTTCTGGTGTCCTATTACTGTAACAGGAAGTCCTTCAAACATTCCTATACCGCCTACTATAGAACTGTCATCTCCAAAAAATCTATCTCCATGAAATTCTGTAAAATCGGATATTAGTCTTTTAATGTAATCTAAGGTTGTAGGTCTTTCCTGAAATCTAGCAAGTTTAACTTTTTCCCACGGTTTAAGATTTTCATAAACTTCTTTTTTCATGGCTTCAAGTTTTTTTATTAATATATTTATTTCATTAGTTAAATCTACACTATTTTCATCTGCAAATTGTTTTAGTTCAATTATTTTATTTTCAAGCTCATTAATTGGCTTTTCAAATTCTAAAGTATTATTCACAAGCTTCACCACCATATGTGTGCATTTTTAATATCTTAGATAAAACCAACTTCATATCCTCTCTAGCTACAATTTCATCTACAAATCCTTTCTCTTTTAAAAACTCTGACCTTTGAAATCCTTGAGGAAGTTTCTGTTTAATAGTCTGTTCAATAACTCTAGGACCTGCAAATCCAATTAAAGCTCCCGGTTCTGCTAGTATTATATCTCCCAACATACCAAAACTAGCCGTAACCCCTCCTGTTGTTGGATCTGTTAAAACAGATATATATAACAGTCCTGCTTCAGACAATCTAGCTAAAGCAGCAGATGTTTTCGCCATCTGCATTAAAGATAGTATACCTTCCTGCATTCTAGCACCACCCGATGCTGTAAATATAATTACAGGAAGTCTTTTTTCAATTGCTTTCTCTATAGCTCTTGTTATTTTTTCTCCTACTACTGAACCCATACTCCCTATCATAAATTCAGAATTCATAACACATAAAATACAGCTTTGGCCTTGTAACTTTCCTTCTCCTGTTATTACAGCTTCTTTTTCATTAGATTTTTCTATTGCATCCGTAACCTTATCAGCATAATTTGGAAAATTTAAAGGGTTAGATGCCATTAAATTTGCATCATATTCTATAAACGTACCTTCATCTACTAATTTATTTATTCTATATCTAGCGCTTAGTCTTTTTAGCTCTTTTTCCTTTTTGACTTTTTCTACAGGTTCCTTAGAGATTTTATTAGGTGCAGGCTTTTTTTGACTTGTTTCATTAATAGATAAATTTACTGTTGCATATTTCTTTTTATTTTTATTAAAGAGATCTTTTATCATATTTTCACTCCCTTATTAAAGCGACATTTTTTTCTGTATAAACGAAGTATCTATTTCATTAGTTACAAAATGTTGATTATTTAATATTTCTTTTTGGAATTCTATATTTGTTTTAATTCCAGTAATTATAATCTCGTCTAAAGCTCTCTTCATTCTACTTATAGCTTCATTTCTATCTTTTCCTATTACTATAAGCTTTCCGATCATAGAATCATAAGTAGGTGGAATAGTATACCCAGTATAAATATGACTATCCATTCTAACACCGTACCCTCCAGGTGCAAAGTATCCTTCTATCTGTCCTGGACAAGGCCTAAAGTTTGCACTAGAATCCTCTGCATTTATTCTACATTCTATTGCATGACCTTCTATTTTTATTTCATCCTGACTAATATTTAACTTTTCGCCATAGGCTATCCTTATTTGCTCTTTTATAAGGTCTATACCTGTTACTAGCTCCGTTACTGGATGTTCTACCTGTATTCTAGTATTCATCTCTATAAAATAAAAGTTATTATATTTATCTAATAGAAACTCTATAGTTCCAGCACTTACATAATTAACAGCTTTAGCTGCAGCAATAGCAGTTGTTCCCATTTTCTCTCTAAGGTCCTCATCCATAATAGCACATGGTGCTTCTTCTAATACTTTTTGATTCCTTCTTTGAATAGAGCAATCTCTTTCTCCTAAATGAACTACATTTCCATAGGAATCTGCTAATATTTGAAATTCTATATGTCTAGGCTCTTCTACAAATTTTTCAACGTACATAGAATCATCATTAAACGCTGATACAGATTCAGATTTAGCCATGTTAAATTTTTCAATAAATTCTTTATCAGATCGAACTATTCTCATTCCTCTTCCGCCACCACCACTAGCAGCCTTAATCATAACTGGAAATCCAATTGATTGAGCTATCTTTAAAGCTTCTTCCGCTTTATTTGTAGATCCTTCTGAGCCTGGCACAACTGGTACCTCTGCTTCTATCATAGTTTTTCTAGCTTCCGATTTATTACCCATCATCTCCATATGTCTTTTATCAGGACCTATAAATTTTATATTATTCGATTCACACGCATCTACTAATTTTGAGTTTTCCGAAAGAAATCCATATCCTGGATGTATAGCATCACAGCTTGTAACTAAAGTAGCACTTATTATGTTATTTATATTTAAATAACTTTTTTTAGATGCTGCCGGGCCTATACAAATAGATTCATCTGCCATATGTACATGTACAGAATCCTCATCTATCTCTGAGTAAATTGCTACTGTTTTTATGCCCATTTCTTTACATGCCCTTATAATTCTAACTGCTATCTCCCCTCTATTAGCAATGAGTATTTTATTAAACATATACATTACCTCCTGATAGCCATTAAAGGTTGGCCATACTCAACTATGTCTTCATCTTCCACAAATATTTGGGTAATTTCACCTTCTACTTCACACTCTATTTCATTCATTATTTTCATAGCTTCAACAATACAAGCAACTTGACCTTTCGCTACCTTATCACCTACTTTTACAAATGGAGGTGAATCTGGACTTGAAGCCTCATAAAATGTTCCTACTATAGGAGATTTTAATATATAAATATTCTCATCTTCTATTAAATTTTCTTTATTTCCTTTATCATCGATTTCTTTATTTGATTCTGTCATATCTATATTGTCTTTAGAAATAGATTTACTTTCTAAGCTTTCAGTAACTGTTTTCACACTATTATTACCTTTAGCTTTTTTAGATATCATTAATCTTATATCATTTTTTTCTATTTGTACCTCTTCTATACTACTTTTATCTATTGTTAAAATAAGTTCCTTAATATCTTTCGCATTCATTATATGACCCTCCTTAATTTTAAAAGCTTTTTAGTACCTGATGCTAATATTTACTATTATAACATAACACTAAATAAAACTACAACTATATAAACCTGTCATTTCTATTTTTTTATTCTAGATTAAAAGCAAACAATAATTTAAATATAATATTTTCTATAATTTCTGAATTTATAAACAATTGAATATTGACTTTTGATTAAATTCACGATATAATATTAGAGTACAGCCATATTTACTAAAAAATAATAATTTAGAGGGGAGTGGTCATATGGAGAAACGTAAATTAGGCTTAACGACCAAAATTTTTATAGGGTTGGCGCTCGGTGTGTTAACAGGTATTATTCTAAACTTTATGCCAGAAAACTTCGTTAGAGATGCAGTATTAATCGATGGAATCTTTTATTTAGTAGGTCAAATATTTTTAAGAGCTATAATGATGTTAGTAGTACCTTTAGTATTTATATCATTAGTTAACGGTTCTGCAAGTATGGGGGATATTAAAAAACTAGGTAGAATCGGTGTAAAAACAGTAGGTTTTTACTTAGTAACAACAGCTATAGCAATATCTATTGCTTTAACACTAGGTACTGTTTTCCAGCCTGGAATTGGTTTAGACTTAGGAAGTGCAGAATCAGCTGAAGTAACTATAGGCGAATCGGCACCAATAGTTGATGTAATTCTAGATATGGTTCCTAAAAATCCTATAGCAGCTATGTCAAATGGAAACATGCTACAAATAATTGTATTTGCAATATTAGTAGGGGTAGGATTATCTGCTTTAGGTGATAAAACTAAACAGGTTACAGAAATTTTTGAACAGCTAAACGAACTTATGATGAAAATTGTAGGATTTGTAATGATACTTGCTCCTTATGGGGTATTTGGACTAATCGCCCGTACCTTCGCTACAGAAGGATTCGATGCAATGTTTTCATTGGCAAAATATATGATACTAGTATTAGCAGGGCTGTTTATTCATGCCATTGTAACTTACGGCGGTATGTTAAAAATATTTACTGGTTTAAGTCCAATAAGATTTTTCAAACAATTTTTACCTGCATTTTCAGTAGGTTTTTCTACTGCAAGTAGTGGTGGTACTTTACCAGTAACTATGGAAGTTGCAGAACAAAGATTAGGAGTTTCAAAAGATGTTGCATCCTTTACACTACCATTAGGTGCAACTATTAACATGGATGGAACAGCTATTATGCAAGGTGTCGCTACTGTATTTATAGCGCAGGTTTATGGGATTGAACTAGGCTTTAGCGCATTCTTAACAGTTATTGTAACTGCAACATTAGCTTCTATAGGAACGGCTGGTGTTCCTGGTGTAGGACTAATAATGTTATCTATGGTATTACAGTCAGTAGGATTACCAATAGAAGGTGTTGCGTTAATTATGGGTATTGATAGAATTCTGGATATGACTAGAACTGCAATCAATATTACTGGTGATACAGTATGTACACTTATAGTTTCTAAGGCTGAAGGAGAATTTGATGAGAAGATTTTCTATGCTGAGAACGAAGATGAAATCACTAGTACAATAAACTAAAAATTGATATCACAACAAATAAAAAGAAGAGCATATGTTCTTCTTTTTATTTGAAATTTACTTTTATTTACTATTGATAAAAGTTCATATTTATATTATAATCAAATACAATATATTATAAATTCAGTGCGTAGGAGTAAGTAATTAATCATGTATGGTTTTAGCGAGTCGGAGTTGGTGTAAGTCCGATACCTAAATGATAATGAATGGACCTACAAGAAGCTTAGTGAAATGAAGTTTATTCAAAGTATCTAATGCCGGAGGTTTCCCGTTATAGAAACAGGATATCGAGTTGTATATACTCCGTATCTGTAAAGATAGGTTATTTAATTATTAACCTAACAAAGGTGGTACCGCGAAATATGTCTTTCGTCCTTTTAATTAAGGATGAAAGGCTTTTTTTTATTGTCAAATAAATCTATAAAGGTGGTGATAGTATGTTGTGAAGTGAAGAAAGTGACTGGCAAAATAAAAAAATAATACAATTAAAAGGAGATCATTATTATGAATTTAAAAAACAATATTTTCACAGCATTGCTATTAGCTATAGGATTTATTTTACACCAAATTACACCCGGATTATTTGGAGGAATGAAATTTGACTTTTTATTATCCTTTATTTTCATTTCTTTATTAATAAACTCTTCCTTAAAAAATACTATATTAACAGGACTATTAGGTGGGCTGCTTTCTTCTATTACAACCACGTTCCCAGGAGGACAAATCCCTAATATTATTGATAAACTAGTGACTTGTATATTATTGTATATCGTTATTAAATTATTTAAACATTTTAACTTTAATTTTAATATTTTAATAATTGGATTTATAAGTGCACTAGGAACAATAATCAGTGGCACAGTATTCTTACTATCTGCATTTTTAATTATAGGATTACCTGCACCATTTACACTACTATTAATAACTGTAGTTCTACCTACAACATTAATAAATACAGTTGTTACAACCTTTATTTATAAAATAACAAAATATGCAATGAATATATCCGGATTAAATTTAAGACAGCTATAAACAGCTGTCTTTTTTCATTAGGTAATTTAAATACATTATAATTTTTAAAGGTTCAAAACTTCTCTCTAAATTAGACTTAATATTACTTTTACTACGAAACATATTATCAATTGATAATATAAGTTAGATATAATATTTTTTAAAAATAATGTAATTTTAGTGTTTACAATTGTTAATTCAAATCATATAATAGCATTATATATATTTCAATTGATAATAATGAGGTGGTATTTATGATTGATAAAAACAAAGTTAAAAAAAATGATATTAACAAAGTATTAATGATAACTATTGTTTTAAATATATTTCTATTACTTATTAAAGTAATAGCAGGCAAAACTGCTAACAGTACTTCTCTTATAGCAGATGGACTGCATTCCGGTTCTGATGTAATAACATCTGTAGGTGTTATTATAGGAATGACTATGGCTAAAAAGCCTAGGGACGAAATGCACCATTATGGTCATGAAAAAATTGAAACAGTAACAACATTTTTACTCTCTATCATATTAATATACAGTGGAGCACAGATCGGATATAATGCTTTTAAATCCATATTAAATGGAAATGAAGTGTTTTTTAGCTACTTCGCTTTATCTGCTGCTTTTATTTCTATACTCATTAAAGAAATGCAATATCAACTTTGTTTCAAAGTAGGTAAAAAACATGAAAGTCCTGCACTAATAGCTGATGCATGGCATCATCGTTCAGATGCTCTTTCTTCCGTTGCTTCTTTTGTTGGAGTATTAGGGGCTAAATATGGAATATATATTTTAGACTCTTTAGGTGGTTTAATTGTATCTTTACTTGTAATAAAAGTCGGTATAAATATTTTTAAAGATTGTTCCCAAGAATTAATAGATGTTTCAATACATACCGATGAAATTGATAAAACAAAGCAAATTATATTAGACCAAGTTCAAGTTAAAGACATAGGTGATATGCGAGCTAGAAAACATGGAACTCAGATTCTTATAGATATTACTATATGTGTAGACCCTTTTATAGATGTTTATGAAGGTCATGAAATTGCAGAAAGAGTTGAATTTATAATTAAAGAAAAAATACAAAATGTAAAGGATGTAATGGTTCATGTAGACCCTTACACTATTAAGCAAAACAATATTTAGATATTTATATAACTAATATCAATCTGAGTGAAGTAATATATTTTACTCAGATTAATTTTTATATCTACAGTTTTCAATAAATAATTATTATATAATATAGTAAATGGGTATAATTTTAAAAATAATAATATTATGGAGGTAATTATGAAAAATATTGTATCTCAAGAATGGCTAATTACTAATATGAACAGAGAAGATTTAATTATTTTTGATGTTAGAGAAAGTTCAGACAAGACTAGTCCCGATTTTTTAGAATACAAAAAGAATCATATTAAGGGAGCTCACTTTATATCTCTTGAAGATGCTTTAGCTGATAAGCCTGGTGTTCACGGAGGTAGACACCCTCTTCCAAACATTAATAGATTTGCTGAACATATGAAATCCTTAGGTGTTAATAATGATTCTATAATAGTCATATATGACGACGGAAGTTTAGCTAAGGCAGGTAGGCTTTGGTGGATGCTAAAATATATTGGTAAAAAAGATATATTTATTTTAGAAGGGGGATTAAACCACTGGATTCAAAATAATCTAGAATTAACTGATAAAATAATCACTCCTACTCCATCTAATGATTTGGATGTAAATATAGATAATTCTATAAAAGTAGAAATGGAGCATGTAAAATCAGCTACTAATTCTGATAATATAGCAATAGTAGACTCTAGATCTCCTGAAAGATATGCAGGAGAAGTAGAACCTTTAGATAAAATAGCTGGTCATATTCCTAATGCTTTAAATTATCCTTGGACTAATTTAGTTAAAGATGGCAATATAATGTCTATACAAAAATTAAAAGATTACTTTGAATCATTAAATAAATACAATGAAATAATAGTTCATTGTGGATCAGGTATAACTGGAACAGTAAATTTCCTATTTATGGAGGAAATTGGGCTTAAACCTAAACTATATGTAGGTAGTTATAGTGATTGGATTAGCTATGATGATAATATAATCATTAAAAATAAATAAAAAAATGTAAAAATGGTACTTTTATTTAGACTAGATCTATATTAAAGTACCATTTTAAAATTTAAAATATAATATGTTTTAAAAAAGGAACAAAAATAAAAAATAATCGTCTAAAATAATAAAACAAAGAGGTGAAAAAAATGAAAATTAATAAAAGAATAGTACTGCCTAGTCTAGTGATTCTATTAGCTGCCTTTATTACTTTTTTCTTTAATACAAATAATTTCAGCCAAATGAAAATGCATATGCAAGATGATACATATAATATAGGTATTACTAGAGACTCTTCTTCAGAAATATTAAGGCCTGAAGAGTCAAAGTTAAATACAAATTTTACTAATGATATAGAGCCTTCAAAAGTAATCACAAATATTCATATTTCTTTAGAAACTCTAGAGTTTAATTCTACCACTAAAAATCTAAATAAAATCATCAGTGAACATAATGGTTATGTCGAAAACTCAAATATTTCTCAAAGTAGCCATAAGAATAGTAAAATATTCAAACAAGGTCAATATACAATAAGAATACCTAAGAAAAACATTGATAATTTTATTAGTGATATGGATGCTATTGGGAATATAACTTCCGAAAGCACTTCTAAACAAGATATAACAAAACAATATCAAGATACTGAAAGTAGATTAAATCTCTTGAATATTAAAGAAGAAAGAATGCTTGATCTTCTTAAGAAAGCGGATAAAATCGAAGACATTATTACTATAGAAAATCAATTAAGTGATATTATTTATCAAAAAGAAAACTTAACTAAAAATTTAATAGATATGGATGATAAAATTTCATATAGCACTGTTTTTGTAAATATTTCAGAAGTTGAAAAGCTTACAAATGAAATAACTACAGAAACAAATTTTGGAAATAAAATAACTAATGCAATCAGTGATTCTTTATATTCATTTAAAATAGGATTGGAAAGCTTCGTAATCGCCTTTATATACGCTTTACCATACTTATTGGTTATTAGCATTGTAGTAATTATAGCCTATAAAATTTTCAACAAAAGACAAAATTTTAAATAATATAATTATAAAAAAGTAGCTAAGCAAATACTATTACTTACTTAGCTACTTTTTATTTATTTTAAATAAACCTCCAAAATATACTTTCTATTAATTATTTGTTTTTTACAGCTTCAGCCGCATTTCTTCCTGCAATTTTTCCAAATACAGTTATATCCGTCACTGCATTTCCACCAATTCTATTACCACCATGTACACCCCCTGTAACTTCTCCAGCGGCATACAGTCCTTCTACAACATTACCTGAATTATTAATTACTTCAGTATTAGTGTTTATTTTTATTCCACCCATAGTATGATGAATAGCAGGACCTATTTCTACTCCATAAAATGGCTTATTTGTAATTTCTACAGGTAATTTCCTTCTATTAAAATCTGGATCATTTTGATCTTTGTAGTATTGGTTATACGTATTTACAGTATTCTCTATGTCTTCATCATTTATATCAAGCTTTTGGGCTAATTCTTTTAATGAATCAGCTTCTGTCAATAATCCAGCATCTTTATATTTTTGAATAGCACTTGCAGTATCTACTACCTGCTGATCAAAGATTAAAAAAGCAGTTTTGCCTTCTTGAGCTAATATAGCTTGAGATACAGTGTCTCTAGTTTCAAGTTCATTTATGAATCTTTTACCCTCTCTGTTTACTAAAATAGCACCGTCTCCTCTAACTCCTTCTGTTATTAACTCATTTATTATAGGAACTACCGTAGGATGAGTTTGTATTTCCTTAATATCTACTAAAGATACATCTAATTTATCGACCATAGCAAGAGCATCACCTGTTGCTCCTGGCTGATTAGTTGTTCCAAATCCTTCTAAATCTGAATTATATTCAGTTACTATTTCTGCATTGGCACCAAATCCACCAGATGCTACTATTACAGCCTTAGCATTTATATTATATGTATTTCCATCTTTATTTTCTACTTTTATACCTATTACTTTATTATCCTCTCCAAGTATATCTATTGCTTTAGTGTTTAACCTAACCTCAATATCAAGTTTGTCTACTTGATCAGTAAATACACCCATAAGATGTGTTCCAATAGGCATACCTCCTGGTCCTTTATGGATTCTATCTACACTTTGTCCACCTGATCTTCCAATTTCAGATAATTCTGCTCCTAGCTCCTCTAGCCAATAAACAGTTTCTGCTGCCTTTTCAGTTAAAACCTTCACTAAAGATACATCATTCTTATTTTTTCCACCTTTTAATGTATCGTTATAATATAATTCTGGACTATCTTGTATACCTTTATCCTGCTGGTATTTTGTATTAGCTGCATTCATACCACCAGTAGCATAGTTTGTATTCCCTCCCATATATCCATTTTTTTCTACAACTATTACTTTAGCATCTGCATTAGTAGCTTCTATAGCTGCAGATAAACCTGCGCCCCCAGCACCTATAATAACTATATCTGTTGAAATATCTTCTGCCTTTTCAGCTTCTTCAGTTACTTCTTTTGCAACTAAACTCGCGCCTGACTTTTTTACAGCATCTTTTACAGCACCAGTTATAGCTTTAGTAGTTAATGTGGCACCAGAAACCACTTCTACATCTGTAGAATTTGTTTCTATTATTTGATTTGTTAGGTCTGCAATAACTGGCTCAGTATAACTTGATTCTTCACTCTCTAAAATTTTAATATCTTGAATCTCAGAGTTTTCTAAAGTTACTTCTAATACAAATGGTCCTCCTTTACCATTTGATTCACCTTCAAATATGCCACTTATACCTTCTTTAGCTTGTTCATCATTAGTATCTTCGGGAACATCTTCTGGCTGACATGCTCCTATTGAAAATACCAATATTAAAGTCATTATTAAAGCTATCATTTTTTTAATGTTTTTCATTTTTGTTATCCTCACTTTTCGTTCAAGTTACTATTAATATATCTTTACTTTTAATATTCTCTTTAACATTACTTTTATACATAATTATGTTAAAATAAATAATAAGGTAGCTAAAGTAAATTAATATGTTCTTAACTACTTTATTATTTAAAATAAGTCTACAAAATATAATTCATTGATATATAATAATAAGTAAAGATAATAATATTATATATAAGTAAAATATATAAATATGAAAGTTTGGTGATATTGTGAAAAATAATTTTGAAAAATCAACATCAGCTAAAAGATACACTTTTAAAGAAGAATTAGCAAATTGTATAACTCACGGTATTGGTGTAATATTTGGTATTATAGCAATTACCATATTGCTTATTTATTCCATTAAAAATGGTGAACCTTTATCTATTGTTTCTTTTGCTATATATGGAACTTGCATAATACTAATGTATCTATCTTCCACTCTTTATCATAGTATTCCTAATGAAAATATTAAAAAGATACTTAGAATATTTGATCATTCTTCTATCTATTTATTTATTGCTGGAACATATACACCTATTGCATTACTTACTATGGACGGATATTTAAGAGTTGGAATTTTAATAGCTGTATGGTCCATAGCAATATTAGGAATAACCTTTAAAATAGTTACTTATAAAAAGATGGATAACTTTAAAAAATTATCTTTGGCTTTATACTTAGGTATGGGTTGGATAGCAGTTTTTACTATAAAGCCTATAATTCAAACTACATCTTTTAAATTCTTTGTTTGGATTCTAGTTGGTGGATTAATTTATACTTTAGGAACAATATTTTATAGCATAAAAAAAATCCCATATAATCATGCAATTTGGCATGTATTCGTTTTAAGTGCTAGTATAGTTCATTTCTTAGGTATATTTTTATACTTAGCGGCTTAGAAAATCTATTGCATATTGAACATATAAAGCTGTACCTATTTCTAAAGCATCTTCATCTATATTAAATCTTTCGTGATGATGTGCATAGGTATAGCTTTTTTCCTCGTTTCTAGCTCCAACAAAAGCTAAGAGTCCAGGTGCTTTTTCTAAGAAATAAGCAAAATCTTCTCCACCTGTTGTCTTTTGAAATTGAGTATTACCATCTGATCCTAATATTTTTTCTACAGTATTAACAGCAAGCTGAGATGATTTTGCATCATTAATAGTAGGGGGAGCTCCCTTAATGTACTGTAGCTCTGCTTTAACACGGTAACTATTTGAAGTATTATCTACAATTCTTTTTATAATTTTAGGGAATTCATTTCTAATTTCATTATTAAAACAGCGTGTTGTTCCCTCTAATACTGCTTCTCCTGCTATTACAT
Organism: Alkaliphilus sp. NP8; assembly: GCA_015978205.1. Taxonomy (GTDB): domain Bacteria; phylum Bacillota; class Clostridia; order Peptostreptococcales; family Natronincolaceae; genus Alkaliphilus_B. Next base: position 56,577 of record JADWMM010000003.1, on the reverse strand, counting down.
TATATCTTGTACCAGAGTTAAATGTACCTACACTTACTACTGCAGATTCTAAAGGACTAATTTCTCTACTAACTATAGACTGAAGATCCATAACAATAGAAGAAGCAGCTACAAGAGCATCTATTCCTTGATTTGGTAAAGAACCATGTCCACTTACACCTTTAACTTTAATTTTAAACTTGCCCGTTGCTGCCATTCTAGGTCCTTTTTCTACAGACACTTTTCCTGTTTGAAGTTCAGACCATAAATGTATTGCAAGCACATTATTTACCCCTTGCATACAACCTTCTTTTATCATTCTTTCTGCTCCACCAATATCTTCTTCAGCAGGTTGAAAAAAAAGCTTAATATTTCCTTTGATTTCATTTTTCATTTCACTTAAAATTTTTGCTGCACCTAATAGCATCGCTACGTGTCCATCATGACCACATGCATGCATAATACCTTCATTTACAGACTTATATGGAACATCATTAGCTTCATTCACTTCCAAAGCATCCATGTCTGCTCTTAAGCCTACTACTTTTCCTTCTTCACTTCCTTGTATTGTGGCAACCACCCCTGTTTTTGCCATAGACACGAAAGGTATCTCTAAATTTGTTAACTCTTCCTTTATTCTTTCAGAAGTTCTAAATTCTTGCCAACTAAGTTCAGGATATTTATGAAACTCTCTTCTAAGGTTAATAACATAATCCTTATACTGTTTAGATAATTCCTTACTTCGCATTTTCCCAACCCCTTCTTATTAATATAATATTTAACATCTATATATTAATTTTAATAATTATATCATATTTTTTCTATATAATTTAAATAATACTATTATTGATTTCACAGAAATAAATATATTTATAAGTTTTGTAAAAACTATTGAAAATTTATATTTAAAGTAATATAATAAACACATATAAACATACCGTTTTACTATGAATTAAAAAGGAGGCAATTAATATGAAAAATATTTATAAAAATTTAACTGATCTTATAGGGAAAACTCCCCTTTTAGAGCTTTCAAATTATACTAAAAAATATGATTTAGAAGGAAATATAATAGGGAAATTAGAATACTTCAATCCTGCTGGAAGTGTTAAAGACAGAATTGCATATGCAATGATTGTGGATGCAGAAGAAAAAGGACTACTAAAGTCTAACTCTGTTATTATCGAGCCAACTAGTGGAAATACAGGAATAGGTCTTGCATCTGTAGCAGCTGCAAGAGGATACCGAATAATTATAACTATGCCTGAAACTATGAGCATAGAAAGACGAAATCTGTTAAAATCCTATGGTGCAGAAATTGTGCTTACAGACGGTACTTTAGGAATGAAAGGGGCAATCAATAAAGCTGATGAACTTTCCAAAGAAATAGAAAATTCTTATGTACCAAGTCAGTTTTCTAACCCTGCAAATCCAGCTATGCATAAAAAAACAACTGGACCAGAAATTTGGGAAGATACTAATGGAAAAGTAGATATTTTTGTTTCTGGTATTGGAACAGGTGGAACTATAACAGGTGTTGGAGAGTATTTAAAGTCAAAGAATCCTGATATTAAAATTGTAGCAGTTGAACCTATAGATTCACCTGTTCTTTCAGAGGGCAAAGGTGGACCGCATAAAATTCAAGGTATTGGCGCAGGCTTTGTTCCTGATACTCTTAATACAGAAATTTATGATGAAATAATTACAGTAAGTAATGAACATGCTTTTAATACTGGAAAAGAACTTGCTAAAACAGAAGGCCTTCTTTTAGGAATATCCTCTGGAGCTGCTTTAGTTGCAGCAAAAGAAATAGCAAAGCGCCCTGAAAATAAGGGTAAAAATATTGTTGTAATCTTCCCTGACACTGGTGAACGCTACTTATCTACACCTTTATTTGAAGATTAATATACTTACGAGATCCTACATATATTATTTATTATGTAGGATCTCATTCTTTAATTTTATCTTAAAATTTTATTAAGAAACTTAGATAAGCAAAGGTAAAAATAGTCTTGCTAAACCTAGAAATACCAAAGCTCCAAGCACATCTGTAGCTGTTGTTAAAAAAATGGATGAAGCTAAGGCTGGATCTGCTTTCATAAGTTTTAATACTAATGGTATTAAGAAACCAAATAATCCTGCTATTACTAAACTTCCTACTAATGATATAAATACGATTAAACTAATATATAAATTACCATACAATATGTATAGTATTACACTTGTAATAATTCCAGTAATAGCCCCATTAACTCCTCCTAAAAATATCTCTTTGAAAACAAGTCTCCAATTTTGCCTTAAATTTACTTCTCCTAATGAAATATTTCTAATAACTACTGATAATGTTTGAGTTCCTGCATTGCCTGCCATACCTAATACTATAGGCATAACAACTGCTAACACTACCACTTGATCTATTATATCTTCAAACAATCCTATAGTAAAAGCTGTTAAAAACACTGTAATTAAATTTATAAGTAACCAAGGTAATCTTTTTTTTACTGACGTTCTTAGTGTTGTGCTTATATTTTCTTCTTCACTAACTCCACCTAATCGTAAAATATCTTCCATGTGCTCTTCTACCATAACATCAATGATATCATCTACAGTTATAATTCCTAATAATATTTCATTCTGATTAACTACAGGAATTCCTTTTAAATCATACTTTGAAACTAATCTCGCTACCTCTTCTTGATCTGTTCCTGCATAAACATATACAAGTAATTTTCTCATTATACTTTTTAATTGTTGATTTGACGAAGCTAATAATATATTACGTAAATCTACAGTTCCTATTAATTTTTTTTGCTTGTCTACTATAAATATAGTTTCTATTAATTCTGTTTTAGGTCCTATATCTTTAATTTTGTTTAAAGCTTCTGCTACTGTTAATTCTTCAGATAAAGCTATATATTCAGTTGTCATGATTCCACCAGCACTATCAGAATCATATCCTAATAACTCTTCTATTAAGCTAGTATCCTCTTTCTTCATAAGGTTTAGCAGTTTTTTTCTCATTCCTATAGAAATATTTTCTAGTATATCTACTACATCATCATTTGACATGTAATAAAACAAACCTATAATTTGGCTATAATCAAGAACACTCAATATCCTTGCTTGCATTACAACATCTGCCTTTGCCAAAATATCTGCCATAGATTTCTCCTCTACTAAATTATAAAACTTTAATATTTCCTCATTTTTAAGTCCTTTTAATGCAGTAGCAATATCTACTGAATAAGTAAGATGCATAAGCTCATTTATTACATCTTTATCTTCATTTAATACTCCATTAATCAGATTTGGATATATTTCCATGTGCATACTCCTTTTATTATTGCTATTGTATGGTAATATTTAAATTTACTAATAAAGTCATTCAAATACTCTTTAATAATTATTTCTTATTCTATTACTTCATATTCACATAATCTTTATAAAAAAATATCTATACAAAATTAAAGACTCGGAAGAATAGTTTTTTCCGAGTCTTTAATTTATTATTTTTCTTCTTTTAATACTATATTTAAAATAAGTGCTGCTATAGTTCCAGTACTTATACCTGAAGAGAATAGAAGTTGTAATCCTTGAGGAAGACTAGATAGCAATTGTGGTCTTACAGTTGCACCTAAACCCAAACCTATAGAAACTGCAATTATTAATAAATTACGGTTATTCATTTTAACTCTACTTAATGTTTTTATACCTGCTGCAGCTACTACACCAAACATTATTATACCAGCTCCTCCTAAAACAGGTGCAGGCATTATTGCTATTAAAGCACCTAACTTAGGAAATAAACCTAAAAGCATTAATATAATACCGGCTACAACCACTACAAATCTACTAGCAACCCTTGTTATTGGAATAAGACCTACATTTTGACTAAATGATGTATTTGGACCAGCACCAAAGAAGCCTGCTATAAAACTTCCAACACCATCTGCTAATATTCCAGATTTTAACTCCTCACTAGTTATTTCTTTTTCTGAAGCTTCTCCTATAGCAACAAGACAACCTACAGTCTCTATAGAAGTAACTAAATATGCAGCTATAAAAGGAACTACTGCTGCTAGACTAAACTCAACTCCAAATTCAAATATACTCGGAAGCTTAAACCAACTTGCTTCTTTAACAGAAGTAAAATCAAGCATACCTAAAGGATAGCTTATTATATAACCAATAATTATACCTATCAATATTGAAGCACTACTAAGAAGTCCTTTTCCATATCGGTTTAGTAAAAGTATAATTACCATTACTACCATGGTGATAGCAATATTTTCTATACTACCATAGTTTGGAGCTCCAACTCCTCCACCTGCCCAATCCATAGCAACAGGTAGCAATGTTAATCCTATTAAAGTAACTACTGTACCAGTAACAACTGGAGGAAAAAATTTTAATAATGGTTTTAAAAACCGGCTTATAATCATTTCTATAAAAGATCCTAAAATAGTAGCTCCAAATATACCTGGTAATCCCATTGTAGAACCTACTACAATAGAAGGACCAACAAATGTAAAGTCAGTACCCATTATGCAAGGAAGCCTAGCCCCTACCTTACCTACACCTCTAGATTGAATAAAAGTGGCTACTCCAGATACAAAAATAGCCGCACTTACAAAAAAGGCAGTATCCTGTACTGAAAGACCTACTGCACTTCCAACCACTAAAGGTACTGCTACAATTCCTCCAAATGCTGTCAAAATATGCTGAAAACCCAGAAGTATTGCAATTAACATAGGTGGACGATCATTAATTTTGTAAAGTAATTCTGAACTATTTTCCCCAACACCCTTTTTCTCCATTACTTTAGTACCCATAAAACTCCCCCTAATTTAAAATATTTGATCAAACAGCAGTTATTAAAATATCCCTCCTTTTAATATGTATTTTAAAATTTAAAACATTTTTGTTATTTTTTAAATTTTCAAGAAATAATCCTATTATCCTTTGTAACATTTATTCAAATAATGTTTTAAACTAATAGTATAAATTAACATGTTTTTGTATTAATTTTACAATAATCATTGATACCTTTTAAATAATATAAAACCCTATAAGGGAGATATTTTATACCTTCCTTATAGGGCTTTTATTATTCTAATGCATCTTTAAATTATTCTTGTCCAGAATATATCATTCTGTAATAACATTTTTTAAATCCTAGCTTTTCATATAATTTACTAGCTCTTTTGTTATCAAGATCCACGTGAAGAGATAATTTTCCATCTGTAAATTCTATCATTTGATTAATAAGCTCTGTAGCTATTCCTCTACCTTTATTTCCTTCTTTTGTAGCCACATATCCTAAATGGTATGTCGGAACAAAATGTTCAAATCCTGTATGTACTACTACACACACTCCTTGAGGAATGTTATTTCTCAACGCTATAAGAATAAACCCAGATTCTATAGCAGATTTAACTGCATCTTTAGTTTCAGGTATAGGATCTGAGTAATCCTGTAACCATTCTTTTATCCAGTTTGAAATTGTTTCTTTAGAATATTTTTCAAAGTCAGTAACTCTATAAAGCTCTAAATCACTTCTACCGTCGTTAAGAATTATTACATGTTTTCCTTCTTTTATTTTCCCTTCTTTGGCCAACTTATAGAATCCAGCGAAAGAATACCCATCTTCTGTTGATAATATAATATTTTCCTTCTTTTTTAATACATGTACACTTTCTTTTAGAAGTTTTTCATCTATAGATATTATATTGCCATGTGTATCGTGAATTGCTTTTAAAGTTTCTTCAAGAAGCGCACCTTCTCCCGCAAGTAAATGTCTTGTATATTTATTTACCTTTATATCGTAATCATCAAGACCATTGACCTTCATATTTTTTGTATAATCATCGAATATAGCATTACCTTTTGGTATCGTACATGAAAAAATTTGTGGATATTTATTTATTTTTCCGTCAACCCACTTACTAACAAATGCATTGTAAAGACTTGATACTGTATATCCATAGCTTAGTTGAGTAAATACTGAGCTTATATCGTCTCCTAATTTTTCTGAAATTTCTTCCCCTATTTTTTGTAAAGATACCATGCTTATATTTTTATTAGTATATTGATTAGACCCTTTATATAAATTGTTTTCTCTGCAGTATCTATCTTCTAAGTGATACTTATTATGTGTATTTGTTTCTCTGAAATCTACTAATACATCATTATTAAATAGCTTTGTTTTCCATTTTTGATTTTTAAATAAAGGAATCTTAACTGATAAACCATATTCTTTACAAAACTGTACAACAGAATTAATATAATCATCAGATCCATCTACAAATACTCCATCGTTATCTTGGGCTAAAGCACCTTTAACCATAACTTCCGCTATTCTATCATACTTATTACCGAAAGGGTTTGTTCCTTCAAGTTTTAAATATATTTTTCCTACACCCAAATGTTTCTCTAGTTTTTTTGCCCGCATTAGAGGGGTTCTCCCGGGTTTATTCAAAAAATCACTCCTTTAATGTTTTATTAATTTTTCCGTTCTACTTTTCCCTAAATTGTTCCAATTACTTAATAGTATATATGTATTCTGGATATTGTGTCAAATTGTAATGTTTTTATATGGATAATATCCTTTAGTATTATTGCCTAACCATATGGCTTATACTCCTTAGCTATATGAATAACTTTAACTATATATGTTATAATTCAATTATACAATTAAATATATACTCAATACGAAAGAAGGTCGAAAAAATGAAAGCACTAATTGATTTACACTGTCATTCTATATCTAGTGGACATGCTTATAGTACAATAGAAGAACTAGCAAAAAAAGCAAATGATAAAGGATTGAGAGCAATGGGAGTTGCAGACCATGCGCCTTCTATGCCAGCAAGTCCTCATATATATTATTTTTCTAATTCAACTGTATTACCTAAAGATATAAATGGAACTATTATACTTAGAGGTGTGGAGGCTAATATTATGGATTTTAATGGAAAGATTGATATGCCTGAAGATGTTTTAGAAAAGCTAGATTACGCTATAGCTAGTCTTCACCCACCTTGTATAGATCCAGGTACAATTGAAGAAAACACTAATGCTATAGTAAACGCTATTAAAAATCCTTATGTTAAAATAATAGGTCATCCTGATGATTCTAGATATCCTTTAAATTATGAAAAAGTAGTAAAAACTGCTAAAGAATATGGAGTAGCTCTTGAAATAAATAACTCATCTTTAAGACCCATCAGCTTTAGAGAAGGTGCATGGGAAAATGTAAAAGCTTTCTTAAAGCTATGTAAACAATATAAAGCTAAGGTTATATTGAGTAGTGATGCACATTTTTCAGATGATGTTGGAGAGTTTCCTAATTCTGAAACAATTATAGAAGAAGTAAACTTTCCAAAAGAACTTGTCATAAATTATGATGAAGAAAGCATAAATGAGTTGATAGGTAAAAAGGTATTTTAATTTTAATCCAAATGTATTATATTACATTAAAGATATAAATATTATTTTAATATTCATATCTTTTAATTAATAAATACTGTAAAATATATTATACAAGGAGGGATATATATGGAAAATATGATTAGTAGATTTTTAAATTATGTAACTATTGATACTAAATCAGATCCTAATTCTGAAAGCTTTCCTAGTACTAAAAAACAATTCAATTTAGCAGGTGTTTTGGTTAAGGAGCTTAAAGAGCTAGAACTTGAAGACGCAGCTGTAGATGCAAAAGGATATGTAATGGCAACTTTACCATCCAACATGGATAAAAAAGTTCCTACAATAGGCTTTATTGCCCATATGGATACTAGTCCTGATATGTCTGGCGAAAATGTAAACCCTAAAATTGTTAAAAATTATGAAGGCAAAGATATTCTATTAAATGAAGAAAAAAATATTATTTTATCTCCAAATGAGTTTCCGGATTTAAAAAAATACATAGGAAAAACTCTTATAACTACAGATGGTACTACTTTGCTTGGTGCAGATAATAAGGCAGGAATAGCTGAAATAATGGGGGCTATTGAATATTTAGTTAATAACCCTGAAGTTAAACACGGAACTATTAAAATAGCTTTTACTCCTGACGAAGAAGTAGGCCGTGGAGCAGATTATTTTGATGTTAAAAAATTTGGTGCAGATTTTGGGTATACTATTGATGGGGGAGAAATAGGCGAGCTTGAATATGAAAATTTTAATGCAGCAGGAGTTAAAATAACTGTTCATGGCAGAAATATTCACCCTGGAACGGCAAAAAATAAGATGGTTAACTCTATGGAAATAGCTATGGAGCTTAATTCAATGCTACCAAAAAATCAAAAACCACAATATACAGAAGGCTATGAGGGATTCTTCCTGCTTACTGGATTAAATGGAGATGTAGAAGAAACTAAATCTAACTATATAATAAGAGATCACTTTAAAGACTCTTTTGAAGAAAAGAAAAAATTAATGCAAAATACAGTTGATTATTTAAATAGTAAGTATGGTAATAATACTATCGAAGTTGAAATAAAAGATCAATACTATAATATGAAAGAAAAGATTGAGCCAGTAATGCATATAGTAGATACTGCTAAAACTGCTATGGAAGAGGTAGAAGTTATTCCTATTATAAAAGCTATTCGTGGTGGTACAGATGGTGCAAGACTTTCATTCATGGGTCTACCTTGTCCTAATATATTCACAGGTGGGCATAACTTCCACGGTAAATATGAATATATTTGTGTAGAATCTATGCACAAAGCTACTGAAGTTATTTTAAAGATTATAGAGTTATATAGTAAATAAGATTTAAACTATATATGTTAAATATTTAGTCTTTTTTATTAAATATACAAATTCAATAAATACTAAATAAAAATAGTGGAAAACTTTTCTTTAAGTTCTCCACTATTTTTATTTATAAGCTATTTTATATTTTTTCCAGATAATTTTATAGATCTATTAACAAGAACCTCTAAGGCATCTACAGTATATTTTTTAACTTTTTGGCTTAATTTAATAGTGGATAATTCCGTACATGCTATAATCACTGCTTTACAGTTTTGTTTTTCTATAAAATCCATAATTAAATATTCCAGTTGTCCATCATCTTCAGTTAAACCACTTTTCACCTTATCATATATTATCTTCATAGTTTCATCTTGTACATTTTCACTAGGAACTATTAAATCTATATTATATTTTTTGCATGCTGTTTCATAAATTCTACTACTTAATGTTCCTTTAGTGCCTAATATAGCAACTTTACTGTTTTCACCGTATAGATTATAAAGCTCTTTAGCAGTTTCATCTATCATATTAATTATATTAATATCTGTCATCTTTTTAAGATTATCATAAAAATAATGTGCAGTATTACATGGTATTGCAATATTACTAACATCAGTCATTTGTAATAATTTAATGTCTTTTTCAATACTATTTAAAAACTCTGCTTCAGTATTATTAAAAATAGCAGTAGTTCTATCTGGCAAAGTAGCATGGTTGAGTATAATCATATTTATATGATCTTGATCATTATGTGCATCTGTATTTTCAATTATTTTATCAAAAAATACGCAAGTTGCCTTAGGTCCCATACCACCTATTACACCTAAACTTTTCTTCTCCATCTTCTAACCTACCTTACTAAATATATAATTATTAATTTAATTTCTTTTGACTATTATTTATTATCTCTTCTGCTACTACATTGGATTTTGCTTCAGCAAGATGTTTTAAAGCTATTTCTGCTCCAAAATCCATTCCTTGACACCCTGCCAATAAAATTAAATCTCCTTCTTTTGCTTTAGAAATAGCATAATATATAGAATCTGGCAATTCGTCATATAAATTTACTTTAATATTAGCTTCTTTCATTATATCTAAAAATACCTTAAGCTCCTCATCTGTAACTTCATCGTTATCTGTTACATGTGATACACTTTTAGTAGCTGTTATTTCTTTTAGACCTAATTTATCTGCCCATTTTACAACAGTTTCTGCATTTTCTCTATTTACTGTAGGTCCTCTTTGTCCTCTTATTGCATAAACAATATGAAGTTTTTCATAATCCATATATTTTAATGTTCCTAATGTAACATCTATATTACCAGAGTTTGCAAAGTGATCATCGATAATTTTAATATCATCTTCATATATAAACTGGAATCTTCTTTCTACTCCAGAAAAATTACTTAATGTTTTTTGAATAGTAGATATAGATACTCCAGATAAAAGAGCTATCGTAATAGCTACCATAGAATTATATACAGAGTGCAGACCTGGAACTGATAATTCTACTTTAAACTCTGTTGGCTCATAATACACTTCTTTGGTTTTAAATGGTTTTAAAATTTGAAAAGTAAATTTAGCTCTTCCAGTAGTTAAGTCTAAATTTTTACATCCAACATGTCCTTCTTTACTATTTACACCAAAAGTTATAACTTGAGCTTTTGTTTTATCTATAAGAGATGAAGAGTAAGGGCAATCTAAATTAAGAACTGCTGTACTTTCTTCTTTGGCATTTGTTATTAAACTAGATTTAGTTTCAAAATATTTTTCAAAAGATCCATGAGAGTCTATATGTTCTCTACTTATATTGTTTAAGGTTACAATATCATAATCCACATATTCAACACGATGTGTTTCTAAGGCCGCAGATGAAACCTCCATAGTCGTATGAGATACCTCTTTGTCAACCATTTGACTTAAATAATATTGTAAATCTAAAGATTCTGGTGTTGTAAGTTGAGCAGGTGTAAAATAGTCATCCATCTTTATTAATACAGTTCCAATTAATCCTGTTTTAAGATCTTCGTTTTCTAATATAGAATTTGTCATAAATGAAGTAGTAGTTTTTCCGTTAGTAGCTGTAATACCTATCATTTTCATGTTTTTAGATGGATTGTTGTAAAAAGTTGCTCCTAATTTAGCTAATGCTATTCTACTATTTTCTACAAGATACTGAGGAATATTTATATTCTCCTGAAATTCTTCAACTATAGCAGCTACTGCCCCATTTTCTATAGCTTGAGCTAAATATTTATGTCCATCAGTTTTATATCCTCTAATACAAACAAAAAGGTTATCTTTTTCAACTTTCTGTGAATGATAGGATATTCCATTAATATTTAAATCTTTGTCATTATATGCTTTTTTTATATCTATAGACTTAAGAATGTTTTTTAATTCTATCATTTAAACGCCTCTTTTCTATCCTTTGTAATCTGCATATGCCAAACCAAAGTTATATTTTAAAGTATTTATCTAATCTAAATAGCAATTTATCTATGAAATAATTTACTTGCCATCATTTTAAGGTAACTAAAAGCAGGCTTTGGATCATGTATACTCCATATTGAATAAGCCTTTGGCTTAAATAATGAGCTTATTACTTCACTTATAGAAAGTTGTCCAGCTTTTATATAATCCTTTATAGCCAGTAAATCCTCATATACATACCAAAATGCTTTATTAGTATTTTCCGTAATAGCTTTAGGCTCTAAAGGTTTACCTGTTAATTCACAGTAGGTTATATATGGCATATTAAGTCCAACTTTATATAACAAACTATTTAAGTTTGTGATTCGAGCATTTATTTCTATTAAATAATACTGTCCTGTTTCAGCATCTTTTTTAAACTCTATTTCAGCAAAACCTTTATAACCTATAGTTTCTAAAAAACTAGATCCAATTTCATAAAGCTCTGGCACATGCTTTTGCATAGTATAAACAGATGCTCCAAAGTTTATAGGATATTGGCGAAGCTTTTGACAGGTTGTCCAATGTGTTACCTTTGCATCTTGATTTAGATATGCATCAAAAGTATGCATATGATCGTCAAACCCTGGTATAATTCTTTGTACTATTACTTCTAGTTCTGCACCTCGGGCTTTATTTAAAGCTTCTTCTAACTCTTCTCTATTGTTAACCTTAAATATTTTCTTTCTGAATTTAGCTACGAAAGAAGGTGAATCTGTAGGTTTGACTATACAAGGGTACTTAATTATAGTTTCTATTTTTTCAAAGAAATTATCCTCATTTAACCTAACTGTTTCGGGTACAAGAACACCATTTTCTTCTGCTAAACGATGTAGTGCTTCTTTATCCATTACTTTAGTATATAAGCCCTTTTGAGTTTGTGGTATTAAATAAAACTCTTTAAGCTGTTCTAAATATTCATCTATAACTTCCACATAAGAATCATGACATGGAATAAGCACTGGAAGCTCACTTTGTTTTTTAGCATAATCTATTAAAAATTGTACAAATTTTTCTTTCTCTTCTCTATAGTGTGGTGCAACAAGCTTTTCTGAGCAATATTTAGAATCTGCTCCATATCTATCTTTATCTGAATAATCTATAGCAACAGTGTATATATTTTTTACACCTAAACAACGAATTGTGCTTAAACCTATATAATAATTCGAACCTAAAATTACGGCTTTATTTTTATTCTCCATAAAATCACCTCATATATCTTAAGTAAACCCAATTAACCTAAATATATAGTAACATATTATTATTATAAAATACATAATTAGAATAATATAAAATAGACTCTTAAGCTGGAAGTTTTGCTTCCAGTTAAGAGTCTATTGAGATTTGCTTAATTTACATTATATATTCAGTTATTTTTTACCATATATTACTAAGCTAATTTTGAATATGTAATACTTAAAATTTCTTCTTTAAGTTTTTTAGCTTCTTCTAAAATATTATCGCATTCAGCTTTTTTCGTTGAAACATATGCTTCATCTTTTAAGCCATTTAAATTTATAATAACATTAAATAAAGCACCTTCTACTCCCGCATAAGCCATTAATGCTCCTACTCCTACATCAGTAATAGCATTTACATTTCCGTTTTCTGCAAACACTTTTTGGAGTTTAAGTACATTTAAACATTCAGTAGCAGTGTCTAGTGGTATTTCTAAAGCTTCTATTGTAGCTTTTTCCATAGCATCTTTTCTTGCAGCTTTTTCTTCTTCTGTTGTTTTTGGCATTTTTAATGCTTTCATAAAACCATCAAAAGCTTCTACATCTTTATCTACAAGATCATTTAATCTATCTTTTATCTTAGTAACTTTATTAAAGTTATCATTAAACTTTTTCTTTGTTTCTTCATCTAAAGCTTCAAATGATTTTCTCCCAATAGTTAAGTTTCCAACCATAGCTGTAAGAGAAGAACCTAAACTTCCTGCTAAAGCAGCTACACTTCCTCCCCCTGGTGTAGGCTCTTTACTTTCTACAGCATTTACAAACTCTTTAACTGACTTGTCAATCAATAACATAACTTTTCCCCCTTATATAAATCTTTTTTAATTTTCAGTCTTTAACATAACCTTATCATATTATAAAAGTTTCGTCTACATTTTACTTAGCAAGTTTAAATTACATTAATTCTACTTCTAACTTATTAAAGGTCTCTATTCCTCCTGTCATCTTTAAATCATAAGATATTTCAATACTCCCCTTTTTTGTTTCTTCATTAATTTCGATATCAAGATCCTTTGTAAGCACATTTATAGTTAAAACTCCATGAGCGGTCATATAATTAGCTTCATATTTTTTATCTTTTTCAAATTTAAAATCTACAGAAGCTGTGCCAAATCGTTTCATATAAACTTTCTTATCACCTTCTATCTTTAGCCTGGTAGTAGACCCTTCCATTCCTGAAAGCTCTGATTCATCATATACAATATAGTAATTATTATTTTTTTTGTAAAATGATCCTTCTGTTGTTAGCTCAATTATATTTTCTTCCCCATCTGGACTAGATTGAGTTCCTTTCACTTTTATCATTTGTACATTTTTCATTTTATCATCCTTATCTTTTAAATTCTTACTCTACTAATTTCTATCCTTAAAACACTGTATAGCCAGCTCTATTAATTTATCTATTAAATCCGTGTACTTAATTCCTGTTGCTTCCCACATTTTAGGATACATACTGATTTTTGTAAATCCTGGCATTGTATTAACTTCATTAAGTAAAATCCGATTTGTATTTTTTTCAATAAAAACATCTACTCTAGATAAACCACTACAACCTAAAAGTTTATACACTTCAATAGATATTCTTTGTATTTCCTCTATTTTATCTTTTGGTAGTTTAGGCGGAATTTCATATTTACTAGTACCATTAAAATATTTATCATTATAATCGTAAAATTCTGATGAAGGTATTATTTCTGCTGGTAAAGATGCAATAGGATCTTCATTGCCTAAAACAGCACATTCTATTTCTTTACCGTCTATAGTTTCTTCTATTACAATTTTTCTATCGTATTTTCCTGCTAACTCTATAGCTTCTTTAAGCTTTTCTATGTTATTCGCTTTAGTTATTCCTACACTCGATCCCATGTTAGCAGGTTTAACAAAAATAGGATATTCAAAGTCTTCTTCTATTTTTTGTATTATTTTTTCACTATTTTCTTTATAGTCTTTAAGCATGATTATATGATATTTTGCCTGTGGAATTCCTTCTGCCTTTAAAAGTTTTTTTGTCATAGCTTTATCCATAGCTAAAGAAGAAGCTAAAACTCCAGTTCCTACATAAGGTACATTTATCATTTCAAATAAACCTTGTATAGTTCCATCTTCTCCAAATGGTCCATGAAGTATTGGAAAAATAACATCTATTTTTTGTGTTTCCCCGTTTCCTAATGTTACTATTCCCTTACCATTATCTGTTGGCAAAAGTGACATATGAGTAATAAATCCTTCGTTCTCTGCTTCTTTATCTGCAATATTTTCCCATTCTCCAGTTTGTATTTCATCTATAGGCCCTCTGTATAGTTTCCATATACCTTGCTTTGTGATTCCTACAGTTATAATATTATATTTTTCTTTATCTATAGCTTTTAATACAGAGGTAGCTGACATTAAAGATACTTCATGTTCACCAGACTTCCCTCCAAATACTACCATTACATTCAGTTTTTCCAAATTAACACCTTCTTTCTTATATAATTAATATTCTACCTTTGTTTATATTATTATTCAACATTAAAAAAATATCTTCTATTGCTATATTATAAACTAAAAAAACAGCTAACTTTGTTGAAGCTGTTAGCTGCTTTGATTATGTATACTATATATTATTTTAGAATAGAGAAGTTAAGCGTGAAAATTGGTCTTTTGATCCTTTAATAAGCTCTGCCAGCTTAGATTTTAATTCAAGAGGTAGTTCATTTTCATTTACCTCACTATATACTAAATGATATTCTTCTTCGCTTAAATTATTTTTTAATTCTTGCTGTGTTCTTTCATCCGTTAAGCCATTTTTTACATCTACAAAACATAATGGAGGAAACATTACACACCACCAATTTTGCCCTTCAGCTTTTCCTATTTCTATACGTAAAGCTTCATATATACCTGCCGGAAAAACAACATTACCATATCTTTTAGTGGGAAATTTATGCTCTTCTAAAGATACCTCTACATCATAATTTTCTCCATTTCTTTCGATTTCTTTTTGTGCAGTTTTTTCTATTCTTCTTAAATTAGTTTTTAATATTTCTCTAGTTTCATTTATATCTCTAGATTTCTCTAAATCTACTGACATTTCATTTATTACTACATCTCTAACTTTAAGCTTTAGTTCTTGGTCTTCTTCAGAATCGCTATTAGCTAATACATGAAAACGTATTAAGTTTTCGCCCTTTCGCTCTAGTGCTTCTACTTCTTCATTTACATATAAAACATTTAATAAAACTAACACTGCAACAAAGCATACTGTAATTTTATTAGCCCATTTTTTATACATCTTCATTTCCCCTTTTTATCCATTTCATTGTTGTATTCCTATTATGTACAATTAGGGGAAAATATATACAAGTATATACAAAAACACTTTCAATCTTAATACATATTTTTTCCAATTATGTTTATTACCTAGCTAATCCTACTCTCCGTATCTTAAGATTAACATCTACTTCAATGTCTATATTAGGAAATATTTCATCCCAATCACCTCTAACTTCCTCCCATAAATCATAATGATATCGGCGTAAAAACCTATCTATATTTAATACATCAGTTTTAAACTCTTTTTGTACATTATCTATAGCAGATTCCATTTGCTTTTTAACAGTATCACAAGCTGTTTTTTCTATATCCTTAACTACATCAGGATTTAATGTGTCCACCTTACCTTCAAAGGATGCTCGTTTAATATCTCCCTCCGCTTGTATTTCTGCCACAATTTTTATATTATCTTCGCTTTCTACTAACTTTAGCTTACTTTTTTTATATTGTACATCTATAGGAATATTTACCCCTTTATAGTCAGGTATCCTAGTACCTACTATATCAGCATCTCCTCTAAATATCATTACTTGAGTAGTATCTAATTCATCTAGCCAACCTATAAACTCATAGTTATTTATAACTCCTGCTCCTGATATTTTTACATCTTTTTCGCCTGATATTATTTTAGGTATAAGAGCATTTCCACTTTCATGAATATCTCCAAGTATACTACTTATATCTCCCCTTTGTGCCCTAGGACTTCTATCTTTTCTACTAAACATTTCTGAAATAAACCGACCTACTATTGGATTGATCTCTGGATTAACGTTAATAATATCTGCTGCTGCTTCATCTGTCATTAGAAGTATGACTCTACGACTTATAAACTCATGGTCTTCTACTTCATCTAAAATTTCTCTAAAAGCCCTTTCATCTTTAGCGACATCTGAATTTAAAACTACGACTCTTAAATGCCCATAAATCATTTCATGATTAGTACGATTTGTCAATGACCTGCCTATACTATATAAAGAATCACCTACACTGGAAATAACAATATTAGATAGTTCCTCTATATTAAGCTCTGGAAATGCAAAAGTGTAAATAAATAGATTTTTTTCAATTTCCTCTTCAATTGGTTGTTTGTCATTTATACTTTTGTTATCTTCTGCAGCAGGAACATACTTATCAATTCCTATTGCACCAACTTGTAATATATCTTCTATTTCTATCTGATCCCAACACCCGGTCAATAATAATGTAGTTAAAGCTATGCAAATAACTATTTTTTTATGCATTAATTTGCACCTTCCTTCTTAGTTTCTTTTGTATAACTAAGGATACTAATATAATTAAAGGAATTACAAAAATCATAATACTAGAAAAATAATTTGTATATTTGCTTATCATTTCATAATTTTCGGAAATATTCTCCGGAACTATAGAAATAAAATAAATTATTGGCAAGAACGGAGCTGCTAAATAAGCCTGATCCTTAGATTTAGTTAGAGATTCTGCCATAGTTACAGCGGCTAGATGCATTGGAGCTATAGTAGAAAATATAGCTAGTATCCAGAGTCCCATAACTATTACTTGAACATTTTCAATAAAAAGACCAGGCAATCGAATAGTATAGAATAAATCTATCGTTGGCCAAACTAAATATTTCATTTGTATAGGTCCAAACTGTGAAAAAGTTGCTATTACTACTAACAAATAAAAACATAATACTGCAATAATAGCTCTATATGATTTCATAGCATTTTGAGGCTTATCTAAATATCCACCAAAAAACAATATCATTTCAAATCCCACAAAACTAGTTAAAGTAACAGGAAGCCCTTTTATAATATCATTGAATTCGATTTTAAATACTGGAAGTAAATTTAAAAAATCTGATTCTAAAAATGATAATCCAAATATAAATATTGAAAATAATATAATTATAGGAAATATAAATTCCATCATTCTAGCTAAAACTTCTATTCCTCTTCTTGCTAAATATACTGAAACAGCTAATATACTAACATTTATCACTTCTATAGGTGTTTTGGCAAGTAAAAAAGCTTTTATAACTTCTCCAAATGTCCTTGTAATTAAAGCTATAAACACAGTTAGATATATAATATATGCAAAGCCTACTACATAAGCAATAGGCTTTGTTAAAGCATCACATAGTGTTTGAAAGTACTGTTTGTTAGGGCTTAATTTTACAATAGATCCATGGATTAAAGCTATACTTAATGCTAATAGACCTCCTGCTAATAATATAATCCACTGATCATATGGAACTACTTCAGCTAAATTTCGAGGTAATGTAAGTATGCCTGTTCCTACCATAGTTAGCATTAATATAAATATCAACTGATTTATTGATATAGTATCATTATTGTTCTGCACTTAGCTTCCCTCCTCTTCATTAAAGTCTTCATCTCTAATATCATTCATTCTCTTTCTTTGATTTTTATCAGACACTGTATTTCTAACACCTAAACCTATAAATGGTGCTTTAACGAAAGTATCCTTTAAGTCTGAGCTCTGTTTTACATAAGATGTAAAAGGAGATAAATAAGGAACACCAAAGCTTTTTAAACTACATAAATTAGTTAATATAATTAATGTTCCTAGCATTACTCCATATAAACCTAATACTGCAGATGCAAGTATTAGTAAAAAACGTAAAAGTCTAAATCCAATAGCTAAATTATAGCTAGGTATAGCAAATGAAGAAATAGCAGTTACAGCTACTACTATTACCATTATAGGCCCTACTATTCCAGCTTCTACTGCTGCCTGTCCAACTACAAGACCTCCTACTATACCTATAGTGGCTCCTATAGGTCCAGGTAATCTTACTCCTGCTTCTCTTAGTATTTCCAGAGCCAGCTCCATAATTATAGCTTCTAGTACAGATGGAAAAGGCACTCCCGCTCTATTGGCGGCTATAGACATCGACAGCTTAATAGGAAGCATTTCAGGGTGAAATGCTGTAATTGCAATATATAGTGCTGGTGCATAGAGGGATAATAAAACTCCAAGATATCTTAACATTCTAATGAAAGTAGCTATTCCCCAACGCTCATAATAATCTTCAGCAGACTGCATCATAGAATTAAAGGTAGTTGGAACTACTAACACAAAAGGACTATTATCTACTATAATAGCAACTTTGCCTTCATATAATTCAGCAGATATAACATCTGGACGTTCTGTACTTTTTATTTGTGGAAAAAAAGATTTCCAATTATCTTCTATCAATTGCTCTACATATCCACTATCTATTATTGCATCTATATCTATTGTTTCTAGTCTTCTTTTAACTTCTTTTAGCACATCCTTATTAACTATATCTTCAATATATGCAATACATACATCGGTTTTAGACCTTCTTCCAATTTTATATGGCTTAAATTTTAATCTAGTATCTCTTATTCTTCTTCTTATTAATGCAGTATTAAATCTTAGAGTTTCAACAAAACCTTCTTTAGGTCCTCTTATGACAGCTTCTGTTTCTGGCTGAGAAATGCTTCTACCAGCCCATCCTTTAGATCCTATGCTAATTATTTTTTCATAATTATCTAATATAAGGATTGTATCTGCACTTAACACATCAAAAACTGCCGCTTCAATATTCTCTACTTCTTTCATTTCCATTACAGCTAAATTTTTGTCCTTTATAATAGTGCTAAGTTCTTTCTTTATAGTTTTTGTGCTCGGAGGCGTTATTCTACTATATATCATTAAATTTTCAACTACAAAATCATTTATTAAATGTTTATCTACTAATCCATCAACATATATTAAAGCTGCTTTAAACTTATCGTCGCAACCTATTGTTATCTCTCTATATACAACATCACTACAATCTACTAGCATTTCTCTAATTATCTCTAAATTTTTATCCAAACTTTTATTTACTGCCGTTTCTTTATTTTTTATTATATTTTGCTTCTGTTTACCAAATAAATCTTCCCATAGACCCATTTAAACACCTCTTATTTCTTTTATATAATCTTTGCTACAATAAACAAAGCAATACTTCCAAGTATATATAAATAGCCTAAAGTTTTTGCTATTATACTTTCTTTTTTTAGCTTTCTTTTCTTTAAAAGTGGAACATCTATTAAAAGTGAAAATAACCCTGTTCCTATAAATAAAATTACCATATTAAATTCAAACAACATTTGAATATACTTCAAAATAATATTCATAACTTTTCCCCTTTCAATACTTACAATTAAAGTGAACCATCATCTAATAATCTTTACATTTTTTTGCCTTTATATTCATTTTTAGGCAATAAAAAAAAGCATCTGAGATGCTTTCTACAAGTTTTACTATATATATTAAGTATATTTTTCTAATATATTTATATCTTCTATATGATCTATGTCAGTACCTATTTCTGGATAAGAAGTAGATACTGCTTTGCATTTTATATAAAATTTTTCATTTATATAATACTCTAACTTTTCAATAGTTAATTTATTTGATAACATTTTTAAAATAATAGTAGGACCTAAAGTTTTAGCCATTTTAATAGGATTTTTTCTATGTTCTATAAGATATCTTATATTTTTTTCTATACCTTTGATCTTATCCGGATTAAGCATAATTAAATTTCCACCTGTAAATCTACCTTCTTGCAAAGAAGCATAGGTGCGTTTCACATCTGGGTATTTATTTTCATAACTTTCTTTTTTTATAATAGGATAGCAAACATCTACCTCTAAACACTTACTTATAGCTATAAAATCATTTATAGCATCCGAGGTAATTAAAGGTATATCACAAGTAGATACTATTATTTTATCATCATTAAAATATGACATGCCTTTTAATAAATTATCAAGCATTTCTTTTTCTTGATCAACTATTTTATCTACTTTATTACCTATAATAGGAGATAAAAGCTCTTTATTTCCTACAACTAATATATAATCTATTACCTCTGAATTTCTTAATGCATTTATAGTATATTCTATTAAAGGTATATTTTTAAAATTAATTAAAGCTTTACCTTTTCCAAAGGCTTCAATATCATCTTTACTCTCACCTGCTAATATAATAGCTTTCATTACTATCCACCTAACTTCATAAATTATATTTCAATCTCAAATTTACAGATATTAATAATATTTTTATTTTTCCTTATACTTTTCCAACTCTTCCATCATATAGTTTGTTAAGTTTTCTATATGCTTCATTCCATATTTATGTGCACCATCTGAATCTCTATTAGATATTGCATTTAACAAATCTTTATGCTCTTTTACAAGTTCTTTAGCTTTATTGTAACGAGAAATATATTTAACTCTAAAACGATATACTTGCTCTCTTAAACTATTATTTATTTGATTAAGTTTATCATTTCCTGTAGCATTAAATATACAATTATGAAATTCTTGATCCTTTTTTATCATGCCTTTTATATCATTTTTTTTATAATAGCTTTCAAACTCTTCATAAATAGAAGTAAGTTCTTCAATTTCATCATCAGAAATTTTCTCTGCTGCTAAGGACGCTGCTAAGCCTTCTAAGGCCATTCTTACTTCTAATACATCCAAAACATCTTTTATAGAAACATCTGCAACATATGCTCCTTTTCTAGGTACCATAACAACTAAACCTTCCAACTCTAACTTACGTATAGCTTCCCTTACAGGAGTTCTACTAACACCTAGTTGCTCTGCCATTTGAATTTCCATAATTCTTTTACCTGGTTCTAATTTACCTTCTAATATTGATTGCCTTAAGTATTCAAAAACGATTTCTCTTAAAGGTTTGTAATTTTCTATATCTAGTTTCTCTAAATTATCCAATTTTACTACCTCCATTATAGGTTTGAACCATGTATGTTTGCTTATAAAATATAGATAAATGTTCATAGGCAGATTTGGCTCTTTCATAATTTTTATATATTCCAAAAACTGTAGGGCCACTACCAGACATCATAGATCCTAAAGCATTATATTCCATCATTTTTCTTTTTATTTCAGTAATAACAGAATATTTTTTCTCAGTTACAGTTTCCAAAACATTACCAATATTATTTGACACAGAATATAAGTTACCCTTTTTTATGCTATTTATTAACTTCGTTGTATTCGGTCTATTTTTTATTTTAGACAGATTTAATCCTTCATATACCTCTTTAGTAGACACAGATATAGGAGGTTTAGCTAAAACAATCCAAGTGTTTTTAATATTAGAGTCTATAGGAGTTAGTTTTTCTCCTATTCCTTCAGCTAAAGCTGTACCACCTAAAATACAAAAAGGAATATCTGCGCCAATTGTTACACCTATATCCATAAGCTCCTTTTGAGAAAGGCCTAGGCTCCATAATTTATTAAGACCTTTTAAAACCGCCGCTGCATTAGAACTACCGCCTGCAAGGCCTGCTGCTACTGGTATATGTTTATCTATATGTATATCTACGCCTTTACAAATAGAGAACACACTACGAAGCTTATCTGCTGATTTGTATGCTATATTAGTAGAGTTCTTAGGAATGTATTCGCAGTTAGTAAATATCTTAATTTCATTATCATTTCTTTCATTAATAATTATATTATCATATAAATCTATTTGTTGCATAACCATCTCTACTTCATGGTAGCCATCCGACCTTTTGCCTATTACATCTAAAGACAAATTAATTTTTGCCCTAGATTTTAACTTTATTTGTTCCATTTTTTTCTCCCCTTAAATAACATTATATCCGTATATTAAGCCATATATTATTATATATTAATATGTGCTTTTTCTGCAACTTTACATAAACATAAATGAGCCGTATAAAAACGGCTCATTATCTATAGTTTAAAATTATGAACTTTTTCAATAATAACATGATCTCCCGGCTTTATTAATAAAGGATCTTCGATCATATTGGTATCCATAATTTTTTGTGCAGTTGTATTATATTTTTTAGCAACCTTCCAAAGTGTGTCTTCTGGCTGCATAAAATAAATTGTTAAACTAGGTCTTTCTTTCACACTAGCATCTTCTTCTAGCTCTTCTATTGCATCAATAACTTCTATGGTTTTTTTAGAGTATGCTTCACAGATAGCCCCTACATTAACCTTTAGCTCTATTTGTTCACTGTTTACGTTGTTGTAGTCTATATCTTCTATAAATAATTCTACCTCAGATTCCATATTTTCTTTTAATCCTTCAATATCAACATAATGCCTAAATGGAACTTCTTGAATAAAACTATATAAAGGATTAACATCATCTAATGACTTATACATAACTGTAGCTTCTAAAATCCCTTCTATAGCAACTTTATTTTCTAAAGTACTGTAATCTGTTAAAATAGGTTTTATAATAACAGAAAACACTTCCTCAATAGGTGGATTCCCTTGAGGAATATCTAAAGTTTCCTTTAAAAGTACATTAGCTTTATTTATACCTATATTTTCATTTAATTCTATTTTTTTCTTATCTATTTTAAGATTTATGCTTGGAGAATAAGTATCAACTAAAATTTCTCTACTTTGAGTATCCATAACTTTAGCTTCTACGTTTACAACAGCTTCAATATCTACTATTTTTCTTTCTCCTCGAATATCTTCTTTAATATCATAATAAAGTTCATCTACAGAAAGATTTAATTTGTAATTCATATCGCTGAATACATCTGTAATCTCTACAAAATGAGTAAATGGAATTTCTCTTTTAATTACCTTTAACGGATTTTCTTCATCTTCATCTGTATATAAAATTTCTATATTAACCATACCACCTACGATTACTTTTCCATCGGTAATTTTAGTTTCCTTTTCTAAAACTGTAGCATCCCATTTTAAAACTTCCTTAATTTCATAATCATCTTCATCCATTTCAAAATTATCTTTTATCAAAGTGTCGCTTTTATTAACACCTATAATATCAGTATATTTAAAGTCTTCTTTTAATACCTGAATATCTTCAAGACCTTCTATATCTTTTGTAACTTTCAAATCTTGTTCTTGTGTTCCTTTACCATTTAAATTAATTACTGCTTTTACTCCTATTTTTCTTTCATTGTTTATATTAAAGTCAATATGCTGAACATCTGCTAACACTTCAGCTTTCATATTAGGACTCAAGCCTTCAATATCAATATCTTCTTTAAATTGAGTATTTGTATCTATACTGTATAAAGGTTGATCTCCTTTGTCTGAAACATATAGAATTTTAAAATACGTAATTCCTTCTACAGCAATTTTATTATCTAATACCTCTTTCTTAGATATATGTAATTTTCCAGTTGCAGATAAGACTCTACTAATATCTGGTTTTGTATCTGGTACTAAAATATCACCTTCCACAATAGTCTGGATAAAATTTTCACCTACCTTTTGATCCAGTTTAAATAAGTCTTTCACTAATTCAACAGACATATATTTGCCTCCCTCCGAAATCTTTTAAAATCCTTATTACACTATATTTTGTTAAACACAAAATATGTTATAAATTTCGTCTAATTTTAAATAGTCCAATAAAGTTTGTCTTTTACATATATATGTTATAAAACAAAAAAAAGAAGTGAAAATATAATATTTTCACTTCTTTTTTAGCCTCTGAATGTAATTAATTTAAAAGCAGTTCTTAACTATAATAATTAATAACGCCAGAATTATATGGATTAATATATTAATCTGCTATTAACTTTAACTTTTGTTTACGAGTCAGCTGTTTTATCTTATACTCTCTTTTTTGAGCACATATCTTATCATAATATTCTTCAAAATATACTAGCTTTACAGGAAGTCTAGCTCTCGTATATTTTGCACCTTTTCCTTCAGAATGAGACTTAACTCTTTTTTCTAAATTATTAGTCCATCCAGTATACAGACTTTTATCTCCACATTCTAATATATATACATAGTTCATATTTATCACCATATGTATTTTATCATACTATTATTTAATATACTATTTTAGTAAATTAAAGATAGTATTGTATACCATCTTAGGAAGCACATTAAAAGAATAATTTTTCTCTACTCGTTCTGTAAACTTATGTGCATCTTTTCCAAAAGGACCTATATTCACTACAGGTAAATTAAGTTCTTGCATTTCTTTAAGAGGAAGATTATATCGTTTACCAAAACCTGGCATATTTTCTTTTAAAGCTTCAATAACAAAATTTTCTTTCGGAGCAGCAGCATAACTTAAATCAGATATATAAGGGTAGAATTTTTTGTTAACTATATCAAATTCAGTATCTGTAGTTTTAATAGCTTTATCTACCGCTTCTAAAAGGTTCTTTTCTTTTTCCTCTTTGCCTTCTACATAAATATGAGGATAATAAGGTGGCGAGAAATAAGCTATAACTACAGGTTCTTTATCAGACCACATTTTGTGAACCTGCTCTACAAGCTTTAGAGCAAAAACTCTCTCATCAATGTTATCATCCTTAAGCATTTCATTACTTAAGTCTGAAATTATAGAGTCAAGTTTTTCGCCCTTTTCTTCCTTAACTTTTTTATAAAGCTCTTCATATGTTATAACTCTTGCTTTCCAAGGTAACTCACTATAAGGATAATCACTCATGCTACAATAAGTTTTGTATTGACTATTTAAATGATTTATAGTCTTTTGAAAAGCTTTATTAGCTCCACTTATCATCCTTTTCATAACTTCATCCGGAGTAGATATATGAGTAGCATAGTTAAAATATATATAAGAAGTTTTTGAAATTTGTACAGAATACTCTTCTTTTAAATCCTGCTGTCTAAGGGTAATTGGAGGCAGAGAAACCTCTTCTTCTGCTACATCACAGTATTCCATATTTAAGTTAAATTCTTCAGTAATATTGGAAGCTATTTGGTTAGGGTCTAATCCTTTATAAGGTTCTCCTACATGAGTTTCCTTACCTACTATATAAAAGCTAGGCATTAATTTTCCGACAGTACCTATATATACATATCTATTTTCATCACCAACATACCTAGGAGCACTATAATCAGTATCTATAATAGCTAAATAATCATAGCCTTCAGATTGCTTAAGTTTAACTAGCTCTGGCACTACAGACAGCATTCCTCCTGAATTGCCTTCTTCATCACATACAGCAGCAAATATAACATTGCCTTCAAGTTGTTCTACGTTTTTAGCCAACTCTTCCATTATTGCCATAATAATGGCTACTCCACATTTCATATCAAAAATTCCTCTACCGAACAAATAATCTCCGCTATTTAAATCTTCTCTAGCTTCCTTAGAAATAACTACCTCTTTTAATTTTTCAATTAACTCTAAAGGTTTATTCGCATACTCTTTTAAATCTCCATAATCATCTATACCAACAGTATCAATATGCCCAATTAAAATAACCGTTTTATCAGAGTTACCTTTTTTACCTTTAATAGTAGCTAAAGTTGATTTTCTTCCAACTTCATCATTTATAACATCTACATATTTTAAATTATCTGGGTTACCTTTAAAATAATCCATTTCTCCAAAAAACTCATATATTCTTTCAGCCATATTGTTTTCATCTTTAGTATCGACAACACTAAGAATATTTGTTAAATCTATAGCTAATTCTTCAACTCTTTTACTTATATCCACTCCAATCCCTCCTAATATAATACATTTTAACATTTAATAAACATGTATAATAAAATTATAGATTTTCACGCACAAGAGGCATAGACATACACCTTGGGCCACCTCGTCCTCTTACAAGCTCTGATCCTTCAATTTCTAAAACCTCTATTCCATTTTTTCTTAAGTATTCATTTGATACTTCATTTCGATTATATGTAATAATTACACCTGGTGCAACAGCCAATGTATTAGTTGCATCATTCCACTGTTCCCTAGATGCTGTAAGAGCATCTCCTCTACCGGTTTTTATCAATTTTATAGCAGGTAACCCTAAAGCAGATTTTAAAGCATTTTCCAATGTATCTATAGGCTTAACCTTTGGTCTAGTAGCACCTTTAGTTAATTCATATATATCCATTCTATTTTCTATTCCTGGATAAATTGTAAATTTATCATAATCTACCATTGTAAATACAGTATCTAAATGCATATAAGCTCTAGTGAATGGTATCTTAATAGCTAAGACCTTTTCTACAATACTATTTTGAAAAAGATTCTGCGCTAGAATTTCTATAGATTTAGCTGACGTTCTTTGGCTACATCCAACAGCTACTACTTTATCACTTAAAACTAAAATATCTCCACCTTCCAAACTACTTTTTTCAGTGTAGTCATACCATAAAGAAGTATTTTCCCCTTTAAATAGTGGATGATATTTATAAATATATTTTAAAAACATAGTTTCTCTGTTTCTAGCATCAGTTCCCATTTTATTAATAGACAATCCTTGCCCAATAACAGCTCCCTGGTCTCTTGTAAAATATAAATTAGGCGTAGGGTTTATATAAAAAGGAAAATCTGATTTAATGTAGTCTAACAGACCTAATTCCCTATTTATTTCTGGTAAATCACTTTTTTGTAATCCTGATATTGCTATTTCTACAACTTCTTCTCCAGTCTTTTTTAGTAAATATTCTGAAATAGCATACTCTAATTCTCTATTATCTATGTTACAGTTCTTCATTATGTCTTCAACAAATAACTTATGTGTATATTTGTTATCTAAAACATCTTTTAATAATTCTTCATAATAATATACATCT
Source organism: Alkaliphilus sp. NP8 (assembly GCA_015978205.1). GTDB lineage: Bacteria > Bacillota > Clostridia > Peptostreptococcales > Natronincolaceae > Alkaliphilus_B. The sequence continues at coordinate 29,216 of JADWMM010000003.1, read as the reverse complement.
GTTCCTTGTTCTTTCATAAGCTTTGCAAAAGCATTATGTTCTTCTCTCATTCTACTTAGCCATGGTATATCATCAAATAATAATTCTTCTAAATATTGAGGTGTTAATCTCTCTAACTCCTTTCCTGGTCTATGAAGAAGAACTGATTTCAACTTACCTATTTCCGATGTAACGTTTAAAAAACTATTATTTATCATTATTTTTGCCCCCAATTTACACTTAAATCAAGTTTAGTAAATTTATTTTTATATTACTATCAGTATATATTGTTTTTATGCATAATTCAACCTTAGTATTTATAAGCATTACAGTGTTTTTATACATTCATTGCATAAATCCCTTAATTGCATAAATCCCTTAATTGCATAAATCTAATACAATATTATCATAATAAATCCCAAAATAAATACCACCTATTTATAGGTGGTTTTATTTTTATGTTATTTAACTAGCTGACTTTAATATTTTTATTGTCTCTACAAATGGTGATCTCAACTGTTTCTGTAAGAATATCTGAATAGCTATATGAAACTCTTCTAACATCGTTGTCAAACTTTCCATCGATCCTTACGATAAAAATACTAGGATATGTGTTTTCTAAGACTCCTTCACGTATAGTAGTCTTTTTTCTTCCTTTATTAGCTTTAAGAACAATTTTTTCTCCAACATATCCTTCAATATTCTCTTTAATCTCTTTTAATTGATTTTTTCCATTGGTTGGATTTTTAATTGCCAAGTAATCACCTTCTTTCGCAACTTTGACAACTTTATTATAGCATACTTGATAATTATTGTCAAACAGTTGACTAAATATTATAAACGCTAATACATCATTTGTCAAATATTATATATTTATATTAAAACTATTTTGCTCAATATAAAGAAGTTACTCAGCCTTATATAATATTATCCTTAGATATATTTATAAAAATTAATAAATCCTTTAGCAATAGCTTTAGCAGCCTTTTTTCTAAAATCTTTACTCATTAATATTCTTTCTTCATCAAAGTTGGAAATATAGGCCACCTCTATGTGAATAGAACTAACTGGTATTTCTCGCAGTAGAAAAAATTCTGCTGACTTTATTCCTTTATTCAGTGTGTTCATCTCGTTAGTTAAAACTGGCATTATTTCTTCTGCAAGCTCTTTAGCCATTTTATCCCCTCTAAAATAATAGATTTCCGTTCCAGATTTAGAACAATGACTAAAATAATTTTGGTGAATACTAATGAAAAAATCAGGTCCTATGTCTTTAGCCATCTGTGCTCTATCATTTAGATGAATAACTTCGTCTTTATCTCTAGTTAAATATACATTAGCACCTATGCTTTCAAGTTCTTTTACTAAGTATAAAGCAATCGATAAGTTTACATCTTTTTCCCTTAATCCATGATTACCAACATTATCATCGCTACTTTCTCCGCCATGAGCCGGATCTATCATTATTATTTTCCCTTCTAATGGCTTATTTATGCATGGATTTTGTATTTTTTTTATTATTACTCCTGTATAATAATATTTTAGAATTTCTTCAGCTAGAGTTTGATTATTAGCCATACTGTTAGCACCATATTGACAGAGCCCTAAACCATCGCCTTTACCTACAGTAAAAAAACGTATAATCTGTGGTCTCCAACTGAACCGAGTAGAGTTTATATCCAAAATTTCCATTATTTCTTTACCACTGAATTCTTTATTTCCTATTTTAATTCTAGTTACTCTATCTTGCTCATCTCTAACAACATTATCAATAAATTTATTTATAGTTATATCTTTCATAAAATTATCATTAGTTAATTCAAGCCCTAATTTTTTTTCAAGTTCATCTATAGAAATATCTTTATAATTAAGAGAATATGGACTGTCTTCACAGTAATTACAAAGCACTCTTCTTAAGTATCGTACAGCATTTCCTTCTATATTTTCACTATTTTCTGTAGACCCTCCACATACTAAGTGAGTTCTTGGATCTATAGGTTTATTATTAAACAGCAATATCTTTCCTGTAGTTTCCAGTGCAGCCTTTTCTAATTTTTCTTTATATTCTTCGTATTTATTTTTCCATACATTTTTATATTCAATTAACGGTATCAGTCCTTCAAAGTCTTGTTTTAAAATATCTGCCTCCTTACATTCTTCTGTACCAACTCCTCCATAAGCTTTCATTTGTCTTACTAACCTTGTTCTAATAATAATACTTTGACATTTTAATGCTTCTATATGAAAATTTAGTGGCATAGTGCATGCCACTAATTCTTTCACCATTTCTTCTAACAGTTTAGATTCTATATTATCATTTTTTTTATCATATATATTTACATAGACTTCATTATTTTCTGTACACAAAGTTGACCCCCTCCTAGTCTTTAGTCATTATATTTTGTGAATTTGCAGGTTAATACAAATGTGTTATTGTAATATATAATATGAAAAAATATTTTTGATTGTGCATAATCCATTTATTTAACACATATAATGTATGTTATTTTCATTTTAAAATCTTGTTAAAATCCTTTTTTTTTGATATACTATTTTAATACGGTTTTGAATATATATTTCGAATAGAAAAATTTTTGTTATATGAAAATGTGTATTGCTGTTTTATTTAACAGGAGGAGATTAAATTGAAATGTCCTATATGCGGTAATGAAGATACAGGAAGATTAAATAAATCTAGATATTTTTGTAGTAAATGTTCTATAGAGATTTTTTTTTCTAAAAAAAACAAATTAGAGCTTTTTAAAATACTAGAAGATGGATCTACAAATCCTATTTGTGTTAACTAAAATCATTAAAATAATAAATAAAAAACAGGAAGAACATATTGTTTTTAAACAATATGTTCTTCCTGTTTAAGTCTTATATATTTAATTTAAAATTTTAGCTACAGCTCCCGCCTTCACCACTTTCCAGCGAAATCATAAACCCTTTTCTAAAGAACTTAGTACCATAATCTACTTTAATTGCTCCAAAGTTGCTATCAAGACTTTTATCTACAATAAATCTAACATCATTTATTTCTGTTACTACATCCTCATCTGTTGCCTCTTCCAGAGACAATGAAAAACTTGGGCCTGATCACCCCATAGATGCTACATATATTCTTACATCCTTCTTTTCTGTGTTCTGTTTTAAAATTTCTTCTCTAGCTGTATCAGTCAAATTTATTTTCATAATTTTTCTCCTCCTTTTAGTATAGTAAATAATTAAGATTATATACCATTATATAATTCTATATATCATTATATTACAATTTTATGTAAATAGCTACATCTATAATCTTATTTTTTTATTCATACCCTATTTTTTTTAAACTATACAAAATATTCATTATATAGTATTATTATTTCTTATACAATAAAAAATACTCTCCTCTTAACAACAAATTCTATTATTTAATCTGTTTACTTAAAGGAGAGTATATTAAATTAAACTTCAAAGTTTTTAATAAAACTTTATACTAATTTTTCCTCTTTTAAATATTCTATAAAAGCATTTGTTAAATTATTTGTGTTTTCACCAGTTGTAAATAAGTCGCCATCACCAACAACTTGTAGTTTAGCCTTTCCATTTCCAAAATTAAATCCATTTGTATATAGTACTCTGTTTTCATTAATTGGCCAGAATGTATTTTCGCCAGTTACTTTAGTTATTCCTAAATACTCTGGATTCATTTTCTCAAGCTCTGATAATATCTCTAAAGTACTAGAGTAGTTAAAATCTTTATTGAGTACATTTGCAAACTTTACAATTATCTCCCAGTTTTCATATTCAGCAAGTGGTTTAATAGCTTTGTTTAACACTTGTATTCTTCTTTCTGTATTAGTAAATGTTCCACTAGATTCTGCAAAGCTAACTGCAGGTAAAACTACATCTGCTTTTTTAGCCGTATCTGTTAAATGTGTATCTTGAACCACTAATAGACCTAGGTCATCTAGATTAATATTAGCTATATCCTCGCCAAATACTAACATTCCTTTAAGTTCTTTATTTTGTATAGCCTTACTTAACTCATCATATCCTTTTCTTACTCCCATATCCTTAAGTCCTTGACTGTTGTTATTTTGCTTTAACTGAATAATGCCTTTACGTGGCTTTCCAATATGGCCACTTAAAACTGACATATTTGCTAAAAGCTTAGAAGCATCAGGTGTAATACCCTTTTGGTCAAATACAATCATAGCACTTTTAGAATTCCCATATATTTGAGCTATATCAGCAGCTTCTGGACTAACTTCTATTTTAGATAAACTTTCTTTAAATTCTTGTAGGCCTTCGCAATTATTGTTTTTGCATTTAAATCCACCATCAATAAGTGCTTTCGCTATTTGTTTTAAAAATACTATATCATTATTAGGTCTTACTTTTATATCTGCATAATCATCTATTTTAGTATTTTCTGCATTTATTACTATTAGCTTTGCTCCACTTTCAGCTGCTCTTTTAATTTTTAATCCTGCTACAGTATGATTATCCATAATATTAGAGCCAACTAAAATAATAGTATCTGTAGAGATTAAATCATCAAATGTATTTGGCGAAGCATCATATCCTAGTACTTCTTCAATACCACCATTTATATAGTTATTGAATGACCCTACGTTTTCTGTATTTAGAACTTCTTTTCCAAGCTTAGATACTAAATATATCTCTTCATTCGTATATCTATCAGAAACCGAAATACCTATAGAGTTACTACCATGTAACGCTGTTAAGCTTTGTGCTTTTTTAGCTGAATAAAGCAGAGCTTCATCCCAAGTTGTTTCTTCTAATTTACCTTCTTTTCTAATTAAAGGTTTAGTTATTCTCTTTCCTAAATTTTTAGAATCAAAGCCAAAACGTCCTTTTACACACAATAGCCCTTCATCTAAATCATCTTTCTTTTTAGGCAATGCTTTAACAAGCATATCTCCTTTAGTATTTAGATCTATATTACAACCTACACTACAGTGGGAACAAACTGTACTAGTTTCATTAGTTTCCACAGGTACAGACTTTTCTATAGTTAACCTTTCACCAAGTGCCCCTGTTGGACATACAGCTATACATTGTCCACAACTTATACAGTCTGTATATGTTAAAGTTTGGTCAAAAGGTGGCTTAACTATTGTATCAAAGCCTCTATCTATAAGTCCAAGAGCAGTTGAGCCTATAACCTCGTCACATACTCTAACACAAAGACCACATAAAATACATTTATCTGAATTCCTAACTATAAAAGGATGGCCATCATCTTCTCTACGATGATGAACTTCTCCAGATAACCTTTCTGGTTCTACATCATATTCATTAGAATATTGTAGTAGCTTACACTCAAATACATCATGACAACCACATTCTAAACAACGCTTAGCATCTCTTTTAGCATCTTCTTCACTATATCCTGCAACAATCTCCTCAAAATTACCACTTCTAACTTCTGGTGATAAATGAGACATTTTAGGTCTGTGCTCTATTTCTCTATGAGAAAATTCTTGTACTGGAACTTCATCTCTAGTTACATAGAAAGGCTTATCATATGAAATAACTTTACCTTCTAAATAACTGCATATTACATCTGAAGCTCTCTGGCCTTCTCCAATAGCTGCAATAGCAATATCAGGCCCACCATTAGTTGCATCTCCACCTGCAAATACTCCAGGTAAATTAGTAAGGAATGAATTTTCATCTGTCTGTATAGTTCCCCATTTAGTTAGACCAATATCTTCAAATCCTTTAATATCTACTTTTTGACCTATAGCAACTATAACTGAATCCACTTCAATAGTTTCTTCTTCACCTTCTATTGGAATAGGTCTTCTTCTACCTCTTTCATCTTCTTCTCCTAACTTCATTTTTTGAAGTCTTACTTTATTAACTCTTCCATCTTTTCCTATTACTTCAATAGGATTAACTAAGAATTTAAAATTAACTCCTTCTTCTTCTGCTTCTTGTATTTCTACAGCTTCTGCTGGCATTTCATCTTTTGTTCTTCTATATATATTGTAAACCTGTTTAGCGCCTAATCTAACAGCAGTTCTACATGCATCCATTGCTGTATTTCCACCACCAACTACAGCTATTCTCTCTCCTGTTTTAACAGGCTCATTCACTGTAACTTTACGTAAAAAATCTATTCCTCCAATAACACCTTCTAGTTCTTCACCAGAGCAATTAAGCTTTGTACTATTCCATGCTCCTATGGCAATATATATTGCATCGTGCTTTTCCTTTAAATGGGTTAGATCTACATCTCTACCTATTTTAATATTAGTTAGCATTTCTACTCCCATTTTTCTTATAATCTCTATTTCCTTATCTAAAACCTCATTTGGTAATCGATATTGTGGAATACCGTATCTAAGCATACCTCCAAGTTCTGGCATTGATTCATATATAACTGGTTTATGTCCTTCTTTAGCTAAATAGTATGCCGCTGTAAGTCCACTTGGACCTCCACCAATAATAGCTATAGTTTTTCCTGTAGCTGGCTTTATTTCAGGCATAAATACATCTGGATTCTTTAAATCTATATCTGCTACAAAGCTTTTTAACCATGCTATTGAAATTGGATCTTCTAATGTTTGTCTTCTACAGGCAGTTTCACAAGGGTGAGGACAAACTCTACCTATACTAGCTGGTAATGGTAACTTTTCTTTTATTAATTCTACAGCTTCTTTATATTGTCCATTAGCAATTAAACCTACATACCCTTGACAATCGGTGCCTGCTGGACAAGCTAAGGAGCATGGTGCTCTACAGTCTCCAACATGATCAGATAAAAGTAATTCTAGTGCTATTTTTCTTGACCCTTTAACTCTCTCTGTATTAGTAGAAATCACCATACCATCTGCTGCTTCCGTTGCACAAGCTCTTAAAAGCTTAGGTATACCTTCTACTTCAACTACACAAAGACCACAAGAGCCATATATTTTAACTCTTTCATCATAACAAAGAGTAGGAATCTCAATATTATTTTCTCTTGCTATTTCTAAAATAGTCTGCCCCTTGTATCCCGTTACTTCTGTTCCATTTATATTCATCCTAATTTTAGACATATTTTATTCCCCCTTACGTGAATTATTCAATTGTCACTGCACCAAATTTACATACCTCATGGCATTTGCCACATTTAATACACTTATCCACACTAATACTATGCACAGACTTAGTTTCTCCTGAAATAGCTTCAACAGGACAGCTTCGTCTGCAAAGTCCACATCCAATACACTTATCTTCTAATATTCCATACTCTAACAGACTAGTACATTGCTTTGCAGGACATTTTTTATTATTAATGTGACTTTCATATTCATCACGAAAGTATCTAATTGTACTTAATACTGGATTTGGTGCTGTTTGACCTAATCCACATAATGATCCTTCTTTTATTTTAGTGCCAAGCTCTTCTAAAAGCTCAATATCCCCTTCTTTTCCTTCACCTTCACAAATTCTAGTTAATATTTCAAGCATCCTCTTTGTACCTAATCTACAATGAATACATTTTCCACAAGACTCTTTACGAGTAAAGTCTAGGAAGAATTTTGCCATATCTACCATACAAGTTGTTTCATCCATAACAACCATACCACCAGAGCCCATAATAGCTCCTATTTTAGATATAGATTCATAATCAACAGATGTGTCTAAAAGATGTGCAGGTACACATCCTCCAGACGGACCTCCCATTTGTACTGCTTTAAACTGTTTATCTTCTTTTATTCCTCCACCTATATCGAATATTACTTCTCTTAGTGAAATTCCCATAGGAACTTCAACTAACCCACCTTTTCTTATCTTCCCAGTTAAAGCAAATACTTTTGTCCCTTTACTATTTTCTGTACCCATAGATGCAAAAGCATCTCCTCCATTAGATATTATCCACGGTACATTGGCAAGTGTTTCAACATTATTGATATTAGTAGGCTTATCCCAATAGCCTTTCTGTGCCGGAAATGGAGGTTTTAACCTTGGCATTCCTCTTTCACCTTCTAGAGATGCTATAAGAGCTGTTTCCTCCCCACAAACAAAAGCTCCAGCACCTGCCTTAATTCTTAAATCAAAATCAAATTTATTTAACCCAAAAACATTTTTGCCTAAATACCCTTTGCTTCTTGCATCTTCTATTGCTTTATTTAATCGTTTAATAGCAAGAGGATATTCAGCTCTTACATAAACAACTCCATCACTTGCTCCTATTGCATATCCACAGACCATCATACCTTCTATTAAGTTATGAGGATCTCCTTCTAGTACACTTCTATCCATAAATGCTCCTGGATCTCCTTCATCTGCATTACAAACTACATATTTAGTATCTCCTGGAGATTTATTAGCTGCATTCCATTTAAACCAAGTAGGAAACCCTGCTCCTCCTCTTCCCTTTAAGCCAGCAGTTTTTATTTCATCTATTACTTCTTCTGGTGTCATAGTTTCTAGACATTTTTTAATAGCCTTATACCCACCTGAATTCACATATTCATCTATACTTTCCGGGTTAATAATTCCACAGTTTTTCAAAGCTACTCTTTTCTGCTTAGATAAAATGTCTCTATCGATTTCATCTATTTCATATTGTGTATGATCTTCTGCTTTTTGAACTATATCTTTTATAATTCCTTTTGTTATTTCTTTATCAACTTTAACAAATGTTGTTTTTTTGCCATTGTTATCTATAACGTCGACAATTGGTTCCAAATAACACATGCCTATGCAACCAGTAGTAGTTAATTCTACATCTAAGTTTCTACTTTCTATTTCCCTTACTATGGCATCATATACTTTATTAGCACCAGCAGCTATCCCACAGCTACCTTGCCCCACAATAATTTTCATATATTAAGCCCCCTTTGTTAGTTGTTTATCCTTAATTTCTTTTAAGATCTCTTTTGCATTTTCTGGCGTTAAATTACCATAAGTTTCATCATTTATCATCATTACTGGCGATAAACTACAACACCCTAAACATGCTACATTTATTAATGTAAATAAATTATCCTCAGTAGTTTCTCCATCTTTTATTTTTAACTCTTCATAAATAGCTTCTTCAATATTTTTCGACCCATTTACATGGCAGGCAGTACCTTGACAAAGCATTATAAGATTTTCCCCTACTGGCTTTAATCGAAATTGAGTGTAAAAAGTGGCTACCCCATGAATTTTAGCAGGCTTAGTACCTGTTTCCTGTGATATATAGTTTAATGTTTCTATTGGTAAATAATTATATTCTTCTTGTATATCTTGTAAAATACTAATAAGACTTCCTTTTTTTCCCTCATATTTGCTTAAAATCTTATTTATCTTATCTTGATCTTCCTGCAAAATTTCTTTTGCTATACCACTATTCTCTTTCCCTTGACAACAAGACATTTCATCTACCCCTCCTATTATTAATATATTTTAATAATAAATAAACTTAAACACTACTTAGTTAAAAAATAAACGTTGACTGATGATTCAAACATTTTAACTATATAATAACACTGCGATCTAAACTTGTAAATGGATTTTCCATAATCTGATATTTTACGGAATATTGAATGTATTTTGTATGTTCTGATATATGCAGGTCCCCCATTTTATAATTATTTGAATTTTCGGTGAAATTGTAGTATTATACTTAATAACCTATTTAAAATTTAATAAAAATTGATTTTAAAATTTAAATATAGCATATATATTAGTTTTTTTGATTCTAAATAGATATAATTAGATATAAATATAGATAGGGGGATTAACATTTTCATATTAATACGTAATAAATTATGAATGGATTTTAATTAATACTTTGTAATTAGAAAACCCTAAAGGAGGAATTACTTTTTATGAAAACAAAAAAGCAAGCCACGATAGGTCATGCTCTCATACCTATACTTACACTTATAGCTACTTTATTTTTAGCAATTGTTGTGTATGAACAAGATCCTCATATCCCAATGATTATTGCTACTATAGTAGCTGTGGCAATATCACTTTACTCATTAGGATATACCTGGGATGAATTGGAAAAATCTGCTATAGCTACAATTCAGCTAGCAATGCAAGCCGTACTTATATTAATGGTTATTGGAACGGTAATAGGAGTTTGGATTCTAAGTGGTACAGTACCTACAATGATTTACTATGGATTGCAAATTATAGCGCCAGGAATATTCTTAATAGCAACAGCAATTATATGTGCAATAGTTGCAATTTCTACAGGAAGTTCTTGGACTACAGCAGGTACTGTAGGTATAGCACTTTTAGGAATTGGGCAAGGTCTTGGAATGCCAGATTATATAATAGCTGGAGCAATTATTTCAGGGGCATATTTCGGAGATAAACTTTCACCTCTTTCTGATACTACTAATCTAGCACCTGCTATGGCAGGGTCAGCTTTATTCGAGCATATTAAGTACATGTTATATACTACTATCCCCAGTTTTATAATAGCGTTAATTCTATACGGTATTATAGGCTCTAGATATTCAGGTCAAGCACTAGATACAGCAAATATTGATATAATTCTCAGTGGAATGTCAAGTAATTTCAATATTTCACCTTTACTTTTACTCCCTCCGGTTATCGTTATTCTTTTAGTAATATTTAAAATACCAGCGATTCCCGGACTAATAGCAGGTACCACTATTGGAGGCATATTTGCATCTATATTTCAAGGTTCTGGATTTGGAGAAATTATAAATGCAGCTCACAATGGTTTTACTAGCGAAACTGGTATTGAAGTAGTCGATGAGCTTCTAACTGGTGGCGGACTTGATTCTATGTTATGGACTGTTTCACTTATTATCCTAGCTATGGTTTTCGGTGGTATTATGGAAAAAACAGGAATGCTAGGCGCTATTGGAAAAACTATCTTAAAATTTGCAAACAACACCGGATCTTTAATTACTGCTACTATTTTAACTAGTATAGCCGTTAATATTCTTGCAGCAGAACAATACTTATCAATCGTTATACCTGGAAGAATGTATAAAGATATTTATGCTGAAAGAGGATTACATCCTAAGGTATTATCAAGAACATTAGAAGATGCAGGTACCTTAACCTCTCCATTAATACCTTGGAATACTTGTGGAGCATTTATGTATAGTGTTTTATTAGTTTCACCATTTGAATATGCACCATTTGCTTTCTTAAATCTAATAAGTCCTATTATTGCTATCATTTACGGTTTTACTGGATTTAAGATTGCTACAATTGATAATAAAAACCAAGATATAGATAAAAAAAATATATAACTAATCAAAACCTAAACCTTAGTTTTAATTGAATATAAAAAAACACCATCCATAACTTTATGAATAGTATTTTTTATTCCTAAAAGGTATATTTTAAAATTACTAGCAATAGTAAAGCAAAAATAAAAGTCTTGAGAAAACTCAAGACTTTTATTTTTTATTTAATTTTGGATATATTCAAATTAGTTACTTAAAGCACTTTTAACAGCTTCTATTATTCCTTCACTTGACCATGTTGCTCCTGATACAGTGTCAACATCTACTGTTTGCTCTGCTACCATTGTTTCTGATAGCTCTTCTAAAGCAACATCTCCAATACCTTCTGTTTCTGTTTGCTCTAATACATCTACTCTTACAAGTTCTCCACCTGCAACTTCCACTTCTACTTTAATATCTCCATGGTATCCTTCTGCTACTCCTTCGTATACTCCATCTACAAACTCTATAGCACTAAAATCTACTTCACCTGCTTCAGTTTCTTCTGCTTCACCTTCAGAACCACCAGCTAAAGCATTTGAAACAGCTTCCATTACACCTTCACTAGAATAAGTAGCTCCAGATGATACGTCTACTGTTGTACTTTGTGATGCAATAATATTAGCAATAACTTCCTCTGCTCCTACATCACCAATTCCTTCTGTTTCACCATGCTCTACTAATTCAATTGATGCAATCTTTCCACCTTCTACTGTTACTTTAACTTTAATAGGTCCTTTAAATCCTTCACCTTCACCTTCAAACTCACCATCTGTAAATGTTTGTGACCCGCCTGCTTCAGATAAAGCATTTGAAACAGCTTCCATTACACCATTACTAGAATAAGTAGCTCCAGACGATACTTCTACTTCTGTATTTTGTGATGCAATTATATTAGCAATAACTTCTTCTGCTCCTACATCACCAATTCCTTCTGTTTCACTATGTTCTACTAATTCAATTGAAGTAACTTTTCCACCTTCTACTGATACTTCAACCTTAATAGGTCCATTAAATCCTTCGCCTTCGCCTTCATATACACCATCTGTATAATTAGCAGAAGTTTCATTTCCTTGATTTGTTATAAACATTCCGCCTGCTAAAATACCAATTGCTATTATAGGCATTAAAATAAGTGCAGTTTTTTGTTGTTTATCCACAACTAAACACCTCCATAATTGTTATAATTGTATCATATTATACTATACCATAATACCACAACTTTCGCCTTTTTAAAATAACTTTTTAATGATATAAATTACTTTAAAATATAATATTTCGATATTTATATAATAATCATTACATAAATATCGAAATATTATAAAAGACTTCTCTTTTAAAAAGTTTTTCCTTTTTAAAAAAGAAGTCTCTAGCATATTTTTTTAAATCTATATGTGAATTTATGCTTCTATAGGCACTGAGTCTTTTTTTGGTAATAAAAATTTAATATATTTAAATAATGTATATATTACAAATATAAAAGCTGTAAGTTCTTCAAACTTTACTATAAAACTCAACCACTTTATTGAATATCCTGAACTTATAAAAAAAGCATTAGTAAGTTTAATGGAAATCCCACTTATTACAAATGGAAATGTAAATGCAGAGTAACTAGGGTAAAATTTTAATCTTAATAGTTTTGGCATATATATGAGTACTGCTACCATCATTATTAAAGATAGTAAAACTAAAAACCCTAATACAAAAATATTTTTATTTTGAAAAGCATTAATATATCCAGCTAAACAAAGACTAGCAGGAGCAGCAAATATAGCTATAGTTGGTAGTGCAGGCTCTGGAATTAATTTTGTTTTTAAAACCCTATATACAACCACTGGCAACAACATTAAATAAGTGATAAAGCCAAACCAAAATAAATATTTAGCTATAGTAAACTGACTATAAGCAGGTCCAGTTACACTCCCTACTACAATACCTACATAAACAATAAACCAACTTGGAAAAACCTTTTTTATATTAAAATTAAATATATATTTCTTTGTAAAATAAATTATTAAAACAACATGAATCACAAGACCTACAATCCAAACTGTATAAGCTAGTGAGTAAAAATATGGTTTAATATACGTAGATAAAATCATAATACCCATTGATAAAGTTGGTATTACACTCCCTACTACTGGATTATTTAAGCCTTTTTTAAATTCGTCAGGATATATAATTATTTTTGCTAAAATTAAGATTAGTAGAACTGCAGATATACCTCCTGATATATTACGATATAATTCTCCATAGGATTGAATTAAATTGCCTAATGCAGCTAGTCCTAACATTAGACCTGCCATTGGTATAGGTACTTTTTTAACCACATTTCCCATATCTACACCTCACTATTCATCAATATTTACAATATTCAACTCTCTAGCTATAATTTCTGCAGTTTTTCCTGCCATTTCTCCTGTAAATGAAATACATTGAGCTTTATGTTCTCCCGAGCCCATATCCATACCTTTAGTTAATATTCTACAGCATAACACTTTATGGTTGTTTTTAAAACTTTCTTGAAGTTCATTAGCTAACTCTAAAGTCTTGTTTACCTTGCTGTCTCCGCCTTTTGTTCTACCGAAAAAATATCCAATACACATTATGCCACCAGTTACAGCCCCACAGACACATTTTGATTTACCAATTCCAACTGGAAATCCAGATGCCATAGCAATCATTTCTTCTGGCATATCTATTTCAAAATTTTTCATAATTGTACTAACTATAGCTTCTGAACAGAAAAAATCACCGTTTCTATATAAAGATTCTGCTTCTTCCTTTATTTTTTTTATACTTATTTCCTTAATCATAAATTAGTCCTCCCTTTAATATTGAATATAATTCTTAGATAATTGTTAATTTTTCTTCAACCTTTAGCTTGTTTTTAATATACCATTATCTAAAAATAAATAGAAATAATTTTTCTCTATAATATACAGAATATATATAGAAAAATTTAATATATGTTCAATTTTGACATCCTTACTTCAAATGTAATATTATAATATGGTGTATATTTTTAGCTATATTTTTTGACTCTATATTTATTGTACAAAGGAGGATTATTATGAAAGATCGTAATAAAGGAATATTATATATGGTAGCAGCATCTTTATTTTTTGCTTTAATGGCAGCTTCTATTAAATTTGCAGGGAATATACCTACAATAGAAAAGGTATTTTTTAGAAATATTGTTGGATTTATAATATCTGGATATATAATTTTTAAATCTGATGAAAGTTTTAAAGGAAATAATATTAAATATTTATCTTACAGAGGAGTGTTAGGATTTTTAGGAGTTGTTTTTTACTTTTATGCAATAGGAAATTTACCTTTAGCTGATGCAGTAGTATTAAATCAATTGAATCCTTTTTTTGTAGTAATATTAGCCTCTATATTTTTAGGCGAAAAAATAAAAAAACTTCAGATTCCTGCTATTATTTTGGCTTTAGTAGGTATTTTATTCATATCTCAACCTAAATTTGATTACTCAATTTTACCAGCATTAGCAGGCATATTATCGTCAATATTTGCTGCTTCAGCCTACACTATTATTCGTCACCTTAGATTAACAGATACACCTATGAAAATAGTATTTTATTTCACTGGTATATCTAGCTTTTTAAGTATTCCATTTATGTTGTTAGGAAATTTCGTTATACCTGATACAACATCTTTAATTGCTATGTTATCTGCTGGTGTATTTTCAATGATAGCCCAATATTTAATGTCTACATCATATAGATATGCAGAAGCTGGAGATTTATCTATTTATTCCTACGGTAATACTATATTTTCCATATTTATAGGAATTATTTTATGGAATGAAATTCCTAATTTATTAAGTAGTTTGGGAGTATTATGTGTTTTAACAGGAGCTTATTTAAATTATTGTGCTAAAAAAGTAAAGCCTGCAGTTAGCTAAATTATTTTTTAAAAAAACTCCCTTTGATTGAAACTATTATCAAAGGGAGTTTTATCATATAATAACTCAAAGTAATTTACTCTATGTTTCTAGTTTTTCTTTCAATCTGCCAATCTATTAGCTTATTACCAAAAGTAACTATTATAGCCATTACAGGTACTCCTAAAAACATTCCTAAAACCCCATAAAGACCTCCACCTAAAACAATTGAAAATATAATCCAGAAAGGCTTTAGTCCTACGCTATCACCAAGTATTTTAGGGCCTAAAATTAAACCATCAAACTGCTGTAATATTAATATAAAAATTATAATCCAAAGTGCATTCATAGGACTATCAAAAAAAGTTATGATTACAGCTGGAACAGCACCAATAAATGGGCCAAAATATGGAATCATATTTGTAATTCCTATTATAGAGCTAATTAATAAAGCATAACGAATTTTTAAAATACTCAATCCTATAAAACAAATAATACCTATAATTAATGAATCTACAAATTTTCCAATAACATATTTACCAAATAATGTATCTGCTTCTCTTCCAAGATCCTTAATCTTGATTACAGTTTTTTTATGGAATATTGCCAATAATATTTTTTCTGTTCCTCTTTTAAAAGATTCCTTATCGCCTAATAAATAAAAAGATATAATTATACCTAATATAAAATTAAATATTCCTGATGTAATACTCATAATTCCCAGAATAAGATTATTAAAAACATAATCAAGTATATTTCCTGCATTTATAAATATCTGATTAATATTTCTTTCTACATGTCCAGCTATATCATAAACTTGATTTGCCGCATTAAGCTCTCCAGACCATCTATTAGACAAATCTTCAACAATTTCAATCGTTGAATTTATATATTCTGGAACTCTTCTACTAATATCAGCCATACTTGTTGCAATCTGAGGTGCTACAAAAACTATTACCATTGAAATTAACCCAAATAAAAATAAGTATATAGTTATGATACTTAATATTCTCGATAATTTTTTACTGTTATTTATTCCACCAATTCTATTATATACATTAACCTCAAACCATCTAACACCTGGATTTAAAATGTAAGCTATAGAAATAGCCATAATAACAGAACTTAATATTTTTCTTATATCTGTAAATTTAACAGTACTCCACTCTAAAAAATTACCTAAATTTCCTAGTGATAAATAAAAAAGAATAGATAGTGCTATAGTTAGAAATGCATATAATGAAATTTTTAAATATTGTTTATCAAAATTAATCTTCACTCTTATCACCCTTATTTGTATATTTAAAGTTTTCTTTATTATGATTTTACAGTATATATACTATAATTTCTACATTTATTTAATTTAATTCAAAAAACATGTTTATATAACAAAAACCCATTCAGATTTAAGAACAAATCTAAATGGGTTAAGTATATATAAATTATTTTTCTGAACACGATTTGAATAATGAACAACCTTTACAATCTTCACATTTCGGTGGAACTTTTAAAATTGTATAACATCTAGGACAACGTCCATCCTTATTTTCTTTTGTTTCCAACTTACAGTTAGGACATATAATTGCCATTATTTCACCTTCTTATATAATAATCTGAGCTAATATACCTGCTGTTAAAAATGAAATTATAAAACTTCCTATCCAAATTCCAGCTGACTCTTTCCAGCTTCTTTCTTTAAAAATAACCATAATAGCTGCAATACATGGAACAAATAATGTAATAGCAACTAAAGCAACTATTATTTGTGGAGCAGATAATAATCCTTGATTAGCCAATGAAGCTAATCCAGCCGCACCGAAGTCTCTTCTAACTATACCCATAATAAATGCTGTTGCTACTCTAGGATCTAACTTTAAGAATCCTTCAGTAATTGGAGCAAACACACCTATAATACTATCTAATGCACCTGTATACTGCATAACTGTAATTATAGCTGCTCCTAAAGCAAATAATGGACCTGCCTCTTTCATAAACATAATAGATTTAGTGTAAGTCTTTTTTAATACATTAGACAAACGAGGTAATCTTAAAGGCGGTAAATCTATTAATAAGTCAGTTGATTCTCCAGGCATTACCTTATTTAAGAAAGTTCCCGAAAGTACGAATACTGCGAATATAGTAATTACATATATCATAGCATATTTAAACCCTAGTGGAGCTACTAATCCTGCAATAACTCCTATTTGAGCAGAACATGGAATCGCAAGTCCTAATAACATAGTTGCAATAAAACGCTCTCTTTTAGATCCAAGTATACGAGTTGTAATAGTAGCCATCGTAACACAACCGAAACCTAGAATCATTGGGATTACTGCTCTACCATTTAGCCCTAAACCTACAAGAACACGATCTACCAATGTAGCTATTCTAGGTAAATACCCTGAATCTTCTAGTGCAGAAAGTATAAAGTAGAACCCAACTACTAACGGTAATAAAAGTCCTAATAAATAAATTGGAGTCATAGTAAATAATCCAAATTCTCCTATTAATAATTCGCCAATAAAACTTTCTTCTGTAACAAATTTAGAAAATAAGTCCATAATAAAATCATTATAATATCCACCCATTATTACTTCTTCTGTAACTCCCACTACAGTTTGGGCAACAAAAACACCTATAATTTGATATATAATATATAAAGACGCAAGTAAAATTGGTATTCCGGTTATAGGACGAAGCATCCATCTTCCTAGTTTTGTACTAAAAGATGCACCTTTATTACTTTCCGAAACCACTTTATTAATTATTTCGTCTACTCTTCTTCTTCTTGCCATATAAATTTCTTCTCGAAGCTTTTCATTAAACTTAACATTATTTCTACCTATAATGTTTTCATCTTCTTCTAAAACCAATAATGCTTCTGAAGGTATATTTACATTATTCTCTATTTTAGCTATATGCTCTTTTACTATATTTAACCGATTACCTGATGTAGCATAATCAAGAGCATTTTTCACTTCATTTATTCCTTCACCTTTTGTTGCAGTAGTTGCAATAACTTTAACCCCTAACTCTTTAGAAAGTTTTTTAATATCAATGTTAATTCCATTTCGTTTCACATCATCCATCATATTAAGAGCTACAATTACTGGTTTTCCCATATCAATTATTTGTTGGGTTAAAAATAAATCTCTTTCTAAATGAAGAGCATCTACTACATTTAGTATAATATCTCCATTTAGTATAACATCTCTTGCAACTCTCTCTTCATCATTAAAAGATGATACTCCATATACTCCAGGTGTATCTAGTATAAAATCATCTTTATATTTTCCGTGACTAATGTCTACTGTAGTTCCTGGAAAGTTAGATACATCTACATAAACACCTGTTAATACATTAAAAAACACAGATTTTCCTACATTAGGATTTCCAACTAATACGATTTTTTTACTACTAGATGGAATTTCTACAACTGTATTTAAATCATGACAACTCATATTATGACCTCACATTCATTAAACTGTTTTTATTTGTATGCTTTGAGCTAATCTACGACCTATAGCTATTTCTTGCATTCTATTTTGTAAAATAACTGGTCCAGCTGGTAATTTTTCTGCACATATAAGTTGTGCTCCTTCACAAATTCCGAATCTTATAGCCTGGGCACGTATATTTTTATCAGGGATATTAAGTATTTCTAATTTTTGGCCTTTAACTACACTATCTAAAGTCATATATTTACACCTCCGTATATTTAAAAATAAATATAAGTATCACATTGTATTGATTACTATTATCATTTACAGTATACATTTGTTTTATTGTATTGTCAATAAAAAATACTTTCTCATAGTAACAGATTTTTATTATTTGCCACTATGAGAAAGTACCTTATATTATTGTTATAAAATATTTAATTAAATATATTCATTATTTAACACTATTATTAAGATTGCCTTCTGCTACATGTTGGTTTAAAGCACACCATTTTAAACCATCTATACCTTCTTTTTTAATTTTTTCTTTAGATACAATGGATAAATTCTCTTTTCTAAGTAATAATTTTTCTAAAGCCTTTAACATATTTTTTTCTTCTTGTGTCAATCCTGTTTTTGCTAAATCAAAAATTATACAAATAAAATCATATGCTTTTTTTGATGTTATATGAGTTCTGAACCCTTTTTGTCTAATATTATCTTTAATACTATTAATTTGATTATCGTGTATCCTTAATGACAGATTATATAAATATTCTAATGCTGCTTCATTATAAAATAATCCTTTTATTAAAGCTATATATGAAAAATTATATGGGTATGGAAGAGAATCCCCTACACGAATCTCGATAAAGTTCTTTGCTCTAACATCTGGAAACACCATAGTCATAATATGCTGTATTTCTTGTTTAGAAAAAACATATTCTTTCATAACCTGTTCTACAATCTTATCTCCTGTACCTATAAATTCTTGTTCTTTCATAATTAAAATAGGAGGAACATTTAGTATATACTTTCCATAATCTTCATATCCAAATTCTTTATTTAAAGCATTTGGAACCATACCACTTCTAGCTTTATCTGTGTTTTCCCATATTAAACTTCTAAGACTGTGGTTAGGATAAATTTCTCCTTCAAAAACAGGTGAATTATCTGATATGAGATACAATACTGGACTTATAAAGTTTGCTACTCTAAATTTTTTAATAAAATCTTCTTCATTTGCATAATCTATGCTTACTTGCAGAGATGCTGTTCCTTTCATCATATTATGAGCATATTTCCCTTTTTCTTTAAGATATTGAGACATATACTCATATCTTTTTTTAGGATTAAAAGGTATATCTTCAATAGAAGATTTAGGATGGTAGCCTATAGCCATTAATAATAAATTCTTTTCTTCTAATATTGGTACTATATCATACAAAAAATCAAAATAAATAGATTCAATTTTACTAATATTAGCACAAGGCTTTACACTTATTTCTATTTGACCTCCGGGTTCTAAAGAAATTTCTTTGTCTTCTTGATTTAATCCTACTAAATACCCATCTTCATATTTACCTTCATATCCTCTTACCAGTAATTTCTTTAAGATTCCTTCAATTCCTTTTTCTCCATAATAAGATACTGATTCTAAAGAATCCTTTTCAACAACTATATGTTCAAACTCTACTCCTAGTTTAAATTGATTTGGAAATTTTATTCCTTCTTTTATTACTGATACAACAGACTCTAAACTTTTTTCATACTTTGCATGCATATAATTACCTCATCTCCAAAATTAATCCGAATCATATCTATACTTAAGACTTAATACCCATTTTAAATATTATTTACACATTTTTTTTATGTTTTTATTTATAGTATATAACTTTTTTATTAAGAATAACTAAACGTTATATCATAATCATATATTTAAGAACTAAGTAGTAGGACTTTTCTTCTGTTTTATATTTAAATACTAAGGTTTTCATATATTTAAAGTAACTCAATTCCTCTATTTCTAAAAATTATTAACTATTATATATATATTCATAATTTTCCAAAATATAATTGTAAAAAAAAGGATTGATAAAAAACTTGTCGAAATATATAATGAATAGATACAGTCAAATTGTGTAAATTATATGTTTAATATTGGCAACTATTAATCTTATTATTCAGTAATAATATTTTAAGTGTTACTTTATGTCAATATTATTAATATAATTTCGCTAAAATTTTAGAGAGGAGATTTAATATGAAAAGCTCATTAAAAGGGAAAATTATAAGTATGCTAATAGTATTAACCTTAATTCCTATTTCACTTTTAACTTTCATAAACTATAAAAGTGCAAATAATGTTTTAACAGATACCTTAGAAGATAACTCCCATGAGGTCACTGTTAGAATGGGAGAAACTTTCAATCTATTATTAGATTCTATGGAAGAATCTGTTGATATGTTCTCCAAGGACGCAAATGTTCAATCAATAAATATAGTGGAAAGCTCTCCAGAATGGATGCTAGAAAGCTTTGAGTCAATGGTAACTAGCCACAAAAATATTCAAGCAATATATTTAGGAACAAAAAACAAAGAAACTCATATTTATCCAAAAGCAGACTTAGACGATGATTTCGATCCTCGTACTAGAGAGTGGTATAAAGGAGCTCTTGATAATGATGGAATATATTGGACTGATCCATATGTAGATGAAGCAACTGGAAATATTACAATTACCGTTTCAAAACCTGCATACAATGAAAGAGAAAATAATGAATTTATCGGTGTTGTAGGAATAGATGTATCTTTAAACGAAGTAAGCGCTATGATTTCAAACGCTAAATTAGGAGAAGAAGGTTATTTGTCTTTAGTAGATAAAAATGGAGTATTAATAGTACATAAAGATAAAGAACTAATGGGTAAAGAAATTCCTGTTCCGGCTCTTTTAGATGCAGTTAAATCTGATACAATAAAACACTTAAGCTATGAATTTGGAGACAAAAACAGAATAGCAGTATTTGAGGGAATAGATAGAACTGGTTGGAAAATAATAGGTACAGTATTTGAAACTGAAATAAATGAAAGCAACGCTAGAATATTAAATAATGGTCTTTTCTATGGAGCATTATCCTTATTACTTACTATAATCGCAGGTGTATTATTCTCATTAAGAATTGCTAAATCCACAACTACTTTAGTTAATGACATGGAAAAAATAGGTGATGGAGACTTTACTATTAGAAGTGATCTAAAGTCTAGTGATGAAATAGGGAAATTATCCAAAACTATAAATACAACTATAGAAAATATTAGCGAATTAATATCTAATGTAAAGAGTGCATCTAGCGAAATCGATCTAGCCTCTAATAGTTTAGCTGCATCTTCACAGCAAACTAGTGCTTCTACAGAAGAAGTTAGTAGAACAGTAGAAGAAATTGCTAAAGGTGCTTCTGATCAAGCTAATGATGCAGAGCAAGGTTCTATTATGATAAATGAATTAGCTAATAAATTTACTGTATTAAATAATGAAACTGAAGAAATGCTTAACTTATCTAAAGAAGTTGTAGGCGCTAACGAAAAAGGTATAGAAAGCGTTAAAGGTTTAACTCAAAAAACAGATAGTAATAAAGCTGCACTTGAAAAAATTGATACAGCAATTAAAGATCTTAACGAACAAACTCAATCTATTGGAGTAATATTAGAAACTATTAGTTCTATAGCTGAGCAAACTAATCTTTTAGCACTTAACGCTGCTATTGAAGCTGCTAGAGCTGGTGAAGCTGGTAGAGGCTTTGCAGTAGTTGCCGATGAAATAAGAAAATTAGCTGAGCAATCTAGTTCATCTACAGACGAAATAAGAAATATTACTACTGAAATATCTGAAAGTAGCGATAATGTAGTGTCAATAATGGGTGAAGTTAGAAACCATACAAATGATCAGGTTTCATCAGTAGAAGATGTAAATACATCATTTGGAACCATCTATAACTCTATAGAACAAATGACGGAAAAAATGACCAGCTTTACTACTTACATAAATGAAATGACAGAAGGTAACGATAAAGTGGTTTCCTTTATAGAAAATATATCTGCAGTATCAGAAGAAACTGCTGCTGCATCAGAGGAAGTTACTGCTTCTATGGAACAGACATCTTCAGCTGTTGAAGAAGTGGCAAATGCTGCACAGCACTTAAGTAACTTAGCCGAAGATTTAAAATCTCAAGTTGAAGTATTTAAGGTTGATTAATATATTAAAAATAAAAATACTTCCTAACAATTTGTTAGGAAGTATTTTTTATTATAATTAAAACTTTTATTTAGAAACTGATTTTAAATATTATTTTGAAGCTTGCAAGCTTTGACTACATGTTTTGCTAAAATAGATGTAGTTACTGATCCTACTCCTCTAGGTACAGGTGTTATCATTTTAACTTTGTTTTCTACATCTTCAAAATCTACATCTCCATGCATATTTCCTTCTTCATCCACATTTATACCTACGTCAATAACCACTGTATCTTCTTTAACAAAGTCTTCTTTAACAAATCTATCCTTACCTATAGCTGCTACTAAAATATCTGCTTCTTTAGCAACCTGAGGAAGATCTTTTGTTCTAGAGTGACAAACTGTTACTGTAGCATTTTCTTTAAGAAGCAACAGTGCTGCTGGTTTACCTACAACCATTGATCTACCTAAAACTATAGCCTTTTTACCTTCCATAGGTATTTCATAATGCTTTAGAATTTCAATAACTGCCATAGGTGTACATGGAGGAAAACCTGTTTCGTCTCCTTCTAATAATTTCGCTGCATTAATAGGACTAAAACAGTCTATATCTTTTTCTGGTGCTATTTCATACTTAATAACTTCTTCATTTAATTGTTTAGGAAGAGGTCTAAAGACTAAAATTCCATGAATATCATTATCTTTATTAATTTTTCTTAATTCTTGTATAAATTCTTCCTGAGTAATATCTTCCTTAAGCTCTTTAACTATTGTATCAATCCCTACTTTTTCACATCTTTTTAAGGCTCCTCTTTCATAAGCTAAATCATCAGATCTAGAACCTACTCTAACAATAGCAAGCTTTGGATTTATCCCTTTTGACTTTAAGTCATCCACTTCTTTTATTATGCTTTCACTTATTTTATCAGCAACAGGCTTTCCTTTTAATAATATTGACATTTACATAACCCCTTTCAAAATATTATTTATAATCAGTACAAGAACTTATATCTTGTATTATATATGCAATGTTCCAATTATAGTATATTCTGAAGGTATGTTGTATTTAGAGAAATCACTCTTTGACTCTTCTTTATATATATTCCATTTTGCATTTATACCTGCTTGACTAAATGCCTTTTCCATATAAAGCATCATTATACCTGCATCTAGCATAAGATGCTTATTATCTACTTTTGTCCCACCAACTGTCAAAATAATCTTATCATTATCTATAATTAATTTCCACGGTTGAAGATTTGCCCAAGATGGAGCGAATCTTATATTATGTAAAGCTGTTCCTATTCCCATATTTTCAATTTCTTCATATTTAACAGTATTCCCCCATTTATCCTTATATACAAAGTCTTCAACTCCTATACGAGAAGTAGCACTCTTTTTAGTATAAGGGATTCGAGTTTTTGGATTACCTAACGCTATAAGAGCTACTATTTCTCCAGAAGTAGCTATCCCTAAGTCTCTTTTTAAATCACTAGAATCTTTTTCTACAGAAATCCAACAAGTTCCTATATTCATCTCTACTGCTTTTAGTACTAATTGCTCTAATACATAAGATGTATTTAATAAATATCCTTCTTTAGACTCACTTAGCAAAGCAATATAATGGGGAGCTAAAATAGGATTTCCAGAATATCCTGTTCTTCCTTTTAAAATATCTTCTTTTTCCCATCCATCTTCAATTAAAGCAAAGTCTATGTCTATGTCCTCTTGAAGCGTATTTTCTCCATCTAAAAACTGAGTTAAAAAGTTTTCTATTTCTTTTAAATCATTAGAACTTAATTTGCTTCTCTGATAGTTTCTGATCGACTTTCTTTTTTCAATTAAATTAATAAATGTCATTACAATCACCTCTTTTTAAAATTTATACTATGAATTCTTATTGTATATACCCAATTCATAAAAGTTAAATCTTTCTTTATTTAATATAAATTTTTATTTATTACTTTTATTCAATATCTTTTTCTAACTGTATTAGGTTTTCTATAACTACGTCTGGTAATTTTTCAAATAATTCCTCTCTATATCTCTTGCCTTGCTCTACTTTATTTTTATTCCCTTTTTTCCCACCAACATCTCTCCAGGATACCTTTTTATTTCTATAATATAAATCAAAATCTACTAATCTTTTTCCCTCTTTATTATATTCAAGTCCTAATAATATTTTTTTAACCTCTTCTGGAGAATATAGTGTAAATAAACGAACCTGATACGCAACTACTGAATATAAAATCAAAGCATGATCTCGAGTCCAAGTTTCGCCTAAAACCATTCCTAACTCTAATTGATTTAAAACTAGCATAAGTCTTTTATAATGCTGTGAATAATTACTGTATGAATCATATATATTAATTCTAAGTTCATACCACTCTCCACTTTCCATACTTTGGGTTATAAATACAATTCCTTCTGATCTTAATCGTTTTTGAACATAATTAACAGGATGAGATAATAACAAAATATTGTTAGAAACATCTTCACTGTTTAATTCATGAGCTATAGATTTTTTAGCTAATGCAAGAAGCGTATCCATTTTCTCGCCTTTACTTATGCCTTCTCTTAAGCTCACAACCTCTGCATCATATGCCTTTTTCAACCTATCTACTACCTTATCTTCATCGCCAGCAGTTCTCATTATTAAAAAAGCTGGACCTAAGTCAACTCTATGAATAACTTTGCTAGAATTGTCACTTAAAATAGAAGCTAAAAGTATAGAAGAAGGTTGATTAACTAAAATAATATATTTGGCATCATCTATATCTGTTTTTTCACGATCAATATCAGTTATAAAAATTATTGTACTATCTTCAGTCGATTCCTCTAAGCATTTTTCAAATTCACCAACTAATCCATCTAAATTGTTTACTATATAATCTTTTAATTCTTCTATTTTTTCTGTTCTTAAAAATAAAAGTCTAGCTCCCATTCTTAAAAAAACCATATTTATACTCCTTCCAAATTAAGTTTTTACATTTTAAAGTTATTTATAACCCTATACTCCCTCTTTCCATTTTTCTGTAGTAATTAATTCCCATAGGATATTCTATTTGATAAATTTTTCCTGTGGATAAAACAATTACATTAATATTTAATAATCCATTTAAGCCTATTTTATTTCCTTCTTCATAATGTGGAGGAAAAAATGAATGACCATAAAGAAAATAATCTGCCTTAGTATTAGTTTCTTCGTGCTTATGACTTAAGTAAAAAAACCTTCCTTCTATTTCTATTACTCCTTTTTCTAAAATAATACCCTTACTAGATAGTTTTCTAACACTATCTATATCATCGTGATTACCTATTACATAATAAGGAGTTAGGTCATAAATTTCTATAGAATTAATAAATTTTTTTAGAGATTTTTTGTATAAACCTAAATAGTGTTTATTGGTTTCTAACTTTATATTGTCCACAATATCCCCAGTATGCACAAGATATTGTGGGTTAATATTTTGTATTGCTTGTATAACATACTTGAAAGACTCTTCAGTAGTATCACTAATATGCATTAATAAAGGGCCTTTTTCATTTTTTATATCTTCTGGTATATATGGCTTATTTATAAATAAATACATTTTTTGCTTTAGTTTAGTTAATATTGATCTTCGTCTCCTTTCTCATTCTTTATTCAATACATTTATACTATAATTCTACATCAAAATTTTATAAAAGTAAAAATATTTAGATTATTATTTTCGTGATTTAAATATGCCCACTTAAAATCAATAAATAAAACATTTTGAATTTTAAAATAAAGTTGTTATAATATATTTAGAGTAACTAAATATATATGTATTATGAGAAGAATTAATTTAAGTAAATTTTATAAGGAAGGAGAACACAATCTATTCTACTTATGAATTAGATATGTCTAAATTTATATGAACTTTAAAGAAAAACAAAAATTTATTTTAGAAGGAAAAATGCCTAAAGTTATATTAACTTTGGCTACTCCAATTATGTTCAATAACTTAATACAGACCTTATATAATCTAGCAGATACGTATTGGGTTAGTAAACTTGGAACTACTTCTATGGCTGCAATAACATTAGTTTTTCCTGTAGTTTTTTTAACTTTATCTGTAGGAATGGGAATCAATGTTGCAGGCACTGCATTAATATCTCAATATATTGGATCTAATCGAGAAAATGATGGAAAAAGAATAGCTTCTCAAATGGTAAGCTTCGCATTAATTTTATCACTCTTTCTTAGTCTTATTGGATATTTTTCTACTCCTTTTATAATAAAAGCTATGGGTGGAGAAGGTGGTGTCTTTACACAAAGTACAGAGTATTTGTCACTTATGTTCTGGGAAATGCCAGGTATGTTCCTCATTCTAGTATATACTGCAATAAAACAGGCTCAAGGCGATACGATTACACCAATGATATTAAATGTTGCTGGTGTAATATTAAATATTATTTTAGATCCTATTTTTATTCTTGTATTAGGGTTAGGCATTAAAGGTGCCGCAATAGCAACTGTGTTTTCTAGAACAATTTTTGCTATATATGCTATATATACTTTATTCGTAAACAAGAATGGTATATATCTAGAAAAAAACAACTTAGGATTAGATAAAAAAACCTTAAGCGAAATTATAAATATATCGCTTCCATCATCTTTAGGTCAATCTGCTGCTGCTTTAGGTTTTATAATTTTAAATTCTGTTGTAATATCATATGGAGAAAATACTTTAGCTGCTTTTGGAGTAGGTAATAGAATTAATTCTCTTATACTAATGCCTGCTCAAGGTATAGGTAGTTCTCTAGCCGCTATTATCGGACAAAATCTAGGTGCATATAAAAAAGAAAGAGCTAAACTTGCATTTAATACATCTATTAAACTAACTACTAGCTTTATGGTTGTAGGTGGCATAACCATATTTATGCTATCTCAGAATATTGTATCAATCTTTGTACAAAATGATCCAAATGTTTTTAATCAAGCTACAAATTA
Source organism: Alkaliphilus sp. NP8 (assembly GCA_015978205.1). Taxonomy (GTDB): domain Bacteria; phylum Bacillota; class Clostridia; order Peptostreptococcales; family Natronincolaceae; genus Alkaliphilus_B. The sequence goes on along the minus strand of JADWMM010000003.1, from coordinate 1,466 downwards.
TTTAAGGTTAATATCGTTATCATTACCTCTCATGGGATTCTTCCAGGTATTTGTAGGTACTTTTCAAGGTTCAGGCCATACAATATATGCTATGATTATGAATATGGGACGTTTGTGGGCACTTCGACTTCCTATGATTATATTATTTAAAAAATATACGTCATTAGATTCTAGTGGAGTCTGGTACGCTATGGTGCTTAGTAATTTATTAATATGTATTTTGGGGCTGATTATTTATTTAAGTGGAAAATGGCAAAAAGAAGTAATAAAAGCAAAGACAGTTGTTTAGTAATGTCTTTGCTTTTATTTTTAATATCCTTCATCTTGCCTTTGATGATTAATTTTATTTTTTTGTATATAAGAATCATATATTTCTTTTTTTGTAAATCCTAATTTTTTACCTAATAATAAGAAATTGTCAAATAATTTTTTATAGTTATCTATTTTAGATTCATATTGTAACGTAACAATACGAACATATATATCTTGAAATTGATCTACCAAATCTTTAGAATTATCAATTTCACCTAAATCTATATTAGTAAAATTATTATCTAAGCCTATACTTAAAATAAAGTGTAAACAATCTACATATTCTTCTAAAACAGTTTCTTTAGGTGAAGATGCTTTATTACTCCAAAATTTAAAGCAACGAGTTTCATTAGCTAATTCTCCTAACTCAACTTGTAAAGCTAATATTTTAGCTGTAACAAGATTTTTACCTTCCAGATTATGTTCTTTGTGTATTCTATCATCTAATTCTTTTTGTATTTTATATAATTCAACTAAATTCATATTAAACTCCTTCCGTAATTTAACATAACTATTATGGCTACTAAATAATAAGACTGTCTACCAATTCATAGACAGTCTACTATTTTTAAATTATTTACCACAACACTTCTTATACTTTTTACCATTACCACAAGGACAAGGTTCATTTCTACCTATTTTATTTTCTTTAACTACAGTTTTAGTAGCATTATACTCTTTTTTTATCTCTTTTCTTTTCTCTTCAGTTAATATGTTGTCCCATTGAGGTAAGTTATAAAGCCAATCTGCTTTAGCATCATGCATGTTATAATATAACTTTTCTAAATCAATATTTAGTTCAACATCAGTGTTTTCATCTAACTCTTCTAAATTAATTTCAGGTTTAAGACTAGTATTTATACCATCTATGAAACCTACGAAAGTAACATCATCTACTCCATATTCCTTTGCTAACTCAGCAACTTTTCCTTTTATATTAGTTATATTTCCTTCTAATATTCTTTCATATATTGATTTTTCTACTTCACAGTATTCGTTCCAAAACTTTAATGCTTCTTGTTCTTGCTTATGATCAAAAGCTATTTTTTTCCAAGTACTATATAAACTCATTTTTTCTTCTCCTTCTTTAAATAAACTTTAACTGTTACTATTATAGTACATTGTTTTTATCCTTTCAACTATTATATTAATCA
>JADWMM010000015.1 GCA_015978205.1 Alkaliphilus sp. NP8 | reverse complement strand
GGGTTAGTTTAAATTTAAAAGAGTTTTAAAAGGTAAAATAAATATAAAAAAAATTTTGCCTCCAAATAGTTTAAAATTTCTAGTTACATAACACAATATATAATATATAATAGTGAAATATACATTGTAATATTAGGAGGAAAAAAATGAGTAGAAAATTAGCAAGAGAACTTTGTATGAAGGTATTATTTGAAATGCACGCAAATAATAATTTTGATCTTAAAGTATTAGATAATCATTTATATGAAGGAAGTATTGAAGAAAAACAAAAAAAATATATAAATGATCTTTTAAATAATGCTGTGGATCATATGAGCCACATTAATAATATCATAGAAGAATATTCTAAAGGTTGGAAGCTTAATAGAATTGCAAACGTTGACTTAGCAATTCTAAGGTTGGCTTTTACAGAAATATTATATATTGATAGTATTCCGTATAGAGTATCTATTAATGAAGCTATTGAACTAGGTAAATCGTATGGTTCTGATGAAACACCTTCATTTATTAATGGAATTATAGGTAAATATGTTGAAAAAGTAAAGTTAAAAGAAAATGAGTAACAAGGTAATATTAGGATTAGATACTTCGAACTACACTACTTCTGTTTGTTTAATGGATTTAAAGAGTAATATAGTGTTTAACACTAGAAAGTTACTGCCTGTAGATAAGGGTAAAAAAGGTTTGAGACAGTCAGACGCTCTTTTTCATCATACTAAGCATTTACCTATTTTAACAAAAGAAATAAAGGAAAAATATGAAGATTTTGATATTGTTGCAATTGCTGCTTCAACTAAGCCTAGACCCATAAAAGAATCATATATGCCAGTATTTTTAGCATCAAAGTCATATGGAGAAACTATGGCTAATTTGTGGAACATTCCATTTTATGAGTTTAGCCATCAGGAAGGACATATTGCAGCAGGATTATGGTCGCAAGATTTAAATCTTAAATCTGATTTTATGTGCTTACATATATCCGGGGGAACTACGGAGATATTAAAAGTTACACCTATATATGGTGGAGGATATGAAATTGAAATAATAGGTGGAAGTAGTGATATAAGTGCAGGTCAATTAATAGATCGTGTTGGAACAAAACTAGGACTTTCATTTCCAGCAGGACCTTACTTAGAAAAGTTGAGTGAAAGTGTAACTAGTGTAAATTTTAATATACCTGTTTCCGTAGTAAAGAATAAAGTTAGTTTTTCAGGACCAGAAACTTATTTTATAAGATTATTAGAAGAAGGAGCTATATCTGATGCGCAAATTGCATATGCAACATTTGATTGCATAGCTAAATCTCTTACATTATTAATTAAAAATATTTTAAAGCAACATCACTTTAGTGATATATTAATAGTAGGAGGGGTAGCTTCTAATAATCAAATTAGAAATCATTTGTTGGACAAACTATCTAGAGAAGATATTAGTATTTATTTTGGTAAAGCTGAATACTGTACAGATAACGCTGTAGGTGTGTCGGATCTAGGCTTGTCAAAGTACTTAAATGAAAATGTTATAATTTAAGGGAGGTATTATAATTGCAGATTAAGGCCCTCTCAGTTTCAGAAGTGAGTCAATATATTAAAAGAATTTTAAACAGTGACCCTATTTTAGGTCATATTCGTGTTAAAGGAGAAATTTCGAATTATAAATTTCATAGTAGTGGACACATGTATTTTACTTTAAAAGATAGTAAAAGCAAGATAAATTGTGTAATGTTTAAATCAAATTGCGAAAAACTTAAATTTATTCCTAAAGAAGGGATGAGTCTAAGTTGTACAGGATACATATCTATATATGAAAGAAATGGCCAATATCAACTTTATGTAAATGAAATGGAGCCTGAAGGAGTTGGAGCTCTTTATTTAGCGTATCAACAATTAAAAGAAAAACTAGATAAAGAAGGTCTTTTTAGTAATAAACATAAAAAACAAATCCCAAGTATTCCTAGAAGAATAGGTATTATTACTTCTCCTACTGGAGCGGCCATAAGAGATATTATATCTATCACACTTAGAAGATTTCCCAATATTGAGCTTTATGTCTTTCCAGTTTTAGTTCAAGGAGAAGCATCAGCAGATTCCATTGTTAACGGCATAAATTTATGTAATAAATTCGGTAATATTGATGTGGCTATTGTTGGTCGTGGAGGAGGATCTTTAGAAGAATTATGGTCATTTAATGAAGAAAAAGTGGCTAGAACCATATACAATAGTGATGTACCTATTGTATCAGCTGTAGGACATGAAACAGATTATAGTATTTCAGATTTTGTTTCTGATTTAAGAGCAGCTACACCTTCTGCAGCAGCAGAATTAGTTGTACCTAATTTATTTGAAATAAAAGAATATATAAATTCAGTTCAAAATAGAATGGTATACTCTATGAAAACTAAAGTTAACAAAGTAGATCAAAGGCTATCTTTAGTTAAAAATAGTTATTTTTTTAAACATCCTTTAAATCCTGTTTATGATAATAAACAAGGTTTAGATGAGCTTTTACAAAGGCTGAACAAATTAATAAATACTAAAATGGATCTTAATGAAAGACATTTAAATTTTTTAGGTGAAAGACTTAACGGACTAAGTCCACTATCAGTATTTTCTAGAGGGTACTCAATAGTAAAAGATAATAAGAATAAAATAATAAAATCTGTAGAACAAGTTGAAAAAGATAAAATATTAAATATAGATTTAATAGATGGTAAAGTAAACTGTAAAGTTATTGAATATATAAAGGAGGAAAAAGCCTTTGTCAAATCTTAATTTTGAAGAAACTTTAATTAAACTAGAAGAAGTAGTTAATAGATTAGAAAATGAAGAATTATCTTTAGATGATTCCTTAAAAATATTTGAAGAAGGAATAAATCTCTATCGTTTATGTAGTCAAGAGCTTAACAAAATAGAAAATAAGATTAATATGATTGTAGAAGAAAATGGTGAATTAAAGGAAATTCCATTTGAACATAAAGAGGGGGACTAAGTAAATGAATTTCAAAGATCAATTGACAAATTATATAGAACTAGTTAATTCACATCTTTTAACTTATTTTAATTGTAAAGAAGGGCATAATAAAACATTAATAGAATCTATGGAGTATAGTATAACTGCAGGTGGTAAAAGATTAAGACCTATTCTTGCTTTAGCATCTTATGAATTATTTGGGACTGATATTGAACAAATTATGCCTTACGCTTGTGCATTAGAGATGATACATAGCTATTCTTTAATTCATGATGATTTACCTGCTATGGATAATGACGACTATAGAAGAGGTAAATTAACTAATCATAAAGTATATGGAGAAGGAAATGCAATACTTGCTGGAGATGGACTGTTAAACTATTCCTTTGAGTTAATGCTCGACTTTGCATTGAAACAAAAAAAAATATATTCACATGTTAGAAGTATTAAAGAAATTGCTAATAGTGCTGGAGTTAATGGAATGATTGGTGGACAGATAGTAGATTTAGAAAGTGAAGATAAGTCTATATCTGAAGATGTTTTAAATTATATACATTTAAATAAAACTGCTGCTTTAATTACTGCTCCTTTAAAAGTAGGATCGATTATAGGGGGAGGTAGTGAGGAAGATATAAAAACTATGGAAAAAGTAGGTTTAAATTTAGGATTAGCTTTTCAAATTAGAGATGATATATTAGATATTATAGGAGATGAAGATAAACTAGGAAAAACAGTAGGGAAAGATATAGAAAACCACAAATCAACATACCCAGCTTTATTTGGTTTAGAAAATTCTATTAAAAAAGTAGAAGAACTAACGAAAAATGTGAATTCTTTATTAAAGCCATATGGCGATAAAGCAAGCTTTCTTTTAGATTTAAATAATTATTTGTTACAAAGAGAGTTTTAACTTAAGGAGGAACATTAGTGAATTTTTTTAAAGTAATTGGAGAAAATCAGGTTTTATGGGTGGCAATTCTATCTTGGTTTATTGCTCAATTAATAAAAGTGATACTTACTTTTGTTACTAAGAAAAAGATTGATTTTGCAAGATTTGTTGGGTCCGGAGGTATGCCTAGTTCTCATTCTTCTTTTGTAATGGGTCTTACAACAGCAGTAGGTTTAACTAATGGATGGGACTCTACATATTTTGCTATTTGTCTTTGTTTTGCATTAGTAATTATGTATGACGCTGCCGGAGTAAGAAGATCAGTAGGCAAGCAAGCTATAATATTAAATAAAATGGTTGAAGATATGCACAAAAAAAACAAAAAGCAATTAAATGAAAAAAGGTTAAAAGAACTTATAGGCCATACTCCTGTAGAAGTGTTTGGAGGAGCTATTTTGGGGATAGTTCTAGCTAACTTAATAATTTGATTAGAAAAAGATTATATGCTATAATATATTGTAATTAATGAGTGCAGTGATGCAGTATTCTAGTCAATTAAATTAATCTCGAAGGCGGGGCTAAAAATCCGTCGAAGGGCATATCGATGAAGTTTCTAGTTTCGGCCGCCGACGCCCAGTCGGGGGTCGGCTCTGGGAGTAAGAGGTGGGGGCGATCTGCAATGGCATGCGGGCGTTGACCCTTGCCTCGTGGAGACCGACTTCAGTTACGTGAAGAGGGGAAACCTGCAGTGTGCAGAATTGTGCGAGTAAGCAGTGTAGCCTGCCTTGAGTGATATAGGCAGATAAGCAGATCAGTTTCTAGAAGCCAGGGCCCGGTGAAAGGATCCATTGCTGCTTGAAACCTATGTTGCAAAAGAGGCTAAGGATTGATTTAATTGTTGAGGAAAACTCCTAGACTGTTCATGTGAGATATATTAAGGATTACAGTGCGGACTAAGTGGCAATTCAGTATTATTATTGGTGACAAAATAAAAATCAGTTTAATGGGAAACCTCTGTAATGGCGACATACAGTACTGATTTGGGAAATCCGACTGAACCTAAGCCGTAAAATTTACTTAATATATTGTCACTGCTATGAGCTGGTAGCATATGCTATCAGCTTTATATTTATTAAAAATAAATAAAATACATAAATATGGAGGGATGATTTTGTCTAAAGACAAAAAAAATTCCAAGGCATCTAATGATGATTATAATAAATTATCAAAAAAATATAACTTTAAATGGATAATAAATATAACTATTTGGACATTTTTTTTAGCAATTATAATAAATGTTTCTTCTGAAGCAGTTTTAAATAATGCTTCTACACATTTTTCTTTTATATTACTTTTAATTATTATATTTTTAGGAGTAGCAGCAGATACTGTAGGTATAGCAGTTACAGCTGCATCTGATAAACCTTTTCATGCTATGGCAGCTGATAGGGTCGAAGGATCAAAGTTTGCTATTAAACTTTTAAGGAATGCTGGACAAGTATCTAACTTTTGCAATGATGTTATTGGAGACATATGTGGTATATTAAGCGGTGTAGCAGGTGCTAGTATAATTGTAAATATGGACATTACATCTTTGTCTATATCTCGAACTGTATTAACTGTAGTTTTAAGTGGATTTGTAGCTGCAGCTACTGTTGGAGGGAAAGCTTTAGGTAAAGATATTGCTATAAATAATTCTCACAAAATAGTTTTTAACACTGCGCGTGTATTAAATTTTATCCATAAAAAGACGGGAATAGAAATAATACCTTCATCAAAAGGGAAAAAGATAGGAAGGAGAGAGTAATAATTGTATAAATATTTATCGAAAATCAATTCAGTTGAAGATTTAAAAAAATTGAATAACAAAGAGATAAAAATATTATCAGATGAAATTAGAAGTTTTTTAATTAATTCTGTATCTAAAACAGGGGGACACTTAGCATCTAATTTAGGTGTAGTAGAATTAACTTTAGCTCTACACACCACTTTTGAAAGTCCTAAGGATAAAATTGTTTGGGATGTTGGCCATCAATCATATGTTCATAAAATATTGACTGGTAGAAAAGATGAGTTTACCACTTTGAGACAATATAAAGGGTTAAGTGGATTTCCTAAGCGACATGAAAGTGAGCATGATCATTTTGATACAGGTCATAGCAGTACTTCTATCTCAGCAGCTATGGGACTTGCAACTGCTCGTGATTTGAAAAAGGAAGATCATAAAGTTGTAGCGGTTATTGGAGATGGATCTATGACAGGAGGAATGGCTTTTGAAGCATTAAATCATATAGGCCAAAGCGAGAAAGATATTACAGTTATTTTAAACGATAATGAAATGTCTATATCTCCTAATGTAGGTGGACTATCTAGATATTTAAATAAATTAAGAACAGCACCTATATACTCAAAAGTTAAAGATGATGTAGAACATTTAATAAGTAATATTCCTGCAGTAGGAAAAACCTTTATGAAAACTGCAGAAAAAGCAAAAGATAGTATAAAGTATTTTTTAGTTCCAGGAATATTATTCGAAGAGTTAGGTTTTACTTATATAGGACCAGTAAATGGACATAATTATGATGTTCTTAGTGAAGTAATGAATAGAACTAAAAAGATTAAAGGACCAGTTTTACTCCACGTGATAACTAAAAAGGGTAAAGGCTATTCTTTAGCTGAAAAATCACCAGATAAATATCATGGAGTAAAACCTTTTGAAGTTGAAACTGGAAAGCCGATGGTTAGTAAATCTAAGTTATCTTATTCTGAAATTGCAGGAGAAACCTTAGTTGAATGTGCAGATAAGAATGATAAGATAGTTGCTGTTACTGCTGCTATGCTTTCAGGTACTGGATTGAATAAATTTGCTGCTAAGTATCCTGATCGATTATTTGATGTAGGGATAGCTGAGCAGCATGCAGCTACGTTTGCAGCTGGATTAGCTGCTGGAGGGTTTAAGCCTGTTTTTGCTGTTTATTCAACTTTTTTACAAAGGGCTTATGATCAAGTAATCCATGATGCTTGTCTTCAAAATCTTCCGGTTACATATTTAATAGATCGTTCAGGATTAGTAGGTAATGATGGTGAAACTCACCATGGTTCTTTAGACGTATCTTTCTTATCATGTGTGCCAAACCTAACTATATTATCCCCTAAAGATGGATTAGAGTTAAAGGAAATGATTAAGTTTGCTATGGCTCATAATGGACCTGTTGCTATTCGTTATCCGAGAGGATCTACTGAGCTAGAAAATAAAAAGTTAAGTACACCTATTGAGTTAGGAAAAGCAGAAATTTTTTATGAAAAAGGAAAAGATGCATTAATACTTGCATTAGGAACTACTAATGAAATGGCACTAGATATGTGTAAAGAATTGGAAGAGCATAATATATATTCGACTTTAGTTAATCCAAGGTTTATCAAACCTTTGGACAAAGACCTTATTATCAAATTAACAAAGCAATATAAAAAAATATATACTATAGAGAACAATTCAAAGATTGGTGGTTTTGGCAGTCAAGTTCAAAACTTATTAAATGATAACGGAATTTTGAAAAAGGTAGAAGTGTTTGCTTTACCTGATGAATTTATCGAACATGGTGATGTCAATACTTTGTATACTACTGTAGGGTTAGATAAAGATTCAATACTTAAAAAAATAAAAAATGACTTTTATTGTGATACTTTAAGTAATATAGCAATAACAAAATAAATAGGAGAAATAATATGAGTGATAAAGAAAGATTAGATGTTTTACTAGTAGAAAAAGGCTATTTTAGTAGCAGAGAAAAAGCTAAAAGATCTATAATGGCGGGAATAGTTTTCGTAGATCAAGAAAAAATTGACAAACCAGGAACAAAAGTAGATAAAAATGGAGATATATTAGTGAAAAAAAATCCAATTCCTTATGTAAGTAGGGGAGGATTAAAATTAGAGAAATCAATAAATAACTTCCATATAGATTTAAATAATAATATATGCCTAGATATTGGATCATCAACAGGTGGATTTACTGATTGTATGTTGCAAAATGGGGCTTCAAAAGTATATTCTATAGATGTAGGTTATGGTCAGCTAGATTGGAAATTAAGACAAGATCCAAGAGTAATCTCTATGGAAAGAACAAATATTAGATATGTTACTAAAGATGACATTAAATCTTTAGCAGATTTTGCTTCTATAGATGTTTCATTCATTTCATTAAAATTAGTATTACCAGTAGTTAAAGAGTTACTTAATTTAGATGGAGAAATTGTTGCTTTAATCAAACCACAATTTGAAGCTGGAAGAGAAAATGTTGGTAAGAAAGGGGTAGTACGTGATATATCAGTCCATAAAAAAGTAGTAAAAGATGTTATTAATTTCGTATCAACCATTAATTTAGAAGTGATTGATTTTACGTATTCACCAGTAAAAGGCCCTGAAGGAAATATAGAATACTTATTATACATGAAAAATAACGATTCTTCCAATATGTCTTTAGATATAGGGTATATAGAAAATATAATTAATGAATCTCATGAAAATTTATAAAATTCAAATATGTATTTTATTTAATAATTCATGTAATAGAAGGAATATGTATTTTTTTGGAGAATATTAGATGTATAATTATGATTGCTGTATATTTAAATCAAAATTAGTAATCATTTAAGGAGGAATCCAATGAAATATACTAGACATGCGAAAATGTTAGAAATAATTGAAAACAAGGAAATAGAAACTCAAGAAGAATTATCAGAAGAATTAAGAAGGTTAGGTTTCAATGTAACACAGGCTACAGTTTCTAGAGATATCAAAGAACTTAGACTAACTAAAGTTTTAACAAAAGATGGAAAATATAAATATGCAGTATTACAAAGTCAAGAAAATATATTATCAGATCGCTTAGTTAAGATATTCAAAAATTCTGTTGTTTCAATTGATTATGCTGGTAATATCATTGTTATTAAAACTTTAGTTGGATCTGGACAAGCAGCTGCAGCAGCAATAGATGCTGTTTCACTAGAAGATGTAGTTGGAACAATTGCAGGAGATGATACCATATTTATAGTAGTTAGAAATCAAGATAAGATGGAAGAAAATATAGAGCATTTTAGAAAACTTATGAAATAGGACGGAGGTTCTATATGCTTTTAGAGTTAGAAATAAGAAATTTTGCATTAATTGATAAATTAAATCTTACTTTCCATAAAGGACTTAACATACTAACAGGAGAAACCGGAGCAGGTAAATCTATTATAATTGATGCTGTTAACATGGCAATAGGAGAAAGGGCAGATAGAGGTTTTGTTAGTTCTAATTCAGATAAATGCACTGTCCAAGCAATATTTTCAATTAATAATATAAATGATTTTAATAATTTGTTAAGTGAGTACGGAATAGAAAAAGATAATGATGATATATTAATATTTACAAGAGAAATATACTCAAATGGTAGAAGTGTATGTAGAGTAAATGGCGTTATTGTTACACAAACAGTTTTAAAATTATTTACTCAAAAGTTAATTGATATACACGGGCAACATCAGCATCAGTCACTTTTAAACTCTAGTTCACATATAGATATGTTAGATTGTTATGGAGGTAAGAAAGTATTAGACTTAGTAAATAAGGTATCTAAGAAGTATAATGAGCTCCAAGCTTTGAAGCATAAATTATCTTCTATTTGTTTTGATGAAATGGAAAGAGAAAGAAAAATTGATTTAATGAAATTTCAAATAGAAGAAATAAAATCTGCTAGATTGTCTGTTTATGAAGACGAAGAACTGTTAAAGCAAAGAAATGTTATTGCAAATAGCCAAAAGATATATAAAACTCTTGCAAATGCTTATGAAATTATTCAAGGGGGAAGTGTAGATAAACCTATACTAGATAATCTTTCTAATATTGTTTATTCTATGAATGAAATATCTTCTCTTGATGATAATTTTTTTAATTTTAAAAATATATTAGAAGATGTACAGTATAAATTAGAAGATGTAACAAGAGACATTAGAGACTATAGAGATCAAATTGATTTTGATCCGAAGTCTCTTGATTATATTGAAGAAAGACTAGACTTAATAAATACCTTAAAAAGAAAATATGGTAATTCAATTGAGGAAATATTTCAATATAGAGAGAAAATAGAAATTGAATTAATACAATTTGAAAATAGTGAAGAAGAAATTAAAAAAGTAAAAAAAGGAATAGATGCTATATCTAATGAACTTGAAATTATATCTATGGAATTAAGTCAGCTTAGAAGAAATGTTGCTATTGATTTTGAAAAAAACATAACTAAGATATTAGATACATTAAATATGGGTAAAGTAAAGTTTAAAGTATCATTTAATAATGAAAAAAACAAGAAATCTAATATAAAGTATACATCTAAAGGAATCGATATAATAGAATTTACTATATCTACAAATTTAGGTGAACCATTGAAACCTCTTTCTAAAATTGCTTCTGGTGGAGAAATGTCTAGAATTATGTTAGCTTTCAAAGCTATATTAGCTGATGTAGATAATATTTCTACACTTATATTCGATGAAATAGATACTGGAATCAGTGGGCATACAGCCAAAATAATTGGAGAAAAGTTATATGATATATCTAATAGCCATCAAATAATATGTATAACACATTTACCACAAATAGCTAGTATGGCAGATCATCATTATTTAATTGAAAAAGTAGAAAAGTCAAATAATGTAAAAACAACAGTACATGAATTAAGTAAGGAGAAACAGATTAAAGAACTTGGACGTTTATTAGGTGGTCAGCTAACGGATATTACAATTGAACATGCAGAAGAAATGATTAATCAAGCTCATTTTAAAAAAAGCAATTAAGCTTTTTAAAATGAGCTTTTTTTATTGGTATTTATAATGTGTTTATTTGGCTCTTTGTCAACTGGTGTTGGTAAAGAAAAATGGAAAAATAAAACAACTGAATAAACAATGAAAAAACATAACCTAAGGCTTAAGAGAATATCAACTGATATTTCTCTTAGGCCTTTAATATTGCTAAGTTTTGTGTAATAAGTTATTCGATTCTTAAA
>JADWMM010000043.1 GCA_015978205.1 Alkaliphilus sp. NP8 | reverse complement strand
ATTAATTTACACTACCTATATATTCGATTCTTTATCAACTAATATTTATTGATAAAGAATCTTTTTTTATATAAAAAGAAAAAGGTGCTGGTTTTTATACCAACACCTAATATTGTAAAAATATTTTTTTATTCTAATTCTATTGCTCCAGTATTTAATGCATAGTAACGACCTTCTTGTTTCATTAAATCCTCGTGACTACCTCTTTCTATAATCTCTCCCTGCTCTAATACCATTATTGCATTAGAATCTCTGACAGTAGATAGTCTATGAGCAATTACGAATGTTGTTCTACCTTCCATTAACTTATCCATACCTTCTGCAATAAGTTTTTCTGTTCTTGTGTCTACAGAAGATGTTGCTTCATCAAGTATTAAAATACTAGGGTTCGCTACTGCTGCTCTTGCAATAGAAAGTAGCTGACGTTCACCTTGTGATAGATTTGCTCCATCTACAGTAAGTTTTGTATCATATCCTTGAGGCAGATGCTTAATAAAGTAATGAGCGTTAGCAAGTTTTGCAGCTTCTTTTACTTCTTCATCTGTAGCGTCAAGTCTACCATATCTTATATTATCTGCAATACTTCCTTCAAATAAATTAACATCTTGAAGTACAATGCTCATAGTACTTCTTAAATCATGCTTATTAATTCTTCTAATATCTATTCCATCGTACAATATAGCACCTTCATTTATTTCATAAAATCTATTTATAAGATTCGTAATAGTAGTCTTACCAGCACCAGTAGACCCTACAAAAGCTATTTTTTGACCAGGCTTTGCATAAAGATTTATATTTTTAAGTACTTGTTGTTCTTTGGTGTAACCAAAATCCACATCTTTAAAAGTAATAAACCCTTTAAGTGAAACTTCTTCAAATTCACCACTCTCTTTAGGAACTCTCCAATAATTCGTATTTTTCTTTTCAGAGTCCTTAATAAGAGTAACATCACCTTCATCAACCTCTACTTCTTCATCTAAAACTTTAAATATTCTTTCTGCACCAGCTAGTGCGGCAAACAAAGTATTAAGCTGATTTGAAACTTGAGTAATCGGTCTTGAAATTGATCTTGTATACTGTAGGAACGATGCAATATTACCTACACTCATTCTCCCTGCTATTACTAGAAAAGCACCTACCATAGATATAAGTGAATACAAAATATATGATAGATTTCCCATAATAGGCATAAGCATAACCCCATAAGTAGATGCTTTAGTGCTTGCATCACGAAGTTCTTCATTTCTTTCTTTAAAATCTTTAATAGTGCGGCCTTCGTAGTTAAAAACCTTAACCACTTTTTGACCTGATATCATCTCTTCTATATATCCATTCATTCCAGCTAATGCTGCCTGTTGGTTTCTAAAGTTTTTAGCAGATTTTTTTCCAATATACTTTACTGCACCAAACATAACTATAAGCATAAATAGCACTACTAATGTAAGTATCGGACTTAAATATATCATCATACCAAAAGTACCTACTACAGTTACTACTGATATAGTAATTTGAGATACACTTTGCTCTAATGATTGATTAAGCATATCTACATCATTTGTAAAAGTAGACATTAAATCGCCATGTGAATGACTATCGAAATATGAAACAGATAACTTTTCCATATGAGAAAACATATCTTCACGAATTCTATGGACCGTTCTTTGTGCAAGTTTTGCCATAAATAGATTCCCTAAGTATTGACCTAAAGCAATAATCGCTACAAACCCTGCCATAATAAGAAGATAGTTTATAAACACATTTCTATCATAGTCACCAACTAAAGTATCTATAATAGGACTTAGCATACCATTGGTAGCTATTTCTGCAACAGACCCTAGCATAATGAAAAATATTCCACCGAAAAGCAATGATTTATTAAATTTAAAATATCCAAATAACCTCATCAAAGTTTTCTTGGTATCATTTGGGCGTAGCTGTGGAGCTCCAGATGTTTTTTTCATTAGGAAGCCACCCCTTTCTGCTGTGATTCATAAATCTCTCTATATATTGGAGATGTTTTTAATAAAGTTTCATGATCTCCAAAGGACTCTATTTCTCCTTCATGCATTACGATAATTCTATTTGCCTTTTGAATGGAAGCGATACGTTGGGCAATTATAATCGTAGTTATATCTCCTAATTCTTCTTTAAAAGCTTGTTGAATCTTTGCATCCGTTGTCATATCTACAGCACTTGTTGAATCATCAAGAACTATGATTTTAGGAGATTTCATAAGTGCCCTTGCTATACTAAGTCTTTGTTTCTGTCCACCAGAGAAGTTATCTCCACCTTGTTCAACCTTATGATCTAACCCGTCTTCATATTTAGACACAAATTCCCAAGCTTGAGCTTGTTTAAGTGCATTTATAATCTGTTCATCTGTAGCATTTTCATTACCCCACTTCATATTTTGTCTAAGTGTGCCAGAAAATAATATGTTTTTTTGCAATACAAATGCTACGTTATCACGTAAAGTCTTAAGATCATACTTTCTAACATCTATTCCACCTACTTCAACAGAACCTTCTGTTACATCATATAATCTAGGTATTAACTGAACTAATGTAGATTTAGATGATCCAGTAGAGCCTATAACTCCAAGAAGCTCGCCAGATTTTATATTAAAGTTAATATCCGTTAATGTTTTTTCCTTACTCGCAGGATATTTAAAACTTACATTATTAAAATTAATAGAACCATCCTTTACAGCTGTAATAGGTTTAGTATCTTCTTTAATTTCTGATTCAGTATCTAATATTTCTACAACTCTGCTTACAGATGCTGAACCTCTAAGTAACTGCATAAAGAAAAAGGAAATCATCATTAGAGCCATCAACACTTGAGTAATATAAGTAATAAAGGAAATTAATTCTCCACCACCCATAGTACCTGCAAGAATTTGCTGACCACCAAACCATAACACTGCAATAATAGTAGAGTATATTACAAGGTTTAGTACAGGCATAAGAAATATAACTAGAGAAATAGCACTAAGAGCAGTATTCATTAAAGCATCGTTTCTTTCTTTAAATCTTTTTTCTTCATGGTCCTGTCTATTAAAAGATTTTACAACTCTTATGCCAGTTAAATTTTCTTGTATAATAGCATTTACTCTATCTACACGAGTTTGTAATTTTATAAATAAAGGTCTTGCCTTACTTAAAACTATAAGTAGAATAATCGCTGTAAATGGTATAGCAACTAAAAATACTTTTACTAGTGATGCATTTATTGTAAAAGCCATAATAAGAGCAAATATCATCATAAACGGTGCTCTTATAGCCATACGTAAGCTCATCATTGTAACTTGTCCTATGGTATTACAATCATTAGTAAGTCTTGTTACAAGAGAGGAAACTGTAAACTCATCAAGATTTGCAAATGAAAAGTTTTGAATCTTTTCAAAAATTTCTTTTCTAATCTCTGCAGCAAATCCATAGCCTGCCCTAGCACCACAATGAGCACTTATAATACCAAAAGTCATTCCTACTATAGCAATTCCTATCATTAAAAGTCCAGTTTTAACGATATATTCAACATCCCTATTTACTATACCTATATCTACTATACGTGACATGTAAAATGGTATAAAAATATTAGCCGCAACTTCTAAAATCATAAGTATGGGGCTTAGAATAGCGTAATTTACATACTTTTTCATATATGGTAATAGTGTTTTCAAAATATCCCTCCTACTCTGTTAAGTCATTTAGATTTTTAAATTTACCTTGCATATTCATATTATCTAAGTTAGTATGAATTTTTAATAGAGAATCATTAAGTTTTGTAAGCTCATCATGTTTAAAACCATTAAAAATATCTTTGTATATCTTAGATATATAATCTTTGCAATCAGCTATCATAACTTTACCTTTTTCTGTAACAACTAACTTTTTATATCTCATATCTGATTCTAAAGGTACTTGCTTTAGAATATTAAGCTTTATTAAGCGCTTAACAGCATTACTCATAGCTCCCTGAGTAAATCTCATTTCCTTTGCTAAGTCTTTTTGGTTCGCGTTAGGATTTTTATCTATTAATATTGTAATATGCACAAGTCCGAATGTTAATCCATATTCATCAATTTTTTGTTGCATCATTTGAGTTATTCTTTGATAAGTTTCCTTTAACGCCATTGCAACTTCGCTTTCTATCATAATACACCTCCTAATACTTTAGCGCTAAACTATTAAATAATACTTTAATGCTAAACTATTTTTATAATATTGTCAATGTGTTAATTTTATGCAATTAAAAAGTTAAAAGGATATCCTTTTAACTTTTTCTAAAATATATTAGGAATCAATTCTTTTTCCTAAATATTAAGTTAGTTATTGTACCTAGTATCAACGAAGGAATTATTGATATTAAAAATATTACTATAATTACATTAATACTAGCTTTCAAACTCAATATTTCTCTCATCATCAAAGAATATAAACTTAAACTCATCTGTATATGCTTTTCCATATTTTTCTTTCTTTTTCGTACTTACAAAAAAATCAAGACTTAAGCTTTTTTTACTTTTTGCTGGTATAATAAAACTTTTTAACTCTCCAGACTCATTTTTAAACACTATCTCTTCTTCAACTATTTCACTTTTTATGTAATCAGGAACAATTATTTTTATATGCGTTTCTATATCTTTGTTACTTAAATTTTGAACAGGTAAAATAACACTTCCTTTAACCTTCGGTGTTCCGTTCCATTTAAAATCTATATATGATTTATCTGCATCTACATGAATTGCTCTTATATCATAATGTAAAGCTTTAAATGTTTTTTCAACATATACATATGACTTACCAAATAAACCGATTAAAAACATAACTACAATCAATAAAAAGACTTTATATTTTTCACTATTTAACTGTTTTCCAAATGATTGTAATATTTTTTTAAAACCTATATAGCATATAATTAACCATACATACATAGCAAAAATTAATATTCCACCATCTAGATTTATTGACTTTAATATTCTTAGAAAAATAGGCGTAGGGTTTGAAGTAGAGTTTATTCCTAATAAAAATCCAATTAAAACTAGAATAACTCCTCTAATAAATTCTTTTTTATTTTTCATCTTATTCTCCCGTTAGTTTATATTTCTATATTTGTATATCGACTTAACAATATATCCACTTTTTCTTTATCTTCCGATTCTACAGTCCATTCTTTTGTGAGTTTTTTAAAAACAAATGTTTTAAAAGTAATTTGTAATTTTTTATGACTTACCCATTTATAACTTATTATGTCTTTCCAGTAAATATAACCTCCTACAATAGTTATACCTTTTTCTCTTATCTCTTTATCATATTTAATTTCTAGTAAACTTAAAAAACAAGTTAGCGTAAATATAAAAGGAGAAATCAAACTACTGATAATATGATTAGATTGGTCTATATTAGAGTATTTATCTATAAAAAATAATATTGAAAAACAACTTAACAAACTCCAATAAAATATTGACACTATACTGCTAAAATTTCTAGATGATTTAAATATAAGTTTACCTAAATATTTCTTTCGATTTGTCCGTCTAAATACTGTATATAATAAAATAGCTAGAATGATTACTGAAATAACATCTAAAATCCCTATATTTTTCATAATTCCACCTCTCTATATATTTTTGAAAACATATAGCTACAAATAAAATATGATTTATATTTATATGTGATAAGGTAAAAACATTATGCACAGTAATACTACCTAATAATAATTAATCCTCTATATCTTCAAAATCATGATGCATCTGATAGCATTTGCTTCTTGAATCGCAATAAATGCATCCATGAGTACAACCACGATATATATTTATTCCATTTTTAGCTGATAAGATTCCTTTTACCTCTATTTCATGCATAATATTCTCCTCGTTATTAAAATAATTTTTACCCTATACTCCTTGATAAATATTCAAATGGTGTTTTAAGATTTTCAAAACATCCAATATATTGTATTTAAAGATTACAAATGATAGGAAAGCTTTTCTGCAATTTTGCCAACGTAACAGTAATGCCTACAGTATCTACTGCTTCATCAAAATTGATATCTTGGATATTGTCATTTTCAATTGTAACTGTATGTTCTTTATTAAATATGTTTGCTATTGTCAATAATGCAAGTGATGGAGCCATTTTAGTTTTAAGTTGAGTATCCATTGGTCTCATTACTATTTTAGGTTGTATCAATTTAATAATCATATCAATGTTTTCCCTCCATTATAAATTAAGACTTAAAGTATAAGTAATGATGTTTCAAAACTGAATAATACAATATTAAGAACAGAAATTTGTTTTAATATTTTAATGATGTAGTGCATATTTATATTAATAAAGTTAATTTTAATTGGAGGAGACAATAATGAAAAATATGAAAAATGATTTTAAAAAATTTATATTTAAATCTATTAGCTTAGCAATGGGAATTGCTACACTTGTTCTAAATATAATGGGAACACTTGAGAACGAAACGGCTGTAACTTTATTATCTATTGGCTTAATCTGTTTAGCAATCAGTGAACTTGAAGGGAAAAAAGTAAACTAATATGAGGTTTCTTTCTCTTGTATATTCTTTGAAATTAGATGTGTAAACTCGTTAATTAAAGTACGCACTTGCAGCACCACGAAAACCACTTAAAAAGGTTACTATATTTATATCTTTTTTATAGCCTGCTATTTCAGCTAGTTTAAGCAGTTTTTTTCTTATGTGTTCTTCATTAAGTTTTATATTTTTTGACACTTTTTCTATTTCATCTATAGCACTTGAATATTCTGTAATCACTTTATAAATTTCAGATGATAAAGTCTCGTATTCATCATTAAACATACTTTTATCAAAATCTAAGATTGAGTCCTCTTCTCTTAAATAATTATCCTTTATAGTATATTTACTACTTATTCTTTCATTTTTATGTGCATTAATAATTCTATTTTCTGTTCTAAAAATATTTATCTTCATAAATATCCCCTTTTGCTTTTATTATCAAAACTAAACTATATATCTCTAAATATAACATTTATCCCTAAAAAAGGAAACATGAAAAGCAAAGCACTTCCTTACAATTGATTCTTAATCTACAAGCTCATTTTTTCAATTATAGGTATGTGCCTATCTTCGTAAGTTTCAGACTAGACTTTATATTTTTAGAAATTTTTTTTAGAAAAAGGAGAATAAAATTATTTGTAGAATTATTGTTTTGATGGATAAATATATAATATATAAAATTAATAACCATTAAATACATTTAATACCAATTATCAGTTTATATATTTAAGGAGGTGAGTCAAATTATTCAATGGAATTATTTAAAGTTAGCAGTTACAAAGGGGCTAACAAACATATTACTTTTAAGTATTGTATCTTATTTTTCTTCTAAATATTTATCCGGAGTTAATATTATTTTTATAACTTTACTATGGATTTTTATATTTATATTGATAGGTCTTGATGTATTAATCGCAAAAAAGATGGATATAAAATATAGTAATAAGCTTTTGAAAATTAGAAGCTTTATTGAATCTTTTTCAGTTGCTTTTATTTTTTCAGCAATTTATTTTTTTAGTAACTCAAGTAACACGAAGATTAGCTTTTTAATATACAATATTGTATTTGCTTGTTTATTAGCTTGTATTTTATTCTTTTTGTCTTTTTCATTAAATAAAAAAATTTCAATTAACATTAATAGAAAAAAAATTAATTAATGCTCATTTCAATAAAAGTCACAGCATTTCTAAAAACGTGTATTATTACTACTATTTTAAAATGAAATAGTAGTCGTTTTATTCATCAAGAACATGTTTACCTCTTGTTCCATCCGCATTAATATAGTATCCACCAACAACTTCATTAATGCCTCCACCAAACGACCAATTATTGTACTCAATAAAAGCAATGAATTTATCAAAAAATTCATCTTCTGATAATTCCATCGGAACCTCTACACAACCTTGAATTTCGAATTCCTTTCTCATAGCACAACTCCCTATTATATATAGTTCAGACATATTTTCTACTTATATTCAGTATTAATTAAATCTATAGATTATCTTTTCAAATTATCAACATACTCCTTAGCTTCTTTAAGGCTCATTCCTGTTTCTTCTCTTAGCCTTTTTATCGCTGGTATATTTTTTTCTTCTGATAAAAGTTCTATCAATTCCTCATCTATATTTATATCTTCTATGCCTAGATGCTCCATAATTCTATCTAGTTTTTTATCCATATATTTTATCTCGAACTCTGAGGAATTGGAAGAACCCACTAATATTACTATTATTATTATTAACAATGCAATAATCCACATATCCATCTAACTTTACCTCCTATTTCATATTTTTTGTTTTGTAATTTAATAATTATCAAGGTTAGGTTTTATAAAAGTATTAATTTGACAGATTCAGTAATATTAAGGACTAAATTTTACGACATTAAATCCTACTATTCTTAATTACTAACAAACTCCCAACCCATACCTACAAATAACAATCTTTATGTCATCATAACTAAAATCATCAGGTAAGGCTTCTTTTATAGGCTTTAATTTATCTGTTCCTATATCATTTATTACCTTTAGTATCGATTTTTCTTTTTTATCATCAATAAATCTTTCCCATTCAACTTCTTTCCCATCTTTTTCACACTTCTCTAGGTGATTTAATATAGTTGAAGGGGTTAGTCTTCTTTTTTCTGCTATTTCATTTAAAGAAAATCCTTCTAAGTAACAATTATATGTTAGTTCATATCTATCTAGTTTATTTTCTTTATCTGAATCTTGTTTTTCTTTAATTGTTTCCTCTTCTTTTATCTGCTTAATTGGACTTAATCCTTTTTCATTACAATATGTTTTAATTAAGTCAATAAAATCTTTACCATAGTTTTCATGCTTTTTATCCCCTACACCCTTTATTTCTAAGAAAGATTCTTTATCCTGTGGAAAATAGGCTGCCATTTCCTTTAAAGATACGTCATGGAATATAACATATGGTGGAACTTCTTTTACTTGGGCTATTTTATGTCTATACTCCTTTAGCTTTTCAAATAGTTTTTTATCAAAGTCTACATCCTTACCTTTTATAGCCTTATCATACTTTACATTTTTTTCCTCTTTCTTTTGTAGTAAATGTTTTTTATGGAATACTTGTATTTTTCCACTTAGTACATCCTTAGATTTGTTAGTTAGTTTTAATACTGGATATTTATCATGGGTTATATAGATATACCCCTTAGACACCAATGTCATAATTATTTCACTTATTGTATTGTTACTATAACTCTCCATTATTCCATAGGTAGACACGTGATCCAGTCCAGCCTCCAATACTTTTTTATTCTTAGACCTTCTAAGCACCTGTATAACCATATTTGTTCCATATCTTTGATTCACCCTATATATGCAGGATAGTATTTTTTTTGCCTCTAGGGTTATATCTATCATTTCCGAGTTATCAAGGCAATTACTACAATTTTGACAGTTGTCATTTGTAGGCTCTTCATCAAAGTATTTAAGTATTTGATTCCTAAGACAATCATTTGTATTACAATAATTAACCAGATACTGTAGATTTTTATATAAAACCTCTTGCCTTTCTGGGTCTAGATAATCATTTTGAAGCATTAGCTTTTGTTTTACTATATCTGCCGAAGAATATAATAAAATACAATCACTTTTTTCCCCATCACGGCCTGCTCTTCCCGCCTCTTGATAATATGCTTCCATATTTTTAGGCATATTATAGTGTATTACAAACCTTACATCAGGCTTATCTATTCCCATACCAAAAGCATTTGTTGCAACTATAATCCTTTTCATTCCAAGTATGAAATCATCCTGGTTATTTTGACGTTCTGCTGAATTCATTCCTCCATGGTATCCAACTGCAGAAAATCCGTTGTCATTTAACATCTTAACCAAGGACTCAACTGTTTTTCTTGTAGCACAATATACTATTCCAGATTCACTTTTAAAATTTCCATCTAAATACTGCATTAAAAATTTACACTTTTTACTGACTTTTATAATCTGATAATAAAGATTTGGTCTATCAAACCCTGTTGTTATCTCTATAGGGTTTTTAAGTCCTATAAGAATTTTAATTTCTTTTATTATTTCTTTAGTAGCCGTTGCTGTAAAGGCTGCTACCATTGGTCTAGGCTCTAAAGAATTTATAAATCTTGGAATTTCAAGATAGCTTGGCCTAAAGTCATGCCCCCATTGACTTATACAGTGGGCCTCATCTATAGCAACAAGAGATACCTTTATATCCTTAACAAGCTCTACAAATACACCAGTATTTAATCTTTCAGGAGCAACATATATAATTCTATATCTATTTTCACGTATATTATCTAATATATCTAAAAGTTCCTTATTTCCAAGGGTACTATTTATATAAGCCGCATTTATGCCTATTTCATTTAATGAATCTACCTGATCCTTCATAAGAGATATTAAGGGAGATATAACTATAGTAATACCATCTAAAGCTATAGCAGGTAATTGATAACAAAGTGATTTCCCTCCACCAGTAGGCATTATTCCCAGTGCATCTCTTCCTTTAACTATCCCTTCTATTAATTTATCTTGACCCTTTCTAAACTCATCGTATCCAAAATATGTTTTTAATATCTCCTGTAGGTTCATATCTTCACTCCATTTCTAGATTTTAAAATATTTTATTTTCTAAAATACATTATATCATGAGACATCTCGATACGTAGAGCACATTATAAGTGTCCAAAATAAAAATGAATATCTTCTTGCTTTTGTCTGTTATGTTTCAAGAGTATTCACTCCACAAAAAACCACCGTTATTTATGGTACGGTTCACCGTACCATTGTATCGGCGGTTTTTTCAATTAATATTCCTAGTTTTAAGTACCTAGCATATTCGCTCTAGACATATTACTTAAAGACATTTAGAATTTCTATATCTTGATTCTTTTCAAAATTAAAAAATGCATAATTAACATATCTACTATCCTTTACCGATTTGTAAGCTACGCCATTATATCCAATTCTTTCACAAATTAATTGAATGATGTTAGTTAGAATATATTTTTTCTTCATCACACTATCTTCCACAGAGTTATCATTTATAAATCCTTCAAAATCACTAAAAATGATGTCAATCGGGAGCATTTTCATCGGCTTTAGTAATCTAAGGGTTGCGAAATTGTATTCTTTGTCCGCAGGTATGGGAACCTCTTTTGTTAGTATATCGATATTATTCGAACAGTATAAAACAGACTTTCCATGAGTATTATATCGCCCTTGATTTGCTAATACCATTGGTGGATTCCACAACTCAGTTTTATCAAACAAAGAATTTCCGTTTTCATTTGGTCTAGTTCTATACAATCTTTTAGACTTGTAAAGAGTAATATTAGGTCCCTTATTGAAGACTTCATTTAACTTATCATATAGAACCTTGAACATGTCCTCTTGCGTTATAAATATTGGATTTAAAACATATTTGTTTCTAAATTCCTCTAATTTCTCTATTTTAATTTTACTCCCTATCAGCTCCACATAATCTTTAATACTTTTATATACTTCTCCATAAAAATTTTCGTCGAAAAGTTCTACATCCCTTTTTGTATAAACTTCTGTCCATCTATCAAATTTTTCATCATACATTGTATCCTTACTGTATGCACCACCCCCATTACCACATTGAGGACATCTTATGTTATCAATAATCTCATCATAATAATCATCATCGACTAAACTATTATCTGCGATCAATCCTTGTAATTCTGTATAAATATGATAATCATCATACATATCTTCCCACTCATCATCTTCTTTAAAATGAATATATAAACTTGCTTGTAAATCCTTCATATCTGAACCATGTCCACAGTTAGGACAGGAAGATATATTTTTTTGGACTGCCTTTCCAATTTTATAACATAACTCACTCTCTATTTCTTCTGTTTCACTTTCGTCTTCAAAATAATAATCTCCAATCAAAATATCTGAGTTACATCTTTCACATATCAAACTTTCTTTTATGTTCTCACACAGTCCATATTCTTCAGGATCAAACTCAATCAGCAAATTGTCAACATCTGTTATTATCTTTACACACTTCAAGCACAACATAATGATCTCTCCCCATATTCTCATCATTATTTTTCTTTTGAATTTAAATTATGATTATATATTAAAACATTTTTTTATAATATAGCAACTATATTTGTTTTAATTCTACATTTTTTCTTCAAACTTATATCGCAATGGCAAAAACAAAAGAAGAGGAAGAATCCTCATCATATGAAGATTCTTCCCCTAAAAAAGACTTTATTAAGTTATACAAGGTTTCATTAAAATGAATTTCTATTGTGTCTACTTTTTTATTTTCTCCTACAGTAATCTTTTCTACTATTAACTGCAAGAATAATTTCCTTTGATCTTTATCTGCACTACTAAGCAACTTATTAAAGTCTTGCATGGCTTCTTTTACTACCTTATATGGAATAGGATCGGAACTATTCGATCTTATTTTATCCATTATTTCAAGTTTTCTTAATTCTAATTGTTCCATTTTGGTTTCTAAATCCTTCAATCTTTCTGTTAACATTTCCTTTGGTAAATTCCCATCTTCATATAAATCAAAGACTCTTTTTTTCTTTTCTGCATGATTTTCCATCTGCTTTTCTATTGCCTTTTTCTCAGATTCCAGAGGTTTTATTACCTCTTTTCTTGTTTTATTGAGATTATTAACAATATCTTTTAGTACCTGCTCATTGAGCATTACTTTCTTTATTCTATCAAATACATACTTTTCAGCTTCATCTGCTCTAACAGAATTTGCTCTACAAGCAACAGAACCCTTATTTCTAAATTTGCCACAAGAATAATAACGAATTCTTCTTTTTGTTCCATCTTTTAAGGTATTAGTTGTTCTAGACGCCACCATTCCATAGCCACATTCAGGACATTTTAAAAGTCCTGTTAATGGAAATTCTCCTGAATACGTTCTTGGATACTTGTCTGATCTTACTTTTCTTATCTCCTGTGCTTTATTCCAAATATCTTCAGAAATTATTCCTTCATGAAGACCATCAACCAATATATAATTATCATTTTTCCCTTTTCTTCTTTTGCTACTCCAATCTGTCATTTTATTAAACCTTATTTTACCTATATAAGTTGGATTAGCAAGAATCTCTCTAATACCACTTATTCCATACAAATTTCCTTTTACTGTTCGATAACCTTGCTTATTGAGTTTATTTGCTATTGCTTTATACCCTTTTCCTTCTACATACAAATTAAAAATCTTTCTAACAATTTCAGCCTCTTCGTGTACTATTTCTAATCTACTTTCTTTTCCTTTACCAACTGATCGATACCCCAATAGCTTCCCCCCATTTTTATAACCTTTTCTTGCTCTTGCATTCATACCCATTTTCAAATTTTCTATTATAGTTGTTCTTTCAAATTCGGCAACACTAGCAAGCAACTGCATCATCAGTTTTCCTGTTGCTGTTGAAGTATCGTATGGCTCAGTTGCATTTATAAAAACTACTCCATTCTCACTTAATGTTTTCATAATTTGTAATAAATCTAAAGAATTCCTTGCAAGTCTACTAGTTTTCCAAACGATAACTTCATCAAAAATATCTTCTTTACTATCTTCCAACATTCTTTGAAGTTCAAATCTTTTATCTATTGATTTACCGCTGATCCCTCTATCTTCATAAATAGCGACTACAGTCTTTCCTTCTAACTTACATTTATTTCTTAAAAATTCAACTTGTGCATCAATAGAGTACCCTTCCTCAGCTTGCTCCACAGTTGAAACTCTTGCATATATTGCTACTCTTACTTTACTCATCTTTATATTCTCCTTTCTCAATATGAGACTTTATTATTTCAACTAAAATTTCTATCATATTTTCATATTCACAGCTATCTTTTAAATCCAACTTTCCCACCTCGTTATCAACAATATAATATATATTTAAATCCAATTTATTTACATAAAAATAAGGGCTTCTATCAAGCCCTTATTTTTACATCTTTAATGATTATTATCTTTTACTTTTATCACTGCTACTGGTGATCCTTCATATGATGTGTACTTTACATCATAAAATGTCATAGATGTTTTCTTAGTAAAATCCAGTCTCAATTCCTCAGTGAATTCATCTACAAGTTTTGCCGCATACACAATATACTTTTTACCAGTAGTTTTTACAGTATATCCTTTTTCTCCATTAGGCATTTTTTCTCCTACAGCAATAGTATCTTCATTATATGCAAACTGTAGCTTTTTAGGATTATTTAGCTTTTCCATAGATTTCTCAGTAAAGCTTATTCTTTTTCCACATTTTGAGTTAACTATGGACATAACACCTGATCCATTATAGTTTCTATTGATATTTTCACTTTTTGAAGGATTTAGCTTAAATAAATCAATATCCTCTTGAACCTCTACCTCTACTTCAATCTCTGTAGATAAATCATTATCCTCCTCGACCTCCGACTCTATCTCTGTAAATAAATCAACATCCCCTTCAACTTCTACCTCTATTTCTGTAGATGTATACATATTTTCAAAGCTTGTATCATTAATTTTTAAATTTTCCATTTAAATTCCTCCTTTTTATTCTTCTTCTTCATCTAAATCACAATTTATATTAATAACAATTACTCTTTGGGAAATTCCTTTGTCAAAAAGCTTTCTTTTTCTTGTGAATTTCCCTTTATCTGCATCAATTAGGTTCTCATCTCTCCATTTTATTAAAATAGAGTCGATATCAGTAAAACCACCTTCATAAAGGATTCTTTTTAATTGCTCTTTTGGTAACAATACTTGATGAATCGTATTATCTTGCATTTCTATTCTTCCTAATATCTCACCATTGGGAAGAATTTTATCTTTATATTGCTTTTTTACAATGCTATATGTTTCAAGATTATCCTTATAAATAAACTTATTTAGATTTTTAATAATCTCTGTTTTTAAATGCTCATACGCTTTAAAATGTAGCTTTCTATCCCCTGCTTGTTGAGCATCTGCTTCTATTAAAATCTCTAGTATCGCCTTAGGACTTATATTCAAGTCAAGAGCTTTCTTAGTAAATAATGCTGTTAGATAGATTACTGCTATCTTATCAGCAATTCTATCTGTAAATTCATCTTTTATTGTTATAGTCTCCATCACTTTTTCCTTTGATTTTTTGAAAGCTTCAATGATTTCTTCGTCTTTATAGCTCATTAAATATCTAATGAATTTGATTCCTGCATGTCCATAATTATTTAGTAGCTCTCTTTTTAATCTTTCTGCATTATTTGCTGAAGAAGTCCATTGAAGATGACCTAGTTCTAAAAGTCTTACTCTTAAACCATTATTGTGATTGCTATTCCCAAGTAAAGAGTTTTCTGCTGTAGACAGTACTGTTCCAGACCATTCTCTTCGTTCTTGGTTCCTCCCATTTTTATTTGCTCTTGCTTTTTCTATTCCATCTACAATCTCATAGATCATCTTTGTATAGTCTGCGTTTCGTCTAACTGATGCTTCATCAATAGCCATTGGCAAACCATTTATTCCACTTAAGTAACCTAACATAGCATTATTAGTGGCTAACCAAGTCTTAACAAGACCATTGTTACTTTTGCTTGGATATCCAAAGGTAGATGTTGCTACCGATAGTGCTGTTGTCTTTCCTGTTGTTGAATTACCATAAATATGAAAGAATAATACATCCAAGCCCAATAATTTCTTAAGTAAAGATGCCAATGGTGAAGATAAGCCTAATACTAGAGCTAATTCTAAGGGGTGATTCCCTATGACTTCTTCTTCCATTAAAGCCTTCCACTCTTCATAGGTTCCTTTAGGACAAATATTTAAATCTCCCTTATACTCTGATTGAATATTTATTCCATATATGTCTTGAAGCAAAAATACTCTGTTGCCCTCAATCTCTTCCCAGCCTACTTGTTCATGAAAGTTTAAGTGATTAGCATGTTGTTCACTATATAAAAGATAATCAAGAACTTTTATTACATTTTTATCTGTAACATCTATTCCTTTTGCAGGAAGTTCATTTAAGAGCTTATTCTTTACAAAAACTTCTCTTGGAAGAATCATTGTTCTTACTTCTTGATTATGAATATATTCAATTTCTATTTGAACATCTCCAGTAAGAATGTCTGTTGCAATTTTATTGATATTAATGTACCTACAAAGATAAAAGTACTTCTTTTCATCTTTGTCATAGATATATAGCCCATCATTTTCAATCTTCGTTTTCATATATCTATGATGATATTGCACTCCTAACTGATTAGTATCCATCTTTCCACCTCCTTTTCTAAAAAATTATAGAATCTAATAAAAGTCCTATACTATATTGTCCGTTATGTACTTTTTTCACTAAGATTGTACCACTTGTGGTATGATTATCTTAGATGAAAGAGGTGGCATACATTGATCGAAAAGGAAATCCTAAAAGAAATTTTTAAACTAAAATTTATTGATCATTTATCTATAAGAAATATATCCAGAACTTTAAACATTCACAGGGATTCAGCTAAAAAATATATAGAGGTTATGAAAAAAAATTTAGAATCATTAAAATCCTCTCTTTTAGAAGAGGGGCACTGTTCTTCAAATAACCTTGATAAATTTCTTCAGACTAATTGGGAACTTTACATAGATAAGATTATCTCGTTTACTTCAACTAGACGTAAAAGAGTTCTGAATGATGATGTTATTAATGCTATCACGTTGATAGCCCAAGAATTAAATACCACTAGTGCTACTGTTATATTTGATTTCATTAATGAAAACTTAGAAGATACGATATTATATGAATTAAGTTATTCATCTATCTGGAGAGCTTTAAAAATGCAAGGTAAAAATGAAAAACAATAGTTTGGTATTTCACATGGTTACTTAATGATATCCTAAATATTTCTCCCCCTTTCCTCCTTTTGATTCCCCTATTGTGGGTAGGTTAAATTTCAGGTTTTTCAACAGGTTTACACTATTTCCCCTCCTCACCCTTTAGTATTTTATTTAATATTTTATGTAGCTTTTGTATCATTTTAAATTTATTTTTTATCGTTTTTTTCAAGTGGGTTGGGTGGGGCATTTTCTTTTCTGTTTGGTTCGTATGGATTTGCGACTTCTCCTCTATGTGGCTTTTCAAGCTTTTTCGTGGTCTTAGGTGGGGTCAAAAAAAATCACCCTAGCGGTGATTTTTAGTCTTTATTAATATTAATTGATAAAAATTACTTTTAATTATCATCTTTTTGTTTAGTTACAATATATACTGTTGTTGCTAGAGTTGCTCCAGCAGTAAAGTATTCTATGGCTGTTACTGCTGCTATCGCTGTTAGAAAACCTATCATGATTATTACCCCTTCCATGTTTCATTATGCTGTTACTACTTCTGCTACTGCTAATACGCCTATTGTGCATACAAAACCTAATAAGAACCATTGCATTATTCTCACCCCTTTCATAAAATATATTTGATAGCTAATATTCTTCGGCTAGAAGCATAGTGCAATGAGTTTTATCATCAATCACGAATACTTTTAGATTTACTGGATTATCAACTGTTACCTTATACTCCTTTTCATATTGAGGTATTTCTTGTTTATGAATGATACCTTGAATTCTTACGTCTTCATTAAAATCTTCTATATATAACTCAAATACTTGTAAATAATCTAAATCCTTATATTGGATTTTTAGTTCATCTATCATATTCCAAAGCAACATTTGCAATTCAAGGGGTAACCTTTTTTCTACTCCCCTAGTCATATATCTTTGTCCACCAAACATACTGTCCCTCCCTTCATTTCTATATATGATCATTTTCTTTAAAACTATAATATCTGTCTCCGTCACCAACAATAATGTGGTCAATTATCTTAATTCCTAGAATCCCCCCTGCTTCAACTAATCTTTTTGTTATTCCCATATCCTCTTTACTTGGACTTGGATCTCCACTAGGATGATTATGTGCCATAATGATTGATGCTGAGTTTGACATTATAGCAAGCTTAAATACTTCTCTTGGATGAATAATGCTAGAATTAAGGCTTCCAATACTAATGGTTGTCAAGAATGTTGGTTGATTTTTGGTATCTAAACATATGAGGATACACTTTTCTCTGTCACTTTCTTGAAGAAAATCCTTAACCAAATCAACAGCATCATTAGGAGATGACACTTTTCTATTTTCATATAGTACACTAGCTTCCTTCACCATTTTTAAACTTACTATATTCACTCTCTTTGAAGGCTTTTTCATCTATTTCCTCCCTCTAAAACAGAAAAAGAACCCAAGAATTATAGATTCTTAGGTTCTTTTCTTTATTTGCTTTATATATTCATTAATTATTCAAATTAAACGGAAACAGTCTTAAGTATGGGTTGGTAATATGGTTCCACACTTAGGACACATTTTTACGCTCGATGACACTTTTTTCCCACATTTAGGGCACTTTTTTGTTCCTAGAAAACTTCTTTGCATTTTTATTCCTCCACCTCTTTATTTGGATTTTTCTTCTGATTTCTTTGCAGTATCATAAGCTTTCCTAGCATAGTCATAGTAATGATCGCCTTCGCCACTCTTTGCCTTTGCCCAAGCTTTATCTCCCTTTTTCTTAAAGGTTTCTGAAACTTTTTTATATGTTTCTTTACTTTTCATAGATCTATTCTCCTCTCCTATGTAATTCAGAAGAAATGTTGTCTTTTATATATTCATTATTTGTACTACTTTGTACTTTCTTCAAGGTTTCAGTTGAAGCATTATTTATCTTATTATTGATTTCTGTTTCTCTTTTTTCCATTTCTTTTCCTACTTCCTCTGCTTTCTTTTCAATTACATCATTTAGCACTGGTGCTTTCCCACTATTCACCACTGCCTTAAATGCAACATTGGCTAGTAAATCTAATAATCCCATCTTTCTTTACCCTCCTTATATTCATTTTCATTCCTTAACAATCATCTTTCTTATCCATCGTTCTGAATAACTGTATTTTAGAGAAAGCTCTTTAATATTTGTACCATCATATTCGATGGACACTTGTGTCTTTACATATTCTGTCGATAGAAGCCTAGTTGGAAAGGTTACTTGTAGTCCTCTGTAGTGATTGAAAATTTTTAGAGCTATGTCTACTCCTAAGTCAGTTGCAATATCTTTATATATACCATTTAAATGTTCAGGTTTTACCTCTTCTATTTCAATCACCCCTTTCTTAGGAAAATTTTAACTCTTTTTTATTGATTTATCTTCTGTATTATTCAATGAATACTTTCTTGTAAAATTCCATACAAAAAGAGCCTAAGAAAGCTATAATCACTTCCTTAGGCTTTATTTAATAATTTCATTTTTCAAATTATCTGGTGTTATTATTAATGGCATTATCAGAGTTACTCCAAAATCGTTGTTACAAAGGATTAAACTGTTTGTCCAGTTTTCTCTACCTTCTATTTCTATTTCATCTACATACTCAGCAATAACTGTATCAATATCTATATAGATGTCTTTTAATTGCTCAAGCTCTTCTTGGGATTCTATGACTAATATATACCCTCCATCACCTCCATCTACATCTCGGTCAACTCCATATTCATTATCTAGAATAGTTGCTACATCTTTAATTACTTTTATCACTTCATTTGGCAACCTTAGACTTGTTGTTTCTTCTGTATGAGCTATTTTTATCATTATATTTTACTCCCTTCATTATTTTATTAGTAAACAGTATCTTTTTCTGTTGTTTAAAAGGTACTCCTTGTCTCTTTTCTGTTTTTGGTCTTATGTTTAGATCGTTTACTTTTCTGCTCTTGGACACGAAAAAGCCCAAAAGAGCTGTTTTAATGGCTCTCTTGGACTATTTCTTTTCTTCTTTTGTGTCTTTTTCCGTTTGCTCCAGTTCCAGTTTTTTCAGCTCCCAGCTGTGCCTAATCTGTGGAGCAAGGGGATGGTATCCTTGTCTTCCCATTGAATCTGCAATGACAAATAACTTTTCTTTATACTGTTCTAATAGTTTCAATATTTCCCTCTGTCTTTCCTTTATCTTCTTATTATTATCTCCCACCTTCCCCCAAGCAATGACTATATTATCTACCTTTTCAGCAGAATTTAAGATTTCAGTATCATTCTCCTCATCTATTAATTCTTCCATATTTCCTTTTGTGCTTATTTTTGTATCTATCTTTGAAAATATATTTACGATATCAACCGAACCAAATTCAAGTCTAGAGAGATTGTTGATTACATACATAGTAGTATGATCAACAAGTAATTCGTCAGCAGAACTCGGGTTGATCATGATAACCATTACTTTTTTCTTTCTTTTATCCCACTCTTTTCTTAATAAAAACCTATGTTCCTTATCATCTGAAAAGATTGCTTCTGTTCTTAAGGTACTTTTTTCTACCTTCCCCCACTATGCCACCTCCTTCAAAATGACTTTATTGTATCAATATTATGATATATACTTATTTTTACATTAGATTCATTTTAGAACTATCTTTTATATGACACATATTTAATCTTTTAAGCAAAAAAACACACTAAGAGAGAACCTCTCTCACTTAGTATGTTTCATTACATAACTTGACCTTCTTTGGTCACCATTTCTAGTACAGATAAATGTAATTCCATTGCTACTCTTTTAGCTTTTTTACTACCATATCTATTTATAAATTCCATTTTATCTCCTATGATAAAAGTACACTGCAAGAACTCAATAATAAAAGCTTTTTTTACTCGTGAATATGATAGCTTTTCTTTTAATATTTCAATTGTCTTCTCAATAGGGGTTATGAATCTGAGATCTGCTAATGTATCCAGGTCATTACTAATTGCTATTCTTTGTACCTCTTCTGTTGGATTTCTTATATATCTAACTGCATTATTGCTTTTTTCTAATGCAGCTAATTGAAGTCGTTCAGTAGGATTGTCAATATATTCTATTAACCTTTCATCTTTAATAACTTTAGTTAATTGCTCCTCCTCTGTAAGCTCGTTAAGATACGTATATCTATTATTATATTGTATTATCTTCATTATCCTTTCTTCATCTCCTGCATATGCTTCTCTTATTACTTTTTCAGTAGGTCTTGAAATTGATATTATAAAATTTTTATTTCGCCTTATTAAATCTAATTGTTCTTCTTCTGATATAAAGTACACAAATGGATCATCTGAGCCAAAGAACTGATAGCTTATCAGATTATCCTCTTGAATTATATTACTTGTATTGATATTTTCCATCCTATCTTCACCTCTTATTAATATTTACTTATATAGTAATTTGTTAAAGTTATCAATTTTTCACTAATTTTGTACCACTTTTCCCCATAATATTTAAACTAGTAAATATAAAACTTTGTAAATTACTAATTTTTTTTATTACAATATCCTTTATCACTTTGTAGATGTAACTTATTGTCTGTAGACTTATTGAATACAACTACTTAAAATTCTTATATAGGAGGTTGTCTAATTATGGAAGATATTAAAAAATTATTTGGCTCAAATGTCCGCAAATATCGTCTTGAGAAGAATTTAAGTCAAGAAAAGTTAGCTGAAATCAGTGGTCTACATAGAACCTACATTAGTGCCGTTGAAAGAGCTGAGAGAAGTATATCATTAGATAACATCCAGAAAATTGCATGTGCATTAGATATTGAAATATTTGAGTTATTTAAGTAATTAAAGGGGGTATAGGTAATGATTTTAAATAGCAGTACCAATTTCTATGTAAATAACATTAAAAATAACAATCTAAGTATTTATGACGCTGTTGAAATAGGAGATCCAAACTTTTGGATTCCAAGTGGTGAATTGCAAAGTTTACTTAACAATGCACTCGTAGGAGTTAATTTAGAAGGACTACCGTTAAGAACTCGTTCTAAAGTAGTTAAAGAGAAAGTTTGCATAGCACTTGGATATCCAATTCCCAAGTCATTCAAAAAAACTAATCCTAGGTTTATTGGACAGAATTTTGATACCTACATTCAGAAATCGAACAATCTTCAAATTTGGAATGAAGAAATTTCACCTAGTAGAAGATATGTCTTAATTCAAGTAAGTGATAGTGATATAATTTCAAAAATAAAAGTTATTAATGGTGCAGAACTATCAGTATTGGATACAACTGGCAAACTAACCTCTAAATATCAAGCTATACTTAAGCCTAATAGTAAAAATGCTGAGCTAGTAAGCACTGATACAGAGACTCTAAAATCACTAGCAAAAGAGTCGGTAGACTTAACTCTTTCAAATCCAGCAGGCTTACCAGAAGCAAATAGAATCCTCTCAATTGAATCTATTTATTGTAAATTAAGTAAACTTGTTGGTAAAAGTTTTGTAGATACAGGTTTTGACCAAGAAAGGAATAGAGGTGCCGAATTGCATCGCCTAATATGCCAAGAATTAGGCTATTCTAATTATAGAGATAATGGTCAATTTCCTGATATTAGACACCAACTATTAGAAGTAAAATTGCAAACATCACCAACGATTGACTTAGGTGCTATAAAGCCTGATGATGAAAATGTTCTAGATATGCCAAAATTAAACAACAATCAAATTAGACCTTTAGATGTTAGATATGCTATTTTCTTTGCTAACATTAGTAATGGTATGGTAAATTTAACTCACTTTTATATCACCTCTGGTCAATGTTTTTTTAATAGGTTTCCTCAGATGTTAGGAAAGCAAATTAATAAAAAGTTACAGATACCTTTACCACCCTATTTCTTTGATTAATCTATCCTTAAAAACAAATCGTTAGGAAATATCCTAACGATTTGTTTTTATAAAAGATTTTATTTGTATTTTTGCATCTTCGTCTATATTATATAGATCATAGACAATATTATTTAATTCATCTTCATAATTTGTATGATTTGAATGATTTTCGTTCAACGCTTCAACAATTCTTATAATTCTATCAGCCAATACTCTATTTTCTTCAGTTATTTTAGGGATGACCCACCTATTTAGATTAGATGTAGTATATCTATATTTTTTAGAATATAATGAACCACTAATAGATTTTTGATAAAATTCCATAACCTCAGAATTTAAGATACCTAATAAAAAATTTAAATAATCTGTTTGTTGATATTGTATTTCATTTAAGAACTCTTTCCTTAAATTAATAAAAAACGTATTTCCTTGACATAATCTTCCTTCCAAATCTAAAGCAAATGAATTTGACGACACGATATCACTAGTTACTATTTTAGGTTGTTTGAACTTGGAAAGATGTTGAGGTACCCAACATTCATACCATTTTCTAGTATTGCTCTCCATCAAATAAGTTCTCTGTTTTAGTCTCATTTCATTATCATATATATACTTTTTGACATTTGGATATTTGTCTAGGTCTGTAGCTACCATTTTTGAGTTTATATCTTCATGAGGATACAATATGTATCTATCCTTATTATTTTCTGTACTCCACTGAATTTTCCATCTTTCTACATTTTGACTCTGAATTAATGGATAAATTACTTCATTTTCAAAATCTTTCCGCACTACAAATTCATGTGTCATTGGCTTGACAAAAACATCATCTGCTGTGGTCTTTATTCCAACACATACTTCTGCAATACTTCCTAAAAGCTCAACATTTTGATTTTCAATATAAGCTTTAATTTCAATGTCTTCTTGAGATCCAAAATTCCATTGCTTACCATTTTTAGGAAGTTGTTCATTGGAATGTACAAACTCAACTAACATATCAAATCTTCCATTGTTTATCTTGTAATAATCTTTCTGGTATTCATTACTCATTCTAGTAGATAAGATAACATCAAAAATGTTTTCTTCTTTGTAAATCTTATTATTGGCATTATCTTGTTTTATATGGAAATATGCAATTAATTTATTTGATGGTTTATCTTTTCTATGACCAGTAATTATAGCAGGTAATACTGAAGCTTCAAAGAATTTAGTGTCATGCATATCTAATATTAGCTCCAATTCAAAATTACCAGCAATATATCCTCTAATACCTTTACCGTAATTTGTAGTAAAGTATTTATTACTTGTTATGAGTGAAAGCTTACCCCTTGGCTTTAGCATTTTAATAGATTTCTCAATAAAGCAAACATATGTATCAAATCTACCAGTCGCACTTTCAAAATTAGATTTTATATAGTCTCTTTCTTCTAGAGATAAATTCTGTAATCTAATATATGGAGGATTCCCAATAACAAAATCAAAGTTACCATCATCAAGTTGAAGAGCATTTCTACAATAAATTGGGAGTTTATTAAGCAGCTCTACCAAATCTATTTCGTCAATACTATTTAGATAATCTATAACTTCAAGTGTCAAAATTAGTTTAGTGCTGAATACATTAATTGGATTAATATCAAATCCTGTAATGGCTTGCCTATTGACAATTACCTCAAAAATTTCATTAAGTGACATCTTGTTTGTACTCAATAAACGTTTTATAGCTTCAGATAAATATATTCCCGAACCACATGCAGGTTCAAGAAGTCTTTTGCTTTTTATAGTATCTCCTTGATATTCCATCGAATCAAACATAAATTGCACAATACTTAAAGGAGTAAATTCTGTGCCACTACTTTTTCTTGAAACTAGAGAGACTAAATCTACATATAATTCTTGAATTGACTTTTTAATTTCTATAAAATTACATTGTCTAATTTTTTCTTTTATTTCTTTATAAAATGCTTTTGTTTTTATTATACTATGATATGGATAAATCATAGTATATACCTTATCTGATATTGTTATTTCCTTTTTTTCAATATATGTTTCAAACATCATTGTAGAAATAGATTGTAGTGTCATATGAAAAAGCTTCATCTTTAACTGTGTTGTACAGTTATTAAGCCATTTTTCTTTATTCATAAACGATACATCTTTATCATCTATCTTCAGGAAATAATCATCTGAAAGATTTTCTTCTATTTCTGTTCTAACTTCATAATGAAATTGAAATATATCTCTAATGTTATCGTTAGATAATATCATTCTTGCTTTAGACATTCCTCCACACCTCTCAATTTTAATTCACTCATTATATGATAACATTTTATTGTATTTTTTAAAACTACATTAATTTTTAAAAAAGTATATTGCAGTTGGCATATCAACTCTTCCACTTAGGCTATAATCTGCAAAACAATCAAAAAACCGCAGTCATTTGTGGTACGGTTCACTGCTACTAATTCTAAAATTTATTCTCTATTTAAATTTGTATTTATTGTTTTTACTATCTCAATTATTTAAATTTATAACATTTTCACCAATGCTCAAGGATTTAACATTATATACTTCTAAAGGTAAAGACGATATAAATTTAAGTTTAGTTTCTCCAATCTCACCATAACTAATAGATGATTCAAAAGTTCTAACAGTCCCATCAACCATATTAGCTTTTATATTCACTTTTTGCAATTCTTCAGTGTTTCCACTATATAATAAAGTTATACCAATTGGAGATACAGAAACTTTATTTATAGTTAATGTATCAAGTTTAATATTGGAACTAATTTGTTTTTCTTCTTTAACAGATTGAAGTTTAAATGTAGTCTTCCAGTTTCCTTCTGTATATTTGTTATCAGATACGAAATCCCCCATAAGCTTTATTTCATCTAAATTTATATCATTCATATCAAAAATATATTCGATATAATCATGTCCATAATCTGTATTACCTAATTCATCAATTCCAAAGGTAACACTAGCTGAATAGTTATTCACCTTATTTCCTAAAGCATCAACAAAGTATAGAGATCCGTGGTCATCAATGCCATCTCCTACCCATTTTGTTTGAATATGAAAATTATCTTCTATATAACCAATATTAGAAATATGCATAAAATCTATATTCGGTATATCAATATTCATTTCGTCTGGCTTTAAAACATTTATTATACCTCTTGACTTAAATTCTTTATATGAATTTCCTCCAGCACCTGGAATGTTATTCATATCAAGAGGAGTTACTTGTGGTGTATTGGTTTTAATTATATTTGAAAAATCAATTTTAGTATCAACTTTATTAAATACTATCTTATCACTTAAAAATGAATCAATATGAAAGCTTACTTTCTTACCATTTAGTTTTTTCCCACCATTAGCTTGCATACGCAATGTTGCTGTTTTTGTTGATTCATCATAATTAACAACTTGAATATTAAACATTCTAGCTCCATTAAATGAATAATTATAAATATCTAATGTATCGTCTATTCTATTGTCTGTTAAATCCTGCATTGTAAAATAAACAACTGCCATTTCATCATCATTCATAGCTGCAATTACTTCCACTTTGATTCCATTATCTTCACTAATAACTCCAATAGGTTGAAGTAATAATCCAATATCAGGGCTTACCATAGATAAAAGATTGTTAAAACTAGGAATAGTGGCGGCTACTACCCCTATAGAAAGAATAAAAATCAATGAAACTGCTAGTACAACAGTTTTAGTCTTCTTTAAATAGATCTTAGGTCTTTGACTTTTTATTTTATCTTCTACTTCAGCCTTAATATTATATTCAGGTGTATGTATGGTGCTCAGCGCTTTCTTTATAAGCTTTTCATCAGAATCATATTTCACTTTATATCCTCCAATCTTAAGTAGTATGGGTTATTTTCTTTTAATACCTTTGCTAACTTTTTCTTCGCTCTTTCATATCGTTTTCGCAATGTAACAGCCGAAACATCGTAAATAGACTCTAGTTCTGCATAGCTTTTTTCATCAATAACTCTACTAAAAATCAAACCTCTTTCAGCAGGAGATAAAGTAAAAAGAGCTGTTTTTAAATCTGATTCTATAAAGGTATCTTCTAAAGCATTAGAATCATAACTTGCTTGTGTCTTAGGTAGAAAAAACAATAATTTCTTTCTTCTTAATATATCAATGCAGGTCGTATAGGCAATCCGATATAACCATGCTGATAGAGATGTTCCACCTTTAAAGCTTTTTCTTTTATTATAAGCTTTTATAAATGTTATCTGCACAGCATCTTGGGCTTCTGTATAATCACATAAAATATTATGGCAGTATCTTAGAAGCTGCTGCCCATACATCTCTATGGCATAACCTAATTCATCTTCTCCACCAGTATTAAAGTTCTGACTTAAACTATTTTCATCCATTTGTTTCCCCTTTCTTTAAACTAAAAGTCGACTTTCACTATTATAACGGTAATTATTAGGGATTTGTGACATAGCTAATCAATTTACATATAAACAGATGATAATTCTTGCTTTTTTAGAGCAAACTAAAATTAGGGAAGACAAAAGTCTTCCCTAACAAAATTATATATTTTAACATGATTTTTAAACATAAACTTACTTTCTTTAGGTTGTATGGCTAAAGAAGATATGACTTAAAATTTAATTTAAATTCTTGGCATTTTATAAATGAAGTGTCATAAGTTAAACTTCTTATCCTAATACAAGTATTAAAATAAATCCTATAAATCCAACTATTAAAAATAACCATTCACTTATTAATATATAACCTATAAGCCCTAAGATCATTACAAGACAGCACAATATTACTAGTAATGGCTTTTCAGCATTCTCTTTAATTTCTACTATCGCCGTGATAATACGACCAATACTCGTATTTTCATTATATCTCACAATATAAAGTATAGAAATTTAGCTAATTAAATGTATTATCCAATAAATAAAATAACCTATTAGACCTCCAAAAAGCGTAACGATAGCCATTTCTATAGCATTGATTACATCGTCAGCACCTTTGTACGAGTATATTATGGGGTTTATAGGTAAAGACGGATCTACTAATTTTCTAAATAAGTAATAAAATATAAATGCAAAAATAACAAAAAATGAGTAACTACTCATAATACAACCTCCTAACATAATATTTTTAGAAAAATTATTTAATTAACTGAGTAAATCTCTGTGAAATATTAGCCTTGTTTAATAAGCTACTAAAATGCCTATATTGAAGGATTTACCAGAACGATTGAATTGGATAATTCGAAAGAAGTAGCTGAAACAGCAGCTATCTGAACTGTTTCTTAGAATCTATCGATTCTTCTATTTTATGCAAAATGTTTAAAACTTCTTTTTTGAAATTTTTGTAAATATTATGTGCGCACATTAATGATATTAGCACATAAACAATAATAAAAATGTCGAAAGCTGCGATTATACAATTGTTGTCATATTTAAGAGCTTTAAACTCTGCAAAACTAAAAACAAGAATTAATTTAATAAAATTATCATTCTAAAATCTTATTTCATATTAAAACCCACGATGAAAATCGTGGGTTTTGTCGTTAATCTGAGCTAGATATTACATATAGATTTTTTTACTGCTCTTTATTTTTAACATAATCTAGCGGATTAACAGCTTCTCCATCTTTCCTTACTTCAAAATGAAGATGTGAGCCTGTAGCTAAACCTGTTTTACCTATCTTTGCAATTTGTGTTCCTGATAACACTTTTTCATCTTTTTCAACAAGCAATTCGGAACAGTGAGCGTACATTGTAGCTAAACCATTACCATGATCAATAATTATAGTTTTTCCATAACCTTCTCTTGTCCCTGAGTAAACAACTTTTCCATCTGCAGATGTGACTATAGATTCACCAGACTTAGCAGGAATATCAATACCTGTATGATTTATTTCGGTTTTATATATAGGATTTATTCTTTTACCAAAGGGAGCAGTAACTCTATTTGAACTTGGAACAGGCCAAATCATTTCTTCATAAACTACTTCTTCTTCAACTAAACTATCACCATTTGCTTTCAGTGGTGTCTGTTCAATATTTTCATCGTCTATATATGGTTCAGAATTGGCATTTGTTAAAAAAAGCCCTCCCATTAGTATAATCACTAATACTGTTAAAAAAGACACTTTATATGAATTCTTCTTAAATAATTTTATCATTTTTATCCTCCTTTTTAGATTTTGTTTAGTATTCACAAACTCTGTTGTAAGTACAACATTTGATTTTTGTTTACTTCTTTCTAATAAATGAATCATACTCAATCCATATTTTTTCCTTTCATCTCTTTCAAACAATGAAAGTACCTTAGCATCACAAGCAGCTTCGCAATCACTTCTCATTATATGAAGTCCATATATAATAAATGGATTAAACCAATATATAATTTGCAACATATATATTATTAAATAAAGCAGAATATCTTTTCTTTTATAATGAGCTAATTCATGAGTAATGATAAACTTTAGCTCATCACTGTCAACTCTTTTTTCTATGTCTTTCGGCATAAAAATACATGGTTTCAATAATCCATACAAGCACGGAGAGTTAATAATGTTACTTTTCTTAATTTCTAATGATGTGGTTATATTAAGTTTCTTTTTATACTCTATAAAGACCTTCTCAATTTGTTCATTCACTGGTGTTTTGGAATTTTGCAAAGTATGCCTAAATTTAATATTACACACCATCATGTATGTAGTAAATACAAGTACACCTAGAATCCATATAATAGGCATAATATAT
Source organism: Alkaliphilus sp. NP8 (assembly GCA_015978205.1). Lineage (GTDB taxonomy): Bacteria > Bacillota > Clostridia > Peptostreptococcales > Natronincolaceae > Alkaliphilus_B. Next base: position 9,996 of record JADWMM010000043.1, on the reverse strand, counting down.
TCAAAAGAGAAAGAATGTGTATTATACCCTACTAATTCACTTGATGTATTAAGCCAATCTGCAATATATTTTTGATCATATATATAGGAATGGTTTTTTAAAACATAACCTGGTTTTGTTTTTGTAAGTATATTAAAAAAACTAAAACTACTATTAGGAACAATAGGTATAGTTAATCTAATTATAAGCATAAGCCATAAATAATATTGACTCTTAGCACCTATTTTCCAAGAAAATACTCTTCTTATCATCATAATAGCTAATATTAGAAAACTTGACTTTAATGAAATCTCAAACAACTTGTAGAATAATATTACACATGCATGTAACATAAAAACTTCTCCTTTAATCTTTCTTTTGTTCTAAAATTGACTTTAGCTCATCAATATCTTCATTTGATAACTCTTCCATATCAAGGAAGCTAGCAAGCATTGCCTTTAAACCACCATTATAAAACTTTCTTAAAAAGTTTTTGTTTTTAATTTTGATACATTCTTCTTTTTCTATTATTGGATAATAATAATATACTTTTCCTTTTTTATTATAATTTAGTATGTTTTTATCCACTAATCTAGAAATAAGAGTTTTAACTGTAGTAGGCTTCCATTCATTATGTTTTTGGATTTTAATTATGATATCTTTAGATGTCTGGGGACTTTCACTCCATAGTAAATCCATAATTTCCCATTCCGCATCTGATATTTGTACTGATTTTATCATTTTTATTTTTTCACCTCCTTTTGACTACAATTGTAGTTTCTATTTACAGTCTACAATTGTAGTCATTAAAAGTCAAGTGTTTTTTTATATTAATTATTAAATATACTGAGCACACAAAAAGCTAGATATCATATCTAGCTCTAAAAACTTATCTATATTAATTATTACGCTATATAATATTAAAATAAAGTAGCTTTCATATCTATCTACTAATTTTCTTTTACATTATCCGTATATTTATCTACATACAACTTATTATCATCATCTAAATTAGCATAAAAAACTTGTCTAACATCAGATATACCATACATCTTTAATTGATCAATTAACCATTGAGCTGTTAAATTTCTCTTTGCTAGATTTTCATAAATTATATTTCCTGTTACGATTACTTCCGCTTTAATATCATCCTGACTTCCTAACATATTCAAATCTTCTAAAGTTACATTATTTTTATGTGATACCTTAATTACACTAATTTCTCCTGTAGTTTCAAGTATTCCATATTTTACATCATCTATATTAAATACATCTTTTTTTCTTAACAAATGATGAAGCTCATCTATTGTATAATGAAATTTTTCAAGATTTTTTTCTAATATACGTCCATCTTTAATTACTACTTCAGCTTCACCTTGAAGTATTCTTGCAAGTTTTAGATTTTTCCCTGTTACATAAGATACTAAAAAGGTTAAAATTCCAAATAAAAACAAACCTATAAGATGTTGCCAAGTTCTTTGATTAACATCTGTAGCTACTTTCATTAATAAACCTCCAATGTATATATATTTACTTTGTAGTAATACTATTTAGTAAATTTATTTATATTTTAGATTTTAATATTATATCCACATTTTTCTAATTAATAAGTATTAATAAAGAATGGAGGGGCAAATATGAATCTATGGCAACAAGCTCTAAGTACTTTTGCTTTTATTGTTATTGGATTTATTATAATTTACTATCTTCATAAAAAGAAACTTATTTAGAAGAACTACTATAGCAAAATATACTCGTATAATTTGTGAAATTATTGTAATTATCAATGTCACTTCCATTATATAATTAGAATATTATTATGTTAGGGAGGTGAATAAAAATGTATAGAAGTTATAATTATTATCCAAATAACAACTATAATAACAATAATTATTCAAACTATGCAAATAACTGTAATGCTTACTATATGGATTTAATTCCAAGATTAGAAGAGTATATTCAAGACGAATTACAAGACTCTGCGTATTACTATGCATTAGCTGAGCTGGCTCCTACTGAAAGAGCAAAAGATATACTAATTGAGTTCGGTATGGATGAAGCTAAGCATGCAAAAAATTTTCAAAGAGCATATTATATGATAACTGGAAGACACTTTATTCCCAAACCATTAGACCCAATTGTAATTGAAGATTATGAAGATGCTTTAAAAATAAGAGTACTAGCTGAAACAAAGGATTATGAAAAGTATGGTAAAGAATATTTAATGGCACCTAATAAGTATTTACAAGATTTATTCTTTAACACTCGTACTGGTGAAGCTAAGCATGCTATGAGAATTGCTATTTTATTTGAAGAAGAAGGAGAAGAAGATTGATTATAATTGTTTAAATAAATAGATTATTGATAAGAATAATGTTCTTTATAAAATTTGTTTGACGATTTCAAACATAACAAATAAGGGTAGAGCTTAAGCTCTACCCTTATTTACCTATCTTTTTACTACCTAAATAATGTTCCGCCTCCAAATAATATAACAAGTAACAAGAAGAAGAAAAGTAGCTCACTACTATCTTTCTTGAAAATACCACAGTTACAGAAAATAATCACTAATAACAAGAAGAAAAATAGTAACGAAGTATCTTTACCAAATATACCAAGAACACCATTATTACATCCTTTATTGTTTCCTACATCACCAATACTTTCAACACATTCACTCATACATTACACCTACCTTTTTATTTTTAAAATGTTTAAAAATACCAAATTCTTATGTTTTAAAACTAGTAGTGATTGTAATATATATTATGAATTTAAATATAAATTGTTCTATTTTAATATAACATTATTTTATTTTTCTCTTTCTACAGAATATATAGCTATATTTTCTGTAGTCAAATCATAAATTACAGATGGTATCTGTTGAATAGCAATATTTACATAAAATCCATATTGAGTATACTCTAACTCTTTTATCACTGTAATCATATGGTGTTCCTTTCATTATTTGTGCCTCCTTTTCTAATTTTTACAACTACTAAAATATAATATAGATACTATTAGTATAGATAAAAATAATGAGTTCATGCTGGAAACAACTAATACTCCAATTGTTAAGTTTGGGATAAATAAAAATGTACTTAATAATATGAATAACGATAATATGGATATATAGCCCCAATATTTAATCTTTGAACCTAAATTAACCTTAATAACATCTGTATTTTTTAAGCTCTTAATATATACTACTATTATAATAATACCTAATAAAGTCGATCCATGCTGTAAAAATTTATAAATATAAATTCCAAATATTTTATTATTTAATATACTGAAACTATTTACAAAAAATCCTCCCTTATGAGTAAATCCATCCCAAGCTATATGAGTAAGCATGCCAAATAAAGCTGAAAAAATAAAAACAACATAATCTATAGGAGATTTCAAATTAATAGTATCTCTATATATACCTCCTAATTTTTTGCTAACTTGCTTAGGTAAATGGAGTATAAGAGGATTCTTAATAAAGTTATAAAACAAAAAATAAATTAGAAAAACAAGAGATAAATTTAGAGTTAGACATCCTACTAATTTATGCCCTATAATACTTTTAGGTTTAAAAAAAATGAAATACTCAAAATCTGGAGCCATTGATCCAATTATCAATGCTGCATTATTATAATACTTTCTATTATTATTTACCATCTCTAATACAGCGGCTGGGTGAGCTAAAGTAAATCCCATAAAAAACCTCTTTCTATTTTAATATTTGTAAACATACAAAATTGGTAGTTAATTTAATATAATCAATAAAACATAAAAAAAATTTGTTTTTTCTTAATTCCTCAAGGTTTTAATTCTACATACTCAAACCAAAGTTGAGAAAAAAAGCTTGTATCTTTTCTAAATTATTATAGCACATTTCTTTTCTATTTTAGAATACCGTATTATTCAGCTTTCAAAGAACCTTTTTGGTTATATGAAACTATATCTAAATCTTATAATGTAACATAAAAATACCGCAAATTTATTTCTAAATAATACGGTATTTTAAATAATTATTTACTTTTATCGTTGATACATCTAATTCTAATGATGCGTCGTAAATTAAAAGTGTATGTACCCTTTGTTCTATTTATTCTATTAGTCATTCGTTAGTGGTATAGATATCCGAGTACTATCCGTCTCAACTACCTTTACACCCTCTTTTTCATTAGACCCAACTGCAACCATGATATTGAAAGTCTCTAGCTTATGTGCAAATTCCTTATCAAGAAACAAATCAATCACAATTGTTCCTGTGCCGCCTATTGTTGACGAATAATTTCGGTCTCTACCAATTTCAATCCTTTGACTCCATTCAGTTTCAGGGGCTGCTGTAGTCCATGTGTCTATATAATCCGTAGGTATCATTTGAGATTCATTTCCTGGATAACTACTTGTTATATTTGAAATGTTCCAGTCACTTGTAATATAAAAACTGACACCACCCCAATCATTGGGGTCTATTTCAATAAAAGCAACAATCTGCGCCTCTTCAGGCTTTCCTTCTAATTCCTTGATAAATACTGTTCCCTTTGCTGATGTGTCAAGTACCGTAGAATCGGAGCTTACATTAAAACCCCTTTGTGAGATTATATTTTTGTTAACTCCGATATCATTCATCTCATTTATACTGCTGTTTTTACATGCACTTAATGGTATCAATAAACAGAACAATACTAGAATTGCTATATATCTTCTCATATGCTTAAATACCTCCTATCACTAGATTATATAAATTTCCTTGATTCACATAATAAAACTAATCTGATTTATCTATTAAACAAATTATACCATATTTTCTATATTGTTATATGATATTTCTATTTTTCAATACCGTATTATTCAGTTTTCAAAGAACATTATTTGTGTTGTTAATCTTAATAATTGTGTCGTATAAATTTCATTAGATGCAACTGCATCTAGTACTTGTAATATAACATAAAAAATACCGTAAATTTAATTTCTGAATAATACGGTATTAAAGTAAAATATTCTGTTTTTAGTTATTACACATTTAATAGAAACTACGAAATAAAACACCTTTTATTTGACTCTTTTTAGAGTTAATATTTCTGTTCTATCATTCCATACTATCTCAACCTTTATATCTCTATCCGACACGCTGGGTATGCCCCCAGTTACTTTCATTTTACCAGTATGCTCATTTGTATTATTAAGTGTAAATTCACCAGTTTCTCCTTCTTTAGGTCCATCAATTGAGTATAGTACCTTTGTTTTATAATTATTATCAGTGCCAACATATTTAAATATATAGTAACTCTCGTGTGATTTTTTATTTCCATCAATTTTATAAGATACTTCCCAGTTTATGCTTTTACCCTCATAATTAAGTATAATATTTTCATTATTACATCCGGTTAGAAAAAGTGTAAAAATGACAAGTATAAATGTAATTCTTCTCATATTTTCTCCCCTCTTTAATAATTTTCAACTTATATACTATTTTTTTATTGCACATTTTTCATCTAATTCACATTTAACAGAAAGTGCGTAACTAATTTTCAAATAATATTAGATATTAAACTTTATAGAATCCAATATTTTTTCAATGATTTGAATTAAATCATTGTATTCTTTATCATTACTATTAAAAAGTATATTTAATCTAACATTCTCTTTATATGACCCTAGATCAAATCCTTTCAATACAAAATTATTTTTTTCATTCAGACTATTTCTTGCTTTATTAATTGTGCTATTAACAAGACTTTTTTCCACTACACTTTTATCATCTAACTGTTCTAATATAGTATCAAGTTCTTCCAATTTATCTGGGTTATCTTTAATTTCATCTATAAATGCTTTAGCATCTTTATATTGCTCCAGATATGTTGTCACTTCTTTATATGAAGACATTTCTTGCTTTAAGATAAGGTAAATTTGCTCAATTTGAATGTCTGGATGTTTGACTTCTCGCTGTAACCTTTTAGCCCATTCTCCGTCTATAGTAGTTTCTTCATATGAAATTACTTGACCTGATTCTGATTCTTCAATACCCTTCATTAAATCCTTAAAAGAATCTTCTATTTTTTTATTAATTTCATCTTCATTTTTTACATCTCCCATAACTTCCAAAGAAATTCCAAATGCAAATTGAGAATTGTCGTTAGAGTTTTTTTCGATAAGGATTGATTCGTTGTTATCATACTGATTAGTGCGTATATTCCAATCAGCTGGATAATTAAAAGTAATATACTCATTAGCATATTCTCTATACTCCTCCTCGCTAGCCGAACAAGCCACCAAGATGAGTAACATCATAATTGTTAAAATTGAAAATATTATCTTCTTTTTCACAGAACTACCTCCTTATAATTTTTTATTAATTCCTGCACGTGATCATAAAATTTCTGTATTTACACTGAATGTTACTATGTCGTCTTTTTCATCTAATGTGCAACATCTATAAGTATTATTGTAAATATTTTAGTTTAATAAACCTTTTGCATATCAAGAACTAGATTATATTCAAACTTCTCTCCACTCATCAACTCTCCATTTAATGAAAAATTCAATGACTCCTTTATTAAATCTAAATTATTACCATAAAACAAGTTTTCGCTACTAGTTGAACCAAGTTCTGAAGAAATAGAATGACCTGTAACAGTGCCTTCTACTGTTATAACATTGCTTAAAATAGTATGTTTATCTCCACTTTTGTAAAAAAAGAATTTTTCAAAATAATCTTTAATATCGGATGGTTCTTCACCCTTAAAAGATAAATCTCCTCCAATGAATTTTTCTAAATCATCAGTCACTATAATTAATCCATTGTTTATTGATATACTTTCATCTTCTCCACTAAAACTATAAACCTCAATTTTGTTTTGTTGCTTTATACACGAAGTAAAAATACATAATGAAATTATGATTAAAGTAATAAATATAAATCTTTTTTTCACTATTTGACCTCCTTTTTCCAATACACATTTTCCTCCTAATATAATTAATCTAATAAGCAAATTATACCATATTTTCTATATTATTATAGTTAATTCTTAATTTTTCAATACTGTAATTCAGTTTTTAAAGAACACTACTCGTTATATGCAACTGTATCTAAATCTTGAAATATGACATAAAAAAATACCGTACAATTCATTTCTGAATAATACGGTATTAAAACAAAATATTTAGTTCTGACTATTATGTTATGCATTAAATGCTGTTATCCAAAAACATACTGTTGCTATTATAGATAGAGGAGTAACAATAAATTTTTCTTTTTTACTATTAGATAATGCATTCATTATAGAATTTAATGACAAATAAGCAGCAAAGAAAAAACAAATCATTTTTGTAGCCTTCAATGAAAATAAAAGCGGTATAATACCTCCTGCTTGTAAAATGATTACTATTGCAAACAATTGAACTAAAACAGATATAGCGCATACTATCCTAAATTGTATTGGCATTACCTTATATTTACCACCGAGTGCAAATTCACCTAACGGAAATCCTAGTGCTAGCAGAACATATATTATTGTGGCTATACCAAATACTAAAGCACCTAAAATTGATATCATATCTTTATCCCATCTTTCCATAATGAAAATAATCTTTGTTTCATATCATTCTACTGTTTCAATTTATTTATATGAAGATTATAGCATATATCATCAGTTTATTTGCATTATATGGTAAATATTTTTATTTTTCAATACCGTATTATTGGGTTTTCAAAGAACATTGTTCGTATTTTAAATTTTAATAGTTGTGTCACATAAATTTCATTATATACAGCTGTATTTAGTACTTGTAATATGATATAAAAATACCGTAAAATTCATTTCTGAATAATACGATATTAAAGTAAAATATTCTGTTTTTAGTTATTACACATTTAAAAGATGATTTGAAACAACTGCAGTTTAATAACTATTTTTTTATATATGCTTCATATACACAAATTACAATTCCAACTACTCCTATCGCAAAAAATAATATAAATGGAAACATCATTCCTGTACCCAATAAAGAACCTCTTAGTCCTCCAATCCCATTATAGCTCCAGGGATTAAAAGCAGCTACAATTGATAATGCTAACACACCAACAAATCCTACACCAAAAAATAGTGCCCCTAAAATCATTTTCTTCATTTTATTCCCCCTAATAAAACAGAATCATTCTGCTTATATTTTTGAATTACATCTATCAATTATTTAGCATTGTGAATCTAATGTGCATACATCCGTAAAATACCACTTACAATAAAAACAATTGCTGGAAAGAAAAGAAAAATAACCGCTATCGAAGTATCTGTTATTTATTCTTTCAAATTCCTTTATCAAAAGTATTAAAGTTATTACTTGAGTTCCGTGCCCTCTTAAGATCAGTAAATATAAAATCTAAAATTCTTTATCAGTAAAGGTTAATGTAACTACCTGTACTAAATCCATTCCATCAAACTCAGATGGAGTAAAATAGTCTTGAAGGGAATAATTTCTCATGCTTGAGCCACTATCATAAACCATTAGTGCAACAGGAATTTCTTTATTGATTTCTATCTTTTGGAACTCTTCTAAAAAGCTTCTAGTAGATGTCATTATTTCTGTATCAAGTATGATTTCATCTGTTTTATATGAAGCTCTTCCACTAGTATTTATATTGAAATCAATCGAATAATTTTCTTTTAGTTGCATTGTAAAAGTTCCAGTTAATTGCTCCATAGGCTCTCTATCTGTACCTATTGAAATAGCTCCACCACTACTACTGTTCCAATTTTTACCTCCTTCAAGTCTATAAACATTTACATTTAAAGTTATTGCATCTTCTGGTGCATGAAAAGAAATAATTTGTGAATTACCTTCCATCCCAAAAGACTGCAATATATATTTCTCACTTTCCGATAATTCGTATGGCATAATCCCTTCCTTCGTTAAAAGTTTAAGTGAATCTGACTTGTCTGAACAAGCAACTAAAGTCATTACAATAGTAAATATTAATATTAGCGAAAAAAATCTTTTCCTTTTAATAAATAATCACCTCACAAATTTAATTATAAATTAAGTATATATTTACTTTATATCTATATCTGGTCTTAGTTTTTTTATTTCTTCTAAATAATTCATTTCATCAGGATAAATCCTTACTTCTTTTAAGTTTTTAGCTTCTTTTAATCCTATTATTTCTTGTACATTTCCTAAAACATTTATGCTTTCAACATTATGTGCTTTACTTATATCTATAGTTAAAGGATTATCTTTATAAGTACTAGTAAAAGAAAAGCTATTTAAGTTTGGAAGGTTTTTTAAATCTATTATTTTATCATTTAACATTTGATCCCCATATAAACTTATATAAATTCTTCTTAATTTATTTAATTCTGGAAGAATATTTATATTAAAATCAATATGAGGATCAGATATAAATAGTACTTCAAGATTATCAAGTTGTTTTAAGTTACTATAATCAATTAATTTATATTGACTGCTTATATCTAAATCTTTTAAGTTTGAAAGATTTTCTATTCCATCTAAACTTCTTATACTCCACTTATTTCCTATATCTAAATGTTCAATTCTGTTTAATCTTTCATCTACTTCTCTTAAATTTGATTCTTCTCCTATAAATTTAGACTCATATTTAGTACTTACTGTTTTATGGAGTTGAGGATCTTTAAAAAGTCTATTGTTACTGTTATAAAAATTTATAGATAAAAAGATAACTACACCTAATATAATTATAATTGTTTCTGTTACTTTTTTAGTAGATGAACTAGAATAAATATTATAAATTAGGAAAACTAAAAAAAATAAAAGTAAAATATACTCAAAATAATGTATTATAATATAATGATATTCTAATAGATTTCCTATGTATAATAAAATTAACAACGAAAAAGACTCAACAATTTCTTCTTTTCTTAAGAAAAACATTCTGACTAATATAATAACACCTATTTGAATTGGAGTAAAAATTAAATATCTACCTTGAAATATAAAAAACAATGTAATTAAAATTGCTATAGAAGAGTCTGTAAATAACTT
>JADWMM010000034.1 GCA_015978205.1 Alkaliphilus sp. NP8 | reverse complement strand
GACATAAATACATCATATGCCACACTATGACAAATCTATATTTTAAAAATAATAAAGGCAGAGTATAAAAACATACTCTACCCTAGTAAAACCAACTACTTAACAGAACATCTTGAGTTTGTCATAATTACATTTGTGTCAAACTCAGGAATATAAAGAAATAATCCTTATTTTATCTTTTTAATTTCATCCACAATAGACATTGTACAGTAAAATATTATAAAAATGATACTTATGCAAAAACTTATAATGACAGAAGTATCGCTACTGCTACCAAAAACTAATTCAATAATAAATAATACTACAAAAATTGTAAAAAAGAATATTAAAAAAGTATATAATAATGATTTTAATAATTTCTTTATAAATCTATATTTATGCTCTTCCAATGTTTTTTCTTTATCGTTCATATAATAATCACCTTTTAATTATATTATACCATGTTAAAATCAATCTTTGAAATCAAATTGTTTTTAACATGGTATGAAATTTTTTTATCCTAATGAAGTCCAATAAAAATAACTATAAAATTTTGGACTATCATTAGGACAACAGTTTATTGTATATTATTTTAAATAGTTATATTGGAAATCATTATCTAATTCGTCTACTCCCCAACTAAAACTTATCCCAAGGCCATAGGTACCACTTGAGTCAATGGAGAAATTTGGATTAAATCGCAAAGTATTATATCCATAGGCACTATATGTTCTAATTCTTGAAATACGTTCTATATCAGAAAAATATATAACGCCTCCTCCTCGACTTATAGAATAACCTCTAACCCCGCCTGATATTCTTTTACTTATTTGTTTTGGAAATTCAAAATGTGCTTTATTTAATCCTTTATATTCTATGTCATATGATTCAGATTCTTCTTCTCTGTAATGTTCATTTATATATTCCACTTCTAAAAGTGATCTTCTTGTATCTACAATATAATCATCACTCCAAACAATTGCCAAAATATCTTTGAATTCATAAGTAGGGCTACCTAACCATCTAAAATCTATATTTAATTGGGCTGTTGTTTCATCGTATCTGGAATTATATTCATGATTTCTAATTCCAGTTGTTAAGCTTAATCTACTAGATGATCTCATAATCATCTCTTCGCTGCCATCAAAATTTTTTATAGCATCTATCTGATCTTCCTCATATCCTAAATACTTCAAAGCATCTATATCTTTATTTTTAAGATTTTCTATTTTATTTTTATAAACTTCTTTATAATTTTTTATAATATATAAATCTTTTTCTGAATAACCTTCAATTTCAAGAAGAGGTTTTATATCACCTTTTGATTTCTCAAATTCCTCTAGTTCTTTATTAAGTTTTTTTAAAGCTTTGTATTCATTGACTATAATTGTTTCATCACCAAAATTTTCAGCATTAACCAAATTGAACGGTAAAATAGTAAATAATAATACTAGCGATAACAATAATGACAATTTCTTTTTCATTTTAAATTTCCCCTTTATAATATATTTTACCAACATCAATAATCATATATATAAATTTGTAAAGACAAATAGTGATATGATGTTTAGTATTATTAAATATCATATCACTATTTGTGCAATAATACAAGGAGAATCCTCAATCAATTAAAATTACTTAATACTAAACCCATATCCAAGCTGTTATCCAATGACCATATGTATGTGACCATAGTCTTTTTTGTTTCCCACCTGGAACATCTCTATAATACCAACTAACTTGTTCAGCCTGGGGTACTATAATACTCGCTTTAGAAGTTGTTTGTTGTGAAACAGAATATGCGGTAATAGGTACATTACTGAACACTAAAACTGATGAGATTACATATAGTAAAACTTTTTTTATTTTACTTGCCATTTTTAATCCTCCTCTTCTTTATAAATAGGTACGTCATGCAAATCTTCGTTTAAATTGTCTAAACTCTCTATGTTATATTTAAAAACATTATTTATATAAATGTCATAACCACCATTTGATTTTTCTATAATAAAAGAATTGTTTATGTTTTCTTCTTGATATATCTCATTATTATTTGGATTATAATAAGGCTGTATTATTATAAAATATGATGATATATAAAGGCATAAAGCTAAAAAACATATTCCAATGTTAAATATATTAAATAAATTTCTTTTTCCTTTGTAATTTAAAACTATTCTAAATCTTTGTTTTAAAGAATCTATGTCTTCTATATTTAAAAGATTAGCTACGCTACTATGTTCTATAATATTGTTTGTTGAATTTTTAATAATTTTAGTTATAGATTCTAAGTATCTTATTTTTTTATCATCTGAAAAACTAGTTGTAGTTTTTAGATCGCATTGTATCTCTAGTATATGATTGAAATTATTCGCAAATAAATGTGCGAAAGGATTCCACCAAAACACATACTTAATACTTTGTATTAAAATCTTCTTTAAAGAATCTTTTTCTAAAAAATGATTTATTTCATGTAAAGTAATATATTCAAGTTCCTCTTTTGAAAAATCAATATTTGGGATATAAATTTTCGCCTTTAAAACTCCCACTATAAATGGGGAATTAATATTTTCATTTTGGACTATTTTAATTTTATTTTCCATTTTTGTTTGTTTTAATACTTTATGAAATAGATCATCATTTTCTTTACTAGAATTATCATTTAGTTTTTCTAAGTTTTTTTTAAATATAATATACTTAGCAATATTATTAATTAGCAGTATTACAGCTATCGACATCCATATAAAAGCAAGCATTTGAAATATTTTAATTCTAGAACCGTTAAAGTGTAATGGTTTTCTAATAAAAGTGTAAATTACGGGGAAAAAATCTTTTGATTTAATAACCGTTGAACCTGGAATTTCAAAGTTAAATATTAGCCTAAATACACTTAAAGACATAAAAAACATTAACGGAAAAGTACTAAAAGAAATAATAAATTTATCATTTTTTCTAAAAATATTTATAATTACAATATATAAATTAAACCACAATAAGGACATTACAAACGAAAAAAAAGTAATTTGCATGTTACGCCCCCCTTTAGCAGTTATAACTTATCTTTATGATCTTTAATTATATCTTCTAATTCTTTAATATTTTTTTCATTGATACCTTTTGACTTTACAATGAATGAAAGAAAGTTAGAAATTGTAGAACTCTCAGGATCTACGTCTTCAAAATTCTGTTTAAGACGAGCTATATCATACTCTTCAGAAGAAAATGTTGGTTCATAAGTTCTTCCAAAATTAGTTGATGTTTTTACAATATCACATGCTCTGATAGATTTCTTAGCTAATAACCTATTTAAAAATACATGAATTGAGCTTTCATTCCATCTTCTATTTTCTGTTAAATTGATTATTTCCGACCTTGTAAGTGGCCTACCTTCCCTCCACATAGTTTCTAGCATTTGCTCTTCTTTATCAGATAGATTAAATTTATTGTCCATAATAGTTTCACCACCTTTAACACTTATATATATTAATTAATATTATATCATAAATCAGTATATTGTATAAGGATTAACTATAGTTTTTCTAATAATTTTGAGTTTTACTCAATTCTCATTATGACAAACTGGGAATGGCTAAAATCAAACCTTATAACGATACCGTAAATAGTATTGAGTTTGTCATAATATATGATAATCTTCACTAAAAACAATATGAAATTAATAGTTAAATTATATTAACCATAAATAATATTTAGGTTCGTATAAATTTTTAAAGCGAATTAAACTAAACTTACTCTTTTAATAAAAATAGTAAAGTAAATCCTATCAGTCCACCTACCAAAAATAACCATTGTTTCCATATCACATAACCTGTACACCCTGCACATAATATAATCAAACTCCAAACCAATGATGATATTCTTTTGGAGTTCTCTCAGTTTTTCATTTGATTCTCTCCTTTTATATCAACAATCTTTGATTCACACTTTTCTAATAATATTCATCTATAGTATATAATTTATCTATCATCACATCAACCAAATTTAACCATTTACTCTTCAAATACCTCTAATTATTCAATGTCATGTCTCAAATGCCCTAGTTTTAAGGGTCAAAAAACGGTGTTTTTTAACCGATTTTTGACCCAGATTTGGCTCTCAAAACTACTATATGTTGTGGTCAACTTCTATCATTTCTTGTCCGAACCACAATACGTCATCAGAATTGCTACTTCAACATGCGCAGTATGAGCAAACATATCTACTGGCTGTACTTTAACTGTCTTGTACCCTTTTTCATCTAAGTAGGCTAAATCTCTACCTAAAGTAGCTGGATTACAGGAAACATAAACTATATTTTTAGGTTCCATATTTACTATAGTTTCTAATACAGATTGATCACAGCCTTTTCGTGGAGGATCTACTACTACTACATCTGCACGCTTTCCTTCTTTATACAGTATTGGAACTACTTCTTCTGCTTTTCCTACATAAAACTCAGTATTTTCAATACTATTAATTTCTGCATTTTTCTTTGCATCTTTTATAGCAGCTTCTACTATTTCTACTCCATAAACTTTTTTAGCTTTTTGAGCTAAAAATAAAGATATTGTTCCAATACCACAATATATATCGAATACAGTTTCATTGCCTGTTAAATCTGCATATTCTAATGCTTTTTCATATAAAACTTTAGTTTGCATAGGATTTACCTGAAAAAATGATCTAGCAGATATATTAAATTTTAAATCCCCTATATAATCTACTATTTTGTCCTCTCCATATAATGTAACAGTTTTTTCTCCAAAAATAACATTAGTGTTTTTAGTATTAATATTTTGAACAACACTTTTTAGCCCTACTATATTATCTTTAAGCATTTCAATTAATTGTTTTTTATGAGGCATTTCTTTTCCATTAGTTATTATAACAATCATTATTTCATCAGTAGTAAATCCTACTTTTGTAACTATATGTCTTATTAATCCACTTCTACTTTTCTCATCGTATACTTCTATATTAAAATAATTTATGTATTTTTTTATAGTTTTAACTATTTTTTCATTTATAGGATCTTGAATATGACAATACTCAGTATCTACAATATCGTGAGTTCCCATTTTATAAAAACCTAATATTGCTTTACCATCTAATATACCAACTGGAAATTGAGCTTTATTTCTATATTCGTATGGATTCTCCATTCCTAGTGTTGAATTAACTTTAACATCCAGCTTTCCTATTCTAGTTAAAGCATCTTCTACTTTTTTTCTTTTCATTTCTAGTTGTGCATTATAGTCCATATGCATTATCTGACATCCACCACAATTATTAGCAAGAGAACACTTAGGCTCTACTCTGTCTTTAGATGGTTCAATAATTTCTAATAAATCTCCTATAGCGTATTTTTTCTTTAAAACTACTATTTTAACTTTCACAATATCTCCGGGTATTGCTCTTTTTACAAAAACAGTAAAGCCATCTATCCTACCAACACCTTCTCCACTACTTCCTAATCCATCTATTTTAAATTCGTATATTTTGTTCTTTTCAATCATATTAACAACTCTCCTTTTGTATATACTGACATATAAAGTCGAATAGAATTACTTAACTATTATTTTACACTACTTTACTGCTTTTTTGCCAACATTTGTTGTACGATTATTGTTTACGTAAACAAGCCTATATCCTATAATTAAAATATGAACTTAAACTAGGATTGGAGTTGATCGAATGTTCCGAACCATCAAAAATATCTTTATTTTAATTTTAATTGGTATAACTGCATCTGGTATGCCTATATATGCTAGCAGTATTAACTTAAATTCTATGACATCTAGTATTATTCCCTCTAAGACTGCTATTATTGTTGACTTAGAAGAAAAAGCAATCTCTAATGATACTTTTCAAATTAAATATGCTTTTTCAATGAATAATAATAAAAATTATTCTAATCTTTTTTTAGATGAAGAAGACCCTTTTACTTTAGAATTAACATCTAACGGAAAAAAAATAGAAAATATATCACTTGATGACTTAATATCTGAATATAATTATAAATCCTTAGAATTTTACAATGAAGAACCTATTTATATTACATTTAATTTCGATAGAAATCAATTAGATTTACCTTTAGGATCATATAACTTAACATTATATCCTAATGCAAAAAATAAGGAACTGAAATTAGATAAAACTAAATTTAATATAGACTTTACTATTGATGGTACATATGTACATGCTTTATCAGATACTAAAGAAGGTATGCCATTAACTTTGTATTTTCCAAATAAAGAAGCTAATTTTTTAGTTCCCATTACCAGATTTATTCCATATACTACTACACCATTAACTAAAACACTTAGAAATTTAGAAGCTGGACCAAATAATGAATTAGGTTTATCCAATGCTTCGCCTGTACCTAAAGAAGGTACATCTGGAAAATCTGGAAATATTGCATATGTTAATTTACCTTCAGACTTAAGTCCATATGATAAAGGCTCTGCTAGTTCTACTATGGCAGTACATAGTATAGTCAATTCTTTAACCGCTGTAGATGGTATATCAGAAGTTAGATTCCAATTTAATGGTGAAACCAAAAAAGAAGCATTTCATGGAATGATAATGGATGAGCCTTATTACAAGCAAAAAGAACCTATGATTTATACTGCACACTTATCCACTACTGGTAGGTTTTTACTGACTCCAGTTTCAATTAATAAATTTAATACCAGATATAATGGTGATAACATTGCAGATGTTTTTGAACTTATGAAGTTTAACTCGCTACCTAAAATATATAATTCTAAAATACATCCTATTATCCCTAATGAAGTAGAACTTTTAGATTACAAAATTAATAATGATATACTCACTTTAACATTTAACGAAGAGTTTGAAAATATTTATAACTATAATAAAGAACTTAAACAAATGATGATAGATGGAATTATATTTACATTTACATCTTTAGAAGATATAAATTCTGTTAATATTCAATTAAGAACTAGTTCGGAAGATTCAAATACTCATAAAATAACAACATACGATTTTGAAGAGCCAATTTATATTAACCCTGAAGTATAATATTATTGTATAAATTAATAGAAACCCCAACTACCTATGAAATCAAAGATTAACATGGGTTTGGGGTTTCTTATTGTATTCACAATAAAACCAACTAAGATAAATAATTTTAATATCTATATAACATTAATTTAATGTCCACCACATTCGTTATGATGCTGGTGTTCATTACAAACAGATCCAGTTGACTTCAGCTGGCCTTTTATATAACTAGTTACTACATCTTCAGCATTTCCTTTAGCTCCAGTAATAACTTCTATACCTTTTTCATTGAAAATTGATATAGCACTGCCACCCATACCTCCTGAGATAATCACATTTACACCTAACTCATTTAAATAATTAGGTAAAAATCCAGGTTTATGTCCAGGATTTGGTATAGATTCCCTACTAATAATTTGATCATTATCAGTTACAAAAATATTAAAATTCTGGCAATGTCCAAAATGTCCTGTTACTATTTTATTTTCACTCGCTACTGCTATTTTCATTTTATTCCCTCCATATTTTAAAAATTTTATTTATAACTTCAAATCAGTTACAATTCATAACTTTAATGTTACTTTTATTAAAAGCTTTAATAATTTTAATATACATCTATGTTTAAATTTTTCATAGCTATATTATATATTTTCTTAATTGCATCACTTGCATCACACTCTACATCTACAATGCTATACCCATTGTTAATAGCATTTATAACATTAGAATCAAAAGGAATTTTCCCAATAAAAGGTATGTTCTTATCTTTACAAAACAACTCTATTTTTTCTGTATTTTTAATGTTAATATCATATTTATTAACACATACAAGAATTTTAGTTTGAAGTTTTTGTGCAGTTTTTATTATTCGCTTCATGTCACTAATCCCTGAAATAGATGGTTCAGCCACAATAAGTGCCATATCAACACCACTTAAAGATGCAATAACAGGGCATCCAATACCAGGGGATCCATCTATAATTGCTAAATCAACAGGTGCATCTCCTGTTTTCAATTGTTTTTTTACCTCTGTAACAAGTAACCCTGAATTACCATTTCCTGTTTTTAGTTTAGCGGTAGAAAATAATTTTTCATCTTTAAATAATTTTAAATCTCCTATTACTGCAGGATTCAAAGATATAGCATTTGCTGGACATACAAATTCGCATACTCCACAACCTTCACAAGCATAATAATCAACTTTATATCCATCATTTATATTGATAGCTTCAAAGCGACATTTTTCTTTACATAAACCACATTCGGTACATAAATCCATATTTATTTCTGCTTTTGGCAGACCATAATAATTCGTATTTTTAGAGTCTACTTTATGACTCATAGTTAAATGAAGATTAGGAGCATCTACATCACAGTCTGCATATGCTTTAGCATCTAATAATTTAATAAAGGCACTAGCTATAGTTGTTTTTCCTGTACCGCCTTTACCACTAAGAATTAATAACTGTTTCATTTTTAACCTCCTCTATTACCTTTTCAAGTAGAGAAGAAAATAACTCTTTATACCTTTTATTTTCCCTAGAAGCAATCTTAGCATTTGAATTTAATTCTCCTAGCTCATTATCAAAAGGGATTTTTTCCAAGATTTTAATTCCTTTTTCTTTACAAAATTTTTCTGCTGGATTTTTTTCTTTATGACACTTGTTTAGCACTACCCCATATGGTTTATTAAATAATTCTAATAGTTCATATACCATATTAAGATTATGTGCTCCAAATAAAGTAGGCTCTGCTACTAAAATACAATAATCAGCATCTTTTATACTGTCCATAACAGTACAAGCACTACCTGGAGGACTATCAATAACAGTTAACCCTCTATTGTTTTCTATACTATTTAAAGCCTTTTTAATAATAGGTGTTCCAGATGATTCTCCCGTATTTAATATTCCTGTAATAACATTTACACTTTCAGATATTCCTTTTTGTACCTCTCCAATCACTTTTTCTTTCTCAGATAAAGCATTTTCTGGACAAACTAATTTACAACCACCACACGAATGACAAATATCATCAAATACCATTAAATTTTTATTAATATAGGCTAATGCATTAAACTTACAAAATTCTACACATTTTCGGCATCCAGTACAAATTTCTTTATTTACAGTAGGTATTTGTACTTTTACAGGGTCAATCTTTAATTTTTCTGGTTTTAAAAAAAGATGACCATTAGGCTCTTCAATATCACAGTCAATATATGTTGATTGATCTGCTGCTGCAGCTAAGTTTATAGATACAAAAGTTTTCCCTGTACCTCCTTTACCACTAAGTACAGCTATTTTCATTTTATCTACCTCCATGATGATGGAAACCTGCATGTATATCTTGTAATATAGATAATCTTTCTTCTTCTAAAGCTTTAATATTTTCATTAATAGAACCTACTACAGATTTATATATTTTAATATTAGCAGATTTTATAACATCAGCAGCATTCTCACCACATCTAGGTGTAATTAAAACATTTGCACCACTATCAACGATAGTTTGAGCTGCTTTAATTCCTGCACCACCTTGACTAGTAGCAGCACTATTATCTACATAAACACTTTCTTTTGACTGTAAATCATAAATTAAAAAATAAGGTGAACGGCCAAAAGATTGGTACACATTATTATCCATTGATTTACTTTCTACTGGCATTGCTATTTTCATTAATTTTCCTCCATTCTATTTTTTCTACTATGTCTACCACATCCACGGCGACCACATGGCTTTTCAATACTACCGCAAAGCTTATAGTCTCCCCCTTCAATTCTTAGTACCTTTCCATTTACTAAAGATTCTGCAAGTTTTTTTCTTGCATTGTTATAAATACCTTGAACTGTTGTACGTGCAATATTCATTTGATCAGCACATTCTTTTTGAGTAAATTCTTCTAAATCTATTAATCTTATAGTCTCATACTCATCAACAGTCATAACTATAAACTCATCTTTATTATTTGATTTATTAAGAGGTCCAAATTGATCAGTTTGCGGCAGACAACATACTTTTCTCCATTTTCTGGGCCTAGGCATATTTACCACCTCCTTGTATTTGACATATGTCATTTATATTTTTAATTATACTACTTTATTGACATATGTCAATAACTTTTTTCTTTTTTATTTTTATCTTATTTTAATTAAATTACTCCCTAATATATAAAAAATAAATTAAAAATTGTAAAAAAGGTCTTATATATAAATTTTTACACAAAAAGATAGCACAGATTAATCTGTGCTATAAATTAGAATCAGTTGTCCTTTGGTAGTTATTGAAACAAAATAATAAAAACTTATTATGGATTATTTAACATTTTATAAGTTTTTATACTTAAAAGCTCCATCTTTAAAGATTTCATCGCAATATTTTATTATAACTATAAGTTTTATTTATATTTTATTAAAAAGTAATTATCTTTTAAAGTAAAACTTAACATTACCACTTAATATCATTTCTTTAAATCTTCTTCTTATCATATTCACAAATGGAATTCTAGTAACTGGTAAAACTAATGCAAAACCCAAAGCATCTGTTATTAATCCAGGAGATACTAAACACACCCCACCTATAATAACACATAGTCCTCCTAAAAGTTCATCTGCTGGCATTCTACCTTGACTCATGTCAAATTTTATTTTGTTTAGAATATCTCTTCCTTCTCTTTTAGCAAAATAGGCTCCAATTGCTCCTGTTGCAATTACTAAAATAATTGTATTTATAAACCCTATATAGTCTCCTACTTTTAATAATAAAGCAAAATCTAAAAGAGGTACTACAGTAAACAGTAGAATTAATTTTAAAAACATATTTTTCACCTCTAGATTAATATTTAAAATCTAATTTATATTATTATATGAAATTTTAAGACATTAAATCTTTTAATTTTGAAAATATTTCTTTATTAAACTTTTTTAAGTTCATAGGTTTTCTATTTTCTTTATTTACAAAAACATGTTCTGTAAATCCTTGTGCTAACAAAACTTCATCTTTTTCTCTAACTATTTCATAATTAAATTTTATTCTTACAGGAGTTAGCTTTTCTATTTTAGTTTTTATAATTAATTCATCTGCATATTTAGCCGCCACTTTATATTTACAGTTTACCTCTATTACAGGTAATATTATTCCTAGCTCCTCCATATCTTTATATTTCATTCCACAATCTCTTAAAAAATCTGTTCTTCCTTCTTCAAAGTACACAAAATAGTTTGAGTGATATATTATTCCCATTTGATCAGTTTCTTCATATCTTGTAGTCAGTCTAGTTCCATAAATACCCAAAGTAGTCACCTTAGCCTTTCTATTCAAAAACATTATATATAATAATTATATTTATAACTTTCATATATTTTTTTATTCTATATAATATTATTTTTTCCTTCTATTTATTCAAAAAAAGCCTACAGCTATTAATTTGTAGACTTTTTATTAAACAATTTATTTTTCTATTAAAGCACTTTAGTTTCTCCACTATAAATTAATCCTCTTATAGTGTCTACAGTAACTATATCTCCATCTTTTAATTTATTCATTGCTCCTTCAGCTCCAACTAATGTAGGTTTACATAAATGAAGTCCTACGATAGCAGCATGACTAGTTAAACCACCTGATTCTGTAATTATAGCAGATGATTTTTCCATAGCATCAATCATATCTTTATGAGTAGATCTAGTTACTAAAATATCTCCTTCGGTTACCTTATTATAATCTTTATCAATAGAGTCTAAAATAACCACTTTTCCAGTAGCAGATTTTCTTCCTATTCCAGTTCCTTTTAAAATTACTTCTCCTACTATATGAACCTTTATAAGATTTGTAGTTCCTGCAACACCTACTGGAACTCCAGCAGTAATAACTATAAGATCTCCATTATTAATATGCTTAGCCTCTAGAGCTTTTTGTACAGATGCTTCAATTATATCATCAGTAGATTTAAGTTCGTCAGTTAAAACAGAATAAACGCCCCAACTTAAACTTAATCTTCTTCTAACTCTTTCACTAGTTGTAGCTGCAACAATAGGTGCTGATGGTCTGAATTTAGATACCATTCTAGTTGTATGACCTGAAGATGTAGCTGTTAAAATAGCTGAAGCATCTAAATCTGCAGCAGTTGTACAAGTAGCATGACTTAAAGCATCTGTTACCGAAATTTCTTTATCAAAAGATTTATCTTTTAATAAATTTTTATAATCAATTGATGTTTCTGTACGTTTAGCAATATTGCTCATAACTTCAACTGCTTCTTCAGGATATTTACCAGCAGCTGTTTCTCCAGATAACATAATAGCATCTGTGCCATCAAGTATAGCGTTAGCTACATCTGTTACTTCTGCACGTGTAGGTCTAGGATTTCTAATCATAGAATCTAACATTTGAGTTGCAGTTATAACAGGCTTTCCAGCCTTATTACATTTTCTAATCATTTCTTTTTGAGCTAATGGTACCTCTTCTGTAGGTATTTCAACTCCTAAATCTCCTCTTGCCACCATTAAGCCGTCAGAAACCTCAATAATCTCATCTAAGTTATCCATACCTTCTTGATTTTCGATTTTAGATATAATTTGAATATTGTCGGCATTTTCTTCCTCTAAAATTCTTCTTATAGCTAATACATCTGATGCTTTTCTAACAAAAGACGCAGCAATAAAGTCTATATCCATTTGTATACCAAATTTAATATCAGATTCATCCTTTTCTGTAATAGCAGGTAAATTAATCTTTACTCCTGGTACATTTACACCCTTATGATCTTTTACTACTCCTGTGTTTTGAACTGTACACTCAATATCTGTACCATTAGTAATATTCTCAACAGTAAGTGCCACTAACCCATCGTCTATTAAAATAGTATCTCCTGGAGATACGTCTTTAGCAAGTCCTTCATAACTTACATTACATATA
Organism: Alkaliphilus sp. NP8; assembly: GCA_015978205.1. GTDB lineage: Bacteria > Bacillota > Clostridia > Peptostreptococcales > Natronincolaceae > Alkaliphilus_B. Next base: position 56,570 of record JADWMM010000034.1, on the reverse strand, counting down.
GTAGAATCTCCTATTACATCTCTAGTTGTAATAGTAAATTTTTGTCCTTCTTTAAGAACTACTTCTGAATCTTTAAAATTACCAGTTCTAATTTCTGGTCCTTTAGTATCTAGTAAAATAGCTACAGGTTCATTTAGTTCTTCTCTTACTTCCTTTATCATTTCAGACCTTTCTTTATGTTCTCCATGATTACCATGTGAAAAATTAAGTCTAGCAACATTAAGCCCATTAATTACAAGCTTTTTAAATATTTTTTTTTCTTCACTTGCAGGCCCAATGGTACATACAATCTTGGTTTTTTTCACTAAAAATCTCTCCTTTATCACCATATATGTTAGTTAAATCGATAGTATTTTTGCTAATTCATAGCTTTCCATATCAAAATCATTTTTTATATTTAATGCTTCATCTATATCCATATCTATAATATTTTTTCCTTTTGCTCCTACTACTCTATTTTTTGCACCATTAATTAAAAGATTAACTGCTTTAGCCCCCATTTTACTAGCTAAAATTCTATCAAAAGCAGTAGGACTTCCACCTCTTTGAATATATCCTAATATAGTAGCTCTAGTTTCAATTCCTGTTCTTTCTTTTATTTGATTACTCATATCTATAGCATTACCAGCGCCTTCAGCTAATATAATAATGCTATGTAACTTTCCTCTGTTTCTTCCTTTTAAAAGTTTATTACAAACCTGATCCACATTAATTTCTGCTTCAGGTACAATTATACTTTCAGCTCCACCAGCAAGTCCAGCATGTAATGCTATATCTCCGCAGTCACGTCCCATAACCTCTATTATATTAGCTCTACCATGAGATGTAGAAGTATCTCTTATTTTACTTATTGCATCTATTACTGTGTTAATGGATGTATCAAAACCTATAGTATAATCTGTATATCCTAAATCATTATCTATGGTGCCTGGTACACCTATTGCAGGTATTCCCATAGTATTTAACTCTTTAGCACCTCTAAAAGATCCATCTCCACCAATTACAATTATTCCATCTATACCTAAAACTTTCATAACATTAAGAGCTTTTTTTCGTCCTTCTTCTGTTCTAAATTCTTCACTTCTGGCAGTTCTTAAAATAGTTCCACCTCTATGTATAATATCCGCAACAGATGATAAATTCATCTCTTCCATATTAGCATTAATCAGCCCATCATAACCTTTTTTTATACCTACAACTTCAAGATTATTGTAAATTCCATTTCTAACAACTGCACGTATAGCTGCATTCATTCCTGGTGCATCTCCTCCACTAGTTAATACAGCAATTTTTTTCATATGTATCCTCCATTCTCATTAAATTAAAACTGAATTTATATTTAAATAATTTACTTTATATATTTTAAATTCCGTGCTGCATTAAAATTGAATGGACTTCTACAGCTTCTGATCTAGGCACTAAAATCTCACAAGTACCTTCTGTATTATTTTTGCTAATAGGTTTTATCTTTACCAGAAATCCCTCTTTTACTAATATTTCTTCTACTTTTTCTGCATCTTTACGTGTGTTCGCCATATATACAACCGTCCACATTACTAAGCCTCCTTATTTTATCTATATAATTATCTCTTTAATATTCCTTCTATAATTATAACATATACTGATTTATTGTTTTATTCAATAGAATATTTGAATTAAACTACTTTTATATTATCTTTTCCAAAAAAATTATTCAATTTATTTATTATATCTTCATTTAAATTTATCCATAAGCTTTTATCTGCTTTAAATTTTTCCTCAGTTTCTTCAATGTATATTATTATTGGTACAGTTCCTCTATGTTTTTTTAAAGATGGCTTTATAGATTCAATTAACTGTAAATCTTTTTTATTTGAAATTTTTATAAATAACTTTCTATTATTATTTCTTCTACCTAAAGTTTTTAATTCCTCTTCAGAAACTTTAATTAAAGGATTTATGGTATTAACTAATACTTTAGGTTGTTCATCCTCTTTAATATTTAATGTTCCTTTTAAAACTACGAAGCTTTCTTCTCGAATTAAACTAGCATAAGTTGTAAGTGTCCTTGGAAAAACAATACATTCTATAGTACCAAACAAATCCTCTAAAACTATAAATGCCATAAGTTGATTATTTCTAGTCATCTTAGTATTGACTTCTGTTATGATTCCACCTACTATTATAGACTGTCCATCCCTTAACTTAGATTCTTCTAAATTATCCATAGCTTCTACAAGTTTAGCACTATTAACTGTAACTATATGATCTAATTCTTTCTCATATTCAGATAAAGGATGTCCACTTATATACAGACCTAGTACTTCTTTTTCCATACTTAATCTTGTTTTTTCATTAAAATCTTTTATATTTGGAAACTGTATTTGATCTATAGAATCCTCAATTTCACTATTCATCTGAAAAAGCCCTATTTGTCCGTCGATTTTTCTTTTCTTTTCTTGCTGTATATTGTTCATAATTTTTTCATAACTTGAAAGAAGCTGTGCACGATTCGCTCCCATACTGTCAAAAGCTCCACATTTTATAAGGCTTTCCACAGCCTTTTTGTTTATATCTTTAGAATCTACTCTTTCACAAAAATCTAAAAAGCTTTTAAAACTGCCAGATTTTTCTCTAAGTCTAACTAAATTATCTATCATCCCTACGCCTACATTTTTAACAGCACCTAATGCAAATCTTATTCCTCCATCTTCAACAGTAAACTTACTAAAACTTTTATTAATACTTGGAGGCAATATTTCTATGTTTTGCTTTTTACAATCTTGAATATATTGCACAACCTTTGATGTATTCCCCATAACACTAGTCATAAGAGCTGCCATAAATTCAACCTTGTAATAATATTTTAGATAAGCAGTCTGATACGCTAAAACAGCATATGCAGCAGCATGAGATTTGTTAAATGCATAGTTTGCAAAGTCAATCATATCATCATATATTTTATTTGCAATATTTTCTGGCACACCATTTCTTATGCAACCAGGAACTTCAACTTTACCATCTTCACTAACTATACCATGTATAAAGTTTTTTCTCTCCTCTTCCATTACATCCATTTTCTTTTTAGACATAGCTCTTCTTACAAGATCGGACCTACCATAACTATATCCAGCTAAGTCCCTTACTATTTGCATTACCTGCTCCTGATATACCATACATCCATAGGTTACATCTAATATAGGCTCTAACCTTTTATGCATATACTCAATATTTTGAGGATTATTTTTATTTTTTATATATCTAGGTATAGAATCCATAGGCCCCGGGCGATATAAAGAAATACCTGCAATAATATCTTCAAAGGAATCTGGTTTAAGTTCTTTTAAAAACTGAATCATTCCAGCACTTTCAAGCTGGAATAAGCCTAATGTATCTCCACGACTTATTAAATGATATACGTTCTTATCATCATATTCAGAATTAGAAAAATCTATATTAATATTATGATTTTCTTGAATAAGGTCTAATGCATCTTTAATTACAGTTAAAGTCCTTAAACCTAAAAAGTCCATTTTAAGTAGTCCCAGTTCTTCTAAAGTTCCCATAGGAAATTGGGTAGTAGAGCTATCGTCATGAACATATAAAGGTACATGTTCCTTAAGTGGTTTTTTAGATATTACTACACCTGCTGCATGGGTTGATGCATGTCTTGGCATACCTTCTAACCTTTTAGCCATATCTATCAAATACTTGCTTTCTCTATCTTGTTCATACATCTTTCTAAATTCTGGACTAACTTCTAAGGCCTTATCTATTGTCATACCTATAGCAAATGGAATTTGCTTAGCTATTTTATCTACATCATTGTATGGCATATTAATAACTCGTCCAACATCTCTTATTGCTGCCCTCGCCGCCATAGTTCCAAAGGTAATTATTTGAGCTACTTTATCCTCACCATATTTTTCTTTTACATATTCTATAACTTCTTCACGTCTTTCGTAGCAAAAGTCGATATCTATATCTGGCATAGATACTCTTTCAGGATTTAAAAAACGTTCAAAAATAAGACTGTATTTTATTGGATCCACATCTGTTATTCCTAAGGTATAGGCAACAATACTTCCTGCTGCACTACCTCTACCTGGACCTACAGGTATATTATTATCCTTTGCATATTTTATAAAATCCCAAACTATTAAGAAATACTCAACATATCCCATTTCTTCTATAACAGAAAGCTCTCTATTTAAGCGATTCTTTAGCTTTTCTGTTACATGTTTATATCTATTATTTAAACCTTCAAAACAAAGCTTTCTTAAATAATCTGCCTTCGATATATTTTCTGGTGCATCATATTCTGGCAAATGGATTGTATTAAAGTCAAAATCCACATTGCACATATCTGCTATCTTCACTGTATTAGATATTGCCTCTGGAGCAAAGTTAAAAATCTTACTCATTTCTTCTGGCGACTTTAAATAAAACTCATTATTAGGAAACTTCATACGTTGTGCATCTTCTTTTATTTTACCTGTCTGTATGCAAAGTAAAATATCATGAGCTTCAGCATCTTCTTTATTTATATAATGAACATCATTAGTAGCTACTAATGGTATCTTCGTTTCTTGGCTAAGTTTTAATAGAGATGAATTAACCTTTTTTTGCTCTGGCATGTTATGGTCTTGAATTTCTAAATAAAAACTATCCTCTTCAAACATATCTTTAAGTCTTAGAGCTAAATTTTTAGCACTTTCATACTGATCCTGAAGTAAAATACGCTGAATATCGCCTCCTAAACAGGCACTTAGACAAACTACTCCACTACTGTATTTTGAAAGTTCATCATAATCTATTCTAGGTTTGTAATAAAAGCCTTCTAGAAATCCGTTAGATACTAATTTTATTATATTTTGGTATCCTTCATGGTTTTTGGCAAGTAGTACAAGGTGCCCTTGATTTTTATCTTTATGTGGGTCTTTATCGCTCATTTTTCTAGGAGCAGTATATACTTCACATCCGATTATAGGTTTTACACCTTTTTTCTTTGCTGCTTTATAAAAATCTACTACCCCAAACATACTACCATGATCCGTAATAGCTATAGCATTCATTCCTAAATCTATAGCTCTATCCATAACTTTATCTATAACAGTAAGACCATCCAAAAGGCTATACTCTGTATGAACATGTAAATGTACAAAGTTACTTTCCATATTAAATCACCTCAGTTCTCAGAAGTATTAATCTTTCAATACTTCTTTTATTTTATATTACTTTTATTATAATGGATTAATGGTAAAGATACAAAAATTCATTTTGAAACCTCTGTATTTAATTATATTATAAAGTATACTTTATAATATAATTAAAAAGAAAGCTTGCAATAAGCTTTCTTAAATATTAAAAACTATCCATATATTTTTATTAATTATTGAATAACCTTCAATTTAAAATTTTTTTCCTTCTTTTAACCTTGTTGCTACTTGCTCTATTTTTCTAAGTCGATGATTTACACCAGATTTTCCAATAGGAGGATATAGCATCTCTCCTAATTCCTTATAACTAGCATCTTGATACTCTAGTCTAAGTCTTGCAATTTGTTGAAGGTTTTCTGGTAAATGTTCTAGTCCAACAGTTCCTTTTATATATTGTATGTTATTAATTTGTCTCATAGCTGCTTCTACTGTTTTACTTAGATTAGCCGTTTCGCAGTTAACAATTCGATTTACATCATTTCTCATTTGCTTATAAATTCTTACGTTTTCTAAATCTAATAATGCACTATGAGCTCCCATAATATTTAATAAATCTACTACTTGGTCCCCTTCTTTTAAGTAAACTACGTAATTTCCTTTACGTTCTACTACTTTTGAATTTAAATCAAAACTATTTATTAAGCTTTGTAACGACTCGCAATGCTCTATGCTATGATTAACAAACTCTAAATGATATGTTTTTTCAGGATCACTTACAGATCCTGCACCTAAAAAAGCTCCTCTTAAATAAGCCCTCTTGCAGCATCTCTTTTTTAGTAATTCTACAGGAACTCCATATGAAATATCAAAAGATATTTCGTCTTTTTTTAAAATTTCAACTTTTTCTAAAATTTTACTGCTTCCCATATTATGAGTTACTACCATTAGGTAATGATTATTTTTTCTTAGTCTAGGATTCCTTCTTACCATTACTTCTATATGGATATCAAATAAAGTTTTAAATAATTTAAACAACTTTCTTGCAATTGCTGGATTTTCAGTAGTTAATTTAATATTTATTTTTCTAGATCCACCAGCTAATTGTAGTGTGCCACACATTCTGATTAAAGCTGCTAATTCTGCTAGTTGACATTTAGTGTCTTCAGAATATATTCTGGCAAGTTCGCCTTTTGTATTGGCTGAAAATGACATAACATCACAACCTTTAATTATATATAATCTATTTATAGTTCTTATTTATGAAATGTACTAATCTTTTGATATCTTATTATATTTTTTTATAGCTTTTTCTATAATCTTTTTCTCATCATTATATTTAGCTAAATCTACACACCTATCAATATGAGTAAATTTCGCATCTATAAACCCTTCGTCTTTTAAGGGTATAGCATCCATAGATTTTGCTTGCATTAAAAACCAGTATACTGTTTTATTAATAACGTTATTATCTTCCCAATTATTTTTGTAAGTGTAATGTATTTTATCAAGATATTCAATAACATCTACTTTAACAGAGGCTTCTTCATAAACCTCTCTAATAGCAGTTTGTTCAAAACTTTCATCTAACTCTACTTTTCCCTTTGGAAGTACCCAATCTCCATTATATTTCTTTAAGAGAAGTATAGTATTTCCAAAGACAACAACACCACCAGCACTTATCTCCTCTCGCACAACCTCCATCTCCTTTATATTCAAACTGCATTTCTTTGTTATCATATATTCTACCCTATAACTAAGAGCTACAATACTCTTAAACCTGTTTATATTATATTAATAAGTTATCACATTAGTTCACAGTTTTCAATATATAGTAATAATAGATATGAGAAAACTAGACTTAGATAAAATTAATGATTTCATCTAAGTCTAGTTTTCTTTATAAGGTCTCGTATATAAAAGTAATCTATTATACGACTTCTGTCTTTTCCAACTTTCCACTGAAGCACTAAATCAATAATGATTTTCGATAGCTTAACTGCATCATGTCTTACATAGTCTTTCTTTATGTCTATTAAGTCACCTGTAATTAAATTAATATTAAGCTCTTCTAATCTTTTAACATCTTCTTCTGTAAGCTTAGTAATTTCAGCTCCTTCAGTTTCATACTTCGCTCTAATATTATTATCTATTTTACCAGTATTAGCTATTACATAATCTATAGCTCCATCTTTCCAATGGTCTAAAAGAACCTCTATATACGATGAAACAGTATATCCCTTAGTTTCTCCTGGCTGACTCATTACATTAGGAATATAAACTTTGATAGCGTTAGTTTTATTTAAACTTTCTTTTATATTCTTTATTAATAAATTAGGTATAACACTAGTATATAAGCTTCCTGGACCTAATAATACTATGTCTGCATCTTCAATAGCATCTATAGCTTCTTTTGTAGTTTCTGCCTGCTTAGGTTTAATAAAAATCTTTTCTATAGGACTGTTTTCTTCTAAGCTTTTTATAGGAATATTCGATTCTCCTTTAACTACAGTTCCATTTTCTAACTTAGCATATAGTGTAATATCTCTAAGAGTAACTGGCAGAACTTTTCCTGTTACTGCTAAAACATCACTTATTCTTCTTATAGCTTCTTCAAAGTTACCACTTATATTATTCATAGAAGCTATAAGTAAGTTTCCAAAATTTTGTCCCTTTAAATCTCCTTCTTCAAATCTATACTGCAGAAGATCTTCCATAGTAGGTTCCATATCAGCCAGTGCTAAGATGCAGTTTCGGATATCCCCTGGTGGTAACATTCCTAAATCTTCTCTTAGTTTTCCAGAACCTCCACCATCATCAGCAACTGTTACAATAGCTGTTATATTAGAGGTGAAAAGCTTTAAACCTCTAAGTAAAACTGATAATCCAGTTCCACCTCCAATTACCACAACTTTAGGCCCTCTAGCTAAAATTTTCTTATCATAGATTTTTTTATCTAATTTGTTTCCATCTTTTTTGCCACTTAATGTAGAAGGTTGATATACTAAATCTAAAATTGAAATAATACCATTTTTCATAGAAAATAACACTATAAATAATCCTGCTACTCCTATTAATAAACCTACCCAGTTATTAAATACATTAGTAGTTTTAACAAAATAATAAGCCATAGACATAGCTATCATAATAATACCTACTAGCCCAGAAAATATCCATCTCTTTAGTTTTAATCCAGGTCTTAACCAATGAATAAATTTCATTGTTATCTTTTCCTTCCTAAAGATAAGCTTGAATCACGATGATTCATTATAACTCTGTGCCCTTCTTCTTTAAGATAATTATGAAGAATATGGGCAATTGTAACTGACCTATGCATTCCTCCTGTACAACCAACAGCAATAACTAATTGATTTTTTCCTTCTTTTATATACTGAGGAATTAAAAAGCTTACCATATCATTTAATTTGTTAGAAAATTCTACACTAACAGGCGAGTTCATAACGTATTCTCGAACTCTCTCATCATTTCCTGTAAAGCTTTTAAGTTCTTCAATATAATATGGATTAGGTAAAAATCTAACATCAAAAACTAAATCTGCATCTAATGGTACTCCATGTTTAAAACCAAAAGATACTATATAAATAATTAAATTATCCGAATCATTTCCTTCAACATATATATTCATTAACTCATTTTTAAGTTGAGCTGTTCTTAAATTACTAGTGTCTATAATATTATTTGCTCTTTTTTTCAATTCTTTAAGCTTTTCTCTTTCTAATTCTATACCTTTTTGAATAGAACCTTCTGATAATAATGGATGAGTTCTTCTAGTTTCTTTAAATCGTTTAATTAAAGATTTATTGCTAGCATCTAAAAATAAAATTTCATATTCATAGCCTAATTCCTCTAAGTTCTCTAAACTATCAAAAAGATCATCAAAAAACATTCCACCACGAATATCTATTACTAATGCAACTTTATCAAGAGTTCCCTGAGATTGATGACATAAATCTGCAAATTTAGGAATTAAAGTTGGCGGTAAATTATCTATACAATAAAAGCCATAATCCTCCATATATTTAACAGCTTGACTTTTTCCAGCTCCAGATAAGCCTGTAATTATTACGAATCTCATTTTATCCTCTCCTCTTCTGTAAAAACAGAATACTACTCTTCTCCAATTACTCTAACTTCAGTTTGAAGGTCTACACCAAATTTTTCTTTTACTGTTTTTTGTACTAAAGAAATTAAGTCTAATACATTTTTTGCAGTAGCATTATCATAATTTACAATGAATCCTGAATGAAGTTCAGATACTTGAGCTCCTCCTACTTTTTGTCCTTTAAGTCCACTGTCTTGTATTAGTTTGCCAGCATAATATCCTTCTGGTCTTTTAAATACACTTCCAGCACTAGGTAAATGTAAAGGCTGTTTTGTAGTTCTTCTTTTGGTTAAATCTTTAGTTATTTCTAGAATTTCATTATAATCCCCTTTTTCTAGCTCCATAGTTACCTCTAATACTATATACCCTTTAGTTTGAATAATACTGCTTCTATATCCAAGGTTAAGTTCTTCTAATGAAAGATCTAACATTTCTCCTTTTTCATCTAGTACTTTAACATTTTTTATAACATTTTTCATTTCTCCACCGTATGCACCAGCATTCATAGTTACGGCTCCACCTAATGTTCCTGGAATACCACTGGCAAACTCGAACCCTTTTAACCTTTCTGCCATTATTTTTTTTGATAAAGTAGATAGTAACACTCCTGCTTGAGCAATTACAGTATTCCCTTTAATAATTACATTCTTAAATTCGTCACCTATTTTAACAACTACACCTCTCATACCTTTATCCCTTACAATAAGATTACTTCCATTACCCATTATAAAGTATGGTATATTATTCTTTTTGCAAAATTTAACAGTATCTTGAATTTCTTCTATAGATTGTGGAATTGCAATTATGTCTGCCGGCCCTCCTACTTTAAATGAAGTATGATTTCTCATAGGTTCATCAACTAAAACTCTATTTTTAGAAAGAAGCTTAGTTAATTTATTGTAAATTTCTATTTTATTCATACAGTACACTCCTATTATTTATTGTATATATGCTAATTATTATGTCCAAATACTTTAGTTAAAGTATATACTTTTTATATATTTAGGTCAATTTACAACATTATTTAATAGTACTTTTACTTTTTCCTCTGCATCTTTTAAAACTTCTTTTGCACTTTTATTACCAATTACACCCTGCTGTATTTCTATTTGTATAATTTCATCTATTTCTTTCCAATATGGATGATCAAATACTATGTTAGCATCTTCTAACTCATCATATATCATAGTCATTTTAAGATCATCTGAATATATATTTCCTATAGATTTTTTTACAGGAAATACACCTAACCTTTCTAAGTCTTGTTGGTATTCATCTTTTACTAAAAACTTCAAAAACTTTACTACCATATCTGATTTCTGTTTGTTTTCTTGTTTAGACATACCATAAGAACCAACCATATTACTTAACGTTACTGATCTATTAAGATTTCCAGTTGGAAATTTTGCTATATCATAGTTAAATCCTTTTCCTTCACTTTGTAATCTGTCTAATACATTTAAAGCCCATGTTCCTACTGGATATACAGCTATATTTTTATTTTCATAAAAACTGGTCCATGCTTTGTTAGAATTATTAACACCGAATTCTGGATGTATAACATTATGTTTCTGTTTCAAATCTATTAGTTTTTGTACTCCACTTAAAGCTTTGTCATCATTAAAGCTATACTGAGCTTTTTCATTAAAAACTTTCGCACCGTCACTTAATAATATACCCCACATATTATAATAACTTGGCTCAATAAAACTATTGATTCCATAGTGATCTATTTCACCATTGTCTTTACTTGCATAAGTTAATACCTTCATTTTTTCTATAAATTCATCATAAGTCCAAAAACCATTTTCTGGAGGCTGAACTCCATTTTCATTAAATAAATCTAAATTCAATACCATTGTATATGTAGTCATCATCCAAGGTAAACCGTATATTTTATTACTATATGTAACAGATTGAAGAGCATTTTGTCTAAAATCTTCAATTTCATCTACTGTTAAATACTCATCTAGTGGATCTAATACATCTTTTATGATAATACTATAGTCACTTCCTATAGGAACTACATCAGGTAAGTGCCCCATTTTTGCTGCAGTGTTTATTTCTATAGGTCCTTTTTTCCAATTTAACGCTTTAAAATCTATATATACTCCTGGGTTTTCCTTTTCAAATGCTTTTATTTTTTCACGTATCCATCCAAATTGAGTTCCAGTTTTTTTATCTAGTCTTGGATAGTCCCAAAAAGTTATTATTCCTTCCCATTCTGGTTCATTTTTATCTTTATTACTGTAATCCACATCGTGAGGACGATAGCTCATTAAATAATATGGACCTACTACTATAAAAACTACTAAAAGTAAGCATAAAAAAGTTTTAAATATTTTTTTATATTCTTTTTTCTTCATACAAATCAATCCCCCTCAGTTAAGTTTATTCTTAAATGAGAGGGATTATTCTAATCCTTACTTCTAAGTGATTTTTAAAAACAAGAAAACCACTTTAGATCACAATATTTAATTTCTAAATTATAACTGTAACTCTATCATTTTTATTTACTAATCCTTCTTCTACAATTTCTCCAAAGAATATCTCTTTATTAACATTGCAAGAAGTATTAGAGTTTTTTACAATAGGACAATCGGAAAGACAATCCTTTTTTTCACTAGTAACTTTTATAACAGCTTTTCCAATTTGTAATAGCTCATTTACTATTATGTTACTTTTTTCTATATCTTTAATTACAAAGTTTGCTTTAAATCTATTATGACAAAAGCCTTTAACTTCATCATCTATTAATCTTTGTTGTCCTTTTAAAGTAATAAAACTAATACCTCTTTTGCTTTCTTTAAGCAATGAGTTATTTAAAGTTAAATTATCATATGCCTTCCAAATTCCATTTTCTTTAAATAATATATTTTCTATAGTAGGCAATATACTATCCTCCAATTTGAAACATGTTTCTATTACTTCTTTCTTCTTCATTGGTATAAAGATAGTGCTTTTCCGGTTTTGTCATAATAGCTGACCTTAATACTTCTTCTATTTTATCTGGATTATTTTTTACAGCATCCAGTATATCTATTTCTTTATTACTATGAAGACAAGGTTTCAGCTTGCCATCACTAGTTACACGAATACGATTACACTCTTCACAAAAATGACTACTTATTGGATTAATAAAGCCAACTCTTCCAGCTCCACCAGGTAGCTTATAGTATCTTGCAGGACTAGATTTTTCTGTTGTAGTAGGTACTAACTCTTTAAATCTATTTTTTATATAATCATTAGATATAAATTTCTCTTTTGCCCAGTTACTTGCTTCACCAATAGGCATTAACTCTATAAAACGAACATCTATTGGCATGTCCTTTGTTAAATTAATAAAATCTCCGATTTCATCGTCATTATAACCACCTACAGCTACAACGTTTAACTTAACTGGAGTAAGTCCTACTCTTATAGCTTCTTCTATTCCTTCTAATACTTTAGTTAAATCTCCACCTCTTGTAATCTCTTTATACTTATCTGACTTTAATGAGTCTATGCTAATATTGACTCTTTTAAGTCCTGCTTTTTTTAAGTCTTCTGCATATTTAGGTAATAAAATACCATTAGTAGTTATAGCAATATCATTAATTCCTTCTATATTAGATATCATTTTTATAAATTCAACTATTCCATTTCTAACTAAAGGCTCTCCTCCAGTAATTCTCACTTTATCAATTCCTAATTTAGCTCCAGCCTTTACTATTTGTACTATTTCTTCTAAACTTAAAATATCTTCATGATCTTTTTTGCATATTCCTTCTTCTGGCATACAATATTGACATCTTAAATTGCATAAATCTGTTATAGAAATTCTCATATAATTTATTTTTCTGCTGAATAAGTCCTTCATATTTTTCCCCCATTTTTAGATTGTACCTTTATCTGTAAAGTAAGTTATATTCTATTTTAGCTTAAGTTAAAGATTTAGTTTAACTAAATCTTTATTTATTAGGAATTGTTTTTTATTATTAATTAATATTTTATCATATTTTATTATAAAGAAACAGTTAACACTCGTTCTTCTCCATTATATATATTCATTCTATTTCCTCTAGCAAAACCTATTAGTGTAATATTAAACTCTTTTGCTATTTTTACTGAAAGATTTGTTGGGGAAGATCTAGATATTATTATTGGAATACTGTTTTTAGTAGCTTTAATAATCATTTCTGATGAAACCCGTCCACTGCTTATTAATATTTTATCATCTAATTTAAAATCTGATAAAAGAGACTCTCCTATAATTTTATCAAGGGCGTTATGTCTTCCTACATCTTCATGAAATATCAATATATCATCTTTATCACATAAAGCACAGCTATGAACTCCACCAGTTTCTCTAAAAAGTATAGAATCCTGATTTAACCTTCTAGAGAATTCTAATATTTTATCTGCTTTTATTTTTAAATCACTTTCAATTTTTCTATTTCCTAATGAATCTAAAACATTATAAAATACTGTTCCTTTTCCGCATCCTGTAGTTACTGTTCGCTTTCCATATAATTTTTGTGTAAATGATGATTTGTTTTTTAAATCTACATAAGCATGTCCTTTTTCTTCATCTATATCAATCTTTTCTATCCCATCTTTATTTTTAATAATACCTTCAGATACTAAAAATCCAACTGCTAAGTATTTTAATGAATTTGGAGAACATAACAGAGTAACAAATTCTTCTCCATTAAGAAAAATAGTTAGAGGATATTCTGAAATTATAGTATCTTCTAGTAATTCTATTTCATTATTTTTTATTCTTTTAATTTCTATTTTTTTTGTTTTATCCATACGGCACCACCTATATAAATATTTTAAGCAATAGTTAGTTTTCTTACTTTTATAAATTTTCTTTATTTTAATAGTATATCATTTAAAGCTCTTTTAGAAAAATAAAGAAAGATGTAAGAATAATTCTTTTATTCTCCACATCTTTTGAATTTATGTTTTTATAAGTGTTTATATTGCATTCATTACAAAGATTGTATCCTGCCTAGTATTAAAGACTTCGATATATTTTCTACTTCATGTATAGTATTGTAATCATCTGTATTCATCTCAATATAATACTTATTATCCTGTATATAAAGTTCATATAAAACTTTATAATTCTTACTTCTTTTATCTTTCATAGGTATCATTTTCACTTCAATATTATTTACTTTAAAATACTTCTCATTTAAAATTTCATAGTTTTTATCAAAAGCATATATATCTGAAAAACTTTCATTAATCAATCCATATATAGAAACAAAGAATCTCTTTTTTGCTTCATCTGAATAATCTATATAATAATTGTATCCAACATGATAGCCATACGGAATATCTTGTATTGTATTAAGAATATATACCTTATGATCAGTGCTATCAATACATTTATTCTCTATTAATAGTATAGGTATATTTAATATTTGTTCTGCTTCATTTATTGCCATTAAGTTTTTATTATCATTATTGTTTAAATAAAAGAAAATAACAGAAGTTAATATCATCAATATACTTAAAAATAAAAGAATAATTTTTTTCACAAAGTACACCTCTCTATAGCTATATCTTAGAATTTATATATGATATGTAACCAAATATGAGTGAGTTGTAATGAAATAGTACATAAAACTTTTTCGTTACACTTTACTCCTATTTTATCACAATTACATTGTATATATTTGTTATATTTGGTATTATTATCATAAATCGAAATATGTTGTATTAAGTATTTAAAAGAAAGGATGAAGCTTATGAAAACCAATAAAAAAAACTTTTTAGTGATTTCTTTAATATTAGTTTTTTGTTCAATAGGAATTTTTGCTATAAACAGATACGGATTCAATCATTTACGTATTATTTTAAATAGAATAATACATCTTTAAACAAAACTATGATATTTCTTCAATTTTAGTTTAAAATTAAATAATTATATAACAGAATAAAAATTAGTAACAAAACAAAAAAAGATACAGAACTAAAGATATTTGTCTTAGTATCTGTACCTAATTAAACTTATTGTTATTCTATTAGAATATAGATTTTATTCACTATTAGAATCATCTGTATCTATTCTTGGAACTAATGAGTCTAAATCTATACCTGTAGCTAGTATCAACGCTTTTAATCTGTCAGTTTTTTCTTTAGGTATAACTTTATAATTATCATTTAACCCTTTAATAATAGAAGTACCGTCTTCCACATACCATACATATTCCGATATTTCAGAAATAGCACCTCCTTGAGTTCTAAGTTTTATAACTATATCCGCATCTGCTTTTTTTATTGGAGAATCGGGTTTGTCTATATTTTTTAAATCATTAAAAATATCACGAACCTCTTCAATCTTTTCTTCATTAGTTATTGGTTCTGAGAAATACACTCCACCTTCAACTGGAGCTCCAATATGAATAAATTCAGAAGGTGTAGGTGAACATCCTGGTATTATTATTCCTATAGACAGAATCAGTATTATTGTATACAAAAGTTTCATGATAGCACCTACTTCTTAAATAGTAATACAAACTTTAATAATCAAGATGGTCTACAAAATATTGAACATCACTAATAGTTGCAGTCTTGTAATATTCCTCGGAAATTTCTAATAAGTTTCCAGAGTCATCATAAATATACATATCATAAAATTTGGTTTCTACATCTGCTCTAACCCAAGGTCTACTTTTATAATTTTGATCTGCACCTATAGTGTATCCTGAACTGGATGAAGTTGTTGCTGCTACACCTGCTGAAAAATAGCCATATCCAATATTAAAGCCCATACTTACAGTTTTTGAAGTACTAAACCAGTATTCTTTAACATATTTCCAATTTGGGAAATCTGGATGATAACCTAGTCTTTTATTATTATCATTCTCTGTCCTAGCATAACGATATTCAATATATCCACCCTGGTAAAAAGGCTGTACTTCTTCATTTTGAGGAATTTCCTTTATAATAAAAACATCCGAATCATCCCCCGCTGCTTCTCTTTCGGATAAACTATTAAAAACTGGTGTATCATTAGAATAACTCATCGCACTGACCGACATTAATCCAGAAAGACATAATGTAATAGCTAAAAATATCATTGTTAGTTTTTTCATGTTTTTGATTCCTCCTCATTTTTTATATTACTTTTCATTGAAATTGAAACTTTGCATTTTTCTTATACAATTCTTTTACACTCATCCTTATTTACTTTGGATAGTTCTTTGACTTTTAACACATAATTTTTCACCTCCTAAATATTTTTTTCTCTCTATGCCCTTCTACTAAGACACCTTTACTATAGCATATAATATTTATTACTGGGTTTATTTGTAACCAAATGAGAGTAAAATGTAATGAAATGGTACATAAAACTTTTTCGTTACATTTTACTCCCATTTCATTACAATTACATTGTACAGATTTAACCCGTATGTTATTATTCATTTTAATTGAAGTGTATTATATATATATTAAGCAAGTAAAATTGGAGGTAAGCTATAAATGCATAGTCTTATAGATATTTTTGCATATAAAGTTTATAAAGAAAAGCTGTTATCTAATGAGGATATTCGCAAAATGAAATATGCTATGACTGTTCTTTGGAATGAAATAGTTAAGTTTATAATATTGCTTATAATATTTTCAGTATTAGATAAAAGAAATTTGTTTTTATTTTCTTTATGTTTGTTATTACCAATTAGAATTTTTTCAGGAGGACTCCACTTTAGAAGTAGCTTTATTTGTTTTATAATGAGCCTTACTTTCTTCTTATTATCGATAATTATTTTACCTGATTTATTTGATATGAATATAAGATTATCTTTAATCCTTATGATTGTTAGTACATTAATTATTTATATTTATTCTCCTATACCTTCTAGTTTTCGACCTATTTTGAACGAAAAAAGAAAACAGTCTTTAAAATATTTCTCCGTTTTCTTTACAATACTATCTGCTTTTATTCTGTTTAAATTTGCTTTAAGATATAATAAAGCTTTTTTTGAATGTGGCATATGGACAATCTGTATGCAAGCATTTCAATTAATTCTAGGAAAGGAGCTGAAATAATGAAGAAAAATTCATCTTTATCAAAAATAGTTTTATTTTCTATTGCATCTATGTTTGTTATGGCTTCAGATGTAATTGCTTATTCAGGTTCTTTATTTCTTTGGGGAGAACCTAAATGTCCTAAAAGTCTACTAAAATAAAATTTTAAAAATTATATAATCGCCATCAAATGAAAGTTCTACCCTTCCATTATGGCGATTGACTATTTTCTTTACAGTATATAAACCATACCCTCTATGCTTTCCGTTTTTAGTTGAAAAACCTCTATCAAATATTTTATCAATCTCTTCATTTTGAAGTTTTCCGCCAGTATTTTTTATTTCTACTACTTTAAAGTCTCCTTCTATACCAAGTGTTAGAACTATTTTTCGATGATCTTCAATTTTTGTAGTTTCAGCTGCTTCTATTGCATTATCTAATAAGTTTCCAAAAAGTTCAACAAATTCATGTTTTTCTAGTGGATATACAGGCATTTCAGATAAAAATTTAACATCAAAACAAATTTTTTTTTCATCTGCTAAAGCTTTTTTACTATATATAATTGCACTTAACACTTGATCTTTAATATTTAATAATTTATCCGTAGGTTTTATATCATCAATTAATTTTTCTATATATTCCTTAATTTCTTCCTTTGCTTTTTTATCATCTTCATTGTGTACTAAACCATACAATGTATTTAAATAATTCTTAAAATCATGTTGCTTTCTTCTAACCTCATGAACCATACTTTTTAAGACAGGAGTATATTTTTTATGAATATCAATTGTTTGTTGCTGTTGCTTAATACATATTGTCTGATATAGAAAAAAAATATTTAATGCTTCCCATATAAATATTGCTAATATAAAATATGCCATGTAATTACCTATAATATCTTTGTTGGTTTGCCATATGTATATTAGTAACAAAATCACTCCTGAAATATTTATGATTACTAATGTTATATAATTTTTATATTTATAAAGATACTGTTGAATTTTATCAAATATAATAGATTTATATATAAATAAACTTACTATAAGAATAGTTAAATTAACTATAATTCCATTACTAAATGAAAAATCTTTAGAACTTATAAACCAATATAAAATATAAGTAAATACTAATTGAATACTTGCTATTATACTCATTACAACGAAAAATTGTAAAATCACATCTATTGTTGGAATCTTAAATAATAATATAATCATAATACATAATATAATATAGTTAATTAAAAATCCAATGTCTACTTCATTAATAAAAAATGTTATTGTAGTTGTTAATATAACAAATAATATATATATACTTTTATTATTAAACAATTTAACCTTTACATTTAATTTGCTCCATATTAATAGCATTGATAATATTTCTAAAGTGGAAAGTATTCCTATTTCATACCACTGCACTTAATCCCTCCTAACCATATAATTAGCTACAAAATCTTCCTGAAAATTCTTTTTTATAACTATTACTTACATGAGCAGATAAAGGATACTCTTCAAAATATATAATCCAAGAGTTTTTTTCGTTTTTTTCTATATGACGTATGTTTTTAAGATTAACTATATAGGATCTATGTGTCTGCATAAAATGCTCTTTAGGTAAAACTTCTATAATTTTTTTTATTGTCATATTTTTAATTGTATAAATCTTTTCCTTAGTATGTATAATACAGTTCCTTCTTTGAGACTCCACAAATAAAATTTCATCGATATAAATTTTTATAATAAAGTCTTTCATTTTGAAAGATACTTGCTGTCTTTCTAATTTATTCTGCTGCTTTTGACTTGAAATACCCCTTGATAGTCTTTTAATTATTTTAATTAATTCTTCTTTTTTATATGGCTTTTCAAGAAAATCATAGCAATGAACCTTTTTAAAGGTTTCTAACTGTAAATAGATATGTGTTGTAATAAAAATAATATATGTAAGCTCATATTTAGATATATTTCTAATTTTTTCTGCTATTTTAATACCTGACATATCAGGTAATTCAATATCTAAAATAAATAAGTCAATATCTACATTTTCCATTATTTTAAAACATTCTTTTCCGGTTGATGCTTTATAAATATTGAATTCTTTAGAGATGGATTTAAGTACTCTAACAATATTATTTATTTCATATTCATTATCTTCAACAATTAAAATATTCAAGTTACCACCTCCTGATGTATTATAAAATAACCAATCATTTATATTCTACTAATTCTACAAATAAACTTTTTTTCCTTTTTTAGACAATATAATTATTCTATAAATAATTTAGTTTGTTATTAAATAATTAGGTAGTAGAATGAAAATTAACAATAAAACATAAAAAGATACAGAAATTAAAGAGATTTATCTTTATCAACTGTATCTTTTATAGTATTTATTTTTTATAACTTCTATTATATCTAAACAACTTTCTTCTTTAAATATATTAGATACTTCTTTTATTATTTTTCACTTTAAAATATCTAATAAAATAATATAGTCCTATTGGTATTTGTAATGTAGCTACTAAAGGAATTAATAAAATATATCGCATAAATCTTAAAAAGTAATATATAAAATTACCTCTTTCAACATTAAAATAACTGGTTAATAATGACATTCCAAACCATAGTAAAGCAAATAATATTAAACAAATGATTCCTCTAATAATAATTTTAAGTCCTGCTTTTCTACTTTTATACTTGGTGTTTTCTTTTAAATCTACATCCCAAGCACCTTTACTTGAATCTTGTTGCCCAAACCACCAACTCATAAATATCACCTCTTTTTCTATTCATATTACTACCCGATAGTATTTGTTTATAAACAAATACTATCGGGTATATTTTATCATTTATAATAGAAAACTATTTAATTTATTATTTTATTGGAATCTCTACATTCCAATTTCCATCAATTTTTTTAAAAACCTCTTTTACATTTAATTTATATGACGATATATCATTTATTTCATTTATTGAAGGTATATTAAATACAAATACACCTCTATCAACCTCGCCTGATTTATTAAATATTGTTAATACATCCCCATGAAATATATCATCATCTACTTCTAAATTTAGCTTACTAGGGTATACATTAGAGTTACTAATGTTTTTATATTTAATCAGTATTTGTTTATCACCAAGTCTATTCTTTTGAGTTTTTATATCTCCAATTTTAATCCATTTTTCTTTATTTAAATTTAAATTTTTGTTAACCTTTACATTAAGTTCTTCATTCGAAAATTGGGGATCTATTTGAATTTCAGTCTCTATGTTATTTGATTTATAAGGAACAACTACAGACGGAATTTTTAGATTTACCTTATTTGATTCAATATTTTCTATATCAAAATCCATATTAAGTACTGATCCTTTTAATTTAATTTTATTAGTTTCTATATCTTCATTATTAATTGTTATAAATGGTTTTTCAGCAAATTCAACTGTTTTTCCTTGAAATTGTGCATCAAAATTAATAGATAAAATATGATCTTCAACTTTATGTTCTAATGTTTTAAGCATAAATTCATCTTTGGATAGATTATTTTCAAAATTATCTATATTTGCAAATGCTAAAATAATTGAGGATAAGCTAAAAATTAATACTATTAATGAACCTATACTTAAACTTTTTCTTGTTTTCATTTATATCCTCCTCCTATATTTATATTCAAAACTAATGTTTAATACGAATTAAGTTTATTCATCTTAATTACACTATTCTACAGTTGTATCCCAAATACTGTTTCTTTCAAAAAACACCTCTACTCCACATCTACTCCCACCTATAGTATCATCTCCACCTATAAATCTAGGTCTTACAAGTAATTTAATATATAAATAGTCGTCCTTATCAAACGTCTCATTATGATACCATCTATAATTAGCTGTCTCCCCTGGTTCTACTACATCATCATCCCATAATACTACTTCTTGATCAAATGACGCCGGCTCTCCTCCTTCATAAATACTATGTGCATATTCAGCAACTTCCACTGTATTCCCTATATTACTTGCCCACACACTGCAATTATCAATATACACATCATCAGAAGTATTATCCCTATAGTAAACATTTCCCCAAACATCAATTTCATATAAATCACTTTCTAACGTATCAGTTGCATATCCCGTTGTGGATGTTATTTCTAAATTTGCAAAAGTAGTGGAAGTAGTAAAAAAAACAAATAGGCACATTAAAAATAAAGCTAAATATTTTTTTGTTATCATTTCTATACCTCCTATTATAATTTTCTATCTCTATTAATCCTTCATTAGACATTAGCTAAAAACTTATTTTAAAAAAAATCTTCTAACTTTACACATAACTTCACCTCCTAAATAAATTTTCAATCTCTTATTTTTGTGACCCTCTACTAAGATACTTTTATTTTAACGTAATTTTCTTGCAATTCAACATATTTGTAACCAAATAGGAGTAAAACGTAATGAAATGGTACATAAAACTTTTTCGTTACGTTTTACTCCTATTTCATTACAATTGCATTGTATAAATTAGGTATATTTGGTATTGTTATCATAAATCGAAATATGTTGTATTAAGTATTAAAAAGAAAGGATGAAGCTTATGAAAAACAAGAAAAACATTTTAATAATTTCTTTAATATTAGTTTTTTGTTCAATAGGGATTTTTGCTATAAACAGATACGGATTCAATCATTTACGTATTATTTTTAATAGAATAATACATCTTTAAAAATTCTAATAACTTCCCTTTTATTTTTATGATCTAGATTTCCAATAGGTTCATTTGCTAAAACTAATTCATATGGATTTAATTAGTAAGTATACTTATTTGCACTATTTAAGACTATTATATATTTATCGGAGGAATGTATATGAAAAAAATAGTAGGACTATGTATAACTAGTATTAGTATGTTAGTTTTATCAGTAATACTAATGTTAGGCAAAATATCTATGCATATTGACGAATTGACAAAGGACTATCATCCAAAGTTATTGAAAAATATACCAAATGTAATATTTGTGTTAATTGCATTATCTATAGGTATAGGTGTTTATCTATTTATGGAAGATGAATAAATATTATAATTAAACCACCCTTCATATTCTTATATATTTACAGCATATTCTCTATACCATCCAGCACAATAATAAATATCACCATTTATTCTAACTGCTTTGTTCTGTTTCATTTATTTATAGAGGATTTTTATCATGTTATTTAATCTTATTAACGAAATATATAAATTCTTCAAAATCCTCCAAATGATTTTCTATAACTTTTTGCAAAATCTCTAAGTTAATCTTTTGATAATTATGAACTGCTATATTTCTAAAGCCGATCATTGCCTTTAATTTTTTCAACATTTCTTGGTTAATTATATTATGATGACTTAATACTTCGAAAGCATCTCTACTGTTTTGAGGGATACCTAATTTTTTTACAGAAACTATATGCATTGCTATATCAATAGTTGATTCAACAGCTCTTTGAATATTTAGTACTATAGAGTCTTGTTTAGTATAATCACTTAAATTGTCTGGGGTTTCGTCATAAACTTCTCGAATCCTCATCAGGCATCTCTCTATAATACTTATTTTGTTATATAAAACATCGTTAACCATATATCCTACCATCCTTCTTAATAGTATCTAATATGACTTTTCTTTCTTCATTTAACTTTGCGTATTCTTTGAAGGCTCTAATATCATAATTAGCCATTAGGTATTCATCTTCACAATATAAAACCTCTTTTGTACCTACAATTTGGGCAGCAAATACTGTACTAATATCCTTCAAATGAACAATCTGAACATCTCTTTTCACTTCAAAAGAAAGATTACCAGCAGCTATAAACAGTGTATACGCATCAATAATCTTATCTGTATAAATAGCCAAATCTATATCGCTATCGTTACGTCCTTCTCCTTTAGCAAAAGACCCAAAAAGGTATATAAACTTGGGACTAAATTCTTTCTTAAAAAAATCTACTATTTTATTCTTATCTTCTTCTGATAAGTGAATTTTCCTCACCTCTCGCAATTTTCTATATATTTACAGTATATCATTTTTAATACTTTTTTATCAATAACATTACCCACATATAAACTGTACACAAACCATATATAAAGCAGTTCCGCCTAAAATACTAATTAGGTTATTACGTTTCCATATATGAAGCAAAGTAACTGCTACAATTCCTATTGCCTCTGGTATACCAAAAGGTGATGATAAAATATTAATATTTCTTAAACAATAAACTATAAGCATTGCTATTATTGCAGGTGTGGTAAATATTTGCCTATATAAACTATATATTTAGGGGTAGTTTTATCCTTTCCGAAAAAAACAAATGGTGCTAATCTTAAATGCTGATTTAATTGCCTTCCTCATTTTAGTACATCCTCTATCTGTATTAATCTTATATAACTAAAAATATGCAATCATTAATAATATCATAAAGTAATAGTTACAATCTAACGACTAAATTAACAAAATAGGAGAGTGATTAAGCTCTCCTACATTTCTCATTTTATTTATATTAATATTTTAAGAAATCTTTTCTACTTTAACTGCACAGACCTTTAATTCAGGTGTTTTAGATTTTTTGTCTAATGCTGCTCCATTAGTTAGTACATTAGCTGCTCCTTCTGCCCAGTGAAATGGCATAAACACTACATTATCTGTTACTATGTCTGTTACTTTAGCCTTTGTTTCAATTTCTCCACGTCTTGAAGCTACTTTTATTTTTTCTCCGTCTACAATGCTTAGTTTTTCTGCTAATGCTGGACTTATTTCTATATAGCTTTCTGGAGCTATTTTATTTATACCTTCTGTTTTATTTGTCATTGTTCTAGTATGATATTGATATAATATACGGCCTGTTGTAAGAATTAATGGATAATTTTCATCTGCTAGCTCTGCTGCTGGAGTATATTCTATGGCTTTAAATAACCCTTTACCTCTTGCAAACTTTCCTTCATGTAAGAACTTAGTTCCTTGGTGATCCTTTGTAGGACATGGCCACTGAATACCTTTTTCTTCTATTCTGCCATAATCTATACCAGCATATTGTGGAGTAACAGAAGCTATTTCTTCCATTATTTCACAAGGATTGTTATAAGTTTTATCATATCCTAACCTATTCATAATTTCCATTATTATAACCCAATCGGGTTTTGAATTCCCTCTAGGCTGTACAACTTTTCTTACTATTTGTATTCTTCTTTCTGTATTAGTAAAAGTACCTTCTTTTTCTGCAAAGGATGCTGCTGGTAAAACTAAATCTGCAAACTCTGCAGTTTCTGTTAAGAATATATCTTGAACAAGTAAGAAGTCTAGGTTTTCTAAAGCTTTTCTAGTATGGTTAGTATCAGGGTCTGATACCATAGGGTTTTCGCCCATTATATACATAAGTTTTACATTTCCATCGTAGGCTTCTTGAATCATTTCAGAAGCTGTAAGTCCTGGAGAACTAGAAAGCTTAGCTTGCCAAGCCTTTTCAAACTTTTCTATAACATCTGGATTATTTACTTTTTGATACCCAGGGAAAACTGTTGCTAATGCTCCCATATCACAAGCACCTTGTACATTGTTTTGTCCTCTAAGTGGATTAACCCCTGTACCTTCTTTTCCTACATTTCCACAAAGTATAGCAAGATTTGATACTGACATTACATGCTCGGTACCTGTACTATGCTGAGTAATTCCCATAGCATATAAAATACTTGCTTTATTAGCTTTTGCATATATTCTAGCTGCCTTCCTTATATCTTCTGGATCCACACCACATATCTCTCCGCATCTTTCTGGAGTATACTCCATAACAACTTTTTTAAAGTCTTCAAAGTCTTCTGTTCTCTCTTTAATAAATTCTTCATCCTGTAAATTTTCATTTACAATAACATTCATCATACCATTAAATAGAGCAATATTAGTGCCAGGAGTAATTTGTAAAAATACATCTGCATATTTAGCAAGTTCTATTTCTCTTGGATCTGCTACTATTAATTTTGTTCCATTTTTAATAGCCTGCTTTACTTGTGCTCCTATAACAGGATGATTTTCTGTAGTATTTGATCCAGTAACAAATATTGTATCTGCACATTTTACTTCTGCTATGCTGTTTGTCATTGCTCCACTTCCAAATGTAGTTGCAAGACCTGCAACTGTAGAGGAATGTCATAACCTAGCACAGTGATCTGCATTATTAGTTCCAATTACTGCTCTCATAAGTTTTTGCATAAGATAGTTTTCTTCATTTGTACATCTTGCTGAAGTTAAACCTGCAATTGAATCTGGTCCAAAATTTTCTTTAGTTGAATTCATTTTTTCTGCAATTACATTGTAAGCTTCATCCCATGTTATTTCAACAAACTCTCCATCTTTCTTAAGTAAAGGAGTTTTTAAACGATCTGGATGGTTTACAAAGTTAAATGCAAACTTGCCTTTTACACATAAAAGTCCTTCATTTGAAGGTCCCATAGCTGGTTGTACTTCTACTACTTTATCATATTTTACTAATAAATCCATTTGACAACCTACTCCGCAATATGAGCATGTTGTTCTGACAGGTTTAGTTTCCCAATATCTAAACTTTTCTTTACTCTTAGGTACTAAAGCACCTACAGGACAGACTGAAACACAGTTACCACAAGATACACATGTAGACGTTTCAAGTTTTTCTTCAAATGGTGCTGCAATATGTGTATCAAATCCTCTTTCAGAAAAATTTATAGCATTAGTGCATTGAAGCTCGGAACAAACATAGACACATTTTCCACATAAAATACACTTTTCCTGATCACTATAATAAAAATTATTAGAATCATCTATTTCAAATTTCTTTTTATCTCCTTTAAAAGAACTTTCTTTTACATCATATTTATAGCATAAGTCTTGAAGTGTACATTTACCTGCCTGCTGACATGTCATACAGTCTAGTGGATGGTTAGCTAACATCAGATCTAATATATCACGTCTTGCATTAACAACTTTTTCACTTTCGGTACTAACATTCATTCCTTCAGACACAGGAGCTGTACAAGATGTAGTTAAACCACTTTTAGCTCCTTCTATTTCAACTACACATATTCTACAAGAACCATGAGGTTTTAATCGTGGATCATGACAAAGTGTAGGTATATCAATCCCTATGCTTTTAGCCGCTTCAAGTACTGTTTTACCTTCTTCAACCTGTACTTGTTTGCCATCTATTATTAAAGATATCATATTTTCTCCTCCTTATTACCAGTTTTAGTATCTACTTTTTAATAATTGCATCGAAAGGACATTTTTCCATACATGCACCGCATTTTATACAAATTTCAGTATTTATAATATGCTGAGTCTTTGTTTTTCCTGATATTGCATTTACTGGACATGCTTTAGCACATAATGTACATCCCTTACATCCGTCAGTAATAAAATAAGTTAATAAATCCTGACAATTTCCAGCTGGACATGTTTTTTCTTTTACATGGGCCTCATATTCATGACGGAAATATTTTAAAGTTGATAATACTGGATTAGGAGCTGTCTGCCCTAAACCACAAAGAGATGACGACTTTATAGTATTAGCTAAAGATTCTAGCTTATCTATATCTTCCATTTCTCCTTCTCCAGAAGTAATTTTATCTAAAAGTTCTAGCATTCGCTTTGTTCCTTCTCTACAAGGAGTACATTTTCCACAGGACTCTTCAACTGTAAAATCTAAGAAAAACCTTGCTATATCTACCATACAATTATCTTCATCCATAACGATCATACCACCAGAACCCATCATAGATCCTAGTTCTATTAAGTTATCATAATCTATGGCTGTATCTAAATAATCTGATGGTATACATCCACCAGAAGGTCCTCCAGTTTGAACTGCTTTAAAGTCTTTATTCTTTGGAATTCCTCCACCTACTTCATATATAACATCTCTTAATGTAGTACCCATAGGTACTTCTAAAAGTCCAGTATTGTTTATTTTACCTCCCAAGGCAAATACTTTTGTTCCTTTAGATCTTTCAGTACCTATATTTGCAAACCACTCCGCACCTTTTAAAATTATTTCTGGAACATTAGCATAAGTTTCAACATTATTTAATAATGTTGGCTTGTTAAATATACCTTTATTAGCTGGAAATGGAGGTCTCGGTCTTGGCATACCCCGCTTACCTTCTATAGAATTTATTAATGCTGTTTCCTCTCCACAAACAAAAGCCCCTGCTCCTAATCTAATTTCCATATCAAAGTTAAAATCAGTTCCAAAAATATTTTTGCCTAAAAGTTCAATTTCTCTAGCCTGATCTATTGCAATCTGAAGTCTTTCAACTGCTATAGGATACTCTGCACGAACATAAACATATCCTAACTCAGCTCCAACTGCATAGCCTGCAATTGCCATAGCTTCTATTAATGAATGTGGGTCTCCTTCTAAAATAGAACGGTCCATAAATGCTCCAGGGTCTCCTTCATCTGCATTACAGGCTACATATTTTTCATCATCCACAGCATTTGCAGTAAACCCCCATTTTAATCCTGTAGGGAATCCTCCTCCCCCTCTACCTCTAAGGCCAGAATTTTTCACTTCTTCTATTACTTCTTCTGGAGTCATTTCACTTAATGCCTTTGCTAAGGCTTTATATCCATCAAGTGCAATGTATTCTTTTACATCTTCTGGATTTATTAAACCACAGTTTCTAAGCGCCATACGCTTTTGCTTTTTATAAAAGTCTACCTCATTTATAGGCACAATTTCATCTTCTTTTATAGAACCTTTGAATAATAAGTCCTTAACTATATTTCCATTTAGTAGATGTTCTTCTGTAATTTTTTCTACATCTTCAACTTTTATATGACTGTAAAAAGTTCCTTCTGGATAAACTACTATTATAGGCCCTGCTTCACAAAAACCAAAACATCCAGTTTTAACTATCTTAATTTCATCTTTTAGGTTATATTTTTCTATTTCTTTTTCAAGTTTTTTTAGAATTTCAAGTGATTTTGAAGATGTACATCCAGTTCCTGCACATACTAAAACATGAGATCTTACACCATCTTCAGTGTTAAAGGACTCTTCAGACCCTATAGTATTCTTACCTTGTTTAATCCTACGTATATTAACTTTAGTTAAAGATTCCCTCTGTATCTTTTCTAACTCTGCTATAGATTTCAAACTAATCCCCCTCCTTTTATTTAATATTTCTCTAAAATGCCAGGTATATCATCTGGAGTTAATTTCCCATATACTTCATCATTTATAGATATTACAGGTGCTAATCCACAAGCCCCAATACAACGAGTAGCTTCTAATGTAAATTTACCATCTTTAGAAGTTTTACCTACTTCAACACCTGTTATCTCTGATATTTTATCTATAATAGCTTGAGATCCTCTTACATAACAAGCCGTACCTAAACAGACTCCTATAGTATATTTCCCCTTTGGCTGTAATGTAAATTGAGAATAAAAAGTAACTACACCATAAATTTCACTTAGTGGAATTTTCATTTTTTCAGATATTCTTTGCTGTACTTCTAAAGATAAACACCCAAAAATATGCTGTGCTTCATGAAGTACAGGCATTAGTGCACCTTTTCTTTCTTTATTAGACTGTATTAGTTTATCTAGTTTCTTAAAATTTTCATCACTTAAATAACTTTTGTCCATAATGCCCCTCCTTTAAATTATATATTGTATATTTAATTTAAAAAATAATATTAATTATAAATAATAGATACAGCCAGAATTTTCAATATATTCTTGAAATCTTAATTTTAATTATATAATATTAAGTTTTAGAAAACAATACAATTCTGTAGTTTTTAGTTAATTTTTTATCAAATTTTAAGTATAAAAAATAGTACTTATATTTCTGGAATATGGCCCAAAAATACAAATACTATTTTTTCAACATTCATGCAGATTAAAATCAAACTAGTAACTCAAAATCAAAATATAGTTTGATGTTTTTTTATCAATATTTATATATATTATTCATTAAAAAACTTAACTATATTTTCTGCAGCCTTTTTATTCATAACTTTTACTTCTAATAATTCTTCTAAGCTAGCTTTTTTTATATTCTCTATAGACTTAAAGTGAATCATTAATGCTTTTCTTCTTCTTTCTCCTATTCCAGGTATATCTTCTAATACAGAATGTAATGTGTTTTTCTTCCTCAAACTTCTATGATAAGTAATAGCAAACCTATGAACTTCATCTTGAATCTTAGTTATTAATCTAAAAAGATTAGAAGTTTTTTTTATATATATTTCTTTGCCTTCATATACTAAACCTTTAGTACGGTGACTATCATCTTTTATCATTCCACATACTGGAATATCTAAGTTTAAATAAGCTAAAGCTTTTTTCACACTAGTAACTTGTCCATGCCCACCATCTACCATTATTAAATCTGGAAAAACAGCAAATTTTCCTTCAGTCACTTCAAGAGATTGATTAATCATATCTTCTGTTTCTGCAAGTCCTCTTTTAAACCTTCTAGTTATTATCTCTTCTAGACTGGCATAATCATTTGGTCCTTCTACAGTCTTTATTTTAAATCTTCTATAGTCTTTATATTTAGCTTTTCCACCTTCAAAGACAACCATAGACCCAACAGATTCCATTCCTTGAAGGTTAGAAATATCGAAGGATTCTATTCTATAAGGATCTTCATATAAATCCAGTAAATTCGCCAGTTCTTCTAAAGTATCTTCACTTCTTTCTTTTTCTAACTGCTTTATATTGCTAGCCTGCTCCATAGTCATAACTGCATTTTTCTTTACCATTTCTACTAGCTTTTTCTTTTCACCTTTTTGTGGCGCTTTAATTGTAACTTTATTTCCTCTTTTTTGAGTCAACCATTCTTCTAAAATATCCATATCGTCTATTATTTCTTCTATTAAAATTTCTTTAGGAGTAAATGTAGCTCCACTATAAAACTGCTTTAAAAAAGAAGAAATTATTTCTTTATTACTATCTTCTACCGTATCTTTTAACACAAAATGTTCTCTATTAACGATTTTTCCTGTTCTAATAAAGAATATTTGTATCCAAGTGTTTTTATCTCCTTTAGCCATAGCAATAATATCTTGATCCTGTTCATTAGTAGACACTATTTTTTGTTTTTCTATAATGCTCTTAAGGGCGATTACTTGGTCTCTATATTTAGCTGCTTTTTCAAAGTCCATTTTAATTGCAGCATCTTGCATATTTTTTTCTATCTTTTTTATTAACTCATTTTCCCTACCATTTAAAAACATAATAATTTCGTTAATCATATTCATATATTCTTCTTTATTAATTTTCCCAGTACATGGCCCAATACATTTTTTAATATGGTAGTTTAAACAAGGCCTTTCTTTATTATTAATCATTTTCTTTATATTCTTTTTACAGTTTCTAATAGGATATATGTTGTTAATAACCTCTAAAGTTTCATTTAAAGCTCCTATATTTGTATATGGACCGAAATACTTAGAGCCATCTTTTATAACTTTTCTACTTTTTATTATTCTAGGATATTCTTCATTTAAAGTCACTTTTATATAAGGATAAGTTTTATCATCTCTTAATAAAATATTATATTTCGGCTTATTTTCTTTTATTAAATTACACTCTAATATTAAAGCCTCAAGTTCTGTATCTGTAACTATATATTCAAATGTATGAATATGGGACACCATAGCTCTGACTTTCGGAGGATGATTTTTAGAAGACTGAAAATACTGTCTAACTCTATTTTTAAGAGATATAGCCTTACCTACATATATAATTTCCTGCTTATCATTCCTCATCATATATACTCCAGGTTTGGCTGGCAATCTTTTAAGCTTTTCCTTTATATCAAACATATATTTTCCTCCTACAAAAGCCTATACTAATTATTAATTAGTATAGGCTTAAAAATTACACAGCTTTTTTCTTTTTTCTTCGTAAAATAACCTGCTGTTTATTACAATACGATATAATCTTTTGCCTATCAGCATCATTAATTCCAATAAACTTACAACCTAAATCAATGTTTCCATCTTCTTCATTTTCCATACTTCTTAAAACTTTAATTGTTAGTAAAAACTTGTTATTATTTAGTGTTATTTCAAACGTGAATATTGTGCCAATAGGAACAGATAAAGCACTATTTAATAATACTCCTCCACCACCTATATCTTTTAATATAGCGGGAAATACTTTATTGCTTTCTATTTTTTTATCATTAATTCCTATTAAATAACAATTAACTTCTTTATCTACAGGTACTCTTACATATTGTCTTCTTTGAGCAATTTTCACATTATCTTTATGTGGCTTTTTAAAATCTAATATATTTTTATTTACATTTTTTATTATACTTTCAAATATACATACTTTAGTTTTGGTTTCATTAGTTATTGTACACTCTACTTTTTGACAGTTATTCTGTTCATAATCTTCTTGAAGCTCAACAGTAAAACTATATTCCTCTATTTTCTTTATTATACCTTCAAAAGAAAGACAAGAACAGTCCCCTACAGTTTTTATATTTATAGATTTTCCTACAATAAAAAAATTATCTACCATTCCCATCATCCCCTAATAATATAATACATATACTATTCGTTATTTATATAGAAAATCCTTCTGTATTTCCACATATTAGAATGTTTCATGGAAATTTAGGTCTTTAGTAGTGGTTAATATTATAAATTATTTGACTTATATTTTCTATTGCATACTTCTTTAGTTATCCTTGAGTATTGGTTTTAAAAATCTACCTGTATATGAGTGTTGAGCTTCTATAATATCCTCTGGAGTTCCGGTTACAACAATTTCTCCACCGCCACTTCCACCTTCTGGACCAAGGTCTATAATATGATCAGCAGTTTTTATAACATCTAAATTATGTTCTATTACTAAAATAGCATTTCCTCCATCTACAAGTCTTTGAAGAACTCCTATTAACCTATGAATATCAGCAGTGTGAAGACCTGTAGTTGGCTCATCTAGAATATATAAAGTTTTTCCTGTACTTCTTTTGCTTAATTCAGATGCTAATTTTATTCTTTGTGCTTCTCCACCAGACAATTGAGTAGAAGGTTGTCCTAGTTTAATATATCCTAAGCCTACATCATGTAATGTTTGTAATTTTCGATGTACCTTCGGTATGTTTTCAAAAAATGAAAGTGCTTCTTCTACATTCATTTCTAAAATATCAGATATAGTTTTACCTTTATATTTAACTTCTAAAGTTTCTCTATTGTATCTTTTACCTTTACATACTTCACATGGTACATATACATCAGGAAGAAAGTGCATTTCTATTTTTAAAATACCATCACCTTTACAAGCTTCGCACCTTCCACCTTTTACATTAAAACTAAATCTACCTTTTTTATATCCACGCATTTTTGCTTGAGGGGCTTGTGTAAATAACTCCCGAATATGATCAAATACACCTGTATAAGTAGCTGGATTTGAACGAGGTGTTCTACCTATTGGGCTTTGATCTATCTCTATAATCTTGTCTATATTTTCTATTCCTTTTATATCTTTATGAGCACCTGGTTTTGATTTAGCACGATTTAAGTCATGAGCAAGACGTTTGTATAATATTTCATTAACTAATGTACTCTTACCAGAACCAGAAACACCTGTTACACAAGTAAAAACTCCTAGTGGTATTTCAACATTAATATTTTTCAAGTTATTTTCCTTAGCTCCAATTATTTTTAACCATTTTCCATTAGGTTTTCTTCTTTCAGCAGGTATTTCTATTTTTTTTGCTCCACTCAAATATTGACCTGTAACGGAATCCTCTATTTTCATGATTTCCTTAGAAGTTCCTTGTGCAACTATTTTTCCTCCATGTATACCTGCACCAGGACCTATATCTATAATATGATCTGCTACAAACATAGTATCTTCATCATGTTCAACTACTATTACAGTATTTCCTATATCAGTTAAATGTCTTAATGTTTTTAGTAGTCTTTCATTATCTCTTTGGTGCAAACCTATGCTTGGTTCATCTAAAATATATAATACTCCTACTAAGCTAGATCCTATCTGAGTAGCTAACCGTATTCTCTGAGATTCTCCACCAGATAAAGTCC
This sequence comes from Alkaliphilus sp. NP8, assembly GCA_015978205.1. GTDB lineage: Bacteria > Bacillota > Clostridia > Peptostreptococcales > Natronincolaceae > Alkaliphilus_B. The sequence continues at coordinate 23,218 of JADWMM010000034.1, read as the reverse complement.
CTGCATTTCTAGATAAAGTTAAATATTCTAAACCTACATCTACTAAAAAGTCTAATCTTGACTTAATTTCCTTTAATATTTGATCAGCAATAAACATCTTTCTGTCATCAATATTTAATTCATCAAAAAACTTTTTGGCATTCTTTATAGAAAGTTCTGTTACTTCATGAATGTTTTTATTTCCAACTGTAACTGCTAAAACTATATCTTTAAGCCTAGCACCTTTACAAGTAGGACAGCTATTTTCTGCCATATATTCGTCAATTTTATCTCTTATATATTCTGAATTGGTTTCATTATATCTTCTAGTTAAGTTTGGAATAACGCCTTCGTATATGGAAGAGTAGTCTCTTATTCCACCAAATTTAGATTCATACCTAAATTCAACTTTATCACCACTTTTACCATATAATATATCTTGTACAACTTCATCTGGTAAATCTTTTATAGATGTATCTACATCGTATCCATATTTATTTAATATACTTTCAAGCATTTGAAAATAATAGGTGTTTTCATTAGAACCACCAGAGCCACTCCAAGGAACTATAGCTCCTTGTCTTACAGTTAAATTTTTATTTGGAATAACTAGCTCTGGATCTACTTTTTTCATATGTCCTATTCCATTACAGTCAGAACATGCTCCAAATGGGCTGTTAAACGAGAACATTCTAGGAGCTAATTCTTCTATTCCAATACCATGCTCTGGACATGCAAATTTTGTTGAAAACAAGATTTCTTCTTTATCTATTACATCTACTACTACTAATCCTTCACTAAGCTTTAGTACTGTTTCTAAAGAATCTGAAAGTCTAGACTCTATTCCTTCTTTTACAACTAGCCTATCCACTACAACTTCTATATTATGTTTCTTGGTTTTTGAAAGATTAATATCCTCGTATAAATCTCTCACTTCTCCATCTATACGAACTCTTACAAAACCTTCTTTTTTTATTTTATCTAATATTTTTTTATGTTCTCCTTTTTTCCCTCTAATAATTGGAGCTAATAGTTGAATTTTTGTTCTAGAATCTAATTCCATAATTTTATCTGTAATTTGTTCTACTGTCATTTGACTTATTTCAACATTACATACTGGACAGTGTGGTACTCCTACTCTAGCAAATAATAGTCTTAGATAGTCATAAATTTCTGTTACTGTTCCAACAGTAGATCTAGGATTTTTATGAGTAGTTTTCTGATCTATTGATATAGCAGGAGAAAGACCTTCTATATATTCTACATCTGGCTTTTCCATTTGACCCAAGAACTGTCTTGCATAAGATGATAAACTTTCTATATATCTTCTCTGTCCTTCAGCATAAATAGTATCAAAGGCTAAAGATGACTTTCCTGACCCAGAAAGTCCTGTTAAAACTACAAACTTGTCTCTAGGCACTTCAACATTTATATTTTTTAAGTTATGTTCCTTTGCTCCTTTTATAATAATTTTATCCCTTGCCATTAATATTAACCTTCTTCCTATCTTTATTCTTTACTTGTTTTTAAACTTTCAATTTTATCTCTTAATTCTGCAGCTCTTTCAAACTGTAAGTTTTGTGCCGCTTCTATCATTTCAGTTTCAAGATTTTTAATTAACTTTTCTAGTTCTTCTGGTGAAATGTTTTCCTTTCTAGAATCTATACCGTATTTAGCTTCATCTTCAGCAACTTTAGTAGCTTCAATAACATCTCTAACTCTTTTTATTATGGTTTTAGGCTCTATGTTATGTTCTTCGTTATATTGTTTCTGTATCTTTCTTCTTCTTTCTGTCTCATCAATAGCAGTCTTCATAGATCTAGTAATTCTATCTGCATACATAATTACCTGACCCTCTGAATTTCTTGCCGCTCTACCAACAGTTTGAATTAAAGATGTTTCAGAACGTAAAAACCCTTCTTTATCCGCGTCTAATATAGCTACTAAAGATACTTCTGGTATATCTAATCCTTCTCTTAAAAGGTTAATTCCAACTAATACATCAAATTTCCCTAGACGAAGATCTCTTATTATCTCCATTCTTTCCATAGTTTTTATATCTGAATGTAAATATTTTACTTTAATATCTACTTCTTTTAAATAGTCTGTTAAATCTTCTGACATTTTTTTAGTTAACGTAGTAACTAAAACTCTCTCACCTTTATTACTTCTTAACTTTATTTCTCCAACTAAATCATCGATTTGACCTTTAATAGGGCGTACATCAATTGGTGGATCTAATAATCCTGTAGGTCTTATTACTTGCTCCACTACTTCATTATTACATTTCTCCATTTCATATGGCCCTGGAGTAGCACTTACATATAATATTTGATTTATTAAACCTTCAAATTCTTCAAAATTAAGAGGTCTATTATCGTAAGCAGATGGCAATCTAAATCCATGCTCAATTAACGAACCTTTTCTAGACCTATCTCCACCATACATTGCTCTAATTTGGGGAACAGTAACATGTGATTCATCTATAATAACTAAATAATCATCTGGAAAATAATGCATTAGTGTATGTGGTTTACTACCAGGAGCTCTTCCAGTTAAATGTCTTGAATAGTTTTCTATCCCTTGACAAAACCCTACCTCTCTAAGCATTTCAATATCATACATAGTACGCTGCTGAATTCTTTGAGCCTCTATAAGCTTGTCCTGCTCTTTAAACTCTTTTACTCTTTCTTCAAGTTCTTCTTCTATATGCTTTATAGCTATTTCTATCTTATCTGCACTAGTGGCGTAGTGAGAAGCAGGAAAAATAGAAACATGCTGTCTTAATCCAATTATTTCTCCTGTTAAAGCATTTACTTCCATAATTCTATCTATTTCGTCACCAAAAAACTCTACACGAAGAGCATTCTCTGAAGAGGATGCAGGAAAAATCTCTACAATATCTCCTCTTACTCTAAATGTTCCTCGTACAAAGTTCATATCATTTCTTTCATACTGTATATTTATAAGTTTTTTCAAAACTTCTTCTCGGCTTTTTTCCATTCCTGGTCTAAGTGAAACTACTAAATTTCTATATTCTTCCGGATCTCCTAAACCGTAAATACAAGATACACTTGCAACTATGATAACATCTTTTCTTTCAAATAGAGCAGATGTTGCAGAGTGTCTTAGTTTATCGATTTCATCATTAATGGATGCATCTTTTTCTATATAGGTATCACTCTGAACTACATATGCCTCTGGTTGATAATAGTCATAATAACTAACAAAGTATTCAACTGCATTATTTGGGAAAAACTCCTTAAACTCACTACAAAGTTGAGCTGCTAAAGTTTTGTTGTGTGCTATTATTAGAGTTGGCTTTTGAACTTTCTCTATTATGTTTGCCATGGTAAATGTTTTTCCAGAACCTGTTACTCCTAATAATACTTGATGCTTATTTTTATTATTTATATCTTTAGCTAAAGCTTCTATAGCTTTAGGCTGATCTCCGGTAGGAGAATACTCTGATACAATTTGAAATTTATCCATATTATCTCCTCACTGTTTTTAATTATATATTATACCATAACAGATTAACTTCAACCTTTTGGGAAGAAGTTAACTGATATTTAATCAAACGTTTGTTCGATACAATTATATTATTTTTGTATGTTTCTGTCAATATATATCCTAAGCTTATTTATTCTCTAAATAAGTGCTTATTAAACAGAAAATCTTCAAAAAGTAATATACTCCTTTTGAAAGGAGTATATTATTTTGAAGATTTTAATTAACTATTCTTTAATTATTGATTTCAGCTTTGATTGTATTTATTGCTTTTATTAACTGAGTATCGTTTAAAATTTGTCCAGTAGTTTCATCTATATCTGATTCTTGTAACTCTACTGTAATATCTGGCTCTATCCCAGTTCCATGAATATTAATTCCATTTGGAGTAAAATACTCAGATATAGTAAACTTAAATCCTGTTCCATCATTAAATGGTCTAACCTGTTGTACTAATCCTTTACCAAATGTAGTAGTACCTATTATTTTTCCTCTATTTCCATCTTTAATTGCTCCTGATAAAATTTCTGAAGCACTAGCACTACCTTCATTTACTAAAACTGCAAGCGGCAATTCAAACTGGTTTTTGTCAGATTTTTGTATTTCTCTATTACCATTACGATCTTCTGTATAAACAATTGTTTGTTCTCCTAATAGCATATCTGCAATTTCTACACATTGATCTAATAATCCTCCAGGATTATTTCTTAAATCTAAAACTAAGCCATCTATCCCTTTATTCTTTAAATTATTTAATTCTGTTTCAAAATCCTGTGCGGTTTTTTCATCAAAGTTACTTATTCTAATATACCCAATGTTATTTTCTATAACTTCTGAGCGAACTGTTTCTAATCGTATTTCTTCTCTCATTATATTTACATCAAATGGTTCACTTTTTTCTTGTCTTAAAATCGAAAGTTTTACTTCTGTATTAACTTCACCTTTCATTAGTTCAACAGCAGAATCTAATTTATCACCAGATATAGCCACTCCATCAACAGATATTATTTTATCTCCAGGTAAAAGTCCGGCTCTTTCACCAGGTGTACCCTCTATTGGAGATACTACTGTTACAAAACCATCTTCTCCAGGTGTAACAACAATTCCAATTCCTCCGTATATACCTGAAGTTTGAGTCATTAAATCTCCAAATTCTTTATCATTCATATACTGGGTATATGGGTCTTCTATACTATCAAACATGCCTTTTATGGCGCCTTCCATTAATTTTTCTTCATCTAGCTCCTTATAATAATTTTTTTGTAGAAACTCCTTAAGTGTTAAAAGTTTTTCATACTGAGACATTTCACCTCTAGGAATTGCAAAACCTAATGAAGATGTGATCATACCTCCAACTGTAAAGTTTAAAGCAGTAGTTAAAACAAAAATTAATAGGGCTCCAATTATAGCTTTTCTTTTACTTATCATATTTTTCTCCCCTTTAACTTAATACATCTGTCATTTTTTATTTTATGGAATAATATACTACATTATACCTCAACTATAGAAAAAGTTCAAAACAAGAAAATATTTAATCAATACAAATAGTAAAAAAGATCAAAAAAATCTTTGATCTTTTTTACTATTATTTATTTTACATATGAAATTGGGTTCATATATTTTCCATTTTTACGAACTTCGAAATGTAAATGTGGACCTGTAGAACCTCCAGTACTTCCTATAAGAGCAACGTTTTGTCCTTTACTCACCTTGTCTCCATTAGATACTAATAACCTAGAATTATGAGCATATAAAGTCATTATTCCACCACCATGGTCAATAATAACAGCATTCCCATAACTGCCTAAATAACTAGAACTTACTACTGTACCACTACCAGCTGCAACTACAGGTCTCCCTGATGGTGCAGGTATATCTATACCAGAGTGGAATTTCTGTACATTTAATATAGGATGAATTCTATTTCCAAAAGGTGATGATATTCTAGTATGTCCCGGAACAGGCCACTGAAGTACTCCTCCTACATACTCACTATCTGATTGCAGACTTCTAAGTTCATTAACAAGTTTATCTGCAACTCTTTGATTTTGTGCCATCATTTCTTCCAGTGCAACCTTATCTTGAGATAATTCAGTTCTCAATCTTTCTTGTCGACCCCTAGAAACTACTAAAGTCTTTTTTTCATTTTCTACATTTGATTTTAAGTTTACTAATTGACGTTTCTTATTTTCTAAACTAATTTTCTCTTTTTCAATAATTTCTCTTTGTTCTTTTAACTCTTTTAACAAACTAACATCATGATCCATAATCCTTTTAATCATGTCTAAATTTGTTAAAAGATCTGTAAAATCTTTAGAGTTTAGTAAAACTTCAACATAGCCGACTGTACCATTTTTATACATTACATTTATTCTGTCACCCATTATATCTTGTTTGCCTTCTATATTGTTTTCTGCAGTTTCAAGATTATTTAAAGTTTTAGTTATTTCTTTTTCAGTTGTTGATATTTTATTTTGTAGATTTTCTATTTCTACTTCAGATTTATTAATTTCTGCTTCTATTTCTTTTATTTTCTGTAAAACTGCATTTTCTTGTTTTTTAGTTTGTTGTAATTCAATATTTAAGTTGTTTTGATTTTTTTTGTTTTCTTCTAATTTTTTATTAAGTTCTGCTTCTGTATTAGCAAAAGAAAACAAAGACGTAGTAGTCATTGAAAGTATAATTGCCAAGGCTAATGCTTTTTTTCGATTCATATTTAAATACTCCCCCTTACTTTAATTAAACTCTTAAATGTCTTCTTAATGAAAATATACTTCCTAAAGCACCTACACCAGTACCTAAAACTGCAAACATAAGAATTACTTTATCCATCATGCTTTCAACAGGTATCATGTGCACACTAATCATTACAAAAAATTGATCAGTAATAGCTTCAAATACATAGTTATAACCAAAATAAACAGTGGCTATAGCTATGACTCCTCCCATAAAACCTAAAAACATACCTTCTAAAATAAAAGGCCATCTTATAAACCAGTTAGTTGCTCCTACATATTTCATAATACCAATTTCCTGTCTTCTAGCATTTAAAGTTAATTTTATAGTATTTGAAATTATGAAAACAGCAATTAGTACTAATACCAAGATAATAATAAGGCCAGCTGTTCTAATAAAACTTGCTATATTTAGTAATTGGTCTACTACTTCTTTGTAATATTTAATTTCATCTATACCTTCTATAACACTAATCTCATTTACTATTTCATCTGCTATTTCTAGATTTTCAATTTTAATAATATATGAATTTGGTAGAGTGTTTTCTTCTAAGCTATCTAATAAATAGCCCTCTTCTCCCCAACTTTCTTTAAATTTAGACAAAGCCTCTTCTTTAGATTCATAGGTAATTTCTGAAATTCCTGATATTTCTTCTATTTCATTGCCTACACTATCTATTTCTTGAACTGACAAATCATCTTGTAAGTAAATTTGAACTTCATCAAATTGCATTTTTAATAGCTCAGCAGAATTACTTATATTAAGTACTAAAATAATAATTAATCCTAATATCATTAATGATGCGGCAACAGATCCTATAGAAGCAGCGGTCATCCCTCTATTACGCCACAGGCCTTTAAATCCTTGGCTAAAAGTATATTTCACAGTTCTAGCCTTCATAACCGTATGCCCCCCTTTGCTCATCTCTAACAATTCTGCCTTTTTCAAGTGCAATTACTCTTTGCTGCATTATATCTACAATGTCTCTTGCATGAGTAGCCATAAGTACAGTTGTTCCTCTTCTATTTATTTGTTTTAAAACTTTCATAATTTCCCATGCTGTTTCTGGATCCAAATTTCCTGTAGGTTCATCGGCAATTAATATGGATGGATTGTTTACAATTGCTCTAGCAATAGATACTCTTTGCTTTTCACCACCAGATAACTCATGTGGATATGATGATGCTTTATTGCTTAATCCAACCATTCCTAATATCATAGGTACTTGTCTTCTGATTTCTTTAGATGAAGCTTCTATAATTTGCATAGCAAAGGCCACATTTTCATAAACAGTTTTATTTGGAAGTAATCTAAAATCTTGAAAAACAATACCTATATTTCTTCTATGGTATGGAACTTTTCTTCTTGATAAATTAGTCACATCTTTGTCTTTAATAATTATGTTTCCTTCTGTTGGCTCCTCTTCTTTTAAAAGTAACTTTATAAAAGTTGACTTTCCAGCACCACTAGGACCGACTAAAAAAATGAAATCTTCTTTATCTATTTTTAAATTTATATTTTTTAAAGCTTGTACACCTTTAGAATATGTTTTACTTATATTTCGTAATTCTATCAATTATCTCAACTCCTGCCCAACTACTTATTTTTTCGACACTTCTATATAATTTCCTGCTAATATAAAGTAAATTTTATCATTTTTAGATAAACATTACTTTTTTCCTATATTAATCAACATTTTTCTATTTATATTATATCAGTACTTATTAAGTAAATCCAATTGTATTCATTACCAATAATTTGATACAATTAGTTTATACTATAGTATGGGAGGAATTTTATTGAAAAAAGAAATAAGAAAAAAAATATTACAATTAAAAGAATCTCTATCTGAACAAGAAATCCAAAAGAAAAGTTCTGCCATATTCAATACTCTTAGTAATATGAAACTCTATACTAATGCTAATAATGTTATGCTATATGTTTCCTTCGGAAGCGAAGTTCTTACAAAACCAATTATAGATGATTTATTACAACAAGGAAAAAGAGTATTCGTACCTGTAGCTGTACCTAAAACTAAGGAATTAATAGTATCAGAATTAAAAAGTTTTGAAGATGATTTAGAAATAGGCCATTTCGGTGTTATGGAGCCTAAAAAAGATGCCTTAAGACCAGTTGATCCTACTATTATAGATTTAATCGTTGTCCCTGGTGTAGCATTCGATAAAGAAGGATACCGTGTTGGATATGGTGGAGGATATTATGACAGGTTTATTCCTAGATTAACAGACCAAACCCCTAAGGTTTCTTTAGCTTTTGAAATGCAATTAATTGATAAAGTACCTACAGATAAATACGATATTCCTGTAGAATACATAATTACAGAAAAACAATTTATAAAAATCAAAAAGGATAACGACTAGTGATATGATACCTCCAAAGTAGACAAAGTAATTTAATTAAAATTATTGAATCTACTAGGGAGGTGTTTTTTATAGATAAACAACCTTAATATTTAATAAAATACTAAGCAACTACATTTGCAGAACCTTGTGTGTTTTATTAAATATTGATATTTGATATCTATAATTATTATTTATTTTTTCCCAGCAGCAATTAATACATCGTTCTGATGTGATTCATTTTTCAAGCCATCCTTATGACGAGTACTATTTAAAAAATGAATATCTGAATGACCATTAAAATTATTGTTAGTTATATACTGAATATCATGAGGCATAGAACTAGCAGAAGCTGCTATTCTACGATTATCTATCTCTACTATTACTGGGCGAGTGTTCCAGCTATAAATGCCTCCCCAAACTTCTTTCATAATAGCTGCATCTTTAGATGTTACTGGCTCTGTATCTGAATGATTTGCTCCTATAGTACGTTTCATATTCCAACTCTTACCTGTATAAAAGTCTATTACCTTAAAAGTTCTACCGATTGGCACAACATATTGAGCTTCTGTCCACCAATCTAAAAGTTCTCCATATTGTGAGCCCGGTGTAGGTTTAACGGGTATGCTGTAAACAGGTATCTTGATATTATCTCCTATATTTAAAACATGGTTTTCACTTATTCCATTTAATTTAAGAAGTTCGTTAAATGGGACACCATATTTAATAGAAATTTTCCACATATCATCTCCTTTAGTTACTACATGATTCTTATATGTAACAGATGGGTTAGTCGTTGTAGGAATATTTAGTTTTTGTCCAGGATATATGTATTGTCCAGGTTTCAAATTATTTACTCTTAGTAATTCATTAAGATTAACACCAAACTTATTACTAATAATCCAAAGTGTATCATCTTTTTGTACTGTATAGGACTTTATTCCAGAACTAGGTATCTGTATTATTTCACCAGGATGTATACTAGGATTAGATTTATACTTTGGATTAACATTATATATATCATTTAAAGAAACATTATATTTCTGTGAAATTTTCCAAAGAGTATCTCCATTTATTACTTTATGACTAGTAGTTGATGCAAAAGTAGGTAAAACAGTAGATGTTATTATTGTTGATACTACTGTTGTTCCTACTATTATTTTTTTAAAATTTAATTTCATTCTTAATCCCTCCAATTATGGTAAATAATAAAATTTAAATAGCCGAGCTTTAATTAAACTCTATATCTAAATTCAACATAATTAGAACTTGCCCTTTATGTAAATAATGGTATAGATACTATAAATATCTACACCATTAAATTCTAATTTGAGTCCATATCTTCTAACTTTTTTGTAATTAAATTATTTATTGTATTCTCTTGATACTTTCCATTTTCACCTAAAGTTCCAGTTTTCATATCAGTTAAAATTTCTATTCCTTCATCAATAGTGTTAATAGAGTAAATATAAAATTCCTTATTTTTTACTGCATTTATAACTTCCTCTTTTAGCATAAGATTTTTAACATTCTGTTGGGGAATCATAACACCTTGTTTACCTGTTAATCCTTTAGCTTTACATATCTCAAAAAATCCTTCAATTTTTTCATTTACACCACCTATAGGTTGTATTTCGCCTTTTTGATTAACTGATCCTGTTACAGCTATATACTGTTTTATAGGAACTTCTGATATACTGGATAAAATAGCATATAACTCTGTACTCGATGTACTATCTCCATCTATCATAGAATAATTTTGTTCAAATCCTATACTTACTGTACGACCCATAGGACTACATTTTGCATATTTTTCTCCTAAGTAACCACTTAGTATAAACATGCCTTTATCATGTATTTTTCCACTTTGTTTAGCTTCTCTTTCTATATTAATAATACCTTTCTTGCCACTAAATGTGGCCGCTGTTATTCTACTTGGCTTACCGAAACTATACTCTCCACTTCCTATAACAGCTAGCCCATTAATTTGTCCAATTTTTCTTCCATCTAAATCAATTAATAAGCTTCCATCTAAATCAATTAATAAGCTTCCATCTAAAAACATTTCCTTAAGCTTTTCTTCATATTTATTGCTACGATATATTTTTTCTTTTACAGCTCTTTCTATATGTTTTTTCCCTACAATATTGCAACTTTCTTCATTTGCCCATAAGTCTGCTTCGTAAAGTATTTCTACTATTTTTACGTGAATTATTAAAAACCCTCCATTAGCTAAATGTAAAGCTCCTGGTTTTATTTGCATAAAATCAGTTTTTAATACTCCAAGTTCATTTTTATATTCTATAGTACCTACTAAATTATTAAATGTAGGGTTAGATTCGTCTATAATAGGTGCATTGTTTAACATACTATTATCTACAAATAAATTAACCTTATATCTATTGAAAAAATCTCCTTTTTGATTCACAGAAAGCCCTAAAGGCCCTATAGCTTCGGCTTTTTCATTTGGTTCTTTAAACCTATCTATATTATCAATAATATCTTTTTCAAGATCATTTATATATCTAGTCACAGATTTTATTTTACTATACTTGTTGTGAATTTTGTTTATATCAAAGTTCACAATATCATAACATGTATTTTGATCTAATTTTTTTAGCTTTTTCCTAAATTCTTCTTCTAATGTTCTAAATTTATCTATTATATCAATAGTGTTTACATTCAAATCATTAGATTTTTTCATAATATTTTCTATTTCTTCTGAAGATAAATTTTCATATTCATCTTGACTCATAGGCACTCCATCTTTAAGAGGTGTTGTCATAAGTCCTTTTTCTGTAGCTGTAAAGTAAAATCCATATTCTTTAGCTTTTCCATTCAACTCTTTCATTATTTCTTGATTTCTCTGCTGAAATAATTTCATAATCTCATTCTTTCTTACTTCATACTCTACACCTTTAAAAGTTTCTGGTATAACCTTTTTAAGTTTTTCAATTATTCCTTCAATATCATTTTTAAACTGTTTCCCCTTACTGGGTTCTAAATCCAAAGTTATAGGGCAATTTTTATTTTTAAAGTTATAAACATATACCCAGTCTTTAGGAATAGGTAAGTCTTTTGCAAACTCTTTTGTAATAGAGTTAGTATAACTACTTCTTCCAGTACCACTTATACCTGCAACATAAATATTATATCCTCTTTTTTTAATCTTAAGGCCAAAACTTAATGCATCTACCCCTCTATCCTGTCCTATTATTCCTTTTAGCGGTTCTATATCAGCCGTAGTTTCAAAATCTAAATCTTTAATATTACATTAACTAGTAAGTTTTTCTATTGGTAATTCATATTTATTAGAATTATAAAACACACCCTGAATATTAAAGCTATAGAAATAGCAAATAATACTTAGGGTGTGTTTTGTTTTACTTAATATTATTCAAATAATGACTTTATTTGATAAGTTACTTCTTCATCATTAATATTAAATTCTATATATCTAAAAGCTTCTTTAGGGTGTTTAGCATCATCAATACTATATTGACCTGTTGATATATATCTAACACCATTTATTACATCTACAGCAATATCTTCTCCTTCATATAATACAAATACCTGTTTTCCTTCTTCATATGCTTCTGTAAAAGTATCCATTAATAAATCTGCTTCTAATTCATCTGAAAAACCATTACTACCAACTATAGGTTTAGACATTACTATAAATATATTATCCTTATTTGTGTTTTTTAATAAGTTTTGTAACCAAGGCCACTGATCATAATTTGTTTTTCTTATTCCATCTTTTAAATTGTCTAATTGTAATATCAAACTATTTTCTTTTTCTATATATTTATAACCAGATTTAGCTGAAACTACTTCCTTATTAATATTATCACTTATTGTTTCATCTATATCTCCCGTAAATAATGAAATTTCATGATCCTTATTTATTAGATTACTAATCTTGCTACTAATAAGTCTATCTAATAATGTATATCTATCATATTGGATCCCACTATGAATAAAAAACTTATTACCTTCAGTTTCATACGGTCTATTAAGCTTATCATTAAAAATATTTGAATCATCTGCAGTTATGCCTATACTATATGAAACCTCTAAATTATCAAATACTATCTCTCCTTTAGTCTTTTGAGTTGAATCAGTTTCAACAACATAGAGTCTTTCGAGTTCAATAGGATAAGTCATGTTATTAGGTAAATCAGCAGTAATATGCTTCCACCCAGTCCAATCTGCATTCTTTCTGAAATCAATTACATGGTCTACTCCATCAGCATCTTTAACCCTACCTCTTATTAAATGAGTAGCAGGTGTATCTACATAAGCCCATACTCCTACACTATTAGCTGGGTTAGATATTATTGTTTCATCATCATCAAATTTAATATATGCGGCTCTTGTACTATCACTTCCAGTAAAGTCATATCTTAATTTTAAAGCTGACCTTCCTTCTTTTGCATTAGAATCTAAGCTTATAGAACCTTTTACTTCTTTTGGATAACTAATAAAATCTACATTTAAAGACTCAAAATCATTTATAATAGATGTATTAGAACCTACTGCTATACTTATATTAGTTGTATAATTTCTGAATTTTGCTTCTAGTTTAGTAGCACCACTTTTACTTCCAGCAGTATAAACTCCATCTTTAAAAGACCCTAACCCTCTCAAGTCTTTCCAAATAACATCTTTAGAATTTATTTTAGCTCTGTAACCATCTGAGCTTACACCTATTACATTAAAGCTTATACTTTGGTTGTTTTTTAATTCATTTGTACTTGCATTTACTTCTATATGTGATAGATCATCTAAAACATTTAAGACTACTTCCGAAGTAGCTCCCATATATTCAGCTTCTATTATAGTTTTTCCTGGTTTAGTAGGAGTAAAACTATTACTATTAAAAAACCCTTCACCAGATTTTAAACGCAAATTAACATTAAATTGATTCACATTTACTGGGTTATAGTTTTCATCAAAGGCTTTTACATTTATTTCACGTGAAGCTCCTACAAAGCTCTTATCATTATCAATTTCTGTCTTTATACCTTCTACGTTTCCTGAAGATGAATTAGACTTCACTGCTATTCCATTAATTATTCTTCTTTCAATACCTTCTGAAGGATTATTAATAACCTTAGGATCAAATTCACCTTGATTTCTTGTTATCATAGTTGAAGATCCACCACCATCCATTATAATCGCTTCGTGGCTACCTAATTCTATTAATATATTCGCTAATTCTTTTCCATTTACACCTTTATATGATGTATGACGTCCATCAATAGTTACTAAAATAAGCTGACTACGATCTTTAGTAATACCTATTGCACTTCTGGGATGAGCACCAGAAACAGTCTGTGTAAATGGAGCAACTTGTCCATCTTTTACTAAAACTGTTCCACCTCCAAGAGCTAGCTTTATATTTTCAATATTAGGAGTTATATCTGTATTTATAGTTATTTTATCTCCTACATTTACACTAGATAATAGCTTATCACTTTGAGCCCAAGGCGAGTTTTCTTTAGCGGCTAGTAGTATATATCCATCTTCTGGTATTTCAACAGATGGCTGATTTTTACGTATTTCTTTAATTGTATCATCTATTACAACAACTTCTACCATCTGCTTTAGATCTTCACTATATCCTGGTGAATTAGCTCCCCAATTCTTATCTATTAACATTGTATATTGATATTTATCTGTATACTTATTGATTGATGTTATTGGTATTTGTGCACCACTACTTGTAGTTGCAGATAAATTATAATTACAATAATCTGCGAAAGCTTGTCCTGTATTATTAACATAAAAAGTTGCAAAATTATTGCCATTTTCACGGTTAACTGGACTACTTATTATTTTATTGTCTTCTATTATTGCTCCTAATGGAGAATCTGGATTCATCATATAAAAAAAGTCGCCATTCATAGCAGCAACAACATCATCTTCATTATCAACCATAGAAGATAATGTTTCTTTACTAGAAATTCCTTTTGAACTCGTAAGTATATCTAACTCTGTATTGTCATTATTTAAATCTATATGTATAGAATTTAGATTTAACCATCCATTTTTAGTGAATTTTAAAGTGTTTTTATGAATTACACCACTAGAAATAATCTCCTCGTTTATTTTTTCATATGCAGTGTAGCTTGCAAAACTTGTACTAGAAAAGCTTGTAACCATAATTGCTGATAAGCCTATGGATACAATAGCTTTTTTAAATTTTATCATATATTTAAACCTCCTATTATATATGTACAACATAAACATTTAATAAAAATACACACAACTACATTCTATTCCATGAATAACTCTAATAGCTCATTAATTATTTGATTTATATCCTCATTATACAACAACTTGTTTTCAAATAGATTACAGTTGCATTACAAATATATTATTTTATAAATAAATCTTTACCGTTCACTAAAATATGATTTAATAAGTTCTACTTTTTTCAACAAAAAAGTAGAGGCAAAGCCTCTACTCATGTTCTACTATTTGTAAATCAATTTTAGGTGGTAATTCTTCTAATTCTGTTTTTGCTACTACATATGGGTATGTCATTGATTGTGTAACTATATCATCTGGATTAGGGTCTTTGAATATAGCATGAACCACTAATTTCTTTTCTTCCTCTTCTTCAACTACTTCAACCTTTTTAATCTCTACATCATATCCTGCAGTTTGTTTTTCACCTCTTGTAACTATTACATAGATCTCGTTATCTACCTTAGCTGCCAAAGCTCTTTCCAGCATTTTATACCTAGGTAATATTTCGCTAATAGCCTCAGGAATTTGTTCTTTATCTAATACCATGTGTTCCACCTCACTATTTCCCCCAGACATTAAATTAGGTACGCACTTAATAACAGTAGTAGCTACCCCAATAATTAAAATCATAGTAATTAATAATTTCCAGTTTACCTTAGGTAGTCTCGGTAGTCTTTTTTTATTTCCCAAACTTCTCCCTCCCTTTTATTCTTACATAATTTTCATAACATAAAAGTGAATTAAATTATGATAACTTTATAATTATTTGTATTCAGGGAGGGACAGAAATATTCAATTGGACAAGTTTATAATTTAATTTATTATAATAAACTTTATATTACTAAAATATTCTCTATAAAAAACTTACTTATATATTATTTTCTTTTAATTAATTCAGTTACAGTCTCTACAATATTTTCTTTTGTTAATCCATATTTTTTCAAAAGCTCATCTGGTTTTCCAGATTCACCAAAGGTATCATTTGTACCAATACGCTTTAATGGTACTGGATGGTTTTCAGAAATTACCTCTGCTACTGCAGAACCTAATCCTCCAATAATATTATGTTCTTCTGCAGTTACTATAGCACCAGTTTCCTTAGCTGCTTTAGTAATAAGTTCTACATCTATAGGCTTAATTGTATGTATATTAATTACTCTAGTATTTATTCCTTTAGTTTCTAATTCCTCAGCTGCTTCTAATGCTTCATTAACCATTATTCCTGTTGCAACAATAGTTATATCCTTGCCATCCTTTAATGTTACACCTTTTCCTATTTTAAAGTCATAATTTGATTCATCATTAATAACAGGTACAGCTGGTCTTCCAAGTCTAACGTATACTGGACCATCTATTTTAGCAACTGCATGAATAGCAGCTTTTGCTTCTACTGCATCTGCTGGTACAATTACAGTCATATTAGGAATTGTTCTCATACAAGAAATATCTTCTAAAGCTTGATGAGAAGCACCATCTTCTCCTACTGTAACACCTGAATGTGTTGCACAAATTTTCACATTTAACTTTGGATATCCTATAGAGTTTCTAATAATTTCAAAAGCTCTTCCTGTAGCAAACATGGCAAATGTACTTGCAAAAGGTATTTTTCCTGCTGCTGCTAATCCTGCAGCTGTTCCCATAAGATTTTGTTCAGCTATTCCTACATTTATAAATCTATTAGGAAATTCTTTACCAAACCCACTAGTTTTAGTTGACTTTGAAAGGTCTGCATCTAATACTACAACATCTTCGTTCTCTTTACCTATTTCTATTAAAGCTTCTCCATAAGCATTTCTAGTTGCAATCTTTGTCATTACATTTCACCTCCAAGTTCTTTTAAGGCCTGTGCTTTTTCTTCTTCCTTAGGAGCACTTCCATGCCACTCTACTTTGTTTTCCATAAAAGAAACACCTTTACCTTTTACTGTTTTAGCTACAATAACTGTAGGTACACCTTTAGTTTCCTTAGCTTTATTAATAGAGTCAACTATTTCTTCAATACTATGTCCATCTATTTTTAAAACATTCCATCCAAAAGCTTTAAACTTATCTGTAACTGGATCTATTGAAAGAACTTCTTCATTTTTTCCATCTATTTGTAAACCATTATAATCTATAAAAGCAGTTAAATTATCTAACTTATGGTGTGCTGCTAACATAGCTGCTTCCCAAACTATTCCTTCTTGTAGCTCTCCATCTCCTAAGAGAGTATATACTCTATAATCTTTTTTATCTATTTTACCAGCCATAGCCATACCACAAGAGGATGAAAATCCTTGACCTAAAGATCCTGTAGACATGTCGACTCCTGGTGTTCCCTTCATATCAGGATGACCTTGAAGCATAGAATCTATTTTTCTAAGCTTTTGTAATTCTTCTTTAGGGAAAAATCCTTTTTCTGCTAAAGTAGAATAAAGTACTGGCGCAGCATGTCCTTTAGAAAGCACAAAACGATCTCTATCCTCCCATTTTGGATTTTTAGAATCTACCTTCATTTCATTAAAATATAATACAGTTAAAATATCAGCTGCAGAAAGTGAACCTCCTGGATGTCCAGATCCAGATTCAGTAAGCATTGTAACAATATCTTTTCTAATCTCAGTTGCAATTTGCTTTAATTCTTGTATTTTTTTTTCCAAATTACTCTCCTCCTATTTTTTTATTTATAATTTTAATTTTTAATCTTTTTAAAACCTTCTCCAAGAACCTCATGAGTTGTTGTTACCATTACAAAAGCATTTTCATCTATTTCATAGACTAAATCTTTAACTTTTGTCACTTGTGCTCTGTTTACTACACACATAAGAATATCTCTATCTGCTCCAGTATAAAAGCCCCTTCCTTGAAAAGCCGTAACTCCTCTATCTAATTCAGAAATTATCTTTTTACCTATTTCATCAGAATGATTAGAAATAATATAAAAAGCCTTTGAGTAATTTAATCCTTCTACTATAAAATCTGCCATCTGAACTAATATGTATAATGCTATTATAGAATATAAAGAAGTTTCTACATTCTTAACAACAAGTCCTGCCACTATAACTACCATTAAGTCTAAAATCATCATTAATTTGGGAATACTAACACTTGGGAAATATTTATTAATTATTGCTCCTGCTAAATCTGTACCACCTGTAGTTCCTCCTGACCTAAATACCATTCCAATTCCAACTCCCATTATTACACCGCCATATACAGCAGATAGCAATAAATCATTGGTTACTACATAACCTTCTCCTAATATAGTAATAAAAAATCTTATGGAAGCAGAAAGCATAACTGTTGAATATGCAGTTTTTGCGCCAAAAGCACTACCTAATAAAAATATACCTGCAATAAATAGAGGAACATTAATAGCTAAGTTAGTTATATCAATTGGAAGTCCTATTAATCTTTGTATAACTATAGCAAGTCCTGTTACACCTCCAGGAGCAATAGTATTAGGTTCTAAAAACAAAACTAATCCTAAGCCCATTAAAGTACAACCAACAGTTAATCCTATATATTCAAAGAAAATTTTATAATTACTTCTATTCATACTCATTCCTCCCTTATATAATATAGATTCCCCAAATAATTATAATAATTGTAATATAAATAATTTTAAAAATAAATACATTCTAATTATTTATTAACTATAAACTTAATTAAAAATTTAGGAAGTATTAACATTCTTTTAAATCTCCATGGCTCTTTAACAAGTCTATAAAACCACTCTAAGCCTAGATTTTGAAATACTACTGGAGCTCTTTTAACAACTCCTGCATATACATCTACACTTCCACCTACACCCATTGCTATAGAGCAGTTTAATCTATCTTTGTTTTTATCTATCCATTTTTCTTGCCTAGGTGCGCCAAGACAAATAAATAAAACATCAGGTTTTGTATGATTAATTTTATCTATAAGTGCATCTTCCTCATTTTTATCTTTGATATATCCATGGTTATATCCAGCAATTTTTATGCCTTTATATTTTTTCTCTATATTTCCACATGCTATCTTAGCAATACCGGGTTTACCCCCAAATATAAAGATAGATTTGCTATATTGTCCACAATATCCTAATAACTTATCCATAGTATCTACACCCGTAACTCTATCTTTAAGCTTTAGTCCCTTAATTTTAGAAGCTATAATTACACCTATTCCATCTGCTAAAACTAGATCTGCTTCTTCTAATATTCTATACAAATCCTTATCATCTTGAGCTAACATAACAATTTCAGGATTAGGAGTATACACTTTTTTTAGTTTTGAATCTTCATTTATGAAACCTATTAGTTTTTCTAGAGCTTCCTTTTCATTTACTACATCAAAATTAATTCCTAATATACTTTGTGTATCTCTCATTTTATCACCTGCCTTCAATAAAACTTTTTAAAAGGTTTATATTTGTATCCGATTTTTCTTTCAGAACATTTCTTTTTAAATTTATTCTTTTTTTATACTCTTCATAGTTACTCAATACATATTCTACCTTTTTTATAAGATTATCTAAATCTAACCTCTCCACTCTACCTAAATTTTCTTGCTCAACTATCTTAAGAAAATTACCAATTTTAGTATCATATTCTATACCTAATACTGGAGTTCCTGCAATAGTTGAAAATATAAGTGAATGTAGTCTCATACCTATAATAATGTGTAATTTACTCATAATATTTATAAGTTCTTGAAGAGAATAATTTTTCTCTAATATCTTAGGAGTTTCTTTCATAATTGATGCAATTTCTTCAGATATTATATAGTCCTGTGGACGTTGCATAGGTATAAAAATCACTTCATAGCCTCTGCTAATCAAATAATCTCCAGCTTTTGCAATTACAACTTTATATTTCCCTTCATTTTTCCATTTTCTTATTGATATACCTACAATTTTTTTATTAATATCTATATTTTCATTAATTAATATTTCCTCTACATTTTGTTGATTGGTCATATTATAAGCAAAGGTTACATCTGCGGTTACAATAATATCTTTTTCTATACCTAATGATATCATTTCTTCCTTAGATTGTTGATCTCTTACAGTAATTAAATCTACTCTATTAATTATATTCTTTGCTAGTTTCTTATTAAAAGGTTTAGTTATAGGACCAAAACCATTTCCATAAAACATTACTTTTTTACCTATTTTTTTAGCAATATATATAATACTTAAATAATATACTAATGATCTTGCACTAGTAGCATCTTGTAAAATAGAGCCTCCACCACTTATTACAATATCTGCTTCCTTAATTGCTTTTATTAAGTCGCCAAATTTATTTCTACTTATAGCTTCAATATTATATTTCTCCATAGTTTCTTTAGCTTTATAACTTAAAACTGTTATCTTAGCATAAGGTATATTTTTTCTTATTTGATCAACTATTACCTGTAATATAGCTTCGTCTCCAGTATTTTGGAAACCATAATATCCAAATATGAATATATTCTTCATTAATTTCTTCCTTTCTCAACCCTTGCAAATAATAATTTAAAAACTTTAAAAACTATTTCAATAAGGAGAATATATATTACACCCATAATTATTCCAAAGCCTAATGAGTAGATTGTACGTATAGTTGATAAGTATATAGGACTTCTTAAGTGACTAAAAGTATTAGCAATAGAAGTTTGTCCAATAATAGCTCCTAACCCTGCAAAAAATAGTAATAATCTGTTTTTATTTTTTGCAAAGTAAATAGCAACCATTAAAGCTGGAAAAGCTATTAAAAATTCTTTTGTTCTAGGTCTTGCTAATAAGTTTTGTTCTAACATATTTCTTGCTATCATTTCAAAAGTAGAAGGCTGAATGTTCGTTTCATGTCCAGTTCTAGCAATATATATATATCCTACTATTAATAATATTGTTCCTAGTAAAACATAAACTATTTTAATATCTTCAAATAAAAATCTTTTTATATCTTCTAAACCTAGATAAGAAGCTTTTTTTACTTTATTTTTATTTTTATATCCAAAATATGCTAAATAAGTAACAACATATATAACTATAGGCAGAAGTTGACTAATTTTTACCCCTCTAAATATATCTATTTCTAATAAAAAGTCAGTATTAGATAAAATTCCCGCAACAAACAATCCACCTATTAAAGATATTATAGTAGCAATTGTTAAGTCCTTAGCTGCAATTACAACAGTTTTAAATAGTGAATCTTTTATATCATTCTCATTAAAATATTTTTTGCATCTATAACAAACCCATACCATTGCTAATGAAGGAAATACAATAGAAGCTCCAAGAGCCATAATCTTTTCCATTAGTGATTGACTTATAATATATCCTACTGGTACTAATGACATACCTGCTATTAATAAACTATCTTTTATTTTAGTAGATATTTTTAATACTGATGATAATAATAATACCCCAGCAGCAACAATTCCCCATCCAATTAATACTTGTCTTGATATACGAACTCGATTTGGCTCAAAGGTATCACTTATGCCAATTTTCATTCCATGATCATCTATTCTGTTTTCAAATCTATTAAACATTGTTTCATATTCTTCATAATCTGTTACATAACTCATTTCATTGTATTTAAATGGCTTAAAATAAATTAACCTTATATTTCTTTCTGTTACTGCCCTATATAAAGTATTTTCTATTTCTTCGGCACCCTCATAGTTATAAAATTGAAATCTTTCTTGTATATACGGCCATACTGAAAAAATTCTTACAGCATCATACTCAAGTCCTCTTGTTAACTCTTCTATATGCTCTTGTTCTATGTGTCCTCTTTGTACTGAACTTTCTACTAAACCTACTTTTACATCGTTCTCTTGCATATATTCTGCTACCATATAGTTATAATTAGGATAACCTAAAATTTTATCACCAGTAAATATAAATACTGGAGGGATCACATTAAAGCTTTCATAATCATTAAATAAAGTATTTATATATTTATCAGTTGTCCAAGGACTATAATTATAAGGTCTTGGTAGAACCTGTAACCCACTTTCTTGTATTAACTCTATTTTCTCTTTATCAAAACCTAAGCCTAACTTTATTAGTTTTGAAGTATAGGGTCTTTTTTCAATAGCAACCCCCTTACCTTCTGCATCAACAAAAAAATGGTTTTGAGGATAAATTGCATCAGCAATAGTTCCTCTAAGAAGTATATTATATTCATCTGTATCAGATATAACTTCAAACAATTCTTCATTATAACGACCTATTAATCCATCGTATATAAAATTAAAAATTTCTTCAGATTCTGTATTTACTAAAATATCATATTCTGTAATTTCATATTCTGCAAATTCTTCTTTTGATTCATTTAGGTATAGTTCTTTTGTTGTACTATTTCCTAGTAATTCTGATCCTAAAATAACATTAACATCCTTATTATCATTAATCATAGATTCAAGTGTTTCTTCATACAGACCCACATAATTTACACCTAGTTCTTTAAATTTTTCAAACCACCAATCTATATCTTCATCAGATTGTATAGAAAGTTCATTCATTTCTTCATAATCTAAAACAATATCAACAGTCTTATTATTAGATTCCATATTAACTCTTTGAATTAAGGTTGTACTTAATACTATTAAACTTAAAGCCAAAATTAAAAATAGTTTATTCTTTTTTATCATAAATAACACCTTCTTTTTTTATATTATTCTCTTGATAAATTAAAAAAATATTATTTTAATTTACTCTAATCAAATAAAATGACTTCCATTTTTATCAAGGAAGTCTATTGAAAATTTTTAATTAATTTTATAACCACCTTTAACCATTACAAAACAGTTTTCTAAAGCAGCAATCCCCCTATTATCATCTCTAGGTATTATAATTAAATGATTAGTAGGTACCTGTTCATTTTCTTTTAAATCTATAGCACCGGTTACATCTGATAACCCTCCCAGGTTACTTGTAATGGCAGTCGCTTGTCCAGATCTTAAAATAATTTCAGTTCCTGCTTCTCCTATTAACACTTTTCCTTTATTAAGTTCTACAACTTCAAATGTGGAATTTTTTATAGAGTCATTTGTTTCTGATTCATTAGAAGATGTATTGTTCTCATCTATATAATATTTTAACTGTTGGATTTTCTGTTCTAGGTAAGATAAAGTAACTATAGGATCGTCCTCTGATCCTGGTTCTATATTAGATGCATACACCACTTGTCCAACAACCAATGAAATTAATATGATTGTAACTGGAAATAATGATGATTTAAACTTCTTTTTCAAAATATTCATCCCCTTCATATATGTATTCTCTTTTATTGTCGATTCTTAAAATAATTCTTTTCATATTATACTACATAAAAAGTTGAAATGAAAGGATACTATCATATTATTACTATTTTTATTATATAGAAAAGGACCCTTTCCTGTATAATATAAAGTAGG
>JADWMM010000006.1 GCA_015978205.1 Alkaliphilus sp. NP8 | reverse complement strand
TACCTATATTTTCAAAAGATGAGATATTTGCAATTCTTTTCTCTTTTAATTATCTTGGCAATTATAACAATTTGCCATTTAATTTAAGTGTTAGCTCAGTTAAAGAAAAAATATATTCACTTTTACCTAAAGATACATTGAAGGAGTTTAAGGAATTAGATAATACCCTACAAATTAATGATTATCGATTTGAACATAATACAACTTTTTTAAAAGAACTAATATCTGCTGCTATAAATAAAAATATAGTACTAATTCAATATAATTCGTCCAAATCAAAAACGGAAAAGAAAATTGCTCCCATAGGCGTTTATGCATATGATGGTAAATGGTATTCTCCTGCTCTGGATATAGAATTAAGGGAATACAGACTGTATCGTGTAGACAGAATAATAGATTTTAAAATAGTATGGATACTTATGAAAGCCTCATGTCACTAAAGGAATGGTTTTATAACTACCCAATTATCAATCCTGCAATTTTAATTGTTCAGTTAAATAAAATTGCTTATTTAGAATGTTTAGATATATATTTTTTGCAAAATGATCTAAAGTGTGTTAATGATAATTACTATACGCTTGAAAAAACAATTGACTTGAGTGAAATTCCTTTCTATACAAAAATCCTTTTAAAGCTTGGAACAAATGCAAAAGTAATTGAACCTTCTGTGCTAGTTGATAATTTAAAAAGAGAAATTATGAGTTTGCACAAACTATATGATATTAAATCTAATTAAGTTCTTCAATAACACAAATACCATCCAACCCAATTCCTTTGGTTTGTATGATGCTGAATAAAAATAGGAGAACTTAAACATAGTAAATTCTGTATCTGATATAATATAGAAATCAGATAAGGAGAGATTTATTATGGGTAAGAAAAACAAAAGATATAGTAAAGAATTTAAGCAGGATTCAGTAAATTATTATTATTCCTCAGGAAAATCAATAAAAGAGTCTGCATCAGACCTTAATATTAGCCCTTCAGGTCTTTCAGGCTGGATTAATAGTGCTAAATCAAATGAAGGAGTTGTTAACCACCGTGGCTCTGGAAATCATGGATCCGATGCTGAAAAAGAAATCGCTAGGTTAAAAAAAGAATTAAGAGACAAAGAGGATGCACTTGATATATTTAAAAAGGCCATAGGCATACTGAACGAAGATTAACTGAAGCAATCTATATAGAGGTAAAAGCAGCCTCGGAAAAGCGCCGAATTTCAGTTAACAGTGTGCTTAAAAAACTAGGCGTTTCGTCATCAGGTTACTATAGTTTTAAAAAGAGAGTTATCTCAAATCAAGAGTTAAGAAAGCAGTCACTCCTTGGTGAAATTACTGAGATATATAATGAATCTCATCAAATTTATGGAGCACCTAAGATTACTGCTGTATTAAGATCTAGAAATCATATAGTCTCAGAAAAGACTGTGGGTAACTATATGAGAGAGCTAGGTATTAAAGCAATTTGGGTAAGTCCTTATAAGAGAACTACTATAGACCCAGATTTTGATTCTAAACTTAAAAACATATTAGATAGAAACTTCAATCCGAAAGCGCCTAATACAGTATGGGTAACAGATATCACTTATATCCACACTCTTACGGGATTTGTATATTTAACATCAGTAATGGATCTATATTCAAGAACTATAGTAGGTTGGCATCTATCAGATAGCTTATCTACTTCTGGGGTTGTAAAAGCTATTGAAAATTCAAAGAGAAATAATATTTTAGATGCTCCTGTTATTATTCATAGCGACAGAGGAGTACAATATGTGTCAAAGACATACTTAGAAGCAACTCCAGCTGCAAAATTTATTCACAGTTATTCAAGGAAAGGTAATCCTTGGGATAATGCTGTAATAGAATCATTCCATTCATTAATAAAAAGAGAATGGCTTAATAGGTATGTCATTAAAAACCTGATGCATGCTCATAAGTTAGTCTTTGAGTACATAGATGCTTTTTATAATACCAAAAGAATTCACGGTCACTGCAATATGGAATCACCCTATGAGTTTGAAAGTAAATATGCTATATAAATCAGATTACAAATTTACTAAATTCAACTTGTCCTTTTTCTTGACATAGAACCAGTATTCATGAAGCTGTCATACTATTAAAAATAGTATTATGGTAATCAATTCATCTCCAAAAAGCATAGGAATTATTTTTATATAGATTATAAATTTTTCCTGTGGTGAACTTGGACCCTAAATTCCTGCTAAAGGATTTTACCTAGCTTCGAAAAAATAATGTAATATAGTTGCTGTTATTGGAGTAATAATTAAATTAATTATGAGAACATTAAATATGGCTAATAGATCTTTTCTATGAATTTTTCCAAAAAAATTAGTCCATCTTGATTTAACTATAGGAATAAATAATCCCAATGGAGGATAATTTATTTATTTATTCGGAATAACATATGCAATAATTTCATTGGTACTGCTTTTGTCGTTAAGAGGACAAATATATAACCTAAGCCCCCAATGATAAGACTATAAACAAAACCTATGGAAAGATGAGAATTTATTGAAAGAAACTGCTGCTGTGTCATAAAAATTAAAAATATCATCAAAATAGCTGCCAAAAAAGGTTTTATAAACAAATCTATATATTTGAATTTAATTTTGGTCATTTTCCATAAAGTATAAAAATCCAATATACAAATGGATACTGTACACAGGAAGAATCCTATAAAAAACCCATAAATTCCATATGTTGGATTACTCACAAGGTAATAAATAGTAGCAAACTGAAGACTCATACCAATTATTCGATGAATAGTAGTATTTTTTTGTTTTCCTAGACCATGCAAGATCCCTGAAAAAGTATGCTGCATTGCGAGGAAGATAGTACAAAAACCCATCATATATATTGCTTCACTGGCCTTTGGATCATTATATAGATAAACTGCAAACGGTTTAGCAAAAAAAACATATAGTGCAGTTAAAGGAATAGATACCAGTAGGGTGATTTTTACAGCAAGATGGATAGTATTTTTAACAGGCTTATAATTTTTCAGAAAAACCTGTTCAGACAAGTTGGGAATAATATTGATGACTAGAGCAGATGTAACAAAATATGGAAGATACGTTAAGGGCATAGCCATGCCCATGACTCTTCCAAAGGTTGCTATGGCTTCACTATTTGTATATCCTGAAGCCATAAGTCCATGTGGTATTAATATGGCATTGACAAATTGAAGAATAACATTAAAAAGTCCTGATATGGTCAATGGAGCAGATATAGTTAGTATTTGCCATAATAGTTTGGTCATCTTGATTGGAGTAGGGATCACATATGGGAGTTTTTTAGTGAAACGAGTTTGTATAAAAAGCAGCCATATCAAGTCAAAAAACTCACCTATGCTAATCCCACAAATTGCAATAAAGGCTCCTTGAATAGGATCTAATGGGTAAATATAATGTAGCAAGCTTATAACAATAATAAATCGGGTAACGTGTTCAACAATTTCAGAAATACTGGCAGTAGCCATCATTTTCAACCCATAATAATAGCCTCTGATAACAGATGTCATAGAAATCAAAACTATGGCTGGAGGAAGAAAATAAATACAGCGTAAGGCATCTTGATTTCTAAATATATTTAAAGCAATAAATCTACTGAATGAAATAAGAATTAAACTAAGTCCTATGGATAGGGCTAAAGTAAATAATAGAGCTACTTTATAAGTTTTTTTAACAGCATCATGATTATTTTTAGAATTATATTCTGCTATTAACTTGGAGACAGCTGTAGGGATACCGGCAGTGGTAATAATAAGAAAAGTCATAAGAACAGGCATTATCATTTGAAATAAACCAATGCCTTCAGCTCCTATAAGCTTTGATAATAATATATCATAGCTAAATCCAATAAATCGAATAAAAAAATTAACCAATGTCAATAGAATAGATCCATAAACAAAACCATTCTTTTTCAAATCATCACCTCGTTGATATTCACACTGTATGCACAGGGTACGTAACTATGTATATTCTTGTAGATAAGATTAAATACCGGAAAGTTCATCAGAAAAATTATAAGAAAATAATTAGACTAAATAAAAAAACTAAAACAAATTTTAAATGATTAAAATTTGTTTATAAAGGAAATACTTATACTGACATTATAAAGCAAAGGGCATATAAACAATGTATATTGTGCTTTTATCACGAAATGGAGAAATATATGGATATATTACAAAGAAAAATATTTGAGTCAGTACCCGGTAAACAAGTAACATTAGCACATATTATAGCAAATCCAGATGATCGAATCTTTGACAAATTAGGCTTGGATGATGAGAGGTATCGTGCAATTGGCATTTTAACCATAACTCCACCGGAGGTTGCAATCATCGCTGTGGATATAGCTAAAAAGACTGCACCAATTAAAATAGGATTTGTTGATAGGTTTAGTGGGTCTGTATTTATCTTAGGGGATGTAGCATCTGTACAATCTGCAATAGAACAAGTTGTTATTTCTTTAAGAGAACTTATGCAGTTTTCTGTCCCCGAAATAACAAAAACATAATAGGTAGGCATAGAAAATGAAAAAAATTATGTTAATTGGATCAGTTGGAAGTGGGAAAACCACTCTTTGCCAAAGGATTCAAGGAGAGAGTATCAAATATAAAAAAACACAATCAGTTGAGTTCTATCCTCAGATGATTGACACACCAGGTGAGTTTGTCTTACATAGAAGATTTTATAGCGTTTTACAAATGATGGCTGCTAGTTCAGATATTATTGGATTTATTTGTAGCGTGGTGGAGTTAGGCCAAACATTTTCACCCCACTTTGCACAAAATTTTACCAAACCATGTATAGGAATTATTACAAAGATAGATTTAGCACCAAATGAAGAAGCTATTATAAATGCTGAGAAAAGATTAAAATTAGCAGGTGCCAGGAAAATCTTTCGTCTCTCTGCTATTGAAGATAAAGGAGTAGCAGAGTTGATAACCTATCTTTCTAAGGAAAAGGAGGGATAAATTGCAAATTTATACTAGAACTGGTGATAAAGGATATACTAAAATAATCGGTGGTATCCAATTAGCAAAAGATAGTCAACGTATAAAGGCATATGGAACTATTGATGAATTAAATAGTTTTGTAGGATATGCTATTACACTTATAAGAAACAATGATTCTTTGAAAAAGGAATTAACACAGATTCAACAGTATTTATTTGATTGTGGTAACGATTTAGCAACGCCAACAGGAAAAGGAACTTACCGAGTTACATCTACTTTGACAGAATGGATTGAAAAGTGTATTGATTCGCATGCAGGTGTTCCTCAAGAAGTGGAGTCTTTTATTTTGCCAGGTGGTTCACAAGCAGCAAGTATTTTGCATATTTGTAGAACAATTGCCAGGAGAGCAGAAAGAGAGATAGTAACGTTCCAATGGACTAATGATATGAATGAAGAAGTTTTGATATTTGTTAATCGCTTATCGGATTACTTCTTTTCGGTAGCACGGGTTGTAAATGTACATGAAGGCATAGAAGATGTGCTTTATGAAAGAAGTGGGAAAGTA
Source organism: Alkaliphilus sp. NP8 (assembly GCA_015978205.1). Classification (GTDB taxonomy): domain Bacteria; phylum Bacillota; class Clostridia; order Peptostreptococcales; family Natronincolaceae; genus Alkaliphilus_B. The sequence continues at coordinate 32,311 of JADWMM010000006.1, read as the reverse complement.
TTCCATACAGATTTAAAAAAAGAAGATTTATAATAACTAGGAATACATTACGGCCTTTTTGTTAGAAAGGAGTAGTATACTATGCAAGAAATAAGATTTGGAACAACATTATATATTGGTACAGAAAGCCTAAAAAGATTATCGGATTTCAAGAATGAAAAGATTTTCATAGTAACAGACTCTTTTATTGCTTCATCAGAGTTACTTCCACATATTAAAAGCTATATTGATAGTAGCACAGAAACAATGGTATTTTCTGGAGTTATTCCAGATCCTCCAATTGATAATATTGTTGCTGGGTTAGAATATTGCAAAGATTTTCCAGCTACAATTGTATTAGCAATAGGTGGTGGTTCTGCTATAGATGCAGCAAAAGCGATACTTTATTTTGGTAAATTGACTGATAGATTTAGTGAGATACGATTTATAACTATTCCTACGACAAGTGGAACAGGTTCGGAGGTTACGAATTTCTCGATTATCACTGATGATGAAAAGGGAACAAAATATCCATTGATTAAGGATGAAATATTGCCAGATGAAGCTATTTTAGATTCTGGTCTTGTTGCAGGTTTACCACCTAAGCAGACTGCTGATACAGGTATTGATGTTCTTACTCATGCTATAGAAGCTTATGTTTCCACTAGTGCTAATGATATCTCTGATGCTTTGAGTGAAAAGGCTATACGCTATGTATTCACTTACTTAGATAGAGCTTATAAGGATGGAAATGATAAAGAAGCACGTGAAAAAATTCATATGGCATCAACAATGGCTGGAATGGCCTTTAATATAGCTTCACTAGGATTAAACCATGGTATAGCACATGCAGCAGGAGCCCGTTGGCATATTCCACATGGAAGGATAAATGGTATCTTATTACCAAGTATTATTCGCTATAATGCAGGAGTTACTGAAGGAAAATATACTAATAAGACTACCCTTGCTGCAAATAGGTATGCAGAAATTGCTAAATTTTTAGGATTAAATGCTGGAAACCCACAAATGGGTGTACGCAGTTTAGTAAATGCAATTCTTGCACTTCAAAAGAGACTTTCAATTCCAAAGAGTCTTTCTGAGTGGGGAGTTAGTAAGGAACAATTTGAGTCAGATAAAAATGCAATAGCAGAAGATGCTCTTGCAGATCGTTGCACAGCAACAAACCCTATTGCGCCAACTAAAGAGGATGTAATCAGTATTCTTGGAAAATTGTTTATGTAAGTTTTTATTAAATGAGGTGATTACTTGGAGGTAAATGAGAGAATTATACAGGAATATGTTCCTGGTAAACAAATCACCGTTGCACATGTTATTGCAAAAGCTGATTCAGAACTATATGAAAAGATGGGGATAGTAGAACCTAGAAACGAAGCAGTCGGTATTTTAACTATAACACCAAGTGAAGCATCAATTATTGCTGTTGATATAGCAACAAAAGCTGCTGAAATAGAAATTGGCTTTGTTGACAGGTTTTCAGGTACCGTGGTTATAATAGGGGACGTTTCCTCGGTTAAAATCGCTTTAGAAAACATTTTAGAAACCATGGAAAGTCTTTTAGATTTTACTGTTGTACCTTTATCTAGTACTTGAAGAAATAAAAATTATAATTACATTTAAAAAATTAATATATAAACTATGACAACTAGCACATAGATAAAAGTAAAGGCGCTTAATAAGGGGACGATTATGAACCTTTTATTAAGCGTTTATTTTTTTATAAGTTTTAAAATATGCAACATATTCAAAGGGAGTAGATAAGATGGCAGAAACTCTATTAAGTGTTGGTATTGATATTGGAACATCAACAACACAATTGATTTTATCAGAACTTTCAATGGAAAATATGGCATCAGTTTTTACAATTCCAAGGGTTACCATTACAGATAAAAAGGTGATATTTAAGAGTGAAATTATATTTACTCCTATATTACAAAACAACCTAATAGATTCTGATGCTATAAAGACATTTGTAGAGCAACAATATAAAAGAGCAGGTATAACAAAATCAGATATTCAGACTGGGGCAGTTATTATAACTGGGGAAACAGTTCGAAAGGAAAATGCCCAGACAGTTGCTAAAGCTTTAAGTGGTTTTGCTGGAGATTTTGTTGTGGCAACAGCTGGTCCTGATTTAGAGAGCATTATTGCTGGTAAAGGAGCAGGGACTTATTCCTATTCCGAAAGCCAACACTTGGTGGCGGCAAACCTTGATATTGGAGGCGGGACAACAAATCTAGTGGTGTTTAACGATGGAGATATTGAAGATACGGCTTGCTTTGATATTGGAGGTCGCTTGATAAAAGTAGATACTAATGAAATAATTCGTTATATTTCCCCAAAAGTAAAGGAAATCATCAAAAGAGAAGCTTTAGATATTCATCTAAATGAAAAGATAAATCTTAAGGAATTAGATAAACTTTTAGATATATTTATACAGGTACTGGAAAACAGCATTGGATTAGGTAAAGAGAGTCCCTATTTTGACTTGTTGATAACCAATAAACCATTGAATACAAAGCTGAAAATTAAATGTATTTCATTTTCAGGTGGCGTAGCAGATGGTATTACAAAAGAAAATTTACAAAATTCCTTTGTATATGGTGATATTGGACTTTTGTTAGGTAAAAAAATAAGCAGTTCTCTCCTTATGAAGGCTTTTAAGGTGATTCCAACTGTAGAAACCATTCGTGCAACTGTAGTAGGAGCAGGATCACACACTACTGATATTTCAGGGAGTACAATCACCTATAAAGAAGATATACTCCCAATTAAGAATATTCCCATCTTACAGTTATCTAAAGATGATGAAAGTGCGAATAATTATGAGGATTTAGGGGATATTATTCAAGAAAAAGTAAAATGGTTTATGGTAGATGGGGAAGTGCAAATTATTGGATTAGGTGTAGAAGGTGTACATAGCCCATCATTCCAATTTATTCAAGGATTAGCAAAAGAAATAATAAAGGGTTTAGATATGTTGATTAGGGACAAATTGCCACTTGTTATTATAGTCAAAGAAGATATGGCAAAGGCACTAGGCAACAGCCTTTATGCACATCTTCCTAAAGATTATCCATTTGTATGCATAGATAGTATTCATGTACAAAATGGAGATTATATCGATATTGGAAAGCCCATTGCATCAGGGTCTGTTTTACCAGTAGTAGTAAAGACATTAGTATTTAGTTAAAGATAAAAGGAGGATGTACAATGATTTTAAAAACAAAGCTTTTTGGCAAAACCTATCAATTTTCATCTGTAATGGAAGTTATGGGAAAGGCTAATGAAGAAAAATCCGGGGATAATTTGGCTGGAGTTGCAGCAAGTAGCGCTGAAGAAAGAGTTGCAGCTAAAGTTGTTTTATCACAACTGACGCTTTCAGATTTATTTAACAACCCTGCAGTGCCATATGAAAAGGATGAGGTAACACGCATTATTATTGATAATGTTAATCTTGTAACTTATGAAAAAATTAAAAATTGGACAGTAGCTGAATTAAGAGAATGGATTTTAAATAACAATACGACAAACTATGATATTCATCGTATATCGAATGGTCTAACTTCTGAAATGGTAGCAGCAGTTGCCAAGATTATGTCCAACTTAGACTTAATACTAGGCGCCCAAAAAATCACAATAACTAAGACTGCTAATACTACAATTGGTGTTCCAGGAACTTTTTCAACTCGTCTACAACCAAATCATACTACTGATAATGTGGATGGTATTATGGCTTCAGTTATGGAAGGTCTATCTATGGGATCTGGAGATGCAGTAATAGGTCTAAATCCAGTAGACGATACAACAGAAAGTGTGAAACGTATTCTTCATAAATTTAATGATTTTATTAATGAATGGGAAATACCAACGCAACATGTTGTTTTAGCTCACGTAGCTACTCAGATGGAAGCAATGGAGCAAGGAGCTCCAACAGGATTGGTATTCCAATCTATTGCAGGATCTGAAAAAGGAAATACAGCTTTTGGGATTTCTGCAAAGATGCTTTCAGAAGCAAAAGACATGGCTTTAAAGTTGGGTACGGCAGTAGGCCCAAATGTTATGTACTTTGAGACAGGCCAAGGTGCAGAGCTTTCTTCCGATGCTCATAATGATGTAGACCAACTGACTATGGAAGCTAGATGTTATGGGTTTGCAAAACATTTTGATCCATTCCTTGTTAATACAGTTGTTGGATTTATTGGACCAGAATATCTGTATGACTCTAAACAAGTTATTCGTGCAGGTCTAGAGGATCATTTTATGGGTAAATTAACTGGTATTTCCATGGGTTGTGATGTTTGTTACACCAACCATATGAAGGCTGATCAAAATGATGCTGAAAACTTAACAGTTTTACTTGCAACAGCTGGTGTAAACTTTATTATGTCTATTCCAAATGGTGATGATATTATGTTGAATTATCAAACCACAGGGTACCATGAGGGTGCATCAATTAGACAATTATTAAATAAACGAACAATAAAAGAATTTGATCAATGGTTAGAAAAAATGGGATTCAGTGAAAATGGACGTTTAACTTCTAAAGCTGGTGATGCATCTGTATTCTTAAAGCATTAAATATTTTTCAGAGGAGGATAACTAATGGATGAATTAAACTTAAAAGAAATGATTAAATCAATTTTGAATGAAATGGTAAATGAAGTATCACCAGTTATAAATGGTTCAACTACAAAAACAACTGTAGGCACAATGCAATCTACTAAGCCCCAGGAAATTGAAGAGGGATGTATACCTGATATTACAGAGATAGATATTCGTAAGCAATTTCTAGTACCAAATCCAGTAGATAAAGAAGGTTATTTAAAAGTGAAATCTTATACACCGGCTCGCTTGGGGTTGTGGAGAGCAGGTACAAGATATATGACTGAGCCTAGTCTAAGGTTCCGTGCTGACCATGCTGCTGCCCAGGATGCTGTATTCTCTTATGTTAGTGAAGATTTAACTAAAGAACTTGGATTTGTAGAGGTTGATACTGAATGCAAGGATAAAGATGAATATCTTACACGCCCAGATTTAGGTCGTAAGTTTTCAAATGAAGCAATAAATACAATAAAAGGGGCTGTAAAGCCAAATCAGAAAGTACAAGTTATAGTTGGTGATGGTTTAAGTTCAGCCGCAGTAGAGGCAAATATCAAAGATATTCTACCTTCCCTGCAACAAGGACTTAAGATGTTTGGACTTGATTTCGGACAGGTTGTTTTTATAAAACATTGTCGCGTACCAGCTATGGATTCAATTGGTGAAACAACAGGAGCTGATGTGGTTTGTCTTTTAATAGGAGAAAGACCAGGTCTTGTTACATCAGAATCTATGAGTGCATATATAGCTTATAAACCAACCATTGGTATGCCAGAGGCTAGAAGGACGGTAGTTTCCAATATTCACAGACAAGGAACTCCAGCAGTAGAAGCAGGAGCATATATTGCTGAAATTATCAAAAAAATGTTAGATAATAAAGCGTCTGGGTTAGATTTGAAAGAAAAATAAAATTTGTTCGCTTAGGCTCACAAACTTTATGTCGCACTCAACTCTAGGTAAAGCTTAGAGTTTCAAGTGCTCAAAATAAAAACTGCCTGATTTAAAGAGGAGGTTTACTAATGAAAAATGAACGATTAGGTGCAAATGTTCTAAGTGTAAAAATCATTCCAAATGTTGATGATGGATTGGCAAAGAAATTTAAATTAGCACCAAACCAAAAAAGTTTAGGGATTATAACATCTGATAGTGATGATGTAACATATGTAGCATTAGATGAAGCAACGAAGGCATCAGATGTAGCAGTTGTATATGCAAAAAGTATGTATGCTGGAGCTGCTAATGCTTCTACAAAATTAGCAGGAGAAGTTATTGGAATCTTAGCAGGTCCAAGTCCAGCGGAGATACGAAGTGGTCTAGATCGTGCTATTGAGGTAATAGAAAATGAAGCTAGCTTTTATAGTGCAAATGATGATAATTCAATAATTTATTTTGCTCATTCTGTACCGAGAACAGGCTCTTATCTTTCAAAAGGAGCAGATGTTAAAGAAGGAGAAGCAATTGCTTATTTAATAGCACCACCACTTGAAGCAATAGTAGCTATTGATGCGGCTTTGAAAGCTGCTGATGTAAAAATGAAAGTACTTTATGGACCACCATCTGAAACAAACTTTGCAGGAGCACTACTAACAGGGTCACAATCTGCTTGTAAGGCAGCATGTGAAGCATTTGCTAAAACTGTGGAAGCCATTGCTGATAACCCAATCAGTTATTAGGCGGTGATTAATATGGCTAAAGCATTAGGTTTAATTGAAGTACGTGGAAAGTTAGGAGCAATCCTAGCAGCGGATGAAGCTGTAAAGTCCGCAAATGTAACTCTAATTGGAAAGGAACAAATCCGTGGAGGATTGACAACAATTCATATTATTGGACATATTGCAGCAGTAAAAGCAGCAATTGAGGCAGGTGAAGTTGCGGTGGCAAATAAGAATTGTCTAATCAGTAGTCGCGTTATCCCACGTTTGGATGATCAAGTTGAGCATATGCTCCTGAAATCATTTGGCAAAAAGGAAGATAATCCTTCGGATGTAAAGGAATCAAATCAACCAATTATAGAAGAAACAGAGAAAGAGGAAGTAGTGAAAGAAAAACAGGATATTTTACCAACAACTTTAAATGAATCAAAAGAAATTTTAGAGGAAAACGTGGAACATGGAGTAGATACAATTGTTGATTTATCTTTTGATAAAGAGGAACTAGGAAAAATGAGAGTAGCTGATTTACGTTCACTTGCATATAAATTAAATCTTTCTACCATAAAGAAATCAAGAATTAAATCTGCTAATAAAGCAGTGCTTATTGAAGCATTGCTAGATAAAGGAGTTGAGTATTAATGGGGTTGATAGATAAAGATCTTGTTTCAGTTCAAGAAACTAGGGATTTACTTAAGAAAGCAAAAGAGGCGCAAAAAGAAATAGCCAAGTTATCTCAAGAACAAATCGACACTATTTGCAAAGCTATGTCGAAGTCAGCTTTTGACAATCGTGTAAAACTAGCTAAAATGGCACAAGAAGAAACAGGATTTGGAAGATGGCAAGATAAAGTCCTTAAAAATGCCTTTGCATCAAGAGATTTATTAAATTCAATTAAAGATATGAAGACAATTGGTATAATCACAAATAATATAGAAGCTAAATATATGGAAGTAGCTGTTCCTGTTGGAGTAATTGCAGGTCTTATTCCTTCAACAAATCCTACATCAACAGTTATCTACAAAGCACTAATAAGCATTAAGGCAGGAAATGCTATTGTATTTTCGCCTCATCCAAGTGCAGTAAATTGTATCAAGGAAACAGTTCGCATTATAAATGAAGCAGGAAAAAGTGTGGGCTTACCAGATGGTGCCATTAGTGTAATTACAACGGTTACAATACAGGCAACAAATGAATTAATGAAAAATGAAAATACAAACTTAATTCTTGCTACTGGTGGATCTGCAATGGTTCGTGCAGCATATTCTTCTGGAACACCAGCAATTGGAGTTGGGCCAGGTAATGGACCTGCATTTATAGAACGTAGTGCAAATATTCCCAGAGCAATTGAGCTTATTATTGAATCAAAAACATTTGATAATGGTACAGTTTGCGCTTCTGAACAGTCTATTATTGTTGAAGAAGTCAGTAAAGAAAAAGTGATTTCAGAATTTAAGAAACAAGGTGGTTATTTCTTATCAAAAGAAGATGCTCTAAAACTTGAAAAGTATATTCTACGACCAAACGGTACAATGAATCCTAAGATCGTTGGAAGGACTGCACAAGTTGTTGCTGAATTAGCTGGTATTTCTGTACCAAAAGATGCAAAAGTTCTTATTGCTGAAGAAACACGTGTTGGTAATCTTGCACCTTATTCAAGAGAAAAATTATCACCAATTTTAGCTTTTTACACAGTAAATACTTGGGAAGAAGCTCGTGATTTAAGTATAAAGATTTTAAACTTTGAAGGTGCAGGACACACTATGGTTATTCACTCAACAAACAAAAGAATTACAGATGATTTTGCCTTAAAAATACCAGTTTCAAGACTACTAATAAACTGTTCAGCTACATTAGGTGGAATAGGAGCAACTACAAATCTTAAGCCTGCCTTGACGCTAGGTTGTGGAGCTATAGGAGGAAGTTCTACTTCTGACAATGTAAGTCCACAGAATTTATTTAATCTTCGCCGAATTGTTCATGGCGTTAAGACATTAGATGAAATACGTGGAGAAGATATATTTGAAGAAGTTAATGCTATAGCTGGTGAAGGCTTGGGACTTAGTAAGAATCAATTAATAGATTTACTCGTTGAACGTGTTTTACAAAAATTAAAGTAAGCAAAGAGCAACAGAATAACATTAATAACAAAATAAAAATATAGAAAATTAAGGAGGAAATTATATGGCTAATACAAACGCATTAGGCATGATTGAAACAAAAGGATTGGTAGCATCAGTAGAGGCAGCAGATGCAATGGTTAAAGCAGCAAATGTAACATTAATTGGAAAAGAACAAGTAGGTGGCGGACTAGTAACAGTTATGGTTCGTGGAGATGTAGGAGCTGTTAAAGCTGCAACAGATGCTGGAGCAGCAGCGGCAGAAGCAGTTGGTGAATTAATATCTGTTCATGTAATACCACGTCCACATATGGAAGTAGATGTAATTCTACCAAAATACGATACCCAATCATAACCAGGCTTCGAACACTCATGATAAACGCTTAAAGTTGGAAGATAAAAAGTGGGGCTGAGGCATAATAAAAGCTTATGCTCAGCCTTTTCTTTATCGAGGGGAAGTGAATACTAATGGCTATTTTAACGGAAAAAAAAATCAAAAAACTACTCCGTACGACGAAATTAAAAGAAACAAAATTCTTAGTTTTAGAACCTGGCACTGTAATTACACCTTCGGCAAAAGAATATTTAAAGAATATTACTATTGAATATATGGAAATACAAAAAGAATCTGAGACTAAGAAACAAGAAGTAACCTTCCCAATGACCCAGTTGAAAGTAAATGAACCAAAAAATATAAAAAATATCCAAGACATTTTAATATATAACAATGGAAATGGACAGGAAATATGGAAAAGTCACTTAATTTATCAATTTAAAATTAAACTTGATATTACAATAAGCCATATTCTAACTTTACAAAAGAAAAGTCATCATATAGGAAAGATAGAGCTAGTAGAAGCTTTAGATACTATCTTAATGGTAGTCAAGACAATATTAATGGAGACTTTAGTTTTAGATAAGTTAGATTTAGTACAGGAAATTGAAAAGTTGTTGGAAGACAAGAAGAGATACGTTGTTAGTCTATATCCACAAGGTTCATTTATTCCAACCTATAAAGATGAAGAATATGTTATAGACTTATTTGAGTTACATGCATATTTACAAGAACTAGAACATTTTATTGCTAAAGAAATGAAAGATATTTTGATATTTGAGGATTATATAAATTATATTTCAATAGCAACTATTTTAAAGGATTATTGTTGGATTTTGATGGTGCAGTCAAAAGAAAATTCAGTAGAATAGGGGTGCAATATGACTAAGAATAATATTGATACAATCGTTGATACAGTTGTCTCTCGTATACAAGAAGTAATGGATCAAACTTTTGAAGTTGAAGCAAGTGGACGTCATATCCATCTAAATCGTAGGACAATAGATTACCTCTTTGGAGAAGGTTATCAATTACGCCCATCGAAATATTTATCACAGCCAGGCGAATTTGCATCAGAAGAACGAGTGAGTATTGAAGGACCTAAAGGCACTATTCATAATGTTATAATTCTTGGACCAGAGCGAGAAAACTGTCAGGTGGAAGTTTCATTAACAGATGCACGTTCACTAGGTATAAATGCACCAGTTAAACTAAGTGGCAATATTGAAAATACTCCAGGGATTATTTTGATGAATGGCTCTAAGTCTTTTGTTTTAGATAGAGGTGTCATAGTTGCAAAACGCCATATTCATGTAAAAAATACAGATGCTGAAAGACTAGGAGTGAAAGATGGAGAGGGAGTATCTGTGGAGGTGTTTAGTGAAAGACCACTTATATTTGATGATGTTATAGTGAGAATAAGTCCGAAGTTCGAGACTTCTATGCATATTGATTACGATGAAGCAAATGCTTGTGGATATAAGAAAGGTATACGTGGGCGTATTGTTAAGAGGTGATATAGATGGATAATATTGAAATAGTAGTGCAAAAAATCACAGATATTATTATACAACGTTTGCAGAAAGAAGAACCTAGAAAGACAGTTGCATTTTTAGGGAAAGAATATTCAAGTATTCGGATTTATTATGAAAAAAGAGGCTATGAAATAGTCACAATCAAAAATAAATCAGATACAGATATAGTAATCGTTACCGAACTACCTATTTTAACTATGAACCGGATAGCACTAGGAATTCCTCAAACAGAAGATGAAATAATTATTTGGGAGCGTTTATTAAATAAGAAGGAAATTATTTTTTTAGAAGAAGGAATGGAGTTTCACAAAAGTAAACATATGGCTCCACGATCATTACTACAGGCTCTTGAAAATTATAAAAACCAATTGGTAAGGTACGGTGCTTCTATACTTTCATTAAAGAATTTTGAAAAGATAAATGAAACTATAAATGGGGAATTAAAAGATGTAATTCGTAAAAGTAATAAGAAAGAGCTTCTTACCATAGAAAAAGTACGAAAACTGAACTTACAAGCAGGAGATATCTTTGAATCAGATAAGAACATCATTATTACAGCTTTGGCTAAGGATTATATGCGTGATTTAGGTGTTCATATAGTATAGAAAGGAGCATACTATGTTCATTGGAAAAGTTGTCGGTAGCTTATGGGCTACTCGGAAGGATGAAAAGTTAAATGGTTTAAAGTTTCTACTCATTGAAAAACAACTAAACGAACATGAAGCTGACCCTGCTCTAGTTGTTGCTGTCGACCGTGTAGGTGCTGGCATTGGAGAATCTGTAATGATTACGACTGGTAGCTCAGCTCGTCTATCTTTTGATGGTAAAAGTATTCCTGTTGATATGGTTATTGTTGGTATTATAGACACTGTTGACTATCCAAAGGAATGATAAAAGCTGCTATTTATAACGAGGCTAATGCCTCGTTGCAGCAATTTATTGTAATTGTCACACAATTACTAACCTTACTAAAAATAGAATGGAGTGAAATGAATGAGTATAAATGAAATAATAATTTGGATTATGGCAATTATAATGGTTATAGGTGCAATTGACCGTTCACTAGGTAATAAAACTGGGCTAGGTCAACAATTTGAAGAAGGAATACTAGCAATGGGCTCTTTAGCACTTTCAATGGCTGGTATAATCGTTATAGCACCTAAGTTATCAGATTGGCTAAGTCCTATAGTAGTTCCATTATACAAATTATTAGGAGCAGATCCAGCAATGTTTGCAGGAACTCTATTAGCAAATGATATGGGGGGATTTTTCTTAGCAGAACAAATGACTACTGATCCACTAATTATACTTTTCTCAGGTGGTATTTTAGGAGCCATGATGGGAGCCACACTTGTATTTACAGTCCCAGTTGGCTTAGGTATTATCAGCAAGGAAGATACAAAGTATCTAGCACAAGGAGTATTATGTGGGATTGTGACAATTCCAGTTGGAGCATTAGTTGCAGGGATTATTATGGGTATGCCAATAGTTAAAGTTTTTATGAATTTAATACCTATAATAGCTGTAGCGATTTTAATTTCAATTGGACTATTTAAAATCCCTGAAGGAATGATTAAAGGGTTCAATATATTTGGAAAAATTATAGTGGCTATTGCAGCCATTGGATTAGCCATTGGTGGATTAGACTTACTATTAGGTATTAGAGTATTTGAAAATCAAGATACACTTGAAGTTGGATTCCAAACAGTTGGTGGTATTGCCATTACTTTAGCCGGAGCTTATGGACTGGTGTTCTTGATCACAAAGATATTTAATAAGCCATTGATGAAACTAGGTCAATTGTTAGGAATGAACGATATTGCAGCAGCAGGTCTAATTGCATCTCTTGCCAACAATATTGCCATGTTCCAAACAGTAAAGGATATGGATAAACGTGGAAAGGTTATTAATATTGCTTTTGCAGTTTCAGCATCTTTTACATTTGGTGACCATTTAGGATTTACAGCTGGTGTTGCACCAGAATTGATTACTCCAATGATTATTGGTAAGTTAGTCGGTGGTATTTCTGCCATTTTTGTTGCTATATTTTTATCTAAACGTGTATTTGGATTGAATAAAGCTAATACTATAGATATTTAACTACGAATGGAGGTTAAGATGTTGAATATAGACAGATCAGAAATTGAAAAATTAGTCCGTAATATTATAATGGAAGAATACAGTAATAAGTTAAATGATTCTTCAAAAAGGCATGTTGACCCTAGTGGTGTAATGTCGATTTCGTTGCCATTGTTTTCTGTAAGTGAAGAAGATCGCTTGGACACAGGCAACCCTAATCATAAAGTGTATACCAAGGATTTGGTATCACTTACTGAAAGTCCTAGATTAGGTTGTGGCTTAATGGTAATGGAAGATACTACCTTCGATTGGACTTTAGGATATGATGAAATAGATTATATTGTTGAAGGAACTTTGACTATTATCATAGATGGACGTCAGATAACTGCCAATGCAGGAGAATTGATTTTGATTCCAAGAGGTTCAAGTATTCAGTTTTCAGTTAAAGGAAAGGCAAGGTTTATATATGTGACTTATCCAGCTGATTGGCAATCATAAATTAAAAAGGCAAATTGATGGATGTAGTGAACTGCACCCTATCAAGTAGACAATGTAAACAAATAAAATATTCTAAGCAGCATGAGCTCTATATTCAAGTGGACTCATGCTGTTTAGTCTTTTTTGTAATCTTTCGTTATTGTAAAATTTAATATAGTTTTTTATAACAATTATGCTGGAAAGGAGTTTTAATATGTCAACTTTACCAAAAGAAGTTTTTAGAGAAATCATTAAATATGGAGGTTTAAAATCTGCACGAGATCTTCAACCTTACCTTAAGGATATGTTCAAAGATGTACTTTCTACAGTTTACAAGTTTAATTAAGTTATCTGATCTTTATCAAGGAAGCTCTGAACAACTTTTTAAATTGCAGAATTGATTTTGGAATTTTGGATGCTAGATACGAAACTATCAAATATTAATTCTTTAGTAATTTGCTCACCTGCAGCTATTTTTATTAGTTGAGGACTTTTGAACCGATACTCAATATATTTTCTGTCTATAAAGGGAAGCAGACAGGTAAAAGTATATTCGATAGCCTATTTAAATACTCAATTACGTTATCTTATCTTGATGATGTAGAGGAATATTTAGAATTACTGAAACAAAGTAATGATCATTAAGGTATTGATTTCCTGTCTTTTGTTCATGGTCAAAATGCTTAGAATAACAATAAAGTTTATCACCGTATTTTGATTGAAGATTATCATCAATTGTTATAAATAAAGTATCACTTCTTAATTTTTCTGGTATGAATGATAATGCAGTAGAAACTGTTCTTGTAGCTAGCGCTTCCATAGGAATTTTGGAATATGATAAAACAATAATATATTGAATTCAGCACCTTATCGGTGTATTTCTTTATAAAATTATCATAGACAAATCGCATGGATCTCACTTTGAATTATTGGAAATACTAATCATATCAGATACCTCCTAGGGTGGTAATTTTAGCTAAGATTAGTATTCCTAGGATTAATGTATCTGATTTAGTTGTTTTATGGAATTGATTTTAAATAACCACATTACTTGTAAAGTGGCGTATAATTTTGGCAACTATATAAATAAATTTAACGACAACTAAAATTTATTCACTTATTTAATTGTTGTCAGATCGGAACTATTTAATCTTAAAGCACAAAGTTATTTACAGACTCTTTTAAAAGTCAGAAAGGTTTTTTATAAAATTTTAGGGATTTTTATACTTTTTTAATTTCATACCAATCTTCTTCCATATTTTTTCTCATCTTTTTAATTAGTTCATACACTGACTCTATTTGTGCTTCATAAAAATCTTTAAAGCATATTTCTATAGTTTTATTTTCTTCTTTTATTATTTCTTTATATATATCTAAGGATTGAGAACTAGGATAGAGATGATGAGAACGTTTATCAGCTTTATCTTTTGTTTTTATTAAAAAACCTTCTTTTATAAGTTTCTGAACGACTTTAGTAGCAGTTGTCTTGTCTATTTTAAGTAGACAAGATAGCTGAGTCATGTTTATTCTAGGGTTTTCACATACTCTAGTTATATATATATTGACCTTTTTGTAAGTTTAATTCTTTGAATTTAACTTCTATAATAGTATTAATTACTCTAGAAAGAGCCCCGATCTCTCTTAGAGTATAATTATTTAATTTGATTAAGTTCACCTCCTATTGGTTTAAGACCTTCTAAGAAACTATATTTTAGTTTTATTTTTTTTATTCATTTATGAATTCAAGTATAGCTTTTTTTTTAGTAACCCATGAAGTAACTAATCTAATAGCAGAATGATTAGCATCTACTTTATCCCAAGTATAAAAACTAAACTTTTTTTCTAGTTTTTCAATTAGTTTGTTTTCTAAAATAGGAAAAACTTGACTGGTTGGAGAATTTATTAAAAACTTACAATTAGCTTCTTTTAAACCTTTACTTAAAAGATTTGCCATATCATTAGCATGATTTGCGAGTTCAAAATAAAGATTATCTGTAAATAATTCTTCAAACTGGATACCTATAAATCTTCCCTTTGCAAGTAAAGCTCCTTTTTGTTTTATATGGTACTTAAAATCTATTTTTAAGTTTTCATTTTTTATTACTAAGGCTTCACCGAGAAAGGCCCCATTTTTAGTTCTCCCAATAGTAAATGCATCTGTAAATTTACACATATCTAATAATGTTAGATCAGCTTCTTTAACACAAAGAGCAGAACCTAATCTTGCACCATCGACATATAATATAAGATTATTAGATTTACAAAATTCGCTTAATTTTTTTATTTCTTCTTTTGTATATACTGTACCTAGTTCTGTGGAGTTAGTAATATACACCAGGCTTGGTTTCACAACATGTTCATTTATATGAGAATTTAATACTTCTTGGATTTTTTCAGTCGTTACCTTTCCTTCGTCTGATTCGATTGTAATTACTTTGTGTCCAGTATATTCAATTGCTCCTGTTTCATTAACTGCAATATGTCCTGTATCAGCAGATATACATGCTTCATGAGGTTTTAAAAAAGCACCAATAGCTATTAAATTTACTTGAGTTCCTCCAGATATAAAGTGAATATCAATATTTTGATTTTCTACTAATTTTTTTATTTTAGAAGCTGCGTTTTTAGTGTGTGTATCATATCCATAACCTTCTTCTTGAATCATATTTGATTTTATTAAAGCGTTTAAGATTTTTGGATGAGCACCCTCATTATAATCATTTTTAAAACTGTACATTGTAATCCTTCTTTATAACTATTTTTTAGTCAACCTTTATTAAAATAGTGTAAAAATAAAATATATAATTAGTTGAACTTTTAACTAATTATATTATAAATGAATATGGTTGAATTTTCAAATATTTCTCAATCTATACTTAAAGAATTTTATTATAATTGAGCAACGGTATTAGGAGAATAGCAATATTCTAATGTTAGAGAGATTTTATATACAAGTTTTTAGATAATTATCAAAGCCTATCCTTATCTAAAATATATATTGTTTTGTTCTCTAATTTAATGCAACTTAAGGATATAATTTATCTTGTTTTGGGGTTACGAAAAAACGAAAGTACAGTAACTATTAATGGGATAATTATAGCAATAGCAATTAATAGGTAACCTACTGGTATTAAAAAGAATGGTTCTACAAGAGCACCATCAGGGGCTACTTCAGACCCTATAACAGAGTAAGCAACAAAACAACTTGCACCTAAAATAAATGATATTAAAGCTAAAATATATTTTTTCATTTAAACTCCTCCTCGTATAATATGTTTAGAACCATTACTTAATGGTCTAAGCATATTTGTTTTTTTCTTGTTAATTGAGATATCCTAAGGCTAAAATATAGTTATAGAATAATTAGCGAAGGACAATTCTTTTTCTCCTTGCAAAGCCTTACGGCTATTGCCTAATAAGCATGCTTCCTGACTTAGTCGTCATATTCTGCTTACTCAGATGCTGCATCGCTTTGATTAGCCAACAGCAAGGTATTTTTCAAAGATGAATGCTAATAATGCGAGGTTGCAATGGGCTTCTAAGATTAGGGTATCTCTTTTACTAATTGTTCAACACTATCCCTTATGAAAGGTGGTGATTTCATGAAGAACAACTTTATGTCTACTTTATTTGTTGGTATTGATGTTAGTTCTAAAACTAACGTTTTGTGTGCCCTTGATTTTAGGGGCAATCAATTTATTGAAATGCAAGCTCTGAATAACCAGCCTGGTGCTGAATCTATCTTGGAAAATATCATAGACTGTTTAAATTCTAATGGTTTAAAACATGTGGTTATTGCTTTAGAATCTACTTCTTTTTACAGTACTCACATTGCCAATTTTCTATCTTCTAACGAAGATTTAATGTTTTACAAGCCTCTTGTGTATTGCCTCAATCCAAAGTCTGTTGCTAACTACAGAAAGTCATTTGTGGATATGGATAAAACAGATCCACTTGATGCTTATATTATTGCTGACTTTGCTAGAGTAGGTAGAATTACTAGTGAGCCTTGGCGTGGAGCACAATTCCTTGCTCTGCAAAGACTTTCTAGACATAGACTCCACATAGTTGAGTGTATTACTAGAGAAAAAGCTTATATGGTATCTAATATTTATTTAAAGTTTAGCGAATTGGCTGTATTAGATAAAAAGGAACAACCTTTTTCCAATACCTACGGTACTACTTCGGCTGCAGTTCTAACCGAGTTTCTTTCCTTAGATGATATTGCTTATTCATCTATTGAAGAACTAGTAGAATTTGTGTCTGCTAAAGGTAAAAATCGTTTTAGTGATCCTGTAGGAACTGCTAAATTACTACAAAAAGCTGCTAGAGATTCTTATCGCTTAGATAAAGTGTTATATGAACCATTAAATACGTCTATTTCATCTTCTTTTAATCTTATTAAAGCTTTTGATGATGAAATTAAGACTATTGATAAGGCTATTGAAAAAACTATCAAAGGACTTAATAGTACTGAATATCAGTCACTTATTTCAATTCCAGGGATTGGTCCAGTACTTGCCAGTGGTATCCTTGCAGAAATCGGTTCAATTAATTCATTTAATTCTCATAATGCATTAGCTAAATATGCTGGTCTTACTTGGAGAGTCAATCAATCTGGTAATTATTCTGCAGATGACACTAGAATGACCAAAACAGGTAACAAATACCTCAGATATTATCTAATAGAAGCCGCTAATAGCGTTAAAAACAATATTCCTGAATACAGGGACTTCTATAACAAGAAGTACAGTGAAGTAACTACACACTGTCATAAAAGAGCACTCGCACTTACATCACGTAAATTAGTACGTCTGATTTTTGGATTGCTGACTAAAAATCAAATCTACTCCAGCGATAAAGTTGGAGACACTCAATAAAAAATATTTTTATTTTCGAAACCTATTTTTTGTGAAAAATCGTAGGTTTTATTAAGGTTACCCTTTTTTAAAACTTCTGTTTGATTTATCTAAAAATCTTTTCTTGACATACTACCAGATTGCTTATCTAAATTTGTTAATTTATTTTTAGTATCCATATCTAGTAGTATTTAATTCTCTATTATAGTAACATGCAGTCATTCTATGTCATATTGATTTAAGTGACAATAGTATTACATTTATGTAAGAATAAGTAGAGGAAAAAAACTTATTAAAAAAGTGAGAGAAAATATATTTTATTTCGTTGTATATAGTGTAAGAGCTTTTACTGAATATCTAGGAGGAAAAAATATATGAAGTGTAATGAGGAAAATTACATAAAGTGTTTAAAGAGGAGAAAAGAAGACGCATTAGAGTTTATAGTAGACAAATATTTAGGATTAGTAAAAGGCACAGTGTATAAAGTTTTAGGTCCAAGAGATAAAGATTGTGCTGTAGAAGAGTGTGTTAATGACGTATTTCTTGCTATATGGAACAATGTAAATCAATTTGAAGGAAATGAAGAAGAATTTAAGAAGTGGATATATAAAATATCTAAGTATCAAGCTATTGATTATTATAGAAAGTTAACTAAACGTGAGGAAGTTTCGTTGGAAACGGATTTTCTAGTAGGGTCTAAATCTACAGAAGATGAATTTATGATAAATGAAAATAAGAAAGAACTAATAGATCTAATTAATACATTGTCACCGGTTGATCGCAAAATATTTACTATGAAATTTTTTTTAGGAATTAAATCAGAGGAAATTGCAAATCAATTAGGATTAACTAGAACTGCTGTAGATAATAGGGTTTTTAGAGGAAAGAAAAAATTAAAACAGCAAGTAAAAACAACTAGATTGGGGGAAATATAGATGAAGAATATTTATCAACTATTACAAGAAGTCGAGGTGAAT
This sequence comes from Alkaliphilus sp. NP8, assembly GCA_015978205.1. GTDB lineage: Bacteria > Bacillota > Clostridia > Peptostreptococcales > Natronincolaceae > Alkaliphilus_B. The sequence goes on along the minus strand of JADWMM010000006.1, from coordinate 13,682 downwards.
GATATGGAAATAGAAGAAATAGAAAGAGAGATAGAAACAACAGAGTTAGAAAAAGCAAGTGTGAAAAAAAGATTAAAACAATCGATCAAAAGTGATAAAGGTTGGAACAGCAAGAGAATAATTGCAGCAGCTCTTATTAGTTTAGCAATAGGAGGTACTGGTTATATAGGTATTACTAACCCGTCATATGCTTCTGAAATTCCAATTATAGGAGACATATTTCGATTTTTGGATAATGGTCGTACTGGTGTATATGATTTATACAAAGAAAATTCCAATGAAATTAATATTACTAAAGAGAGCAATGGTATTAAAATGACTATTAAAGATGCAATTTTTGATGGTAAAACTATTACGTATACTTATGAGATCAATACTGATAAGGATTTAGGAAGTCATCCAATGGTAGGGCTAGGACCTTCTTTTGATATAATTAATTATAGAGGTGGACTTACAGGCGGAGAACAAGTAGAAAAAGTAGCAGAAGGAACCTATATTGGACAGGCAACTTACAGTATTTCAGGAGAATTGGAACAAGTAAAATGTAAGTTAGAGATTGAAGATATACTAGTATTTAATGGAGACAATGAAGAAAAAATTAAAGGTGAATGGGATTTTACATTTCAGTTACAAGCTGCTGAGCGTAGCAATAAAGTAATAAATCAGACTACAGAAAAAGATGATTTTACTGTAACTATTGATAATATAATTACAACACCAATGTCATTTATTATTGAATATACCCAAAAAGTACCTGAGGAGTATAGAAATGATTGGGATAGTGTGACTACCGAACTAATAGTTAAGGATGATTTGGGAAATGTTTATGAAGGGCAAGGAAATGGAGGACAAGGGAATATACATACAGGTATTATGAACTGGAGTATGACCTTTGGTAAGTTAGATAAAAAAGCAACAAAATTAATTATTACGCCAGAAATATATTGTTCTACCCAAAAAGGTGGGGTTTCTTTTGATGAAAATGGAAACGAGACAGAATTAAAACCAATAAAAACAAAGGAAGATAGAGAATTCTTAATGGATAATATTATTATTGATTTAAAATAAATAAAGACTCCTCTAAATTAGAGGAGTTTATCTTATATTTTGGTATAAGTTTATTTTTATATTCATTAATTTGATTTGTATATACTTTTATTGTTTTCAATTATAGGTTGTATCTGAGTAATATCTTGTAACTGTGTACATAGATTTTATAAAATGACTATTTTTCTGATATAATATGTAATAAGTAGTGAAATTGCTTTAAACATATTGTATTGGAGGATAAGAATGAAAAAAATTATTATAATAGAGGATGCTAAAACCATAAGAGAAGAGCTTAGGACATTTTTATCTAAATACGGTTACGATGTTGATGCTCCAGATGATTTTAACAATATATTTGAATACATATATGAATCAAATGCTGACCTCATTTTATTAGATATAAACTTACCTGTTTTTGATGGATATCATATATGTAGAGAGGTTAGAAAAAATGCGGATATACCAATAATAGTAGTGACAAGTAGAGATAGTGAAACAGATGAACTTATGAGTATGAATTTAGGTGCAGATGATTTTATTACGAAACCTTACAATACACAAATACTTTTAGCGCGTATTTCAGCAGTCTTAAAGAGAGCTTCTAAAAGCACTCCTAATGATATATTAGAGTACAATGATATTAAATTAAACCTATTAAATGGTAGTATTGTTTATAAGGAAAAAACAGAACAATTAACTAAGAATGAAATAAAAATACTTTCTTATCTCATAAAAAATAAAGGGACTATAGTATCTAGAGAAGAATTAATGGAATACTTATGGAACTCAGATGTTTTTATTGATGATAATACACTGTCTGTAAATGTAACAAGGTTAAGAAAAACCCTTGAAGATATAGGTGTAAGTAATGTAATAGAAACAAGAAGAGGTCTAGGGTACATAATGCCATGAGTATAAAAGGATATTTAAAAGAAAGATTTTTATTCATTTTTATAAATTTCATAGCTTTTCTTATTCTAGCTTTTGTGTTAGCTATACTGGACATAAAAACCATTGTCATATTTTCAATTTTTGCAATATGGTTTTTACCTTTAGTAACTTATATTAGTATAGAGTTTCTTAAATATGCAAAACATTATAATGGTATGGAAGAAGTATTACAAAATCTTGATAAAAAGTATCTGTTGCCAGAAGTCATAGAAAAACCAGAATTTTTAGAAGGTAAACTTTTTTATGATATATTAAAAACATGTAATAAGGAAATGCATGAGCATGTAAATTATTATAAACATCTTCAGTTAGAGTATAGAGAATATATTGAGACCTGGGTTCATGAAATTAAAACACCTATTTCATCGAGTATGTTGATTATAGAAAATAATAAAAGTCCTATTACAAATAATATAGGTAAAGAAATAAAAAGAATAGAAGGGTTTGTAGAACAGGCATTGTACTATTCGAGAAGTAGTGATGTTAGTAAAGATTATATAATAAAGAAGTTTGACTTATCAGTAGCTGTAAATAATACTATTAGAAGAAATTCTAAAGACTTTATAAATAAAAGAATAAATTTACAATTAGATGAAATAAATGCTGTTGTATATAGTGATATAAAATGGGTACAGTTTATACTCAATCAAATAATAACTAATTCAATCAAGTATATAAAATCCACAGAAGGTAATATAAGAATATATTCAACCACTAACAAGAACAATGTAATACTTACAATTCAAGATAATGGTATAGGAATTTCAGATAAAGATCTTTATAGAGTTTTTGAAAAAGGTTTTACAGGAGAACATGGAAGAAAATATAATACATCTACAGGTATGGGATTATATCTTTGCAAAAAGCTCTGTGATAAGTTAGGTTTAGAAATAAATATTAAATCTGAATTAGGGGTAGGAACAAAGGTTAATATAATATTTCCATTAAGCAATTTTAATTTATTGAATTAAAAAGTGTGAGTTTAAATGCTCATACTTTTTTGTTATTTAAGCTTTAGACTCAGTTTGTTTGTACTAGGATTTGTACCAATGGGAAACTTATAACAAAAGATTATCTTACGAAAATGAAACTTTAATGAAAGCTAATTCGATATGTGATCTAGTAATAGCTTAATATAATAATATTATGAGGTAGATTTAAAAAAGTTAGCAAATTTAATAAAGTTGAATGGAGGATATAAATATGAAAAATATATTAAGCGTAGAGAATGTTGAAAAGTATTATGGGAAAAAAGAAGTTATAACTAAAGCATTAGATGGCATAAGCTTCAAGGTAGATAAAGCTGAGTTCGTTGGAATAATGGGACCATCAGGAAGTGGTAAAACTACCTTGCTTAACTGTATTGCAACAATAGATAATGTAACAACTGGTAATATTACTATAAATAATTATGAAATTACAAAATTAAAATCTAAAAAGCTAGATAAGTTTAGAAGAGATGAGTTAGGTTTTATATTTCAAGATTTTAATTTGCTTGACACATTAACTGGTTATGAAAATATAGCTTTAGCTTTAACAATACAGGAAAGAAAGCCAAAGGAAATAGATAGTTTAATAAAAAAAGTTGCAGAAACACTGGGGATTTTAGATATTTTAAATAAATATCCATACCAAATGTCAGGTGGACAAAAGCAAAGAGTAGCTTGTGCTAGAGCAATAGTTACTAACCCATCACTAATATTGGCAGACGAACCTACAGGTGCTTTAGATTCCAAATCTGCAAGATTATTATTAGAATCTCTTGAAAAATTAAATGGGGATTTAGAAGCTACCATATTACTTGTAACTCATGATGCTTTCACTGCAAGTTATACTAATAGGATACTATTTATAAAAGATGGTAAAATATTTAATGAATTAGTTAGAGGGAATGATTCGAGAAAAGAATTTTTCAATAGAATTATAGAAGTAATGACACTTTTGGGAGGTGATGTTGATAATGTATTTTAATATAGCTACTAATAATATAAAAAAGAGCTTTAAAGATTATGCAATATATTTTATAACTCTTACATTAGCAGTATGTATATTCTATAATTTTAACTCAATGAACTCTCAAACAGTAATGCAGGATATGAATAGAATAGATGTATTAGTTAAACTGATATCCTATATATCTATATTTATTTCAGTTATTTTTGGTGGATTAGTTATATACGCTAATAATGCTCTATTAAAGAAACGTAAAAAAGAGTTTGGAATATATACTACTTTAGGTATGTCAAAACGAAAAGTATCTAAAATATTAACTTATGAAACTTTTATAGTAGGTATAATATCATTAGGTACAGGATTGTTACTAGGAGTAATATTATCTCAAGGAATTTCAGTGATTACAGGCAAGCTATTTGAGTTTAATATGGATGAGTATAGCTTTATTATATCTACAAACGCTATTTTCAAAACTATAATATATTTTGGTGCAATGTTTATTTTAGTTATGATATTTAATACAGTAGCTGTGTCCAAGCATAAACTAATTGATATGATAAATGCATCAAAGAAAAGTGAAGAAATAAAAGCTAGAAACCCAGTAATTTCAGTCATAATATTCATTTTATCTATAGCTGTTTTATCAAGGGCTTACTATTTAGGATGGAAGTATGCGTCTAATCCGAAAAATATTAATTTTCCTCTGTCCATAGTATGGGGAAGTGCTGGTACTCTATTATTTTTCTTTGGATTAGCTGGATTCACATTATTTATGCTGAAGAAAAATAAACAAATATATTTAAAAAAGTTAAATATATTTGTTATAAAGCAATTTAGTAATAAGATAAATACAAACTTTATATCAATGGGAATAATATGTCTTATGTTATTTACAACTATAGTAATGTCATCATCAAGTTTAAGCATTAAGGCTCAACTAGAAAAAGAGTTAGAAAATTTATCACCTTTCGATGCTAATATAGAATTAAGCATTAGAAGTGATAAACAAGAAGTAAAAGATATAGAAGAGGCCTTAAAAACAGTAGATTTTGAGTTAATACCATCTTATGAATATGCTGTATTAGACGTATATGGCACAAACATTAAAGTATCTGATTTATTAAATGAATATGCAAATAAAAGTTTAAAAGAGAGACTGAAAAAATATGTTGGAAAATTAGGAACTATAAGAGTATCACAATACAATGAAATGAGAAAGTTAAAGGGATACTCAACAGTAGAGTTAAAAGAAAATGAAGTTCTATTACTAACAAATGACAACGATGAAAAGCAAGCATTAAATAACCTAATAAATAATAAAGATGAAATAAATATTAACGGAAATAAATACAGCCTAAAGATAGATAAACAGCTAAAAGATATTGAATATAATTTAATAACAATAGTGCCAGATTCTGCTGTAGAAAACATGGATAAAAGCAATTCAACTATGTATATAAATAGTCTAAATGAAGTGAAAAAACAAGAACTAGAAGAAGATGTTAAAGAGTTAAGACAAAAATTTGCCAACATAGATTATAACTATGATGAACTTTTAAATAAATATGGTTTTATTATAAGAGCAGAAACCAAAACTCAAATCTATAATGAAACTAAAAGTGCTATAGGAACAAGTTTATATATAGGAATATATCTGGGATTTGTATTTTTAATAGCTAGTGCAGCAGTATTAGCAATTCAACAGTTAACAGAAGCAAGTGATAGTGCAAGTAGATATAAGACACTTAAAAAAATTGGTGTTTCTGATAATATGATTAGTAAAACTATATTTACTCAAATTCTAATACATTTTATGGCACCTCTAATGTTAGCAATAGTACATTCTATAGTAGCACTAGCAATAGTAGGTAAAATGTCAAGAAATGTAGGTTTAGCATTTCTTTTCAAGTTAGGACCGACTATATTTATAACAGGGATAATAGTTATTGGAGTATATGGTTCCTATCTATATGCTGCTTATACTGGATATAAAAATATAGTTAAAAACGATTATAACTAATAGTGATTTTCTAGATTTTTTTAAATCTAAACAATGGTACATGATATTATAATATACCATAGATTATTGCTTTCATTGCATTGTTAATCTTTAAAGATAATCGAAATGATAGATAGTCATATTACCATCAGACAGCGGATAACAGAGGATAGCAGTAATGGAAAAGTATTTCTTATCAACGATTGATATAATGGATATAGATATTTAAGAGAAATAGGAGGATTATTATGAAGTGGTTAGAAATCGGTACTATATCTGTCGATGATAGGAAGAGAGAAATTCTTGTAAATTTACATGAAGGATATGAAAAAGCATTGAATAAACTGGATATGTTCTCACATTGCATGTTGTATTGTCTTAGGGAAGACAGGATTGAAGTATATGTTACAAAAATTCTTGAAATGAGTGAAAAGAAGGGGCAAATTATACTAAGAATGCCCACGAACAATACACAGCATACAGAAGAAAAGTCTGATGACACAGAAATGTTGGAGAAGGTAAAAGTTTCAGGACAACTAGTAGATATAAAACCATATTTTCCGGCTGAAGAAGTTGTTTTAGATTCAGAAGAATCTGAAAATAGATTTTGTTTGAGTTTTTCGGATTATATAATCGGAGAGTATACGATATATGGAAACAGAACGGTTATTCAACTTAATAAAAAGTCACTTAACGAAATTAAATCCAGTACTGATAATATTCAACCAATCAAGAAAGGTGATTACATTCGAGTGTTGTGGTGCTTTCATCGTTTTGATAAAGACTCATTTAGAAAAAACAGAATGTGCAATCCTCCGTATAATAATGCGCCTCAAATGGGAATATTTGCAACTAGATCACCAATCCGACCAAATCCTATAGGATCGACTATTGTTTATGTTAATCAAGTAGACTATCAAAATGGGGTTATTGATATTGAAGGATTTGACGGGTTTCCGGGGACAAAAATCTTTCAGATTATGTTCTATCAACCATCGGTGGACAAAATAGAAGGAGGAACCCTACCACCTTGGGTATCACACTGGACGACGTACAAAAGCTTTAATAGGCCAAAAGAAATAGTAGTAACTCCTAAAGAAAACCATGAAGATACTGCTATATATAATGAGGATAATGTTTTTTATGGTGAACTTGAGATTGATGACGTTATAGAAGATGAATATGATAATCGAGAGATACATATACACCATGCACGTGTTAATAATCTGAAAAATGTATCTGTATCGATTCTGAAGAACAGTATAAATTTAGTCACTGGCGTTAGTGGAAGCGGTAAAACAAGTTTAGCTTTTGACACAATTTATGCTGAGAGTCAAAAGAAGTTTATGGATTTAGTGTTATCAAACCAGATGTTAAATGACACATTTTCCAATGTATATGTTGACAAAATAACCGGATTACAACCTGCTATAGCTATTGAGCAACGAAGCTTAGGAGCTAATCCAAGATCTACAGTGGGGTCAGCAACTAAAATAGCTGATATTTTGAAGCTGATATTTGCAACCCTTGGACAGCGAGTATGTCCAACATGTCATCAGGTTGTTGATGACAGCAATGTTTGTAATGGCTGTGGTGAGATTTTATATGATAGAACACCACAAGTGTTCAGTTATAATAATTCAGATTATATGTGCCCAGTTTGCAAAGGATTAGGTGTAGAGATAGGAATTGATAAAGATAAGATTGTCGAATATCCAGAAAAATCGTTATTAGACTGTGCTTCATCATTATATGGTGATTTAAGAAAACATAGAAAGAACCCAAATGCAAATTGGATGCGAGGTGAAATATTAGCTTTAGCTGATGATTTGAATGTGGACTTAGAACTACCATTTTCAAAGTTGCCTAAGGAATTTAAGCAACAATTCTTCTATGGCTCAAATGGACGTGAAGTAAGCTTAACATATGAGAATTCAAATGGAAGAAGTGGTGTTATTACACGACCTGTAGAAGGATCGGTAAATCTCATTCAGCGATTAGCCCATGATACGAAATCTGTACGAGGAATTGATCAAGTACAGCGATATATGTCAAAGAATACCTGTAGCCGATGTCAAGGCGAGCGGATTCAAGAAGAAGGTAGATTGATTAATATTAATGGACATAGATATCCGGAGATTGTAAAGTTAAGTATTGATCAACTACGAGTATGGTGCCATAGAATTTACGGTCAACTTACTATGGAACAGAAAAACAAAACTAAGATGTTTTTTATAAAGCTAAATCAAAGGCTGAAACGGATACAAAATGTAGGTCTAAGTTATATAACTCTTGATAGAAGTGTACCTAGCTTGTCAGGTGGAGAGGCTCAACGTTTGAAATTAGCCACACAATTTGGAACAGGTTTATCGAACATTCTTTATATTATGGATGAGCCTTCAAAAGGATTACACCCTAAAGATTACCAATTTTTAATGGATGCCATTGTAGATTTAAAAAAACATGGTAATACAGTAATAATTGTAGAACATAAAAAAAGCTTTCTAGCTATTTCTGACCTGCATCTTGAAATGGGACCAAAAGCAGGTCGATATGGTGGAGAACTAGTTTCTGTAAAAACCAGACAAGAGATTGAAAAACAACTCAAATTGAATGACTATAACGATGATTTTGATTCAATCGAAGTTATAGGTGATATATCTGAGTATAAAAACCAAGAGATAAATGGTGAATTATTGAATATAAAAAGTGCATCCTATATTCAACTACAGGGGGTTACTACTCAGAATCTAAAAAATGTTGATGTAAATATACCTATAGGTATGATAACGGCAGTCATTGGCGTTAGTGGTTCTGGAAAAAGCAGCCTTATATCAAAGACTTTGTATCCTTATATAATAAAATCATTAGGAGGAACCGTTGAGGAGATGGGGAGTTTGCAAAAAGTAATCGGTGTAGAGTCATTTGAAGATGTTTGCTATGTTAATCAGAAACCAATTGGTAGCAATTCAAGGTCGAATCCAGGTACCTATACTGGCGTGTTTGACTTAATAAGAAAATGCTATGCAGACACTGAACAAGCAAAAAGTAATAACTTGTCAAAAGAGTATTTTAGCTTCAATTCAAGGAAGGGTCAGTGTCCGGAGTGTAATGGTCTTGGAGAAGTGGCAGTGAAAATGCATTATATGGATGATTTATATGTTCCTTGTAATAAATGTCATGGTAAGAGATATTCTAAAGATGTGCTTAAAATCAAGATAAAAGACTTATCTATAGGAGATATTCTTAATATGGAGATTCATGATTTAATAGAAATTTTTCAGGAAGAAAAGAAGATTGTTAGGCAACTTTCTATACTAAATAAAGTTGGTTTAGGTTATCTTAAACTTGGTCAAAGTGCTTCTACTTTGTCAGGGGGTGAAGCACAGAGAATAAAACTTGCTAAAGAGTTATATAAAAAGGATTGTAAAAATATTCTCTATATTTTGGATGAACCAACTACCGGTCTTAATGAAGAAGATGTTGAAAAGGCAATAGATGTATTAAAAGAATTGAAAGAAAAAGGTGCTACAATCATTATTATTGAACATAACCTTCAAATGATAAAGGAAAGTGATTACATTGTTGAACTTGGACCGAGTGGTGGTGATAAAGGTGGGTATATCCTTCAAGCAGGATTTCAAAAGAAGTAATAACTATGTAATATAAGTGCTATGATAACAGTTATAGAAAAAGTAGTCTTTGATATGATATGATGTACCAAAAGAGCGAAGGAGACTTTATATGTCTATAAAAGATGAGAATCCTTACGTTGAACAAATAAATAAAGTACAAGATTATATAGAAAACCATCTGGAAGAACCTCTTACAATAGAGCAGTTGTCTCAAATAGCTAATTTTAGCGAGTATCATTTCCAAAGAATATATGGCTTTATGACAGGAGAAAGCTTATATGGATTTATTAAAAGAATACGATTGGAAAAGGCAGCGTATATGCTCTTATCAGATAAAAAGCGGCCAATAATAGACATTGCTATGAGTGTAGGTTTTTGTAGTCAATCTTCTTTTGCAAAAGCATTTAAATCCCAATATGGCGTGAGTGGCAGCAGCTATCGAAAAACAGATGGTACCTTCAAGAAGACTGATTTTGTAGGCCAGTACTTAAAGGAAAGGGATATTACAATAGAGCCCTTAAATATTGAGATACGAAAAGAGAAAGCAATTAAGCTGATATATACCAGATATATGGGACCATACAAAGGAGACAGTGAGCTTTTTTCTGATTTGTTTAATAAACTCTATCAATGGGCAGATCAAAGAAAGCTAATCTCAACAAGCTCAAGATGGTTCGTTATCTATCATGATTTTGGAAATGAAACAAATGAAGATCAGTTGAGACTTAGTGTATGTATGTCTGTAGATAGAAATGTTGCGGTAAATGGAGATATTGGCATTTTAAATTTTCATGAAGGACAGTACGCTGTCGGAAGTTTTATGGTAGAACCAAATGAATACGGTAAAGCTTGGTATTATATGTATGGTAAATGGCTTCCAACAAGTGGTTATAAACCTGATGACAGATTTTCTCTTGAACATTATCCTATAGTTGAAGAAAGGGAAGGCAAACGTTTGGTAGAAATCTATATACCTATTGTTTGAAACCTTGTAATAAAGTACTTAATAGATATTGTTTAATATTAACATTATGATAAAATTTTTAATCATAAATTATTTATATAGAAATGGAGGGAAAATAAATGGATTATATGATATCATATACTGCCTACTTTGGCTCTGTGCAAAGATTACACAGAATAAACTCAACAATGATTTGTTCAGGGCCTAATTTAGTAGATTAATTTAGGCAATACTATTTTGTGTAGTCTTTGCTTCATTATTTACAGATAATAAAGTAGATAGGAGCAAAAGATATGAAATATGAAAATGCACAAAATATACTGCCAGAACATATTGTTCAACTTATTCAAGAATATATAGATGGCGGTTATTTATATATACCAATAAAATATGATAATAAAAAAGTTTGGGGAGAAAATACTGCGACAAAAGAAATCTTAAAAATAAGAAACAGAGAAATTTTTAATAAATACAATGAAGGAATATCTATTAAAAAACTTGCACAGAAGTATTATCTTTCTGAACATAGTATAAGAAGAATAATTAGACAACAAAAAAATATATAAATAGAAATCGGTATTTATTATCAATTAAGATAATTTAATGCCGATTTTTTGTTGAGATTTTACAAATAAATATGTACAACTTTGATACAGAATCGTTTATGGACTTGAGTAATTACAGAAATTAAGGTTAATATATTTATAGATAAGTTATGGAGGAGTAAGCTAATGAATAAATTAACAGTTTTAGAAATAAAATTTGATTTTAATGGTGATAGTAATGTTATTTATCCGGTTATATTAAGTTGTGGAAATGAAGTTATTTTAATTGATTGTGGGTATCCTAATTTTTTGTCTTTAATAAAAAGTACTGCTCAAGAAAATGGAATGGATATTGGTCGATTGACAAAAATAATTATAACACATCATGATTTTGACCACATGGGAGCTTTAGCAGAGTTTAAGAGAGAGTATCCACATATTAAGGTTCTTTCATCGATTGATGATGAAAAATATATTAGTGGTAAGGAAAAATCCTTGAGACTACAGCAAGCAGAATCTATATATGATAAAATACCTGATGATGAGAAGGAAAATGCAAAAGAGTTTCAGCATTTTATTGAAACCATAGAAAATGTTCAGGTAGACATATGCTTAAAAGATAAAGATTCATTTTCTTGGTGCGGAGGTATAGAAATAATTGCAACACCAGGGCATATGCCTGGTCATATTTCTATTTATTTAAAAGAAAGTAAAACATTGATTTCAGGAGATGCATTAGTAGTGGAAAACAATAAATTGATGATACCATATCCACAGTATACTCTAAATATGGATAATGCAAAAAAATCTATAGAGAAGTTATTAAATTATGAAATAGATAAAATTATATGCTACCATGGTGGAATATATACAAAAAATATTAAAGAATCATTAAAAAGAATCATTTTAGAATAATGGTATGTAGGGATAAGATTTATAAAATTAAAAAGGGGGCAAAAAAATATGATTAAACAATTAGAAGAATTTGAAATTGAAGAAATTATGGATATCTGGTTAAAAACTAATATTACTGCTCACAGTTTTATGCCAGAAAAATATTGGGTTAAAAACTATAGTATTGTTAAAGATGAATATATACCTTTTTCTACAACTTTTGTTTATAAAGAAGGTAATATAACTAAAGGATTTATAAGTATTATAGATAATTCATTTATAGGTGCATTATTTGTTTTAGAAGATTATCAAGGACAAGGTATAGGAAAAAAATTATTAAACTATTGTAAATCTTTGTATCCAAGTTTAGAATTAGCAGTTTATACTGAAAATGCATCCTCCGTTAATTTTTATAAACATTGTGGGTTTGATATAAAAAAAGAGCAACAAAATGAAGATTCTGGATTTATGGAATATATAATGACATGGAAAAAGGAATAATTTATAATAGCAACTCAGATGATGAAGTACCAAGTAGATATACTATTAGTTTTATACAATTGTAAGCTTGAGTTATGAATAAAGAAATCTCCATATGGTTATTATATTTGTTAAGTAAGGCAAATTAAATGTATGGAGGTATTAAATGAAAGATATATTAAAATTCTATTTAGAGGGATATAAAAAATATAATACGAGTAGTAGCAAAGCAGATATGTTAGCTACTATAAATTCAATAACAGACAATTCTAGTTCCGTATCAAACTCAATAGAAGCAGCTAAAAGTGCTTTAATAGCTAGCAAAAGCAATAAAGATGAAATAGTTCAAGCAGTAGAAAGTGTAATATCTAGCATGGATGAAAAATACGTCATAGTAATGGAAAATAAATTTTCTCCATCTATGTCGAAGGAAGACGCTGTAAAAGCTGTTAAAGAATATGATAGAAAAGGTATAACTGGATATATTGTATCTGAAGAAGAAGCTAAAAGAATAAAGGATCCTAACAATTTTAATAATCCTAAGTGGTATTAAAAACAAATCTATAGCTTATTTAAAACAGTATAAATAATACAGTATAATAAACTTAAACCTTAGTTTATTATCATAATATCTTATTAAAATAGTGGGTGGCAATACCACCCACTTAATACCACAAAATATAAAGACTAGCGATATAACTTTTTATCCTTAAATATATAAATTCTTCTTTTAATAATTGCTAGTACAACAGCTGCTGTTAGTATTACCATTCCAATTAATATCAACTAAGAAAGTTGTTATATTAGCAATAGTAGCAATACTAATCCAACCTAAATAAACGCTAAAATTAATATGCACTAAAAACACTTCTCTTTTACTACTGACTCCCTTACCGATTTCAAGTTTTTTATAAATGATAATTAAATATATAAGCATTATAATCATTATAATTACAGACAACCCTATGTATTGATAATGCCAAGAGAAAATCGGTTCTTTCCATAGTTAGTTGAAATTAGATAATAACACCTTTTTTCTAAGTAGTTCAAAGCTACATCTACCATACATTATTCTTTTTATCACTTTAATTTTATTTACTGTTCCTTCTGCTAACCCATTGCTAAATTCATATTTAATAGAATTTTTAACTGCTTCTAAATCCCTTTCTATTCCTGAAATAAAGCTATTTAACTCTTTTATATTTAAGTTT
>JADWMM010000035.1 GCA_015978205.1 Alkaliphilus sp. NP8 | reverse complement strand
ATTAAGGTTATAAAACGCATAGCCGTCGGCTACAGAAGCTTCTATCACTTTAAGAATCGAAGACTTATTACGCAAAACTTAGCAATATTAAAGGCCTAAGAGAAATATCAGTTGATATTCTCTTAAGCCTTATGTTATGTGTTTTCATTGTTTATTCATTTGTTTTATTTTTCCATTTTTCTTTACCAACACCAGTTGACAAAGAGCCATTATAAATAACACCCCATTTTTCATAAAATGAGGTGTTATATAATAGAAACCTAACGCAATTGGTAAAAATCGAAATAAAAACAATAAGCTACTGAATACCATTTTATTTCACTAAGCCTTCTATGGCTTTCACACCAATTTGAACCTGTTCTTGAGCAAATTTAAGTTGTTCTTCTTCAGTTGGTGCTTCACTAAATCCATTGGAATACCATAAACCTCCGATAAATATTCTTCTTCAATAGGCATTTTAGGAGCATAATCTTCCCCGTATGCTTCTTTAACAGATGTATGGCATTTTTTATTTGTAAATTATTTTGATTAAATATTAGAGTTATTTCTCTATAGTATTATTTTGAATTATTTATAATATAGGCGAAAAAACTCTGGCTATAGATTCAGTGATTTTATGAGTAAATGGTCTTTTTTTATACTCATCCAGTAATATCTGTTTACTAACTTTAAGATCCTCTAGAAAATCTTTACTTACTTTACGATTAATATCTTTATCGTAGATAAAAGCATTTACTTCAAAATTTAATTCAAAACTTCGTATATCTAAATTTGCTGTACCTATGGAAATAAAATTATTATCTATAATAAATACCTTACCATGAACAAATCCTTTGCTATATTGATAAATCTTTACTCCCGCTCTTAGAAGTTCTTCAAAATGAGACTTAGATGCCCAAAATACAGATCTATGATCTGGCTTAATAGGCACTAGTAACCTAACGTCTACTCCTCTCAAAGCTGCCGTCTTTAATGCTAATAATATGCCTTCATCAGGAACGAGATATGGAGTAGTAATATATACTTTTTCTCTAGCACTATTAATAGCAGAAAAATATGCCTGGTGTATAGATGCCCAATAAGAATCTGGACCACTAGAGGCTATCTGTAAAATAGTTTCTCCACAATAACCTTGCTTAGGAAAATATTTTATATCATTAATACTTTCATTCGAAACAAAATACCAATCAGCTAAAAACATTCCTTGAAGTACATATACTGCTTCTCCTTGAAGTTTTAAATGGGTGTCTCGCCAAAAACCTAACTTTTTATTTTTACCTAAATACTCATCACCAATGTTTATTCCTCCTACAAATCCTATTTTCCCATCTACAACTAAAATCTTCTTATGATTCCTATAATTAAGCCTACTTCCTAATAACGGTAATGTTACAGGTAAAAAAACTTCGATTATTACTCCGGCATTTTTTAACGGCTTTAAAAATTTTTTTGTTAACCTCCAACTTCCAACTGCATCATATATAAGCCTTACTTCTATACCTTCCTTTGCTTTTTTTATAAGTGCTTCTTGAAACTTTCTGCCTATATGGCTATCTTTAATAATATAATATTCCATATGAATATGATCTTCCGCTTTGTATATTGCATCTAACATTTCTGAAAATGTAGCCTCTCCATTCTGAAGTACCTTAACCTTATTATTTATGGTTAGTGGGGAGTTAGTGTTTCTAAATAGAAGTGGAATTATATTTCCTTTAATATCAGTAATATTTTTTTGTAATATCTCTCCATAATTTAAAAAATGAATTTGCTCTTTAAATAAATGATTTAAAATATAATTATCTTCAGTTCTTTTTTTACTAAAAGTCTTTTGTTTTCTATGATTTCTTCCAATGTATAAATATAAGAATATCCCTCCAACTGGAAACAAGAATAAAACTAATATCCATGCTACCGTACTAGAAGGATCACGATTATCTAACAATATATCTATAGCAATAATTATGTTTATACCTGTATAAATAAAAGTAAGAATTTGAAATACAGTCATTATTAACCTCCTATACTATTCATATATAAATTACTATTTTATTATTATTACCCATTATATACTTTTATTAATCTTTTAGGAAGTATAGGTATTTGGTTAATAATCTATATACTAATTCTATAATAATATCTTTATATTTAAACACTGCTCTATATTTAAATAATAATTTTATGACATATAAAAATAGCAGAGTAAGCCCCTGCTATTTTTATTTAATATCTGTTTTTTAATTTTACTGTTCTGCTAAACGTTTATATGTTTCATATCTTTCTTTAGCATCTGCTTCTGACTTCTCAAATAGTTCATCTGCTACCTCTGGGAAAGTCTTAAGAAGTGAGTTGTAACGAACTTCTCCCATTAAGAAATCTCTAAATGATGCTGTAGGCTCTTTAGAATCTAATGTAAATGGATTCTTACCTTCTTCTTTTAATACTGGGTTGTATCTATATAAGTGCCAGTATCCAGCTTCTACCGCTTTCTTACCTTGTTCTTGAGTTTTACCCATTCCTGCTTTAATACCATGAGCAATACATGGAGAGTAAGCAATGATTAGAGATGGACCATTATATTCTTCTGCTTCTTTCATAACTTTCATTAGTTGGTTTTTATTAGCTCCAATAGATACTTGAGCAACATAAACATAACCGTAACTCATAGCTATCATACCAAGGTCTTTCTTCTTAGTTCTCTTACCAGCAGATGCAAACTTAGCTATAGCAGCTGTTGGAGAAGCTTTTGAAGACTGTCCTCCAGTATTTGAGTAAACCTCTGTATCTACAACAAGAACGTTTACATCATCACCAGAAGCAAGTACATGGTCTAATCCACCGAATCCGATATCATAAGCCCATCCGTCTCCACCTAGAATCCATTGAGATTTTTTAATTAAGAAATCTTTCTTTTCGATTATTTCATCGATTATAGGATTTCCTTTTGCATTATCAAGTAATGGTAACATATCATATGTTGCTTTCTTAGAAGCCTCTGCATTATCTTTGCCTTCTAACCAAACTTTGAAAGCATCTTTCAATCTATCGTCAACATTAAGCTCTAAAGCTTCTGTTATTAAATCAATTAATCTACTTCTAAGTTGCTTAGTAGCAAGATACATACCGTATCCGTACTCAGCATTATCTTCGAATAATGAGTTTGCCCAAGCTGGCCCTTTGCCTTCTGCATTTGTACAGTATGGCATAGATGGTGCACTACCACCGTAGATTGAAGAACATCCTGTAGCATTAGCAATTATCATTCTATCTCCAAATAATTGAGTTGCTAACTTAACGTATGGAGTTTCACCACAACCTGCACAAGCACCTGAGAATTCAAATAGAGGTTGTGCAAATTGACTACCTTTAAATGTAAATTTATTTGTTAAGTGAGACTTATCTGTTACAGTCGTAGCATATTCCCAGTTCTCTCTTTGTGCTTCAACTTGTGGCTCAAGAGGTTGCATAGAAATAGCTTTTTCTTTTGCAGGACAGATATCAACACAGTTTCCACAACCTGTACAATCTAATGTACTTACCTGGATTCTGTACTCTAATCCTTCAAATTCTTTACCCATTGCTTTCTTTGTTTCAAATCCTTCTGGAGCATTTTTAACCTCTTCTTCATCTAATAAGAATGGTCTAATGGCTGCATGAGGACATACAAATGAACATTGGTTACATTGAATACACTTATCAATATCCCACTCTGGTACGCTAATAGCAACTCCTCGCTTTTCGTAAGCTGAAGTTCCCATTGGGAATGAACCGTCTGCTCTATCTACAAATGCACTTACAGGAAGATTATTTCCTTCTTGAGCAGCTATTGGTCTTAAAATGTTTTTAATAAAATCTGGCTCATCTGCAATAGTAGCAGCAGCTTCCTCTACAGTACTACTCCAGCTAGTAGGTACATCTACTTTAACTAGTGCATCTACTCCACGATCTATAGCATCTTGATTCATTTTAACTATTTTTTCACCTTTTTTACCATAAGATTTTACAACTGCATCTTTTAAATACTTAATAGCATCTTCTACTGAAATAACTTCTGCTAATTTGAAAAATGCAGATTGCATAATCATGTTAATTCTTCCACCTAATCCGATATCAGATGCAATTTTAGTTGCATTTAATGTGTAGAACTTAATATCATTATCTGCAATATACTTTTTAAGTGATGCAGGTAATTTTGAATCTAATTCTTCTGGCGACCAAATACAGTTAAGTAAGAAGGTTCCACCTTTTTTAAGTCCTTTAACTAAATCATACTTGTCTACATATCCTTGGTTATGACATGCAATAAAGTCTGCTTCATCAATTAAGTATGTAGACTTAATTGGAGTATGACCAAAACGTAAGTGAGACACTGTAACTCCACCAGACTTTTTAGAGTCATAGTCGAAATATGCTTGAGCATACATGTCAGTGTTGTCTCCAATGATTTTGATAGCACTCTTGTTTGCACCTACTGTACCATCAGATCCTAATCCCCAGAACTTACATCTAATAGAACCTTCTGGAGCAGTTACAACATCTTTTTCTAATGATAAAGATGTATTTGTAACATCATCTACTATACCAATAGTAAATCCGTTCTTTGGTTCTTCTGATCTAAGATTTGTGAATACTGCTTTAATTTGAGCAGGAGTTGTATCCTTAGAGCCTAAACCATATCTTCCACCTATTACTAAAGGTGCACTCTCCTTGTCAAAGAATAATGTTCTAATATCTTGGTACAATGGCTCACCTAATGAACCTGGTTCTTTAGTTCTGTCAAGTACTGCAATTCTCTTAACTGTTTTAGGAAGAGCATCAAAGAAATATTTTTCTGAAAAAGGTCTGTATAGATGTACTTTAAGAAGACCTACTTTTTCTCCCTTTGCATTTAAGTAATCTATTACTTCTTCTGCTGTTTCAGTTACAGATCCCATTGCTATAATAACGTCCTCTGCATCTTCTACACCATAATAATTAAATGGAGCATACTCTCTACCAGTTAATTTACTTATTTCTTTCATATAATCGTTTACTATATCAGGAATAGCTTCATAATACTTATTAGCAGCTTCTTTAGCTTGGAAGAAAACATCTGGGTTTTGAGCTGTTCCTTTTTCATATGGACGCTCAGGATTTAACCCTTTATTTCTGAAAGCTTTAATAGCATCCCAATCAACTAATTCTTTAAGTTCATCATATTCAACAACTTCAACCTTTTGTATCTCATGAGAAGTTCTAAAGCCATCAAAGAAATGTACAAATGGTAAACTTGCTTTTATACTAGCTAAGTGAGCTACACTTGATAAGTCCATAACTTCTTGAACACTTCCAGAAGCAAGTAATGCACATCCAGTTTGTCTTGTAGCCATTACATCAGAGTGATCTCCGAATATTGAAAGAGCATGACCTGCTATGGCACGAGCACTTACATGGAATACTCCTGGTAATAATTCTCCTGCAATCTTATAAATATTAGGGATCATTAATAATAAACCTTGAGATGCTGTAAATGTTGTAGTTAAAGCACCACCTGATAATGAACCGTGAACAGCTCCTGCTGCCCCTGCTTCAGATTGCATTTCTGATACTTGTACTGTCTGTCCGAAAATATTTTTTTGTCCATTAGCACTCATTGCATCTACTTCTTCTGCCATGTTTGAAGATGGTGTAATCGGATAAATTGCTGCTACATCTGTAAAAGCATAAGAAACATGAGCAGCTGCTGAATTACCATCCATTGTTTTCATTCTTCTTGCCATTGTTTATTCCTCCTTATATAATCATTTGAAATCTTTTAGGATAAAAGATAAAATATTTTGAAAATATTTTTTAAAATTAAATTAAATTGAATTTAATCAAATTAATTATTGTGTCCTGTATACAATACCATTATACATAAAAACCACTAAAATTTATAGAGCAATTTTTTAGAAATGTTACAATTTTTGTTTAATTTAGCTTCCACATATAATACAGCCTTGAAATTTCAATAATTATATTATAGTTTGAATATATAAATTTTTATATATTTTTTTAACAAATAATCATTATATGCCTCTTGTTTAGTATCTAAGTAATAATTTAATCTTTTATTATAACAATATCCGCCATTGTATATTGTATACAATCAAAAACAAATTTTTTATTTTGGAAAACTAACTATAAATTTAGTACCTATGTATTCATCAGTTTCAAGCCATACTTTTCCACTGTATTTATCTACAATCTGTCTAACATTATATAGACCTAATCCACTTCCATCTTTTCCTTTAGTAGTAAAGTCTTTTTCAAATATTTTTTGTCTTATATTGGTTGGAATCTGTGGACCTTTATTACTAACACTAAATATATACTCATTCTCATTACAATATATTTCCACAAAAATTTCTCTGTATTTTTCTTTTATGTCTTTAACAGCATAAATAGCATTATCTATCAAATTTCCGAATATTCTTACAATATCTACTGGATTAAACTTTTCTATCCTGATATTTTTTTCTATATCATAACTAATCTCTATATCCTTTTCTTTACATTTATAAAATTTATTTAAAAATAAAGTATACAAATATGTATTATCTATATACTTTATTTCTTCTAACTCTTCTTCATCTATTTTCAATATATTTGTATATTTTTCTATATATTCTTTTGCTTTTTGTGTTTTTTCAATACTAAGCATTCCCCACACTACTTGAAGATTGTTAGAAAAATCATGTTTCTGTGATCTTAATAAATCATTTGACTCTCTCATTTGTAAAAATTCAACCTTTTTAAGTTCATATTCTTTTTCACGCTCTATTAATTTTACTATTTCATTAAATAAATAAATTGAACCTAATCCTACTATTCCGCTTAATATAGATAATGTTATAAATATATAATTTTCAGAAATAAAAGTATATTGAGATGCTATAAAATCTAATTTAAAGCAAGCCAGAAAAACAACAGTGGCTACTATAATTAAAGTTTGAAATAAAAATAATAACTTAAAAATCTCTTTTTTTTCTGTAATCTTCAATTTAGATGTTCTTAGCCTCAATATTTTCACCTTCTATAGCTATACTAGATTTTCTATTTTTAAATCTTCCAATTATATACATTGCGATTAAAATCAAATTAGACATTGTCATTTCTATCAATTTAATTATCCCATTGTCCATTTGTATTTCTTCAATAGTCAAATCATAGATAGACATATATGGTAATAAGAAAATTGAATCGTTTATTAATAAAGCTATAAAAACAATCAAAGATATGTATATAGAATTTTTCCAAGTATAATTTTTTAATATATTTTTAAACAAAATAGAACTTAAACCTATTAATATAAATATATGTATTCCAAAAGGTAAGGAAGTAAAATTATATATTTGTCTTGAAAAATATATTCCTAAACCATACAGTACTGTAAATAAAACTTTTTGTTTAGCATTAGTTTTATAATCTAAAAAACTTAAAGGGGCAATAAAAATAAGAAATGCCTCTACAAAATGTGATAAATATTGCATATGACCACTCCTAGATGTAATATTAAAAAATTATTTTCTTAAAGATTCTGGAACTTCTGGTTGATAACTTAAAACTGTACTTGCAGAAGCAACATTAGCTAATGCAAGAAAACTTAAAAGTGTTACTATTAATCCCATTAATTTTCTTTTCATTTTTATCCCCCTTTATACTAAATTTTATAAAGCATAACTATACCTAATCTACTTAAATATAATCCATTTGTAGGTTATAGGCCATAAGCTCACACCTTGCCATGCTAAACCTAATGTACTAGCTAAAATATACTGTGCATCTATATTTATTGCCCCTTTAAAAGCAAAATATATTAATATGCTCCAAGTAATTAACAATCCAATAGAAAGCTTTTTAAGCTTATTGACTTTTACCTTTGCAGTTATTGGCTTTCCTGGGGTATCTGCTGGAGCATATAATATAAACGTTGTTAATGTAATCAAAAAAACTATTATAGCAATCCATTTTAATAAAACCCAAGATATATATCCTGAAAAAACAGTAGTAATTAATCCTAATAAATTAAATATAATAGCACCTATAATAACGCATTTTTTTTGACTACTAGCATGAACTCCTCCTGAAAAAACTCTAAAACCAGAAGCAGTTAATGCTGCAGTTAGTGTTGGTTTTAAGGTTTCAAGTGCAAGCGATAAAACTACAATAAGCATATAGCCAATTACACTATATGCAAATAATCTATATCCAAAGGTTATTACTTCTAGCTTATCCTTTGATAAATCAAGTTCCTTCTGTAAAATACTAATTAATTTTTTTTCAATTCCCATAGTAATTACCCCTAATATTTACATCTAATATTTTCATATATTACCATATTAAACATTAGATATTATATACATTTCCTTTTAAGTTATGTATATTCGACATATTTAGCGATTATCCTTCATTTTATGGTAAAAATATGTAATATTTTTTTAACTTAATTTAAATTTCAATAGGTCTTTAATACTAATTTTTTAAAAAAGAAAGCAACTCCTAAAATAGAAGTTGCTTTCTTTTTTAAATTGAGTTTACAGTAGTTTCTTCAAACTGACTTTTATACAGTCTTGAATATATTCCATCTTTTTTTAATAATTCTTCATGATTCCCTTCTTCACTAATTCCTTCTTCAGTTAAAACTACAATTCTGTCTGCGTTTCTAATAGTAGCTAATCTATGTGCAATAACTAAAGTCGTTCTATTTTGAGATAAATCAAATAGAGATTTTTGAATAAGCTTTTCTGTTTCATTATCTAAGGCTGACGTTGCTTCATCTAATATTAAAATAGGTGGATTCTTTAAAAATATTCTAGCTATAGATAACCTCTGCTTCTGACCTCCAGAAAGTTTAGCGCCTCTTTCTCCTATGTATGTATTATATCCATTTTCTAAAGACATGATAAAGTCATGAGCATTTGCTTTTTTAGCAGCTTCTATAATTTCTTCGTCACTTGCATATATATTACCATAAGCTATGTTTTCTTTTACTGTTCCAGAAAATAAAAATACATCTTGTTGTACAATACCTATATTTTCTCTTAATGATTTCTGTTTTATTTTTTTAATATCTATTTCATCTACAGTAACTGTACCTTTACTTACTTCATAAAATCTAGGTATAAGACTGCATAAAGTAGTTTTTCCACCTCCAGATGGTCCTACAAAAGCAATAGTTTCCCCTGCACTTATACTTAAATTTATATTTTCTAATACTTTCTCTTTATTATTGTAGCTAAAACTAATATTATCAAATATAATATTTCCCTTTACTTTATCTATATTGATAGCATTGGGATTATCTTTAATATCCGGATCAATATTTAATGTTTCTACGAATCTAGCAAAACCAGACATTCCTTTTTGATAATTCTCTATTAAATTAGTTAACTTTCTAATTGGCTGTAAAAACATGGATACGTATAATAAGAATCCTACTAATTCTCCTGATGTTACCTCACCATAATATACAAATATACCACCAAATATTATTACAACTATATTAATCATATTAGAAAAAAAGTTTACTCCTGAAAAAAATTCAGCCATTACTTTAAAAGCACCTTGTTTAGACTTTTTAAAATTAGAATTACCTTTTTCAAACTTTGCTTCTTCATAAACTTCATTAGTAAATGATTTAACCTCTTTAGCACCTGAAATACTGTCTTCAACCTGTGCATTAACATCCGCAATCTTAAGTCTCATGTGTCTAAATGCAGCTTGCATTTTTTTATTTTTTAAAATAGCAAAACCGAGCATAACTGGGACTATTGCAAAGGTAATTAAAGCTAAAGGTACGTGAATATTAAGCATAATTGCAAATGAACCTAACAATGTAACTGCAGCTATAAAAAGATCCTCTGGTCCATGGTGCGCTAATTCAGAAATATCATTTAAATCGTTTACTATACGAGACATAATGTGTCCTGTTTTAGTATTATCAAAATAACTAAAAGACAATTTCTGCACATGATTAAACAAGTCTTTTCTCATGTCATATTCTATTCTTGCTCCTAATGTATGTCCCCAATAGTCAACTATATATTGTAGAACTGCCCTAGCTCCATATAAAATTACCATTCCTATACCGATCTGTATAATTAGCTTAAGATTTTTTGAAGGTAAAACATTATCTATCATTGTAGTAACTACGAATGGAAAAACTAAGTCCATTCCTGCCATAAAAAAAGCACAGAGAAAATCTAAAGAAAACAATGGTAAATGGTTTTTATAATATTTTGCAAAACGTTTTATCATATAGTATAGCCTCCTTTGTATATTAGTTAAGATCACCAAAATTCTCTTATAATTTTATTTCGGATGTCTAATTGTAACTAATATCATATCATAATTATATTTAAAACAAAATTATAATTTTAAATATTAAAAGAAGGCTATATAATACTTTTAAAGCAGTGGCATATTGTGTTTATCACAAATATCCATCATATCTTGAGACCATATACTGGCTTGCACTTCTCCTATATGAGCCTTCTGCAAGAAAAACATACATATTCTAGACTGGCCTATTCCACCCCCAACTGTATACGGAAGTTTTTTATTTAAGACTAATTTATGATAATCTAACTTCTTTCTATCTTCACAATCTGCTAGTTCCAACTGTTTTTCTAAACCTTTTTCATCTACTCTTATACCCATTGAAGAAAGCTCTAAAGCCATATCTAATGTAGGATACCAAAATAAAATATCTCCATTTAATTCCCAATCGTCATAATCTGGAGCTCTGCCATCATGTGGCTTTCCAGAAGTTAGTTCTTTTCCTATTTTCATAAGAAAAACTGCTCCTTTTTCTTTAGTTATAGCACTTTCTCTTTCTTTAGGAGATAGCTCTGGATATAAGTCCTCTAATTCTTGAGAAGTAATAAAAGTTATTTTTTCTGGTAAAGTAGGTTTAATCTCAGGATATAGGTTTGCTACATATTTCCCTGTGTTTTTAAAAACAGAATATATACTTTCAACTACTTCCATTAATGTATCTTCATTTCTGTCTTTTTTATCAATAACCTTTTCCCAATCCCACTGATCAACGTAAATAGAATGTAAATTATCTAATTCTTCATCTCTTCTAATAGCATCCATATCAGTATATAAGCCTTCTCCTGACTTAAAGCCATAACGCTGTAAAGCCATTCTTTTCCATTTAGCTAAAGAATGTACTATTTCTACACTTTGCCCATCTATATCCTTAACATCAAAAGCTACTGGTCTTTCTATACCATTTAAATTATCGTTTAATCCAGTTTCAGGACAAACGAATAATGGTGCAGACACTCTAGTTAGGTTTAAGGCCTTTGCTATTTCTGATTCAAAATAATCCTTTATTTTCTTTATAGCTACTTCTGTTTCTCTAATATCTAAGCTTGATGTATACCCTTCTGGCAATATTAAACTCATTTTAACTCCTCCTATTTAGATTTGATAAAAGTACTAACTTAATTTTAAAAAATATAGTACTACTTCAACTTAATATATTACGCAGTTTCACATAACAAATTTACTAGCTCCTTTATAGTCGCATAAATTTGATGTTCATTGCGTTTGACCTACCATTAATTTACTACGTGAATTGGGTTAGGTCATAAAAAAAAGTCCTTCATCCTTGTATTAACAAGGACGAAAGACTTAACCTCCGTGGTACCACCTTAATTAGCTAAATAGCTCTCTTAAATCAGTACGGAATAATATATTCGATACTGTCCAATTTATAACGGTTTGGATCCGCCTAAGTCTACTTTCAAAAGATTTCGGTTAGGAACTCAGAAATGTTTTTCAGTACAGGCTTCGTATTGGTCTTCCACTATCACCAACTCGCTAAAACTACTTCCTTATACCTACTCTTTTCTTCATAGTCTTTTTTAAGGTATATTTATTTTCCTTATATTATATATATACATAAATAATTTGTCAATAGTGTTTTCTGAATTTTTATATAAATACATTTAATTACTTATAATAGAATTATCTTCTTCTGCAACTTCTGGAGATTTACCCAAGAAGTGAACTGTAGCCCATACTGCAACCATTCCTAATGGTAGCACTATATATATTGGCATACCTAATCCAGCTGGAATATATCCAAATACTACTGAGATTATTCCTACAGCAATAGCGTACCAAAGCTGAGTTTTTACGTGGTCGATATGATCACTGCCAGCTCCCATTGAAGATAATATACTTGTATCTGATATTGGAGAACAATGATCACCAAATATAGCACCTGTTAGTACTGCTCCAACACTAGCTACAACAAAATTTGGATCTGAAGATACTGCAAAGGATAAAGGTATAGCTAAAGGCATTAATATACCCATTGTTCCATAGGATGTTCCTGTAGCAAATGAAATAATAGAACCTAATACAAATATTATAGAAGGTAATAAAAACTTTGGAATTGCATCTGATAAAACTGATACTAAGAATGATGCTGTACCAAGATCTTTAATAACACTACTTAGTGACCATGCTAATAATAAAATTACACCTGTAATTATTAAAGATTTCATACCTTCCACCCAAGTTTCAAGAGCTTCTGAAACACTTAAAATCTTTTGTCCTGCTGCCATTACGATTGCTACAATGCTGGCAAATAATGCAGCTTGAAATAAAACTATACTAGCATCAGAGGCACCAAAAGCTTCTCTAATAGCCTCAAATGATAATGGAGAGTTTTGTAATATTTGAACAAGTGCTACATCTTCACCATTCATTATTACTTGATATCCATCAAAATAAAATCCTATAAAAGCAGTAATTATTAAAGTACCTATAGGGATAATAGCATTCCAAATACTAAGCTTAACACCTTCTTTAGGCTCTAAAGATTTATCTTCAGAAGAAGACATAGGTTGGGAACCATTAGCTACTACTTTTCCAGTAGCTCTAGCTCTTCTTTCTGCCTTAAGCATTGGTCCAAATTCCTTTGCTAAAACTGCTGTTAAAACAACGAATAATAACATTAGAATATTATAAAATCTATACGGAATAGTAGACATGAATATACCATATGCATTTACTTCCTGACCAATTAGTAAATATCCATCTCTTATTAAGCTTATTTCGTAGCCTACCCATGTTGATATTAAAGCAATACCTGCTATAGGTGCAGCAGTAGCATCAACAACAAAGGCTAATCTTTCTCTGGAAATTTTCATCTTATCAGTAATAGGTCTCATAATCGGTCCAACTATTAATGAATTTGCATAATCATCAAAGAATATTAAAAGTCCCATAATCCATGTAATGATTTGTGCACTAACAGGAGACTTTGCTTTTTTAGCTAAACTTTCAGCTATAGCTCTTGCCCCACCCATTTTAGAAACTAAAGCTATAAGTCCTCCAATAGTTAAACATTGAAGAATAATACCTGCATTCCAAGGATCTGATAATGACCCTATAATTCTGGTAATAATGTCTAAAAATCCATTCAGCATGGCTGATCCAACATTAAAACCATTTAGCTGCAGTAAAAATGTTCCTGAAAACACACCTATAAATAAAGATAATATAACATTTTTAGTAATAAATGCTAAAATAATTGCAACTAAAGGTGGCATTATAGTCCAAATTCCAAACCTTGTAGCGTTTATTTCTGCTGTTGTAGGTTCTGCAAAAGCAGTACTCGTTAGTAATAAAACAAAAATTAATGTAGTAATAGATATAAAATTTCTTCTTCTCATTTCTTTCTCCTCCTTTTTATTTAAAACCAAGTGAAACCGTTAGGAGGGAGAACTCTTCAATAAAACAAAAAGCCTTGAGTGGCTTCACTCAAGACTTTCAAAAAAATATAGACAAAATATGTCAATATTAATGTTTTAGTTTGAATGATAGCTCTCCACAAATACGGAAATTTGTGACAGCCTTGCACATATTCTATGCAAAACCAGCTTATGACCCTTCAGCATAAGTCATATACTTCGGCAATCTTTCCT
This sequence comes from Alkaliphilus sp. NP8, assembly GCA_015978205.1. Lineage (GTDB taxonomy): Bacteria > Bacillota > Clostridia > Peptostreptococcales > Natronincolaceae > Alkaliphilus_B. Next base: position 51,247 of record JADWMM010000035.1, on the reverse strand, counting down.
TTCCTATTGCATCATTGTGCTTACCTTAACAATAGTACTCTTAAAAACTGCACCTCTACCTTAAAATTATTCACTTTTTACTTATACTAAACATTATGCATCATTTTTCATATTTAGTCAATAGGTAATTTTCAAAACCTTCTTATTCTATTGGACATATCTTGTTTTTTTTGTTATCATGAGGATGAAAAAAACAATAAAGGAGCGTCTAATAATGGAAAATAAAAAAGTGTTAGCTACTGTTGGTGGCAGAGAAATAACTGAACAAGATTTTGAACTACTTTTAAATAGCTTAGATCCTCAAAGAGCAATGCAGTTCAAAACTGAAGAAGGAAAAAAACAATTAATACAAGAATTAGTTAGCCAAGAGCTATTTTATTTAGAAGCAGTTGAAACTGGTCTTGATAAAGATGAGCTTTTTATTGAAGAAGCAAAAAGAATGCAAGATAATATCTTAAAGCAGTTTGCAATACATAAAGTATTAAAAGATATTACAGTAAGTGAAGATGAAGTATTAGAATACTACAATTCTAATAGTGAAATGTTTAAGCAACCTGAAACTGTAAAAGCAAGTCACATTCTTGTAGATGAAGAAGAAAAGGCTGAAGAAATAGCTAAAGAAATTAAAGATGGATTAACATTTGAAGAAGCTGCTAAAAAACATTCTAAATGTCCATCAAAAGATAATGATGGAGACTTAGGATTCTTCTCTAAAGGAAGAATGGTTCCAGAATTTGAAGCTGCTGCATTTGACATGAGCATTGGAGAAGTTAGTGCTCCTGTAAAATCTCAATTTGGATACCACATCATCAAGTTAGTTGATAAAAAAGAAGAGCATAAAAAAGATTTTAATGAAGTTAAAGATCAATTAACTCAACAATTAGTAGCTAAAAAACAACAAGAAACTTACTTAAATAAAGTAAATGAATTAAAGAAAGAATACGAAGTTGTAATTAATGACTAATCTAATTAAAAGGCTAGAGATACTCTAGCCTTTTAATTTATTATTTAACCGTGTATCTACTATTTTCTTTGTATATATATTTCTCCATATTAATTCAAATCACTTGCCTTGACACATCTAACATATTATGATATCATATCAAAATATAAAACTTTATCCTTTCCTAAAATAAAGGTCTAACAAATCAAATTTATTGAATATCCCTTATTATCCATTATAATTTTTAATTTTTTTACCAAACTAATATTGTTATGATTAAATGAATTAATACTTGACGACATTATTAGTTGGAATATTCTAAATTAACAATTAATTACATCTTAGATGTGTTTATTAAATATACCATAAAATAACTGAGGAGGAGATTTATTGAAAAATTTAAACAATAATGAAAGTCGCCAAATTTCATTAAACCGAGCTAATGAGCTAAAATCACGAATAGAAGATTATCTTGTTGCAAAAAAGAATATTACTGTAGGATTAGATCAACAAGAACAAATAGAACAAAAAAAGCAGGAATTACTTAAGCTTTTAGGTGGTACCGAAGATGACTGGAATAATTGGAAGTGGCAATTATCAAATAGAATTTCTGATGTTAATCTATTAACTAAAGTAATTAAACTAAGTAACAACGAAATAGAAGCTATTAAGAAGGTGGGAGAAAAATTCAGATGGTCTATTTCTCCCTATTATGCATCATTAATAGATGATAACGATATGTATTCGGCTATTAAACTAATGGCTATACCTGCTGGAGTTGAAGTATTATCTGCAGAAGGTGAAGCAGATCCTATGGCAGAAGAGTTTACTAATCCTGCTGGTAGTATTACAAGAAGATATCCAGATAGATTAATTGTAAACGTAACTAATGAATGTGCTATGTACTGTAGACATTGTCAAAGAAGACGTAATATAGGGTCAGAAGATAATCATAAACCAAGAGAGGTTTTACAAGAGTCTATCGATTATATAAGAAATAACCCAGAAATTAGAGACGTATTAATTACTGGTGGAGACCCTCTAACTTTATCTGATAACATGTTAGATTGGTTATTAGAACAACTTCACAGTATTCCTACAGTGGACTATATAAGAATAGGATCACGTACTTTGGTTACTATGCCTCAAAGAATTACAGATAACCTAGTAAATATACTAAAGAAATACCCTCCAATTTTCATCAATACTCATTTTAATCACTCGGCAGAAATAACTAAAGAATCTAAAGCTGCATGTGAAAAGTTAGCAAATGCTGGTATTCCTTTAGGTAACCAAGCAGTTTTACTTAATGGAATTAATAATGATAAATACGTTATGCGATTACTTAACCAAGAATTGTTAAAATGTCGCGTAAGACCTTACTATATTTTCCATGCAAAGCATGTAATGGGAACTACTCACTTTAATACTTCCGTAGATGACGGAATAGAAATTATGGAGTATTTAAGAGGTTATACTTCTGGAATGGCAATACCTACTTATATTATTAATGCTCCTAATGGAAATGGAAAAACTCCTATTTTACCTCAATATTTAATTTCTAGAGGTAAAGATTATGTTAAGATTAGAACTTGGGAAAATAAAGTTTTTGATTATCCTAACCACCCAACTAAACCTATAAGAGAATTGCTTTAAATGTGGTAAATATTAGATACAATATATTGAAATAAAAATTTATAAAATAAAACCTCACTAAAAAGTGAGGTTTTTTACTATTGTTTAAAGTCCAGATAATACATCCTCTATCATTGTCATAGTTCCATTTATTCCACCAGAAGCTACGTACCACTCATGAGAGCTTAGATATATAATGTTTCCATTTTCATAAGCTTCTGTTTGCTTTAATATATCGTTATCAAATAATTGCTTTGCTGATACACTTCCACCAGCTACAGCAGCTCTATCTATAACCAATATATAATCTGGATTTTTTTCTAAAATATATTCAAATGTAATGCTGTTACCATGATTTGCTACTTCTATATTTTTATCTACAGGAACAAATCCAAAATCAGCATGTACAATACCAAATCTTGAACCTTCACCATATGCACTTATGCTTCCATCGTTAGCCATAACAATTAGAGCATTTTTACCACCTGCTGTTACTTTTTCATTCAGTTCGTCCATCTTTTCAGATATTTTTCCAAGTTCTTCCTGAACAACATCTTGCTTATTAAAGATTTCACCTAATGTTTCTAGGTTGTTTTCAACTGATCCCATGTAATCTACACCATCTACATCAAAATACACAGTAGGTGCAATTTCTTCAAGGTCTTCATATACTTCTGCTTGTCTTCCAGAAATAAATATTACATCTGGATTAAGTTCGTAAATCTTTTCAAAATCAGGCTCAAATAGTGTTCCTATATTCTCGTATTTGTCATCTTTAAATTTATCTAAGAAATCAGGCACATTTGACTTTGGTAAACCAATAACTTCAATTCCCATAGAATCTAGTGAATCTAATGTAGCATAGTCAAAGACAACTACTCTTTCAGGGTTTCTAGGCACTACTGCTTCTCCTAGCTTGTGTGAAACAGTTACAGGAGATGTGGCTTCATTAGCATTTTCTGTATCTTCTAAGTTCTCAACATTTCCTACATTTTGATCTTCTGGTTGATTATCATTTTCTGCTGGTGTACTCCCGCAAGCGGTAAGAACTAACATAGCTATAATTAATAATAATGAAGGTAATAACCTTTTTCTTTTTATCATTTTCTACACCTCTTTTAATTTTTTTAAACCAATTAGATAACATAATTTCTGTAATTGGTTGTGTTAAAGCCTTATTATGAATTTCAAAAAAGACTTTATATTATTTTTTAAAATATACGGTTATTGGTAATAAACACAGATTCTGCTATTTTCTATATCCTGAACACTAAATTCCATTTCATATATTTCCTTTAGTACTTCCCTGTTTATAATTTCATACGTATTGCCCTCTTTAACGAGTCTACCATCACTTAAAGCTACAATATGATCTGAATAACAGGACGCAAAGTTAATATCATGTATTACTATAACAACAGTTTTACCTAGTTCATCTACCAACTGACGTAATATTTTCATAATCTCTACAGAGTGTTTCATATCTAAGTTGTTAAGTGGTTCGTCTAAAAGAATATAATCTGTGTTTTGGGCTATAACCATAGCTATATAAGCCCTCTGTCTTTGTCCACCACTTAACTGATCTAAATATTTGTGCTCTATATCTTCCAGTCTCATATAAGTTATAGCTTGGTCTACATACCCTATGTCTTCCTTCGTAAGTTTGCCCTCGCAGTAAGGAAAACGCCCAAAGCTTACAAGATCTCTAATGGTAAGTCTTATATTGATATGATTGGACTGCTTTAGTATAGATATCTTTTTAGCAAGTTCCTTACTATCCCACTTTTCTACTTCTTTTCCTTCTATAAAAACTCCACCTTCGTTTTTTTCGATTAGTCGACTTACCATAGACAGTAATGTACTTTTACCTGCCCCATTAGGACCTATAAAAGAAGTTATTTTTCCTTTTTCTATTTTTACATTTACATTATCTACAACACTTTTATTTCCATATTTCTTAGTTAAATCTCTTACTTCTATCATATTTTATCCTCCCTTAGCAGTAGGTATATAAAATACACTCCTCCTATAAAGTTAATAATTACACTTATTGGGGTGCTAAACTCTAGTATTCTTTCTGCGATTAACTGTCCACCTACGAGTATTACAGAGCTTATTAGCATAGCTCCAGTTATTAAGTACTTATGCTGATAAGTATCTAAAAACTCCTTTGTAATATTTACTACCAGTAACCCTAAAAATATAATCGGACCTACCAGTGCTGTAGACACAGATACTAGTACAGAAATAACTATTAACATGTTCTTTACAACTTTATCGTATTCTATACCTAGATTAATGGCGTTCTCTCTTCCTAAAAACAGTACATCCAAGCTCCTAAAATACTTAAAGGTGTAGACCATAGTCACAAACATTATTACAATAGCCAACCACAATAGGTCTGTATTTATGTTGTTAAAGCTGGCAAAAGTTTTATCTTGCACTATCAAAAACTCGTTAGGGTCTATTAGTACCTGCATAAAAGTTGCCATACTGCGAAATAGTGTTCCAAATACCATACCTAAAAGCAGAAGAAAATATATGTTATTTCCCCTTTTTCTAAATAAGAGCTTAAACAGCAACACAGAGAATAGAGCCATAAGTCCTACAGAAAGTATAAAGTTAAAATGTCCACCTATTTGTACTAAGGTACTAGCCCCAAATATAAATACTATGAAAGTCTGTATAAACGTATATAAAGAATCCAGCCCAAGTACACTAGGCGTTAGTATACGGTTATTGGTTATAGTTTGAAACACTGTGGATGAAAACGCTATTGCACTACCTGTGAGCATAATAGCTACTATTTTTGGTATCCGCCTAGATAACGCATACTGCCAGCTCCCACTATTTAATCCTAAAAATATAAATATTAAAACTAATATAACTAGCATTATGGACAGAACAGTTATTTTCTTTTTAGTGTCGGTATTCATTATGCATTCCTCCTAACTAACAAGCATAGGAAGATGCAGCTCCCTATTACACCTACAGTAAGTCCTATGGAAATTTCATAAGGGTATATTATTAAACGACCTAGTATATCGCATAAAAGTAAAAATATGGCACCAAACAAACCTGTAGGTAATATATTTTTCTTTAAGTTATCTCCTGTATACATTGTAACTATGTTAGGAACTATAAGACCTAAAAATGGTATTTGTCCTACTGTAATAACTACTGCTGAGGATATTAAAGCAACAATAGCAATTCCTATGTTTACAACTTTGTTGTAATTCAAACCTAAGTTTGCGGAAAAATCTTCCCCCATCCCTGCTAGTGTAAACTTATTAGCGTATAGAAATGCGATTATTACAAGGGGGATACTTATATATAAAATCTCGTATCTCCCTTTAATAATCATAGAAAAGTTCCCCTGCATCCAAGAGGAAATGTTTTGAATCAAATCGTATCTATAGGCGAAAAAGGTTGTCACCGAGTTTATTACGTTCCCAATCATTATTCCTAAAAGTGGTATAATAATTGCATTTTTATATTTTATTTTCTTTAGTACTGCCATAAAAAGAAAGCTTCCGCCTAAAGCAAAAATAAATGCAATCATCATTTTTGTTAATGTACTTGATGCTGAAAATAATATAAGCGAAACCAAAATACCTAGTTTAGCCGAATCAATCGTTGCGGCTGTAGTTGGAGACACAAATTTATTCTGCGTTATTTGCTGCATTATTAGTCCACTAATGCTCATTCCAATACCCGCAACAATAATACTTATTAGTCTTGGAATCCTACTTAAAACCATTATTTGAAGCTCCTGATCTCCTAAACTAAATATTTGTAAAGGGGATATCTCTTTAACACCAATAAATATAGAAACTGCAGATAATATAAGCAGTATTAGTATTAAATATCTTTTTTTCATAATCTTGATTCTCCTTCTATATAACAGTTCTCTTAATATGCCTAAAATGTTGAAGTATCATATAGAGTGAATCTTCATTTATTGACACATATAAATAGAGTTTGATATAATAAGCAAACATAGATAATTTTGATAATCATTATCACATAATACCAATTTACCATTAGAACACATTTAATTCTTAACTATATTTAGTTTTTTATAACTACATTTATATTAATTATTTAAAAATAGATGTTTTTATTATAAATCCGTCTATTATCTTTGCTTTTAATTAAAGGAGTGTTATTTTAATATGGAAGACAAAAAAAACTATAGTTTTCATGTAAGAAAAGCTATAGACTATACTATCCAAAACTATATGGAATCTTTAACTTTAATAGATATATCAACGCATTTAGGTTTAAATAAGTGCTACTTTTGTAATTTATTTAAAAAAGAAACTGGGAAAACTTATTCCCAGTTTCTTAACGAAGTTAGAATAGAAAAAAGCAAAAATTTATTAATAAAATCTAACCTATCTACATTAGAAGTAGCGCTTTCTGTAGGTTATAACAATCAAAACTATTTCACTATAGCTTTTAAAAAAATAACAGGCACTACTCCTCTTAAATATAAAAATAAATCATTATAAAATATAATAAACATCTTACCTCTTTAGTGCTTCTAACTCACCTATTGTAAACTAATTGAATAAGCTACATATAGGAAGGAGGGGATTTTATGTCTATTCAATCTGTATTGTCAAAATTTATTGCATGTAAAAAAGCAAAAAATCAGTGCGATAATATTGAACTTGAACTTGAAGACTTATATATAAAAATGACTAGAATAACAGACCAAAAAATTCCTCACGAAGTAACTGTAGTAGTACCAAGAGCAGAAATAAGAGAAAAGTATGATGAAAATCATAATTTAATTGAAAAAGAAGTTATATTAAACAGCATCACTATAGTTCACGCTCCGAGACATCCTTTAGCTGGTCCTCCGTCACCTCCACCAGAAATACCTGAAAAATTATAAAACTTAATAAAAAAACAATAGATTAGCTTATCATTAAACTATCTATTGTTTTTATTTATTTTTTAACTATATAAATATAACAGGTATAGTAACTAGTAATACTGATTTAGTAACTTTTTAAATATGAATAAAGACCTTACTATAGAGTATCAAGGTCTACTTCTACTGGTTTATCTAAATAAATACTATTATTTTTTACTATACAATCGTAGGCTAATATTTCAACGCCATTTTTACTAGCTAATTTAACGGCTTCTGAAAATTTTTTATCCATGCTCCAATTTAGTCTAAATATTTTAGGACCTTTCATCTGTATTAAAAACAGTATACCTCCTCTATAACCTTCTTGTACAGCTCTTATCATTTCTAAAACATGTTTAGTTCCTCTTTCAGTAGGTGCATCTGGAAATTTACTTATTCCATTACTTTCTAGTGTAGCTCCCTTTATCTCCACAAAACCTTTACTTCTTTCTGTTTCAAAATAAATGTCAAATCTAGATTTACCAAAAGTTACCTCTCTTTTTATATGTGTTAAATCCTCAAATCCATTAATCCTATTATCTTTAATAGCTTGAAAGACAACATCATTTGGTACTTGAGAGTCCATATTTACTAGCATATCTTCCTTCCAAACAGCTATGAGTGAATACTTTGTCTTTCTATTTGTATTGTGAGAACAATCTTCTAATATAACTTTAACACCTGGCAAGAGTAGCTCTTTGCATCTTCCAGTATTTTTTACATGTACTGTTTCTTCCACTCCATTTATTAGCACTTTTGCTATAAACCTATTAGGTCTAGACAAAAAAATACCTTCTACAATTTTATTATAGTTCATATTTTCTCCTTTACAACATTAGTACTACTTTATCTTTTCCTTCTATAATGATCTATATGCATTTTACCACTTTTATCAAAATTATTATTAATACTAGATAAGCTTTCTTTAGCTTTCAAAATATCATTTTTTATTTCATTTTCACAAGTTGGACAATATTTATGGTAGGCAGATAAAAGTAAAGAACCACATCTTAGACATTCAACATTTAAATGCTCATTTGGAATTTCAATTAATCTTCCGCCTCTAACAAAATTATTAATTATACGAGCAGGTATTCCTAATCTTTGTTCCATCTCAAAAGATGTAGCTCCTGGATATTCTCTTAAATATTCTCTAATTTTATCAAAAACCTCTTCAACAATTTTATAACAGCTAGGACAATACTCATAAATTGAATTCTCATGAATATGTGACTTACAGCGTTTACATGTTTTAATTCGAATACTTGACTTGCTCATATTTTTCACTTCTCCTCGTACACTTAAAATTAGTTTTATATAATAAAAATATCATTGTATCAAATTAAAAGAAATAGTAATTAATGCTCATTTTATTAATTATACAATAACATAGTATTATTTTAATACCCTTTTATTACAAAAATAATAAAAAACCTATAGAATAGACTTTTACTTTCTACCCTATAGGATACATTCCACTCATAAATTAATTTTTTTGTTAAACATTGATATTAAATATCTATAACTAGGAACTATATATTTTATATTATAATACCTTTCTTAAAAATTCCTTCGTTCTATGATGCTCCGGATTGTTAAAAATTTCTTTAGGTTTACCTTCTTCTACTATTTTTCCATCATCCATAAACATAAGTCTAGTACCTACTTCTTTTGCAAACCCCATTTCATGAGTAACTACTATCATTGTCATACCTTGTTTAGCAAGGTTTTTCATTACTTCTAGTACTTCTCCTACCATTTCTGGGTCTAAGGCTGATGTAGGTTCATCAAATAGCATTACATCTGGAGACATTGCAAGTGCTCTAACTATGGCTATTCTCTGTTTTTGTCCACCTGATAACTGATTAGGGTAAGTTTTTGCTTTATCCTCTAAGCCTACCTGTTTAAGCAGATCCATAGCTATTTTTTCTGACTCTGCTTTGGACATATTTTTTATTTTAATAGGAGATAATGTAATATTTTCTAACACTGTCATATGAGGAAAAAGGTTAAATTGTTGAAATACCATTCCTATATTTTGTCTTAATAAATTTATATTCGCATTTTTATCAGTTATATTTTTACCTTCAAAAACTATTTGTCCACCTGTAGGTTCTTCTAATAAATTAAGACATCTTAAAAAAGTACTTTTTCCAGACCCGCTAGGCCCTACAATAACCACTACTTCACCTTTTTCAATATGAGTATTTATATTTTTTAATACTTTAAGATCACCGAAGTTTTTCACAAGATCTGCTACTTTAATCACTTACCTTCAACCTCCTTTCAACTAATCCTAACAATTTAGACAATGTAAATGTTAATATAAAATAAATAGCAGCTGCAACTATTAATGGCTCTAAAGGTATAAAAGTATTCCCTCTAACTGTATTAGCATTGTACATAAGTTCATTTATACCTATAACAGATACTATAGCAGATTCTTTAATAACAACTATAAATTCATTACCTAAAGCTGGTAATATATTTTTAAATGCTTGAGGAACTATGATATATCTCATGGCAGTACTATATGGCATTCCTAAAGATCTAGCAGCCTCCATCTGTCCCTTATCTACTGATTGAATACCGGAACGTATAATTTCTGCTACATAAGCTCCACTATTAATAGATAAAGCTACAACACCTGCTATAAACTCTTCACTATTACTTCCTAAAAATCCTATACTTGGAAAATCAAAAGGTAATCCATAGTATATTATAAATATCTGCACCATTACTGGGGTACCTCTTATAATTTCCACATAAGCAGTAGAAATAAAATTAAATATTTTATTTTTAGAAATTCTCATTAGTGCTAATACTACACCTAACACAACCCCTAAGGCCACTGCAAATAGTGCAAGTAATACTGTATTTTTAGCTCCTATAATAAAAAATGGATAATACTTAGGTAAAAAACTAAAATTCATTTTTAGGCCTTCCTTTCTATAAAAGAGATATCAGATGGGATTTAAATCCCATCTGATTTAATAGATCAAAAACTAATTTCTTGCTTATATCTAAACTGATTATTCAGATTCTACCATTTCTATTGCTTCTACAACGAAATCATCAATAGATCCATTATTTATTAAATTTTCTAAGGTTTGATCTATTGCTTCTACTAAATCTGTACTGCCTTTTTTAACTGCAACTGCTGATCCGCCTTCTCCATCATCAAAAGTTAAATCCATAAGCTTTAAATCCGAATTATTATCCACATAAGAGTCTGCAACTGGCTTTTCCATAACTACAGCATCAATCTTATTATTTTTTACTTCAAGAATTAAATCTGGTATTTTAGCTAATGATTTTAAATCTACATTTTCTATTTTTTCTAACGCTATGTCTTCTTGTATAGCCCCTTGTTGAGCTCCAACTCTTTTACCAGCTAAATCTTCTACTGTTTTAAAATTACCTTCATTTTCTGTATTAATAACTATACCGTGAACTGCCGTATAATATATTTCTGAAAAGTCTACAACCTTTTTTCTATCCGCATCTGGAGTCATACCTGCTATTACAAAATCTACCTTATCATCATTAAGTGCCATTAATAAACCACCAAAGTCCATATCTTTTATTTCAAGTTCTACACCTAAATCATGTGCAATTGCTTTTGCAATTTCAACATCAAATCCTACAATCTGGTCTTCTCCATCTATCTCTTTATGAAATTCATATGGAGGGTAGTCTGCACTTGTGCCAAGAACTATCTTTCCTGATTCTTTAATTTTATCTAATTTAGTTACTATCTCTTCATTTGATGAAGTATCATCCTTTGTATTAGATTCACCACCAGTAGTTGTACTACATGCAGTAAATAAAACTAGCACACCTAATAAAACTGATATAATACTTAATTTCGAAAACTTTTTCATTTTAATTCCCCCTTGTTTATAATTATACATATATATGTATATATATGTATAAGGTGTTATGAAATATTATACATATATACGATTAAATATTCAATAGTTTTTTAAAACTTTTTGAAATTTTTATTATTTAATACTTGTTACTTTATTAAACAATAAAAAAACCGCCTAATAATTGGCGGTATAATTAACCTTATTCCATATATAGCTAAAGCTTTTAAGTCACTACTATATGCTTATCATTCAATAGAACCTAAAGTTTCATCTGAATTAAGTTTTTCTTTATATAAATGATATGAGTTTTTTCTTAAAAATAAAATAAACCATCCTGTTAATATAACTCCTTTAAATACACTACTCATACTTATACTCCACCAAACTCCATTTATTCCTAATAAAGCAGCAGAAGATAATACTAGTGCAGCCGGGATACGTAATGCATTAAATAATATCCCAATAATAGAAGGTGGTACTGTTTTTCCTAATCCATTGAAAGCTCCTGTTGTAGTAATTTCTATACACATAAATAGCTGAGATAACCCTAATATTTTTAAATATTCAATACCATGAGCTAAGGCTTCTTCTTCATCTAAGAAAGCAGAAAAAACAGGTGCTGCTCCTAAAGTTAACAGTAATGTGGCTCCAATTCCTACAATACTTACTAACCCCATTGCTATAAAATAGCCTTTGTATATTCTATCCCATTTCTTAGCTCCATAATTCTGACCTACAAACGCACTAATAGCTGTAGAAAATCCACCAGCAGTCATCCAAGAAATAGATTCTATTTGTGATCCGATTTTTTGTGCTGCTATAGGCGCTGCTCCCCACTGAGCTATAATTTTAGCAATAAACATTCCTATAATAGAAAATATAGCATTTTGCAGTGCTACCGGCAAGCTTAAACCTATAATATGTTTCATGTGAACCATATCTGGTGCTTTTAGAAGTTTTATATCACTGAAAAGTTCTTTATTTACTAATACGATTTTAAATAAAAATAAAGCAGTTACAGTAGCTTGAGAAATTATTGTTGCTAACGCAGCTCCATTTACCCCCATGGAAGGAATAGGACCTGCCCCATGTATTAATACTATATCCAGTATTATATTCATAACTAAACCTGTCATATTTATATAAAAAGGTGTTTTACTATCTCCATATCCATTTAAAATACCTGTGAATACAGGATTTATAAAATAAAATACTAAGCCCAAAGAAACAATCACAAGATAAGATATTGCCATATTAATTACTTCTATATCTCCTAACTCGAAAAAACCTATAAGAGAATGTCTAAATATAATTAAAGTAAGACTATATAGTATTGCTAAAAATATATTTAACTGTATTGTATGTCTAATATATCTTCTTGCTTCCTTAATATCTTTCCTGCCTACAGATTGAGCAACCCCTACTTCTGCTCCAATTTTAGAAAGTATAATAAATGCCATAGCAAGCCATGTAAAAAAACCACCGGTTCCTACAGCTGCTGTGGCCTTAGTACCTACTTTACCTATTAAGAACATGTCTGTAATAGTATAAGCACTTTGAAGAAACGAAGTACCTATAATAGGAAGTGCTAATTTAATCAATGCTTTAGATATACTCCCTTGTGTTAGTTGATTTTCCTTAACCAAGGCTACTCACCATCCTTTACTTTAAAAATTTAGTTTATTTCTAAACTCTAAATATTATATCAGAAAATAAGAATTAAGTAACTATAAAATTTTCTAAATCTTCTTTAATAAAATAAACAAAGTCTAGTTTATATAAAACCTAGATCTATCTATAAATATATTAACTTTTACTTCAATAAAAATATGCTCCTACTTATAATACACAGTCTTTATTATCCTTACTGTATACCATAAATGGAGCATATAATATATTACTTTTTTTGAAGCTTATATTTACTTATTAAGCCTAAAAGAACTTTTTAAAGAAACAATTCTGTTAAATGCTAATTTATCATTAGTACTATATTTAGAATCTACATTAAAATATCCGTGTCTATAGAATTGGAATTTGTCATAAGGTTTTGCATCTTTCATATTATCTTCTACAAATCCATTAAGTACTTCTAAAGAATCAGGGTTAATTTGGTCTAAAAAGTCCTTGTCTTCTTCAGTATCTTCATCTAATATTAATGGTTCATATAGTCTAAATTCTGCAGCAGTAGCAGTATCTGCATTTACCCAATGAAGTGTACCTTTTACTTTTCTACCTGTAAAACCTGTTCCGCTCTTTGTTTCTGGATCATAAGTACAATGAAGCTCAACTACGTTTCCATCCTCATCTTTTATTACATCATTACATTTTATAAAGTATGCATGCTTTAAGCGAACTTCATTACCAGGAAATAATCTAAAATACTTTTTAGGTGGGTTTTCCATAAAATCTTCTTGTTCTATATAAATTTCACGGGAAAACGGTATTTTACGAACTCCTAATTCAGGATTCTCTGGATTATTATCAGCATCTAGCATTTCTACCTGTCCTTCTGGATAGTTAGTAATAACTACTTTAAGTGGTTTTAAAATAGACATAGTTCTAGGTGCATCTTCTTTTAAATCTTGTCTAATAAAATGCTCTAGCATTCTTTCATCTACAACACTTTGATTTTTAGATACTCCAATTTCTCTACAAAAGTTTCGAATAGCTGCAGGAGTATATCCTTTTCTTCTTAAACCAGATATTGTAGGCATGCGTGGATCATCCCAGCCATCCACTACTTCTGCATCTACTAACTGCTTTAATTTACGCTTACTCATAACTGTGTTTGTCATATTAAGTCTGGCAAACTCTATTTGTTGAGGTGTAGATTCCATTTCACATTCTCTTACAACCCAATTGTATAAAGGTCTATGATCTTCGAATTCCATTGTACAGATTGAATGAGTAATATTTTCTATCGCATCCTCTAATGGATGTGCAAAGTCATACATAGGATAAATACACCATTTATCTCCTGTATTATGATGACTTAAATGTACTATACGATAAATTACAGGATCTCTCATATTCATATTAGGAGATGACATATCTATTTTAGCTCTTAATACTTTTTCTCCGTCTTTAAACTCTCCATTTCTCATTCTTTCAAATAAGTCTAAATTTTCTTCTACATTTCTATTTCTATAAGGACTCTCTTTTCCTGGCTCTTTTAGTGTTCCTCTAGTTTCACGAATTTCATCAGCAGATAAGTCATCTACGTATGCAAGACCTTTCTTAATTAAAAGTACAGCCCTATCATACATTTCTTCAAAATAGCTAGAAGCAAAGAATAGATTTTCCCATTCAAAACCTAACCACTTTACATCTTCTTTAATTGATTTTACAAACTCCTCTTCTTCTTTACTTGGATTTGTATCATCAAAACGTAAGTTAGTTCTTCCATTAAAATCATCAGCTAGTTCAAAGTTCAATACTATAGACTTTGCATGACCTATATGTAAGTATCCATTTGGTTCTGGTGGAAAACGAGTAATAACCTCTTTACGTTTGCCTGATTCTAAGTCTTTTTTAACAATGTTTCTTATAAAGTTTGAATTAGTAGGATTATTTTCCATATTAATCTCCTTTCATACTTTTCGTATACATTAATATATATGTAAACTAATATATCATAAAATCATTTTTTTTTCTATTATACTGTATAAAATATCAGATTATAGTACATTATTTATCTCATTTATTAATTCTTCTATACGCTGTCCTATTAAGCTTAAATCTTCTTCACTTGGTGAACCTTTAAATTCAACAGGGTCAATAAATTCCCAGTTCATTTTATATTTATCTATAATCTCATCTAATTCTCTCTGTGCTCCACCTGACCAACCATATGATCCAAATCTAAAGGCTTTTCTACCTACTGCTTTTTTCTTGCCTAATTCTTCAAGTGCAGCTGCCATAGGTGGGAACATTTTATATTCATAAGTAGGCATAGCTAATATTACTCCTGTCGATGTCCATACAGAAGCTAATATAGTTCCCCAAGAATCTTCTGGTACTCTATGAACATTTAGCTTTATATCTTTCTTTTCTAACTCTTTTATAGCATAGTCTACTGCTTTTTGAGTCATTCCATACATAGAACCCCAAATTAATGTTATTTCCCTCTCTGCCACACCTTTCTGATAAGAAGCATATCTACTATAATCTTCTATTATTTTATTAGGATTACTTCTCCAAATAATACCATGACCTGGAGCTATAATTTTAATAGGTAGGTTCTTACACTTTTCAATAGCCTTCTTAACTGGTAATGAAAAAGCTCCTATAATATTTGAGTAATATCTTACAGTTTCCTTTTCGTAAAAATCAATTTCCTCTGAAGTTAATAAATCATCAAAATTAGATTCATTAACACTACCGAATGATCCAAAAGCATCACAAGAAAATAAAACACCATTTTTTCTGTCTAAAGTAGCTATTGTATCCGGCCAATGTACATTTGGCATTTCTACAAACTCTAAAGTATGTCCATTGCCTAAATCTAAAGTATCCTTATCCTTTACAATTATTACATCATTATTATTATCATAAAATGCTTCTAATAGCTCTGCTCCTTTTTTACTAACAACAACTTTAAAATTTGGATTCACTTCTTTAAAAGCTTCTATCCAGCCTGAATGATCTGGTTCCATATGGTTCACTATTAAATACTCAATAGATTTTGGATCTATATCTAATTTATCTAATAAAGATAGTAATTTTTCTGGAACACCATCCCAACCACATACTCCATCTATTAGTGCAGTTTTTTCTCCTTTTACAATATACGAGTTAATGGATACACCATTAGGCATCTCCCACAATCCTTCAAATAGAATATCTTCTATATTTACTGATAACTGATACACATTATCTATAATCTCTTTATAATTCATACCATACCTCCTATTTATTTCTTATTTAGTAATTTAATTATATACTTATAATTTATGTAAAATTTTATTTATTATAAATATATTAATACCCTAAATATAATTAAAAAAACTCTAAAGCTATTAATAATTAATTATTTACTGATAGGAGAATTTTAAATGTATTTTACAAAAAGATTTGTAATCCAGAAATGTTTCAAGGAAAACATAAAAGAGAAAATTACTTTAAAGTCTGATATTATAAATTAATAGATCCATCTCAAAACAGTGTATGGGCTATTATTGCTGGATTTCTTTCCTTTTTAAGGCTAGGTGATGAAGTGCTTATGTTTGCTACTTATACAGGGGCAAAGATAAAAAAACTACAGTACAAAAACAATATATTAAATGTTTCCATATCTAATACTAAACAAACACTAGAACTGGATTTGAGGTAGTTAGGAATGTAAATCAATTTTATAAAAACAACAAAATTTAGTTCGTATACATTCCTTTTCCATAACGCCTACTCACTAATACTCCCGAAAACGACATGAATATATTTATATATTTCTATTTTTATTAATTTCTTCTTCTTTATTTCTATACTATATAGAAATGTAATTTTAGGACAATCTGTAGACGAAAATTATAAAGTTATATTTATTTCGTGTAAGAAATAAATCTGTCCAATTCTTGTAATAACTGTAAGTCTAACTTTGTTTCTATATACCTATTCTCTGCAATATTTTCCTTGAGTTTCGGAATTATAACTGTTCCATCTTCAAGTAATAAAATTGAAGACAGATAACCTTTAGCTAAATTTTTTTGAGTTATTTGTATATCGTCAAACATTAGCTCTAATATATATTTAGGGTTTTGAATTTCACTAGTAACTATTTTACCTTTTGAATCAGATAAATTTGAAAACATTTTGTTAATAAATTTACTATCATCTATACGTACTTTTTTACTTTTAATTGCATATGTTATTTCAACAGCCCTATTAAGATCTTCATATAATTCCTGTGGAACTTTACTAGGTTCATATCTATGTATTTTACTATTAATCTCAAGAATCTTATTGTTTGCTGACTCTAAATCTTCTATTAGTGAAGGTGTTAGTACATATATTTCATCAGGTGTTTTAATATAACTCAAATCACCTGATAGCTCATTAGGGTTTTGAGTACTGCATCCAGTAAATATTAAAATTAAAAGAAATAAGATATTACATATTTTTTTTGTTTTCATGCAATACATCCTTTCTGTGTTTATTGTTTTCAGTATATATTATAACAAATAAATATAAAGGATACTATTTTATCAATGATTTAATAGATTTTTTGGTTATTCTAAATTAGATTAGAATATTTTTTAAAATTAAGTACACCCTAGGAATAGATAAAATCTATATAAGGAAGGATGTAGTTTATGCAGCAATATTACTCTCATAAGGAAGAGTTTACTAAAGAACCAGAATCCTATTGGGTTGCATCTACAGATAATACTAATTATCCAGCTTTAGAAAATGATATAACTGTAGATGTAGCAATTGTAGGTGGAGGTATGGTAGGAATTACATCAGGCTATTTACTAACAAAAGAAGGTCTAAAGATAGCTATTGTCGATGCTGATAATATTGTTAATGGTACTACAGCACATACAACAGCTAAAATAACTTCTCAGCATGATTTAATTTATAATAAAATGATTAAAGAAATTGGAAAAGAAAAAGCGAAACAATATGCACAGTCTAATGAAGATGCTATAAAATTAATATCTAAAATTATAAAAGAAAAAAATATAGATTGTGATTTTAAATTGCAAGATGCATATGTATACACTCAAGATGATAATTATATTAAAGATATTAAAAATGAAGTGACAGCAGCACAGGAATTAGGAATTGATGCATTCTTTATAGATAAATTACCTCTTCCATTTCCAATAAAAGGAGCAGTAGGCTTTAGAAAACAGGCTCAATTTCATCCACGTAAGTATCTATTAAGCTTAGCCGAACATATTACAGAAAATAGTGGATATATTTTTGAAAACACTAAAGCGGTTGATATAGAAGAGCTAGATAATAATGATAAATATTCTGTAATTATGGGAAATGGTAAAAGCATTACTGCCTCTAAAGTAATCGTAGCTTCTCATTATCCATTTTCTAATATTAAAGGAATGTACTTTTCTAGAATTTATCAAGAAAGGTCCTATATTGTAGCTGTTAAATCAAAATCTAAATTTCCAGATGGAATGTATATAAGTGCGGAAACACCTACTAGGTCATTAAGATCTCAGCCGTATGGTGATAGTGAGCTTATATTAATAGGCGGAGAAAGTCATAAAGTAGGACATGGAAATGATATAAATAAAAGCTATAAAAACTTAATAAATTTCGCTAATGAAAATTTTGATATTGATGAAATTCTTTACAGATGGTCTGCACAAGATTGTATGACTATGGACAATATTCCTTACATAGGTAGTATTAATTCTAAGCATCCTAATATTTACATAGCAACAGGATTCAAAAAATGGGGTATGACTAGCTGTACTGTGTCTTCTATGATTTTAAAAGACCTTATTATAAAAGGTGAAAGTCCTTATTCAGAAGTTTATGACCCTTCTAGATTTATTTATACTGAGTCTGTATGGAAATATATCAAAAATAACTTACATAATGCTTATATGTTTATTTCTGGAAAACTTTTTTTAGGCTCTTTTAATGATACTGTTAAAAAAGGAGAAGGTAAAGTTATAGAAGTCGATGGACAAAAAGTTGGAGCATATAGAAGTGAAGAAGGAAAACTATATCTTGTAAATACTACCTGCACTCATCTAGGGTGTGAAATTAAGTGGAATAATGCTGAAAGAACTTGGGACTGTCCATGTCATGGCTCTAGATTTTCTCCTACTGGAGATGTAATAGATGGACCTGCTTTCGAGCCTTTAGAAAAAATAGAAATTAAATAGTTTTTATAAAATATAAAAATCTCCTTACATAACTATGTAAGGAGATTTTTCAAAACTACTTTTTTCTAAAATCGTAACTGACTTATTTCTTTCTGCATATTATGTAGTGTCAACAGAAAAGGAGGTGCTTATATGACAACTAATCACTATTATGGTTCTATGGGATATCCAAGCTGTTCTCCCATTGCTAATTATCCTTCAGAAAGCTTAGAATCTATGTATCCAGATATATATAATAGAATTTACCCTAGAGTTCAACATATGTGTAACATGATGGATACTCCAAATAACCCAGAAATGTACCCATGTCCAAGAAGAGAAACAGTTGAGCGTATGACAGATGATATTTGTATGCAAGTTATGAATGAAATGGACGAAAATTACTGGGATGCTATGACACAACAACAAGTACCAGGATATTACGATGATTATTATGGTGGAGGGTATAGAAGAGGAAGATTTAGAAGAGGAGGATTTCTTCGCGATATTGTGTCTATTATTTTAATTAGAGAACTACTTGGCCGTAGAAGACGCAGATTTTATTAGTAAATATAAACTACAGTTAATTTATCTCTTATTAAATCTATATATAACAAAGACAGATTGCAATATCATTTTGCAGTCTGTCTTTTATTTTCATATCTCTATTTACTTAATACAACTTTATCATCTTTTAAATCTACTTTTATATGATCTCCTACTACAAATTGTTTTCTTATATATGCTTCTGCAATTTCATCTTCAATATATCGCTGTATAGTTCTTCTTAAAGGTCTTGCACCATATTTTTCATCATATCCTTTTTCTAATATAAAGTCTTTAACTTCATCAGAAATTGTAATTTTCATATCCTTATCTTCAACATCACCAGTTATGTCTTTTAACATAAGGTCTATAATTTTTCTTAACTCTTCTTTAGACAACTCTGTAAATACAATAGTTTCATCTACTCTATTTAAAAATTCTGGTCTAAATATCTGTCTTAATGAATCTTTAGCCCGGTTTTCTAAAGCTTCGTATCCTCTTTTACCAAAACCAATTCCATTTGACTTTAATTGACTACCTGCATTAGATGTCATAATTATTACAGTATTTTCAAAGAATACAGTTCTACCTTGACTATCAGTTAACCTACCATCTTCTAAAATCTGAAGTAGTGTGTTGAATACATCTGGATGAGCTTTCTCAATTTCATCTAAAAGTATAACTGAATATGGCTTTCTTCTAACCTTATCTGTTAATTGTCCTCCTTGTTCATAACCTACATACCCTGGAGGAGAACCAATTAATTTAGAAACTGTATGCTTTTCCATATACTCTGACATATCTACACGAATCATAGCATCTTCACTACCAAATAGTTCTTCTGCTAATGCTCTTACAACCTCTGTTTTTCCTACTCCAGTAGGTCCTACAAATATAAAAGATGCTGGCTTTCTCTTCTTTCTAAATCCAGAGCGGTTACGTCTTATAGTTCTAGATAAACTCTTAATAGATTCATCCTGTCCTACTACTCTTTTATGAAGGTTATCTTCTAAATTTAATAATCTGCTAGCTTCCTCTTCAGTTATTTTTCCTACAGGAATATTAGTCCAAGACTCAATTACAGATGCTATGTCATCAATGGTAATAGACATATCCTCTGACTTTTTATTTAATTCTTCTATTTCATCTAAAACTCTACATTCATCTACTTTATATTGAGCTGCCATTTCATAATCATTATTATTTGCAGCTTCTTGTCTTTTTTCTCTTATATTTTCTAACTCTTCTTTCAAAGCTTCCATTTCTACAAGACCTTTATTTCTCAGATTTACCTTTGATCCTGCTTCATCTATAACATCTATTGCCTTATCTGGTAAATATCTATCTGTAATATATCTTTCAGATAGCTTTGCAGCAGATTCTATTACTTCATCACTTATCTTTACTTTGTGATAATCTTCGTAGTAATTTTTAATTCCACTTAAAATTTCCATAGTATCTTCTATAGTAGGTTCTTCAACTAATACTGACTGGAATCTTCTTTCTAAAGCAGAATCCTTCTCAATATGCTTTCTATATTCATCTAATGTTGTAGCTCCTATAACCTGTATTTCTCCACGTGCAAGAGCTGGCTTTAAGATATTTGCAGCATTCATAACTCCACCATGAACCTCACCTGCACCCATAATATTGTGTACTTCATCTATTACTAATATTATATTTCCACAGTCCTGAGCTTCTTTTATAATAGCTTTCATTCTTCCTTCAAACTGCCCTCTAAACTGAGTACCTGCTACAATTGCTGTTAAATCAAGTAAATAAACCTCTGTACTAAATAACTTTGCAGGTACCTGCTTTTCTACAATTCGTACAGCTAAACCTTCTGCAATAGCAGTTTTACCTACACCAGGTTCTCCTATTAATATTGGATTGTTTTTAGATCTTCTATTTAAAATTTGAACTACTCTGTCAATTTCCTTATTACGACCTATTATTTTATCTACTTTGTTATCTTTTGCTTTATCTGTTAAATTAGTACCATAAGTATCTAAATTTTTCTTTTTCTTACTTTTCTTCTTTTTCTTTTTAGATCTTTTTTCTTTTACTTCTTCTTTAGGTGTATCTTCTTCACTATCTACAGATGCTTTTTCTTCATCTATATCTACTTCTTCATCATCACTATCTTTAAATGAATTTAAAGATCCATTAAATAATCCACTTAAAAAGTTATCTTCGTCCACATTTTCTAAATCCATTTCTTCAAACACATTATTCATTTGATTAGACAAACTAGATATTTCTTCTTCAGTCATACCTGTTTGTTCCATTAACTGATCTATTATAGGTAATCCCATTTTCTTAGCACAATTCATACATATACCTTGCATTTCTGATTTTCCATTTTCCATTTTACTTGCAAAAATTACTGCTATATTTTCTTTGCATATAGAACATTTTTTCATAGTAAATCCTCTCCATACTTTCGTAAGATTTGTTTTTTATATTATATCATACATTCAAAATTATTAAATATTATATAGTTATTAACATTAATTGCTTATTTTAAAGCTATTTATCCACAATATTAATAAATATATTAACTTATTAACATCTTACCATTTATTTTATATAAGGATCTAAAAATTAGACTTTCTGTATAAAAATAAAAGTACAAGTTTTTTAAAATTATACTTTTAATAATAATAAAGACCCTTAAAGGGTCTTTATTATGTTTTATAGTTAAACATTTAAAAGTTTCATATTATTATTTTATGAATTCCCCAATATTTAATTCTTCTTGAGAACATATTCCTGTATCTATTGCTTCTTGCCTAAGTACTAAATATAGCTCTGCTTCTGTTGCATTTACATAAGGATTAACAAATAATACCCCTATACCTAAAGCTAATGCACCTAATATATACCATCCTATAAAAGACAAGTCTAATACAAATATATCAAACTTCTGCCCATCTGTCATAGCATTACTTATTTCAATTGCTCTTTTATGACTTATTTCAGGGTTATCAGCTAAAATATACGGTACCATTCTATAAGCATAAGATTTTATAATACCTGGAATAATAAGCAGTAGGGTCCAAAGTATTATTAACACGCTTTTGTATAACATAGCTTTTATTATACTTATATATCTTTTGTATTTAAAAGAAAATCCTACATTTCCTAAATCAATATTCTTCTTTGCTGCTTTAACAAAATATCGTCTACTACCTACTTCAAGAGGATAGCCTACAAATATTCTAAATAAAAATGCTAATACTACTATTATAAAACTAACAGCTAGTATTGTAGTAATATAAGGTACTATATTATCTACAACCATATTTCTAATATTATCTTCTATACCCATATTACTACTGTTATTAGCACCAGAAGCTGAACTGCCTCTTGATCCACCTTCAGCTCCAGCAACTAGCAAAATAATACTTACTAAAAAAGCTTTCCAATAAGAACCTCTAAGTGCTGTTTTAGCTCTTGCTTTTATTTCTGTCCTAGTCCACATCATAAGTCACCTCTGATAAATATTATTTAGTAATCTAATATATATTATTAAATAATCTAATATATGTTATTGAAACTAAAAGATTTTAATTCATTATACCCATTAATAATATAAAGAAACTAAATTACTCATTTCTTCTAGTCTTACTTTTTAAAGTTTATAACATTGTTTACTACCTTAAAAGAATATCTTTATATAAATTAACTTGTTCAATCATATGTCCTATATTTCCTTCACCTGCATATATATTCATATCGAAAAAATTATGATTTAAGTCTGACCAAAACAACTCATTTACTTCTTCTACAAGGTCTACATTATTCTTAAGTCTACCTACATATACTTCTACATAACATTTTTGATAATAATATTTAAAATCCATTATATGCTTTAAACTTATATCTTCCTTTGAAATACCAGTTTCCTCAAATAACTCTCTATATGCTGCACTATATCCGTCTTCCCCAGAATCTATCTTCCCACCAACTAAGTTATATAGACCCTTATAAGGATCTTTTCTTCGTTTACACATTAATAGTTTGTCTAAGTTTCTATTGTAAACCATTATAACATTGTATCCTTGCATTTATCTATCCTCCCCTACTTATTTGAATAGTTTTATTTTAAATTTAAATATTTATTAAAAATAATTTGTTATATTTAAATACTACTAATTAAAATTAAACTAGAGAATCCCTGTAAATGGGGGCTCCCTAGTTGTGTATGTTTAATACAACTTATTTAAATTTTATAAATGTAACATAGCGAGACTCTATTCAAGGTTTAATTTTCTTTTAAATATATAATTCGTTACTGTATAGAAAATGGTGCAACCAATAAAGCCAATTATAATAGACGCAAGTAATATTATATTTGCATTTGAAACCGTAAAAATTGTTTCGTTTAAACCTAAAGTATATTCTAACCCAACTATTCCTGAAACAGTTAATGATTGTATAATAATACGAATAACAATATAAAATACAAAAGAAATTACTAACTTATATTTTTTAAATAACTGTCCTATAGCAATTGAAGTATAGACTAATAATATATTTACAACTAAAAATAAGATACCTAAAATTACTAATTGAATAAATACTGTAACCCATCCAAATCCAAATGTAGCGTTTAATTCTTCGAACAAAGTTTGTACTGTTTGCATAGTAAAACTGACTAAATTAATATTATTAGCGGACACACTTACTATAAACCAAGAAATAGCTACACCAATAGCACTAATAAATGTCCAAAATAAAGTAACAATTAGCTTTGATAAAATTAATTTATGGCTACTAACTGGTAGTGTGAACATTAAGTATCCTTCGTTACTTAAAAAGTTCTTATAAAATCTAGCAATCATAAAAATAATAGTTATTATTATAATTGTAACAGTAAACAAGGACTGAATCATGAATAAAAATCCAGTTATTACAGCAAATACTCCTTCTTCTGCTCCATAATTAAATGTAAAATGATTTATTACAGATATACATAAAAGAGCTATATATAAAGGAACTAATAATCTTGATGTTGCCTTTAACTCGTGTTTTATTAATTTCCCTAACATTTAAACACCTCCCTAAATAATGCATCTATAGACTTGCCTTCATTCACTCTTACATCATCTACAGAAGAATGAAAAAGCACCGTACTTTCTTTAAGGAATATAACTTCATCTAAAACCTTTTCTATATCTGCAATAAGATGTGTAGATATAAGTATTGTAGAATTTTCCCTATAGTTACTAATAATAGTATTTAATATATAATCTCTTGATGCTGGATCTACTCCTCCAATGGGTTCGTCTAAACAGTATAAATCTGCTTCACGACTCATAACCAAAATTAATTGAACCTTTTCCTTTGTACCTTTAGACATAGTTTTTAGTTTTTGATTTTTATTAATATTAAGGTCTTCTAGCATTTTAAAAGCTTTCTGCACATCAAAATCCTCGTAAAAGTCTTTAAAAAACTCAACCACCTGATTTACTGTCATCCATTCTGCTAAATAAGTTTTTTCTGGTAAATAAGATACTACTTTTTTAGTTTGTACTCCAGGTTCTATACCATCAATTTCAATTTTCCCACTATCAGGCACCAAGAGACCATTTATTAATTTAAGTAAAGTAGTTTTTCCGCTACCATTTGGACCTAGCAGACCAATTATACGTCCTCTTTCTAGTGTTAGATTAACATCAGAAAGAGCAGTAAAACCAGAATATTTCTTTGTTATAGACTTACATTCTAATATATGGCTCATTCTTTTATCTCCTCCACAATCTTTTTTATAATTTTTAATGTTTCTTCCTTTGAAAATCCTAATTTTTTCATATTATCTAGAAAATCCATTGTAATATTATTAGCAGATTCAATTTTTAATTTTTTAATTACCTCTGTATCGGAAGTAATATATCTTCCTTTAGTTCGGTTAGTATGAACTAATCCTATTCGTTCTAACTCAACTAATGATTTTTGCATTGTATTAGGATTAACTCCAGCTTGAGCTGCTAAATCTCTAACAGAAGGCACTTTATCTCCAGGATTAAAATATCCTGAAATAATACTTGATTGTATTTGCTCGATTAGCTGTATATAAACTGGTCTTTCCGAGTCAATATGCCATTGCACTTTATCAACTCCTTTCAGCTTTGTTGTATTGTTGTATTAATAGCCTAATACAACAATACATGGTTTTAATTATAAATGCAATAGTAATTTTAAAAATAATAAAAAAGATTAATAAGCAAAATTTGCCTATTAATCTTAAGAATTTATATACACTTAATCTAAATATTTAAGTGCATAATTAATATAAAGCTCTGCCATTATTAAAAGTCCTTTTTCATCAATATTAAACCTTCCATTATGATGAGGAAAATGTGTATCTTTATCTTCTGGATTTTTTGTTCCAACATTTACATACACTCCAGGAACTTCTGCTTGAAATTCTGCAAAGTCGTCAGCTCCAAGTGCCTTTTCTTGATTTGTTATAACATTTTTATCTCCTAATATGCTTCTGCCTACTTCAGCTGCAAAAACTGCAGACTCTGTATCGTTTATAACTGGACTAGAATAAGATCGAAATTCTATTTTTGCTTCTCCTCCATAAGCAATAGCAACAGACTCAGCTATTTTTTTAATAGAATTTTGTGTTTTTTCTCTAGTTTCAAAGCTGAAAGTTCTAAATGTACCTTCTAAAACTGCTTCATTTGCAATAATATTATATCTAGTACCAGAATTTAAAACACCAATTCCGACTACAACTGGATCTACTGGATCTGTTTGTCTTGCAACTATTGCTTGAAGATTAACTACTATTTGAGATCCAATATACAATGCATCAACTCCAGTATGTGGCTTTGAAACATGACCACTTTTTCCTTTAACTTTTATTTTAAAATAATCACAAGATGCTGCAATAGGACCTGGTGTCACTGTTATTTTTCCAGTTTCTAACCCACTTGATACATGTATACCAAATACATTATCTACATCTTTTAAATATCCTTTAGTAACAAACTGTCTAGCTCCCTGACCTATTTCCTCTGCCTGCTGAAATAAAAGTTTTACACTTCCATTTATTTCACTTTCTTTAGCTTTTAATATTTTTGCTGCTCCAAGTAAAGCTGCTGTATGTGCATCATGTCCACATGCGTGCATTAAACCTTTATTATTTGAGGCATATTCTACAGTATTAGTCTCTTCTATTTCTAGTGCATCTATATCTGCTCTTAGTGCTACTGTCTTACCTTTTTTTTCTGTACCTATATAACCTATAACTCCTGTTTCACCAACTCTTTCAAAAGGAATATCTAAAGCTTTAAGCTCTTTTTCTATTTTTTCTGCCGTTTCATACTCCTTTAAGCTAGACTCTGGATTAGCATGGAAATATCTTCTTAAGTCTACAATGTATTTTTCTTCTCTATTTATTAACTCTTTTATATTCATAGCTTAACCTCCTACCAAGCAGTTACTTGAGACCCTTTATATAATTCGTTAACTATTTCTTCAACTTCATCAGTCTGATAAAGCTCAACTATTTTTTTATACAGTTCATTATCTTTGTCTTCACTTCTAACTGCAATTATATTAATATATGGCTTTGAATCTTCATTAACTGGTTCTAAGAGTATTGAATCCTTTGTAGGAATAAAACCTGCATCTACTGCAAAACCACTGTTTATAACAGCTGCTGCTACATCATCAAGAGTTCTTGCTGTTGTTCCTGCATCTATTTCAGTTATTTTTAAATTAAGCTTATTCTCAGTTATATCTTTAGTAGTAGGTAGATTTCCTGCTTTTTCATCAAGCTTAATTAGTCCAGCACTTTGAAGAAGTATTAAGGCACGGCCACTGTTAGTTTCATCATTAGGTATTGTTATTTCATCTCCCTCTTTAAGCTGGCTAACATCTTCAATTTTCGATGAATACAAACCAATAGGTGCAATAACTGTTTCGCCAATAGCTGTAAGATCTAAACTATGTTCTTCTTTAAAATTATCAAAGAATGCATAGTGCTGAAATGAATTTACATCTATTTCTCCATCAGCAAGCGCTATATTCGGTCTTGTATAATCAGAAAAACTAACTATTTCTAAAGTTATATCTTCCTTTGCCAATTCTTCTTCAATATGATCCCAAACTTCAGTTTCACTTGCTGTAACTCCTAGTTTAATTACATTTTCATCTTCTGCAGTTGTTTCACTTGCCCCACATGCAGTAAATACTACTGCTATAGAAATTAATAATAGTATTGTTATATACCTTTGAAATTTTTTCATAATATCTATCTCCTATCTATTTAATATTTTTTATGTTTATTTGTCAGTTTTATTTTTATTTAATGTGTTACCTTTTTAATTAAAATATCTCCTATTCCTCGTATAACAGATACAAATATTAATAGTATTATTACTGTTACAAAAGTAATATCATTTTGAAATCTTTGATAGCCGTATCTTATGGCAAAATCACCAAGACCTCCGCCACCAACTGAACCTGCTATTGCTGATAGTCCAATTAAACTTACAAATGTTATTGTTACTCCTCTTATTATTCCTGGTAGTCCTTCTCTAAGATATACTCTAAAAATAATATCTGTAGGGCTTGAACCCATAGATTGTGCGGCTTCAATTAGTCCTTTATCAACTTCTGACAATGCACTTTCCATTTGTCTAGCAAAGAACGGAACTGTTCCAAATACTAAGGGCACCAATGCTCCTTTAGTTCCTATTGCTGTTCCTGCTATCATTCTTGTTACTGGTATTATTGCAGCTATTAAAATAACAAATGGAATGCTTCTAAATAAATTAATTATTTTTTCTAACATGTTGTTAAATATTTTATTTTCTAATATATTTCCTTTTCTTGTAACAACAAGAAATACTCCAAGCAAAACTCCTAACACAAGAGATATAACACCAGGTATTGAAACCATTATGAAAGTCTCATGTATAGATTCTATAAGCTCTTCTTTAGCGTTAAGAACATTTGGTATATACTTTAGAAGAATTTCTTCCATGTTCAATCACCTCCACTAATATTCCCTTTTCTCTAAAATAATCTATCGATTTTTGTATACTTGCAGTCTCTCCTATAAATAGTACGATTAGTTCACCAACTGGAGTCTGATTTAATATTTCAAGGTTTCCATATAAAATACTTGCATTAATTTTAAATTTTCTAGATACCTCTGATATTAAAGCATCCTTTGTACAATCTCCTAAGTAATTTACTTTTGTGAGTACATCGTCTTTTTGTATATTAAAGATATTGTCTTTTAGCTGAAGAACATCGAATATTTTACTGCTATTTGTTGCAGTTTCTAAAAAACCTTTAGTTGCTTCTTTTTCTGGATTGCTAAATATTTTAATAGTATTACCTTCTTCAATTACTCTTCCTTGTTCCATAATGCTAACTCTATCGCATATCTCTTTAATAACTGTCATTTCATGAGTTATTAATACTATAGTTAATCCTAACTTTTCTTTAAGTTCTTTTAAAAGTTTAAGTATTGATGTTGTTGTTTTAGGATCTAATGCTGATGTTGCCTCATCGCATAATAAAACTTCTGGATCATTAGCCAATGCTCTAGCTATTCCAACTCGTTGTTTTTGGCCTCCACTTAATTGAGAAGGATATGAATTTTCTTTATCACTAAGGCCTACAAGCTGTAATAGTTCTCTTACTTTTTTCTTCTCTTCAGACTTTGAAAGTTTAGAACCTTTCAAAGGATATGCAACATTATGATAAACATTTCTAGAGTTAAAAAGATTGAAATTCTGAAATATCATTCCTATTTTCTTTCTTTTTTCTCTTAGATTCTTTTCTGAAAAAACAGTTAAGTCTTTTCCTTTAAACAATATTTTTCCTTTTGTAGGTCTTTCAAGAAGATTTATACACCTAACTAATGTGCTTTTTCCTGCACCTGAATATCCTATAATTCCATATATTTCACCTTTTTCAATTTTTATAGAAACATTATCTACTGCAATGATTTTATTTTTACCATCATCAAATGTTTTGGTTACATTTCTTATTTCAATCAATTTTAATACCTCCTTATTTCAAAATTTCAGATTTATTATTTATCCTTGGGCCCTTTAAGAATAAACAATAAAAAAAGCTTCCGCCACTTTGCATGTAATTGCAAAGGGACGAAAGCTTAAAAGCATCGTGATACCACCCTAAATTTATATAAGCCTCACGGCGTTATACCTCATCAAGTACGCAGGAATTTAATCCCTTAATACCCTGGCACTATAACGTGTGCATTACGTGACTACCTAAAGTTCCCTATCAGCAGCCCAACTCCAAGACCATATTCAGTATACTATCCTTTGCTTCATCTCACCAACCGAAGCTCTCTGTATAAGTATTCACATACCTACTCTTCTTTTCAACGTCTTTAATTATGTTTTTGTTGTTAGATAAGATTATACTCTTGAAACTTTTAGTTGTCAAGATTTAATTTCAAGAATATTTAACGAAATATTTTAAAATAACAAATTCTTATTTTGATATTATATGCCGATTTATACATATTTATTCTTTAACTATATTTGTCTATGCAAGACTTACATATACAAGCTTTTCTTTTTTTATCTTCTGGCACTAAATCTAATACATGCTTAGGAACTTTAATATTTTCACACCAACATGCACCTTCTCCATGTTGACAATTATTGTGTTCACCACAAAGTGGGCATATCTTTTCATCTTCTTTAATGCTCAATATAATCACTCCTGTTAGTTTTTAGGTTTTTAATAGCTTTAATACTATTCATTCTATCATAAATGATTTTTTTATATTAATTAAATATAATCTTTTTATATGCACTATTGTTTACAACATTTTTTTAGTTTAAGTCTTTCTTACTTTACAAATTAAAAAATCTTCTTTCAAATATTAATTTAGTCATATATAATCTATTATGTATGTTAACTATCGGATACAATATCGAAAGGAGAATAAAATGAGTATTTTAACAGTTAAAAACCTAACTCATGGCTTTGGAGATCGTGCTATATTTAATGATGTTTCTTTCCGTCTTTTAAAAGGAGAACACATTGGTCTTATTGGAGCAAATGGTGAAGGTAAATCAACTTTTATGAATATAATTACTGGAAAATTAGAACCAGATGAAGGACAAATTGAATGGGCAAAACGTGTAAGGGTTGGATATTTAGATCAACATACAGCCCTTGAAAAAGGAATGTCTATACGTGATGTTCTTAAAGGAGCTTTTAAATATTTATTCAATTTGGAAGCTGAAATGAATGATATATGTAATAAAATGGCTGATGCATCGGAAGTTGAATTAGAAAAGCTTCTCGAAGATATGGGTACAATACAAGATACATTAGATAATAATGACTTTTATATTATTGATTCTAAGGTTGAGGAAATCGGCAGAGGACTTGGTTTAGAAGATATTGGTCTAGACCAAAACGTTCAGGATTTAAGTGGAGGCCAGAGAACTAAGGTTTTACTAGCTAAGCTTCTTCTTGAAAAACCAGACATTCTATTGTTAGATGAGCCTACTAACTATTTAGACGAGCAGCATATAGAATGGTTAAAACGCTATTTGCAAGAATATGAAAATGCTTTTATCTTAATTTCTCATGATATTCCTTTCCTGAATAGTGTTATTAACTTAATATACCATATGGAAAACCAGGAACTAAATCGTTATGTAGGAGATTATGATAACTTTATGAATGTTTACGAAGTTAAAAAATCACAGCTTGAGGCAGCACACAGAAAACAACAGCAAGAAATTGCCGATTTAAAAGACTTTGTAGCAAGAAACAAGGCCAGGGTTTCAACTAGAAATATGGCTATGTCTAGACAGAAAAAGCTAGATAAAATGGAAATTATAGAACTACCAGATGAAAAGCCAAAACCAGAATTTAACTTTAAAGAAGCTAAAACTTCAGGAAGGTTAATATTTGAAACAAATGATTTAGTAATAGGATATGATAACCCTCTTTCAAAACCACTAAACCTAAGAATGGAGCGTGGACAAAAAATAGCTTTAGTTGGTGCTAATGGACTTGGTAAGACAACTCTTCTTAAAAGTATACTAGGAGAAATAAAATCTATTTCTGGTAATGTTGAACTGGGAGATAGCTTATATACTGGTTATTTTGAACAGGAAATAAAGGAAGCTAACTATAATACCTGTATTGAAGAAGTATGGGAGGACTTCCCATCTCTTAGTCAGTTTGAAGTTAGAGCAGCACTTGCTAAATGTGGATTAACTACAAAGCATATTGAAAGTAAAATAGTTGTATTAAGTGGTGGAGAAAATGCTAAAGTCCGTTTATGTAAGCTTATTAATAAAGAAACTAATGTTTTGATTTTAGATGAGCCTACTAATCATTTAGATGTAGATGCTAAAGATGAACTAAAAAGGGCACTAAAAGCTTATAAAGGAAGTATTCTTCTTATTTGTCATGAACCTGAATTTTATAATGATATCGTTACTGATGTTTGGAACCTTGAAACTTGGACAACTAAAATAGTTTAAGTTGGTGCGACAGGACATATATATACCTGTCGCACTTTCTTATTGTTTAAGAAAGTATAAAGTTTTTTGCTAATTGACACCTATTAATAATTATGCTAAACTTTACCTGTTAGATTTTAAATAAATTAAAACTAATTGAACCAAACTAAAACTAACTATAAAAAGTAAAGGGGTTTTTTACATGAAAAAATTTAAAGGTATTATTATTTTTCTAACTGTGTTTTCATTCATACTTGCTGGATGTAGTACAAGTCAAGATACTGGACAATCGGATGCAGAGTCTATAAGCTTAACTGTATCTGCTGCTGCAAGTCTTACAGATTGTATGGAAGAAATTAAAGAACTATATATAAAAGAAAATCCAAACATAGACATAACATATAACTTTGCAGGTTCTGGATCTCTTCAACAGCAAATTGAACAAGGTGCTCCTGCTGATATATTTTTTTCTGCAGGTAAAAAGCAAATGAATGCTCTAATAGATGCAGAGCTAATGCTTAATGATTCTGTAGAAGATATTTTAGAAAATAAGGTAGTACTTGTTACTCCTAAAGGTGAGGAAACTATATCTTCTTTTGATGAACTGCTTGAAGATAATATTGAAAAAGTGGCTATTGGTGATCCTGGAAGTGTTCCAGCTGGCCAATACGCACAAGAAGTACTCAACAACTTAAACCTTTATAATGAGATTGAGTCTAAAATTGTGTTTGCTAAAGATGTAAGAGAAGTACTATCATGGGTTGAAACAATGAATGTAGATGCAGGACTTGTTTACAAAACTGATGCTCAAATTAGTGATAAAATTACAATATCTACAGTTGCTCCTGAAGGTTCGCATACACCTGTAATTTATCCAGTTGGTATAGTAAAAGATACTAAAAATGTTGAAGAATCTCAAAAATTTATGGACTTTTTATTTGAAGAAGAAGCAAAAGAATTATTTATAAAATATGGATTCTCTCCATTATCATAAGATTCGTCTGGTGCTGTCGCACCATTGAGTATTAACTAAAAATTTGAAGTGCTTAAAATAATTAATATAATAACCTTTAAATTTATAAATTTAAAGGTTATTATATTATAAGTGATTATATAAAATTTATTTGGAGTGATATAAATGAGCATTGATTTCTCCCCTCTAATTATTTCTATCAAAACCTCATTGGTTGCAGTTTTTTTTACTTTTATTTTAGGAATAGTAGCAGCAAGAACTTTAATGAATGTAAATAGCAAAGTCCAATGGATATTAGATGTTATCTTTACATTTCCACTGGTTCTTCCTCCTACTGTAGTCGGGTTTATTCTTCTAGTTATATTCGGTAAAAATAGTGCAATTGGAAGTTTTCTTAGTAAAATAGGAATGTCTATTATTTTTACATGGCAAGCTACAGTTTTAGCAGCAATTATTGTATCATTTCCTCTAATGTATAGAGCAGCTAAAGGTGCTTTTGAACAGATAGATACTAACCTTATTTGGGCAGCAAGAACACTCGGACTTTCAGAATTTAAAATATTTATAAAAATAATGATTCCACTTGCATTACCAGGTATAATATCTGGTGCAATACTTGCTTTCGCAAGAGCATTAGGAGAATTTGGTGCTACATTAATGATTGCGGGAAATATTCCAAAAGTTACTCAGACTATTCCCTTAGCAATTTACTTTGCAAATGCAGCTGGTAAAACTAAAGAAGCAGGATTTTGGACTTTAATAATTATAGTAATTTCACTCATTGTATTAGGTATTATGAACTATTGGAGTGTTAAAGATAAGAAAATAATGAGAGGTGGAGATGCTAAGTGAGTATTTATATAGATATAACTAAAAAACTAGGCAGTTTCTATCTTGAATCACAGCTTGAAGTAGGAAAAGAAAAACTTGGAATACTAGGTGGTTCTGGCTGTGGTAAAAGTATGACTCTAAAGTGTATAGCAGGAATAATAACTCCTGATAAAGGTGAAATAATACTTAATGATAAAATACTCTTTAGTTCAAAGAAAAATATAAATCTTATACCCCAAAAAAGAAATACTGGATTAATGTTTCAAAACTATGCCCTCTTTCCTAATATGACAGTATCTCAAAACATTAGTTTAGGAATAACAAATAAAACTTCCATAGAGAAAAAAAACATTGTTAAATCATATTTAGATCTTTTTAAATTACAAGACTTAGAAAATAGATACCCTAGTCAACTTTCAGGAGGACAACAACAGAGAGTTGCTTTAGCAAGAATAATGGCAAAATCTCCAGATATTCTTATGCTAGATGAGCCATTTTCTGCATTAGATGCTCATTTAAGATTCTCTATCGAAAATGAGTTTTCAGAAGCACTTAATAAGTATAATGGTACAGTTATTTATGTATCTCATAGTATAGATGAAGTTTATAAGTTTTGCGATAGTACAGCTATTATGCATAATGGTAGAATATTTGAAAAAAATACTACAAAACATATATTTAAAGGTCCAACTACACTGGAAGGTGCTAAACTAACAGGATGTAAAAATATTTCTCCTATAAAAAAAATGAATCAAAATTCAATTTTAGCATTAGATTGGGGAATAACATTTAATATTGATAATACAGTACATGATGATATAAAGTATATTTCTTTTAGAGAAACTGATATATCAATTTCTAATTTATGTAAAAATAAAAATTCATTCGAATTATCTATATTAAGAATTAAGCAATCACCTTTTAATACTATTCTAGAATTACTACCTGCTAATGCTACTAATGTAGATAGTAATAAAATTATATGTAAATACAGTAAAGATGAAGCAAATAACATTATAAATATGCAAAATCCTGGTAAACTATACGGTTCAGTAAAAAAAGATAACATACTATTATTAAAATAAATTCACTTTATGATATAATGATTAAAATGAAAAATTTGTTTTATTATTAATACAGTTATATATTCTTAATAAATAAAAAGAAGTGGGTGAATTAAATGAATAACGATATTTTATACACACCGGAAGAGATAGCTCATAAGCTAAAAATATCAAAGTATACTGTTTATGAAATGATTAAACGAGGAGATATTAACGCACATAAAGTTGGAAGAAGTCTTAGAATTTCTGGTGAACAATTAGATGCTTATCTAAATAATACTAAAGGCTTAAGTAATATTTATAGTGCTACTATAATTGAAGAAGGTAGAGACAAATATGCTCAAATTAACTCGGTAAAAATATATGTAAATACTAACTTAACTGGAAATGTAAAGATATCAATTCAACCAGAAGACATAATACTTAGTACAGTTGTTTTTTCTAATAGTGCTCGTAATATATTAAAGTCAGTAGTAACTAATATAATAATTGAAGATCAAAGTGCTCAGATTTTTCTTGACGCAGGAATTCAACTTATAGCTCTAATTACAAAAAAATCTCTAGAGGAAATGCAAATACAAAAAGGTACTGAACTATATGCCATTTTTAAAACTATGTCTATAAAGGTATTTAAATAAATATTTAATTAAATTTAAAATGGATGCTAAATTTAGCATCCATTTTTTAATAATCAAAAGGTTTTCCTCCTGAGTTTTCAAATACTTCTTTCCATCTTTCTACATATTGTCCAGATGCCCACTCTACCATCATAACTGCATCATCTTCCTTAAGGTCTATTCTTTCTTTAGGAAGTCTGTTAAGTTCATTGCCATAAATATCATAAATAAGAAGTTCATATTCAGTGAAAACTAAAGCGATATCTTTATTAGGCGATGTATAAGCATCTACAGCACTAGGAACAACATCCTTAATATTTGTCCAAGGTACTAATAAGGAATCATATGCTACGACTTCAGAAGGTGGCATTAAACTAACATCATAATCATGCACATGAAATTCATCATTTTTCATATAATTTATTCTTCCCTTAATAAACCAATGTCCTAACTTTCTTTCTAATCCAAAATTTTCTAGTAGCTCTTCTCTATATAAAATATCTTTACTATCTAGTTCCAAACTATTCACTGCTCTTTCCCATGCAGCTCTTAATCCAACAATTCCGTCTTCTTCTAAAATATCTGATATTTTAATTTCTTGTCCATTAGGCAAGCTATCTATAGGTATGACTTGGAGTTTGCTTTTTTTCCATATTTTATCTTTCGATTTATACTCTCCTTCTCCTATGGTTTCAAGCGCTATATAGTCATTACCTACATAATCAATTCTTCGTTTAACCTCTCCTACTTTATCTCCCCATTTGGAAAAATCTATATCACTTTCTGAGGATAAATCTACACTTTTATCTAGTTGTTCTAACCTTTCTAAGGCTTCTAGTGTTTTTAGCTCTTCTATAGTCATTGATTTTGTATCTAATTTCACTATATTATCATTAGTCTTCTCTGTTTTTTCTTCTTCCGTTGAAATATTATTAGCTACTATATATTCTTCTAATCTATCTCCTTGTCTAGCTTTATTTGTATTTATTTTCCAAAAACCACTTCTTCTTGGAAAAAACACATCTTCCATGCTTAAAATAGGATCCATTTCATTATCTCTAATTGAAATCCATAACGTTTTATAGCTATATTCTCCTTTATTTTTATCATTATTATCTGTATTTTTTGATCTAATACCTAATAATACTCCTGTTTTATTTGAAGTATTTTCATCTTCAAGCATAATTAATCCTTGATTACTGTCAATTCTGTTTCCATTAAATACATCTTTATCTATCTTGTCAGATATTTTATTCAGATAAAAGTTATTTCCTTGTATTTTTAATATTAATTCACCTTCTCCTACTATTAAAATTTCACAGAAGAATTTATCTTCATCTATAACAGTAATCACTTCAACATATTCTTTATTAAAAGAAAAATCTGAAGGTAACGATTTAGAATTAAATAACATATATTCTTCTAAATTTACTCTTTTCATCTGATATCTAGGATTTTCTATAGCAGTATCAACAAAGGACATATATTCACTAGAAAATTGAGCTTTTTTTCCTATCCACTCCTCTTTTTTTTCCTCTTCGTTTGAGGATTCTGCTGCTAAGTTTAAAACAGAAGATATTTCCCAAATTCCTTGGATTGGCATTAACTTATTTTCTGGAGGTATTATATTTTCTGTAGAATCTGTGTTATTAGGACTTGAGCAAGCAGAAAGAAATATACTGACAACTAATATATATATTAAAATTTTAAATGTCCTCATTTACACACACTCCTCCAAAGGTATTGTAATTATTACTTCTGTACCTTTATCTATTTCACTTTTAATTTCAAAGCTTCCTTCCATTAAACTAATTATTTCATCACATATAGATAATCCTATTCCACTTTGAGACTTACTGCTTTTTCCTTTATAAAATTTTTCTTTAACTTTCGATATATCTTCTTCTGGTATACCACACCCTGTATCTTTTATATTAAATATAAAATTATTATTTTCATAAGATCCAGTTAATGTAATACGTCCTCCATGAGGAGTAAATTTAAATGCATTATCTAAAACATTAATAAACACTTGCTTTAGTCTATTTCCATCTGTACAAGTAGCAGGCATATTATCCTCTACTGCCACTTCAAAATTTATATTATCTCTAACAGCTCTGGGTGTTAGCTGTTTTCTAATATGCTCTATTATTTCATTAATATTTGTTTCTTTTTTCTCAAGGCTTATCTTTCCAGATACAAATTTAGAAAAATCTAAAAGCTCTTCTACCATATTAGTAAGTCTATCACTTTCAGTTTCTATTATATTTAATCCGTCATCTAAAATTTCAGCATCATCTGGACTATGCTTTAAAGTAATAGCCCAACCTTTTATAGACGTTAAAGGTGTTCTTAGCTCATGAGATACAGAAGAAATAAAATCATTTTTTAGCTCTTCTCTTTTTACAATTTCATCTGCCATATAATTCAATGTATCTGATAACTTTCCAAGCTCATCATCGTATTTTTTTATACTTTTCGTTTTAAAATCTCCTTGTGCCATTTTTTCAGCAGTTTCAGTTACATTTTTAATCGGTCCTGTTATAGTATTTGCTAAAAATATGGCTACAAAGCTGGAAATCAAAATCACACCAAAGCCAAAGCTTATAAATAGGACGGCTATATTTCTTATGTTATAATCAACTTCTTTTAAAGAAGTAATAAATCTTAATACACCAACTATTTCTTCTCCAGATTTTAAAGGATATGCTACAGCCATAACTCTAGCATCATCATAATCTACATTTCCTATCCACATTCCTTGTTGTCCATCAAGGGCTTTAATTACGTCTGAAGTATTTATAGCCTCAGAAGTGATTACACCTATAGAATCCATTAATACATTTTTATTAACATCTATTATTTCTACCTGTGCGTTAGTTTGCTTCCAAAATGTATCAACGTTATTTAATACATTTTCATGTAAAGTAGCATCTGAAAAATATTTTGAATATAAGTCAGCAGATATTCTAATCTGATTGTTTAAATTTTCTTCTAAACTTTTATAAGAATTATCTTTAACTATATAAATTAAAAACACTTCAAGTATAACAACTGTAATTACGATTATGAATATAAAACTAATACCTATCCTCTTTTTGATACTACTCATATTACTTTTCCCCTCTTAACCTATAGCCTACTCCCCAAACCGTTTCTATTAAATGAGGATTTGACGGATCATCCTCTATTTTTCCTCTTATTCTCCTAACATGTACATCTACTGTTTTCATGTCCCCAAAATAACTTTTTCCCCAAACTATATTTAAAATTTCATCCCTACTGAATGCTTTATTATTATTTTCTATAAACATTCTCATAAGTGAAAACTCAATAGGAGTTAATTCTATTTCTAGTCCTCTTTTATAGAATTTCTGTGCCTCTAAGTCTAGCTCAAGCTCACCTATAACAA
Source organism: Alkaliphilus sp. NP8 (assembly GCA_015978205.1). GTDB lineage: Bacteria > Bacillota > Clostridia > Peptostreptococcales > Natronincolaceae > Alkaliphilus_B. The sequence goes on along the minus strand of JADWMM010000035.1, from coordinate 12,095 downwards.
GAGTTTTACTTAACTGTCCCTTTGCATTATCAATTTTTCTAAGGTTTGCTCTTATTCTAGCAATTACTTCAAGAGGATTAAAAGGCTTTACCATATAATCATCTGCTCCTAGCTCTAAGCCCATTATTTTGTCCATATCTTGACTTTTAGCTGTGAGCATAATAATAACTATATTAGGTATAGCTTTTCTTATACTTTGGCATACTTCGAGTCCATCTATTCCCGGTAACATAACGTCTAAAACTACTACTCTAGGCTCAACTCTTTTTATTATATCTAAGGCTTCTTCTCCAGAAGATGCTTCTAAAACCTCAAAACCTTCTCTATTTAAGTTTATAGATAAAAACTTTCTTATAGAAGATTCATCTTCTACTACTAATACCTTAACTCTATCTTCACCCATGTATATCACCTATCCTATTTTAAATATTTATCTTTATTATATTCCCCAACTTTTAAAAACATATATTAACTTAATACTGACTTAATTGTATTTTACTATAGATATTTTTATTTATCTACGAAATAAAAATTTTAACTTCAAATTATTGTTAAAACTTTACCAAAAAGTAACTATTAAGATTTTTTTTTACCTTTTTGTAACAATTTTTAATAAGTTTGTAAATCAAAAAAACGTTGAAGGTTGTATTATAGTACTATACCAAATACATAAGAAAAATATATCTGATAATCATTTTATGGATATATAACTAAAGATATAGTTCTATTAATATCTTTCTTAAATAGGAGGAAATTTTGTGAATAACAAAGCTTTTATACCTATAATAATTATGCTTAGTGGTGTACTTACTGTAGGATGTACCAATAATACAATTTCCTTAAGTTCTGGTCAAAATCCAGAAAATATAACTAAAGCATTAAATTCAGTAAAAATTGAAACCCAAACTATATCCGACAGTACAAATGAATTTGAAAGTAATATATCTATTCCTATATTTCCTGAAAGTAACAAGTTTTTAAATGAACTAAACATACTCATGGAAAAGGAAGCTTTAAATATAAAAGAAGAAATACACCAAATGGCAAAAAAAGACTTCAATAAGAATGATTTAAAATATGAACTTAATATAGAATATAAGATTCATACTCTAAATCCTACCTTTATAAGTCTTACAATGGAAAATTATCAGTATACTGGTGGTACTCATGGTTTTAGCAATAAAACTCCTTATAACTTCGACTTAACTACTGGTAAAGAAATAACATTAGAAGATCTATTTAAAGAAAATAGTGACTATAAAGAAGTAATTAATAAGGAAATACAAAAACAAATAAAAGAAGAGCCTGATAAATTTTTTCCAGATGAAGTAGAGGTATTTAGTGGAATTAATAGTAAACAACCTTTTTATATAGAAGATGGAAAACTGGTTATTTATTTTGGACTATATGAAATAGCTCCTTATACAGCCGGTATAGTAGAATTCGAAATTCCAAGTAATACTTTAAACAACATTGCTAGTTCCCCCTTAATAAAATAGATGAAATAAAAAAACAACAATTTCTTTCCTGCTACAAAAGAGATTGTTGTTTTTTTGGTTCTTAATCTTGCCATAATCAAAATTCTATTGATCAGTAAATTCTTATATAATACTTTCCATTTAACAGCTAACAATTTCTGCTTTAAGAATACAATCAAGTTTTTTATAAATAGTAAGTAGTTTAAATTCTAAATATAATTCTGAAAGGTGAAATCAAATAATTTAATAACCTAGCAATATTAAATCCTGAAATGCAAAAGATTATAGATATTGGGTATAATCCTAACACAAATTTTAATATTGTTGTTGTTCGCTCTTTAACAGTCTTAACTATAAAGACTAATAAGCTTAAGAGAGACAAAACTATATTAAAAGCTAATAATATTGCAAAAGTAAAATTAAAAATTTTAGTCTTTGTATCATATGGTAGAGAGTTATCAAAACCTATATAATTATTTTCTGCACTTAGTAAAAATACTATAAATACACCTACTAATAATATAAAAGATATGGCAGTTAGCTTATTTAATTTATCCATTTTTGTTATAAAACCTTTATTGAAGTGTTCCATTCTCTACTTCTAATACCTCCTTTACTTTAAATTTGATAGGAAAGTTATACTTTTTCTATCTTCACTAATATAAACACACTAATCTAAGAAAAGTTCCATAAAAATTAAAAACAATCCCAATACAACAAATAAATGGTGAATTTTCTAAAGGAATTACTGTTTTTATACAGAAGCTTATACATAAGATCCTATTATTTAATAAATATAATTATATGAAAATAAAATACACTACCCTAAACATGTGAGGTGATCTAAAGTTGGAAAAGTCTATAAACTCTAAATATAATATAAAAGCTCAAGATTCAGTTGAAGAGTTTCAGTATTTAATGTATAAATTATACTATAAAGATGTATTTAGAACTGTATATTACATAACAAAAGATAAAGAGTTATCTAAAGAACTTACAAATGAAGCATATTTAAAAGCATATAATAAGTTAGAGACTTTAAATGATGTTAATAACTTTAAGCAATGGATTTGTGTTATCGGTGCAAACTTGGCTAAAAATCATATTAGAAAAAAAAGTAAATTTGTTTCTTCATATCCCATGGAAACATTAGAAGATGATAAGATTACAGAAGATATTGTAATTGAGTCAATAGAAAAGGAAGAAACAAAAGAAACAGTTAAAAAAGCATTAAATCAATTATATCCTGATTCAAAGGAAATTATTACATTAAGATATTATCATGACCTAAATTATGATGAATTAGCAAAATCTTTGTGTTTAAAAAAGGGGACTGTAAAATCTAGATTAAATAGAGCTAAAAATAAACTTTATAATATACTAAAGTTAGTAGGTGAAAAAAATGAGCAAAAATAAATCTGATCAACTAGATATACTTATATCTGAAACTTTAAAAAATGAAATGGATGATATTGATATATCTGATGAAGAAATTGAAGAAGAGTGGATTAAATTACAAAATAAGCGTAATAAAATTAAACCTCATAAAAAAAATAAATTTAAGAAGGTTGCAATTATAATAGGTGTTTTAGTAGGATTTACAATGATTAATTTACCTAACAGTGAAATTCAAGCTTGGAAAGTATCTAATATAATTAATATTTTTAAATCTGATGAAAATAAAACTACTGTTAATCATGACTTGTCTATAGGAGAAGGCATAGAAAAAATTGATGCTGAAGATGAAGAAAAAATTACAACAAATTCTATAGAGGAAGTTAGAAATATTGTATCGTTTAAATTTAAAGAACTTCCGTATGATTTCGAAGATGCAGTTATTCAAGGTCCTTTAGAAGGAGAAGAGATTTTATATTTAAACTATAAAACTGATAAAGGTAAAATTCGATTAATTCAAATGCGTCAAGGTTTAGAATTTTCAAAAACTGTTAATGTAGGTAATAATAGTGATGTTACAAAAATAGAATTCAATAATGCTTCACACTCTATTATAAAAATAAATAAAAACCGTACAAAAGTAATATGGTCTTCTTTTGGCATAAATCATACTATAGATATATACTATCCTATTGAAATAGAAAAAATTAAAGAAATAATAAAGGCAATGGAATAAACTTCTCCATTGCCTTTATATATATTAAGATGTAAAATTTAATACACATTAATTACTGAAGAATAACTAGAGGTTGATTCTGTTACTCTTCCTTCAGTTGCTTTGTGAATTATAAGAAGTCTGTACTTAAATCCTTCTGGCACTTTGTAAGTTTGGGATGTAGAAGAATAACTAGAATTATTTTGATTATTAGATATACTATCAACATTAACCCAAGTCTTGTTTGAATCATCATATTGCTGCAAATATACTGTTGTCCTTATATTATCAACATCTTTGCCAGTTTCTGTATATCCACTTGCATGTAATTTTCCTGATCCTAGATATCTAAAATCAGATCCCCAGTCATCTATATAATCATATTCCTGATTAAATGGACTAATTATAAGGTTATAATTACTATAATCTTTTGCATTCTGCTTTATATCTTCTTGAGTTATTATCTTAACCTCTCCTTTATTATACTCATTAGACTCAAGACTTCCTTGATCTGCAAATGTAAAGTTAGTTGATAATATTACAGTTGCAGCTATTGTAAATAAAACTTTTGATTTTTCCATTGGTATAATTCCTCCTTTAAATGTTTTACATAAATAAAAACACATTAGTTTTAAAAAAGTTCCATTTTTTGAGATTTTTATGGAACTTTTTTTATATTGATGTGTTTATATTAGTGAAAGAAAAAAATGCAATTTCTAATCCTATTTTTGTGTAAGGAGGTGTTATATTAATAATTAAATCAAAAAAATAATTAGGAAATTGCAAAATAATTAAAAAAATTTAGGAGGAATTAAAAATGAATTTCAAAAAGGTAAGACCTATATCTACACTAGTTGTCTGTTTAATTTTGACTATTAATGTTGTTTATGCTGGAAATTTAAATACCTCAAATTATAAAATTGATAATTTAGACTTAAACTCTGAATTTTTAAAGGAGGAAAGCAATATCTATGATATAACAAATAAAAGTAATTTAAATAATAATTTAGATATTAAAATAAATAAAAAATCTGGTGAAGGAACTTTAAATGAAAATGGCCAAATTTCAGTAGATATTACAGGAAACATAACAATTAGTAACCAGGAATTTGCTTTTTCAACTAATACTCAATTGTACAAGGAAACTATTGAAAATGATAATTTTATTTTTGGTTCTGTAAGAACTAAAGCGTTTAATGAATCTAAAGAGATTCCTATTGGATTATTTATACACTATATTCCTTCTCAAAATAAAGAGATGGTCTCAGTAACTATTGGAGAGGGGGAAGAGTCTGAAGTATATATTTTTGGAGAGTCATTTGAGCAAACAAACTTAATAAAAGATATCTTAGAGTCTAAAATATCAGAACAAATAAAAAAAGAAGAGTTGAATAATACTTCTATTATGAGTTCATCAACTGATCAAGAGTTAAAAGATACTACAAGCTTAATGTATAATGGTACTGAAGTTGGTTTTTTTTCTCTGTCAGGTGAAAAAGGATTAGATGCTGGAAATAACCATACTGCTTGGACTTTAGTTAAATCTAATCGATCAAATTTTTTAGATAAGTACAGAGAATTGCATAGTGGAGATTACAGTTTTGCAACTCCAGATTATGTATATAATAGAGTTATATTCCCAGCAGATGATTGGGATCATGATGATAGCTCTCCAGATCCAGGAGCAAATGAAACTATATCAGTATTTGATCCATTCTACCTAGGTATAATTAATATAAACGTTGGTACAACAGTTTCTAAGTATAAAGAATCTTATAATGGTAGTATTTATGACAATTCAACTGTATTTGAACAAAGTAAGTTGTGGGGTTGGAGTTCAGAAGAAATGGATATGTCAGATTCTAAAAATGGAATACCTACAAAAACCAGAATGCTTTATAAGAAATCTGATGTTAGAGACCATGCAGTTATAGCACATGCAAAAATTGGTTATACCATAGAAAGAGTATTTGGTAGTGGTAATACAACTTATGTTACTTGGACCTCTCCTACTTCATTTGGTGCATATGAATTTGAATCTAGTATATGGTAATTAAGATATAAGTTAAATAATATACTCTATAAATATTTTTGTTTTAATATAAATAAAAAAGGTGGAAAGTTTTATGAATAGACTTAATAAAAGTTCAAAACAAATAAGCAAAAAGAGAGTCCTATCATTTTTTATTATATTATTAATAGCATGCTTAATAATAATAACAATAACTTTGAGATACTACATGCAATTTGGAAAAATTTCTAATCCAGAAACAATTATAATTGAAAAAATTAGAGTAGTAGATGACACACTATATATAAAAGGCACTCATGAAAAAAGTTATTTGTTTTTCAGAGGACCTAATTACGATATAGAAAATAATAAATTATTTCTAAGGTTGAATTTTACACTTAAGCCTAAATTCAATCCATACTATGATGATAAAATGGACAATTTATCTAAGGATTTCAACTTTTCAATTTCGCATCCAGAAAAAAAAATGATTAATGAAGTCTATTTACAAGGACAGGATTCTCAAAAGACAAAATTAATATGGAGTAGATAATTAATTATAAAACGTCATACATATTCATATAAATTCACCCCTAGAAATTTATAATAGAATTTAAACTTCTAGGGGATTTTTTTAATAGGATGATATATAATAATATTCTTAAGAAATATTGTTCCAGTGAAGAAAGGAGATAAATATGTTTGGATTTACTTTGTTTTGGCAAATCATTCTATTTTAATAAAAAGACTTTAGATTTGCCCAAATGATATGGTTATACACAAAAATCATATCCTTTGGGCAATCACCTTTTAAATGTATTCTTGTTGTAGTATACTATAAATTATTCTATATTTATTTTTTACTATCTATTAAGATTAACATTGATTTTCAATAACCAATACTAAATCTTATGTTTTTTTATATTATGATATCTTTTTTCATTTATTTTCCAATCACTTGCTCCTCCTATCCAGCACATTACTAAAAGAATCAATACTAATATTGTGTGCTGCAAAGGTGAATATTTATCTATAATAACTAATGGACTGATTCCATCAATTATAAATTGCATTGATATATTAGTAGCGGAATACCAAAGAAAATAATAGTAGTATAATACAATTTTATATAATGAACATCATAGTATATAGGCATTATTAGTAAATATACAAGTCCTATAGCTATAACTATATTTATAACCATATTAAATTTTTTGGGATTCATATTTTTCCTCCTGAAATTTTGATTCTAACAAAATATTTTGTTATTATTATACGATAAGTTAAGAAACTTTTTAATACTCTTTCTCTTAAATTCTCATATTTCTATCTGTCTTATATTTTTATACATTTTAATCTTAACTTCCAATTAAGACACATATAAAAATAAAATGTTCCTTATATTATATTTTTATCCATTGTTAAGTTGTACCAGTATAACTTTCCTTAAGATAAAACTTTTTTATAATTTTTAAAAATACGTATAATACCTAAATATTATACCCTTGAATAGACTGATTAATTATAAGGTTATAATTACTATAATCTTTTGCATTCTGCTTTATATCTTCTTGAGTTATTATCTTAACCTCTCCTTTATTATACTCATTAGACTCAAGACTTCCTTGATCTGCAAATGTAAAGTTAGTTGATAATATTACAGTTGCAGCTATTGTAAGTAAAACTTTTGATTTTTCCATTGGTATAATTCCTCCTTTAAATGTTTTACATAAATAAAAACACATTAGTTTTAAAAAAGTTCCAACTTTTTTTGATTTTTATGGAACTTTTCTTAGATTATTGTGTTTATATTAGTGAAGATAGAAAAAAGTATACTTTTCAAATCTAAATTAAAAGCAAAGGAGGGAATATTTGCGAAAAATTTTTCAAGACATCCACCTAATTATAACCCAGTTATATTAATGTAAAGGATAATTATTTAGTAGCATATAGGAACAATCCAATAATAAATATAACTAAACATTCACATTATTTATTATTTAAACTTTTAAGCTATACCCAATAAATTAATTATACGAGGAGAGATACTATGAAAAAATATAAACTATCATCTTTATTTTTAGTGTTAACCTTAACCATTACTAGCCTATTTAGTAACTTATCATTTTCTCATGCTTATAACAAAAATCAAGGTAGTAAAACCACTTTCAACGAATATGAATTACTAAAACAAGTAAATCAAGAATATACTAAATCTAACAAAAAACAATCATTAAATTTAAGCAATACGGTTAATAACTTATCAGAAAAAGAAATAGATATGATTGTGAATTATAGGGAAACATACTCAAATAAGATATATAAATTAAAAGAGTGGAAAATTGAAGAATTGGAAGCAGTAGGATATAATAATGAACAGATCAATGCAATTAAGACATTTGATGGTAGTGAAGAAAAATTAGTACTAGCATCTACACTGGTTCTGATACTTACTATGTAGACCAAGGTTCAATTATATTAAGTTTAAGTTCTAATGAGTATGTGCATGATTTTGCAACATATGCATCATATGGATATACTTCTTTTGATATTAATCCTAGTGCTAATGTATCATCTGGTGGGGGTGGTTTAGGCATTTCTTTTTCTAAAGGAGTGACAGAAGCTGGATGGGATTATGATTCTATATAAAATGATGAAAAATGTTGCTATCCTATATGGATAGCAACATTTTTCACTGCTAGATTTGTAAAAATAAATTCCAATAAATATATATTTACTTTTTTTCTTTTGATCATAGATTTCACTTTTTAGGTTATTAATTTTCATATTTAGAAACAAAGTACATGCTACAATTACTCCACATAGTATCAGTAAACCGGTATATGTATACTTATGATATGACATTGTATATGGATCACCAGTGGAGAATATAATAGATCCTATAGTTCCACTAAAAATGGTAGAAATTATATGGAATATAACTGCAGCACTCAGACCACCTAAAATCACTTTTTTCATTATAATCACCTCCTATTAATCTTAACTTCTAATTAAGACACACATAATAAGAAAATGTTCCTTATATTATATTTTTATCTATTGTTAAGTTGTACCAGTATAACTTTCCTTAAGATAAAACTTTTTTATAATTTTTAAAAATACGTATAATACCTAAATATTATACCCTTGAATAGACTGATTAATTATAAGGTTATAATTACTATAATCTTTTGCAATTCTGCTTTATATCTTCTTGAGTTATTATCTTAACCTCTCCTTTATTATACTCATTAGACTCAAGACTTCCTTGATCTGCAAATGTAAAGTTAGTTGATAATATTACAGTTGCAGCTATTGTAAGTAAAACTTTTGATTTTTCCATTGGTATAATTCCTCCTTTAAATGTTTTACATAAATAAAAACACATTACTTTTAAAAAAGTTCCAACTTTTTTTGATTTTTATGGAACTTTTTTTATATTGGCGTGTTTATATTAGTGAAGACGGGGAAAGAAGTACAAGAATATAGTTGCAGGGTAACTTATTTTAGATATTCTACCGTAGGTAGTTCATCTTATGCTTACACTATGCCTACTAAAACCATTGAATATAAAGGTTTTGACAACACATCTGACTTTACTAGAGCATTTGTAGCTACCGATGAAAGTTCAACATATTATGTAGATAAGGACTTATTTAACAGCCATTCTGAACATGCAAAGAAGCTAAAAGGCAGTATGATATTCAAGGACCTAGATAGTTAAAAATATGTGGAGTAACTTGTATGAATAATACAAGTTACTCCATTTAAAGAAAGAGCATTCAGAGTTTGGAGGTAATTATTTTGAAGCATAAAATTGTACATTGGCTAAATAAAAACATAAACAACATTTTTACAAGTTTCTTTATATTTTGGTTTCTAATATCGGCATATTTTTTACTTCCTATTGCAAAAATTCTAAGGCTTTCAAAAGATTTAGGTATACTCTCATATATTATTATTCATTATATTCTTTTATTATTATTTTTTGCGTTCACCTTTTTTACAAAGAAAATTTCGATAAATAGAAAAGTACTTATCATCTTAATTTTAAATACCATATTTACAATACTCTTTACAAAGGTGAAAGCTGTAAACGTAAGTGAAACCATAGACTCTATGCTACGATTAGTTGCAGCATTTGCATCTGTAGCTTTCATTTTGCATGCCATAAGGATAAAGCGTACTCTAAAAATGCTAGACAATAGACAAGAAATCAACCAAATGCTTATTTACCCATTTGATGTAAGAAAAAAAGTAGCTAGGGGCACTTACAGATATATTACTTCGGATAAGGATTTCTGGATTAAATCTCAAGATGGTGTTTCGGATATACAACTACTGGGTTCACTTTTTATTTTAATGTGTGTATTTTTTGTGCCAGATGAAACCCTACATGTATCAACCTTCTTTTTACCTATTATGGCTTATATACGTATTCATAAGAATAAATGGGTTTTTGTCGACAAAGATGGCAATGTAATTTAAAAAGGCAGCTATCTCAAAAAATATCTGCCCTTAATAATACATCAATATAAAATTACTTAACAGTTAGCTGCTTCTGCTTTAAGAACACCATCAAGCTTATTAATAAATATTTCTGTTTGCTTTAATGTTCTTGTACTTACTCTTATCCAGTTATCCCACTTCCTTAAATATCCTGGTCTTAATTATATACAAAAAGCAATTGTATTAGAGAATGATGTTCTCTTAGTAACCTCTTATTTATATTCCGAATAAATAAGAAAGATACAAAGAGCTTTAAAGAATTAATAATGAGTATTTTTGATATATATAGAATTTTATGATGAAGATAGAAGGGATTTAATAATGAATGGAATAAAAATGAAAAAAGATATAATGATTTTCTTAAAAACAAAAAATATAATTAATTGTTAAGTGGTTTTGCATACTCGTGTTGAATAGTCTTACCATATCTAGGTATTATTATATCAGTTTCTTTTTTAACATCTATATGTAAATTATAATGTTCTTCAGCATTCCATATAATTCCAAATTTCATGTTCAGCGCTTCTTCTAAAGAGTCACTATTTCCTACTGCTTTAATTATTAAAGGCAACTTAACTTGTGCCGAATTAATTTCTATTAAATTAGATTTAGTATATATTCCAGTAGTTGATATGTATCTTTGATCATTAATAGAAATAGCTTCTGCACCATCTATATTTAGTACATTTATAATTCCTAACATTAAGTCTACTAATTCAGTATAACTATACATACTAGCATACTCTTCTGTATGTAATGGATCATAATTAGGTAAATTATCAATAGTAACAACAATACCTGGTCCTATACCTTCTCTATATCCAACTAATAGCTCTTTTTCAGCTATAGACTTTTTTAACGTTTTAGTTTCAAATTCTTCACTAAATTTAGGCTCTTCATATTGCTGAATACGGCTATTTAAATCATTAAACTCTTCAATTAATATTTGTTTCTCATCACGTAAGTTTTTTAAATCATTCATTAGCTCTTGTGGAGTTTGTGCAAATAAGTTGTTTTTATTTGTAATTTTAAAACTAGCATTAATCTGTACTGACACCATAAATCCTACTAAAGCAAAAGCTACTCCAATTATAAATTTGTTTTTCAATTGCATTAACTTTCCCCCTGTAACTTTTTTGACTATTATTAAAGTGATTTAATTTATCGGAGTAATTATAAAGTTATAATCACTATAATTCCTTTTTAAAATATTTTTACATAAATAATAACACATTCGTTTTAAAAAAGTTCCATTTTTTGAAATTTTTATGGAACTTTTTTTATATTGGTGTGTTTATATTAGTATTATAATAAAAAATAGAAAAAATCTTTCTTGTATAAAATACAGTAAAATATTATTTTTATGTATGGTATTCTAATATAAACTCAAATATATTTGCCTTAGGAGGTCTTAAAAATGAAATATACTGTTTTAGCATTCATACTTTTGGCAATATCTATACACTTAGCTATCTTGCCTATTTATCAGTCTATATTTTTCTTAAAGAAAAGCAATAGCGATGGAATTATTTTTAAAAGCGTTAATAAAGATAAATATAAGTACCATTTTATTAAATTAAGTATTATATCATTAGTTTTTTTCACATATGCACTTATTCAATTTTATTCTATGTATTACAAGCAAGAGAGTAATACCAATATTACTATTATTGTCATATTTATATTTTCTTGCGCAGCTATCTATGTACAAAGCTCTAATAAAGATTTTTATGTAACAGAAACAAAAATATGCTCAGTTACAGGAACTTATCTTGAATATAACGAAGATACACAACTAGGCTTAATTCAAAAAGAAAAAAACAACATGTATAAAATATATATACATAACTTAAAAAAACCTAGTTCACAAAAACAAATAACAGGAACATTATATATCCATGAAGACGATTTAGAAAGATTTAAACAAATATTTAAATCAGCCTAAATTTGAATTTTTTATTTTTTGAGAGTCTGTAAATAACTTTGT
>JADWMM010000001.1 GCA_015978205.1 Alkaliphilus sp. NP8 | reverse complement strand
TTTAATAAATTAAATGAATTCAGCATTTTGCTGTTTTGGTATCTTGCATAAAATTAAAAATTTTAGCAATTACCGTTTTTGGCTTAATCTATACTGTTTAGTTTTCAAAGACCTCTTTAGCGGCTTTCGCCGTGCCACTCTGTTTCAGCGACATTAACTACTATATCATGTTCGGATTATTATGTCAACACTTTTTTGTGTTTATTTTTTTAGTGAGTCAAGCATTAAATACTTATTGATTTAAGATTCGGTCACTAAAAGCACTCTTGATACTATATCAGTTTTTTCGCCTTATGTCAACCATTTTATATGAAATTAATTTATTTATTTTCTAAAAAAATTATTTCCTTAGCTCTAAAATTCTCAATGTATAATGTATATTGTAGAAAATATAATTTAAATCTATCTGATTAAATAAGAATAGAGAGTAAAATTTAATGTACTCCCTATTCCATACTCTTGGCTAATTCTTTTCTAAACTTTTCAATTATACGTTTTTCCATTCTTGAAATAGTCATCTGAGAAACCTGTAGTTCTTCTGCTACTTGTACTTGGGTTTTACTATTAAAAAATCTATCTTTTAAGATTTTCTTCTCAACTTCATTTAATTTTTCGATTGCTTTTTTCAAGAAGTCTTTATTTTCAATCTCATCAAAGTTTTTATCAAAATCTCCTATAATATCTAACAATTGCATATCCTTATCATCGCCATCATTATCATAAGTTAAATCTAAAGACTTTGGACTATAAACTTGGGACGCTTCCATTGCCTCTATTACTTCTTCTTCACTACAGTTTAAATACTTAGCTATATCTTTTATATTAGGTGTTCTTTGTAATGTCTGTTGAAGAGTACTTTTAGTTACATTTATTTTTTTAGATAACTCTTGTATCCTTCGGGGGACTCTTATAGACCATCCCTTATCCCTAAAATGTTTTTTAATTTCACCTATTATAGTAGGAGTTGCAAAACTTGAAAACTCATAACCTTTTGTTACATCGAATCTTTCAATTGCGTAAATTAAACCTAAAGAAGCTACTTGATATATATCTTCATAATCTATACCTTTATTAAGAAATTTTTTAGATAAGATATCAGCTATATACAAATATCTATTTACCAATTCATTTCTTATTTCAATTTTTTTGGTTAGAGCATACTTTTTAAAAAGTTCTTTTGATGTTAATTCATTTAATGAACTACTTATACTCATATCAATTTCAGTATCGGCGGATTTTGCTGTATTCTTCATCAAATATCATCCCCCAAGTACTTTATCATTTTTATCATCATACCTTTTCCTTCTTCTGACTCAATGTCTACCTGGTCCATAAGAGACTTTATAATAAATATACCTAAACCTCCTTCTTTAGGCTCGTTTAAATTTGGGTCTTGTATACTCTCAAGTTCACAACCTTTTCCATCATCATAAACAGAAATAGTTAACTTTTCTCCATTTGAAACAAAATCAATGTTAAACTTACTATCTTTAGCACATCTACACCCATGCATAATTGCATTAGTACAAGCTTCTGCAACAGCAACTTTCATATCTTCAATTTTTTCAACATCAAATCCAATCCGACTAGCAATAGCAGACAATGTTAATCGCACAACTCCAACATATTCAGGTTTACTGGGTACGGATAATTTAACTTCATCTAATTGATTTTCTATCATTATATTCACTCCTCAATAATAAAAATTTTATCTAATCCAGTAATATTTAATAGTTTTTTTACATTAGATCTTATATTTGTAAGAATGATATTCTTATCTTTTTCTTTTAATCTTTTTAATGTACCTATCAGTATACCTAGTCCTGTACTATCAATATACTCTAAATCCTGTGCATTAATCTTAATATTTTCTTTCTTATCTTCAATCATATTTGTAAAAGCATCTTTTAATTGTCCTGCTGTATATACATCCACTTCTCCACTTAACTCAACATACCAATATTTATTTTCACTATTATAACTTTTCTTAACTTGTAGTGACATATAAATTAATCCCCCTTTTTATTAGTATTAAACAATTAAACTTAATTTTTATTATTTATGTTTAAATTTAAAAACAATATGTCTCATATTAAACAAAATTCTACATAAATCCTTTTTTTCATATATAAAAATTATACCAAATTTTTTATATTAAAACTACAAAAAAAAGCAGAAGTTATATAACCTCTGCTTTCATATAATAACTATCAATATTTAAATTATATTTTTATTCTTCTTCTTTTTCATTGTCAGGCTCAGGCATTAATGCTATAGAAACTATAGATTGTTCCTCTTCTGTTCTCATAAGTGTAACACCTCTAGTATTTCTACCTAATTTTGATATATTACTTACACTTAATCTTATAACAGTTCCATTATTATTTATTAATAATATTTCATCATCAGTATCTACTATCTTTGCTCCGACTAATGATCCTGTTTTCTTAGTTGCATTATATGTTTTAATTCCTTTACCGCCTCTAGTTTGTAATCTATATTCTTTTAAGTCTGTTCTTTTTCCAAGACCTTTTTGACTTACTACTAGTAAATCCATGTTATCTTCTGCAATTTCCATAGAAACAACATGATCATCTTTGGCTAAATTAATACCTTTTACACCCATGGCACTTCTACCCATATCTCTTACATCACTTTCTTTAAATCGTATAGACATACCTTTGGATGTAACTAAAAGAATATCTTCATCTTCATCTGTTAACCTAACTCTAATAAGTTCATCATCTTCTCTTATGTTTATAGCTATTAATCCACTTTTTCTAGTATTTTCAAATTGACTTAACTTTGTCTTTTTAACTATACCTTTCTTGGTAGCTAATACAAGATATTTATGACTCCACTCTCTACCTACTGGGATTGTAGCTGCTATTTGTTCATTAGGGCTAAGTGGTATTAGGTTAACTATTGCTGTTCCTTTAGCTTGTCTTCTTGCTTCTGGTATTTCATAAACATTAAGTTTATAAACCCTACCAAAGTTAGTAAAGAACAATAAATAATCATGAGTTGAAGAAATAATCATGTTTTCAACAAAATCTTCTTCTCTAGTAGTTAATCCTGCTACACCTTTTCCACCACGTTTTTGACTTTTATATGTGTCTACTGGAAGTCTTTTAATATATCCAAAGTGAGTTAAAGTAATAGCCATATCTTCTTTGTTAATCAAATCTTCTATACTAATTTCACCAGCTGCAAATGTTATTTCCGTTTTTCTATTATCTCCATATTTTTCTTTAATTTCTAATAGTTCTTCTTTAATAATATTAAGCAATAACCTTTCATTTGCCAGTATTTCTTTTAAATGATTAATAAGTTTTATTAATTCTCCATATTCTTCTTCTACTTTTTCTATTTCTAGGCCAGTAAGTTTTTGTAATCTCATATCTAAAATAGCTTGAGCTTGTTTTTCAGATAAATCAAATCTTTCCATTAAGCCAGTTTTTGCTATTGGTGCATTCTGTGAACCTCTAATAAGCTTAATTACTTCATCTAAATTATCTATAGCTATTTTTAAACCTTCTAATATATGAGCTCTATCTTCAGCCTTATTTAAATCGAATTGAGTTCTACGAGTTATTATCTCTTTTTGGTGATTTAAATAATGAGTAAGAACTTCATGTAAGTTTAATACTTTAGGCTCTCCATTTACTATTGCAAGCATTATAATACCAAAAGTATCTTCCATTTGAGTATGCTTATATAATTTATTCATAATTACATTTGCATTGGCATCTCTTTTAAGTTCTATAACAATACGCATTCCATTTCTATCAGATTCATCTCTTAAGTCTGAAATACCTTCCACCTTTTTATCTCTTACTAGATCCGCTATTTTTTCAATTAATTTAGCTTTATTAACCTGATATGGAATCTCAGTAACAATAATTTGCTGTTTGCCTTTATTGAGCTCTTCTATACTCGCTTTAGCTCTTACCTTTACCTTACCTCTACCTGTCCTATAAGCTGACTTTATTCCATCTGTACCCATTATTAAAGCACCAGTTGGAAAATCAGGACCTTTTATAACGTTAATAAGATCTTCTACATTGGCATCTTGATTATCTATTAAAGTTATAACACCATCTATTACTTCTCTTAGATTATGTGGTGGTATATTAGTAGCCATACCAACTGCGATACCATTAGATCCATTAACTAAAAGATTTGGAAATTTACTTGGAAGTACAGTAGGCTCTTTTAAGGAATCATCAAAGTTTGATGTATAGTTTACAGTATTCTTATTTATATCTTTAAGCATTTCCATGGAAATTTTAGTTAATCTAGCCTCTGTATAACGCATGGCAGCTGCACCATCACCATCTACAGATCCAAAGTTACCATGTCCATCTACTAATTGATATCTCATTGAAAAGTCTTGAGCTAAACGTACCATTGCATCATATACTGCAGTATCACCATGAGGATGATACTTACCTAAAACATCCCCGACAATACGTGCAGATTTTCTATGTGCTTTATCAGGAGTAACCCCTAATTCAATCATTGAGTATAATATTCTTCTATGAACTGGTTTAAGTCCATCTCTTACGTCTGGTAAAGCTCTACCTATAATAACACTCATTGAATAGTCTATATATGATTTCTTCATTTCATCTTCTATATTGATAGGGATTACTTTACTATTTTTTTCCATAATTAACTACACCCCCTATTAAATATCTAAGTTTGTAACATATTTTGAATTTTTTTGTATGAATTCACGTCTAGGTTCTACCTTATCACCCATAAGCGTTGTAAATATATTATCTGCCTTTGCAGCATCATCTATGGTTACTTCTAAAAATGTTCTAGTTTCTGGACTCATAGTAGTTTCCCATAGCTGTTCAGGGTTCATTTCACCAAGACCTTTGTATCTTTGTAAATCCACATTTCCACCCATATCTGCTATCTCTTTTTTCATTTCTTCATCTGAATATGCATATCTTATTGCTTTGCCTTTTTTAAGCTTGTACAGTGGTGGTTGTGCAATAAACACATATCCTTGCTCTATTAACGGTTTCATATATCTAAAAAAGAATGTTAATAATAAAGTTCTAATATGAGCTCCATCTACATCTGCATCTGTCATTATAACTATTTTATGGTATCTTAGTTTTTCAATATCAAACTCTTCACCTATACCAGTTCCAAATGCTGTTATCATAGCTCTAATTTCTGCTGATCCTAGCATTCTATCTAATCTTGCTTTTTCAACATTTAATATTTTTCCTCTTAGTGGTAATATAGCTTGAGTATTTCTATCTCGACCTTGCTTAGCACTACCTCCAGCGGAATTTCCCTCCACTATGTAAACTTCGCTCAGTGCAGGATCTTTTTCAGAGCAATCTGCTAATTTTCCAGGAAGAGAAGTACTCTCAAGTGCACCTTTTCTTCTTGTAAGGTCTCTAGCTTTTCTAGCCGCAATTCTAGCTCTTTGAGATCTTAAAGCCTTATCTAAAATAACTTTAGCTTCACTTGGATTTTCCTCCAAAAACACTTCTAAGTATTCTGATGTGCTACTTTCAACAACACCTCTTATTTCACTATTTCCTAATTTGGTTTTAGTTTGGCCTTCAAATTGTGGCTCTGTAAGCTTAACAGATATAATAGCAGTTAAGCCTTCACGTATATCTTCTCCAGATAGATTATCATCTTTTTCTTTTAAAATTCCATTTTTTCTAGCATAATCATTAAATACTCTTGTCATTGCAGATCTAAATCCACTTAAATGGAATCCACCTTCATGAGTATTTATATTATTAGCAAAAGTAAAAATGTTTTCTGAATAACTATCTGTATACTGCATTGCAATTTCAACAGTATTTTCTTCTAATTCTTTTTCGAAATACATTACTTTTTTATGCAGTATATCTTTATTTTTATTTAAGTGATTTACAAATTCTTGTATTCCACCTTCATAGTAAAATATATCTTCTTTTTCTTTGCCTTCTCTTTTATCATTTAAAACTATCTTTATTGCTTTATTCAAAAATGCAAGTTCTCTTAATCTATATTCAAGTGTTTCATACTTAAATATAGTATCTTCAAATATCTCTTCATCTGGTTTAAAAAGTATAGTAGTTCCACTTTCATTAGTTTCGCCAACTTCTTTAATGTCTGATGTAGGGTTCCCTCTTTCAAATCTTTGCTTATAAACTTTTCCATCTGTTCTAATGGTTGCTTCTAAAAATAAAGATAACGCATTAACAACAGAAACACCAACACCGTGAAGTCCACCAGAAACCTTATATCCTCCACCGCCAAACTTTCCACCTGCATGTAATACAGTAAGTACAGTTTCTAAGGTAGATTTTCCAGTTTGAGGATGTACTCCAACAGGAATCCCTCTTCCATTGTCACTAACCTCTATAGAGTTATCTTTATGAATTATAACAGTAATAGTATCACAATATCCTCCTAAAGCTTCATCAATACTATTATCTACAACTTCATACACTAAATGATGTAATCCTCTAGGACCTGTAGTACCGATATACATTCCTGGTCTTTTTCTTACAGGATCCAATCCTTCTAGAACTTGAATTTGTTCCGCTCCATACTCTTGTATTCGATTATTTTCCATCCTTTACCCTCCTGCAAAAATCTATATCTTATTTTGAAAATACAGCATTTTTTAATGTTAAATATCTCGGTCTATATTTTTTATATAATTAGCTCTTTTTTGTAATGTAAGAGCAGAAATAGGTGAGTAATAGACCGTAAACTTACGTATTGGTTCCCCTTCTTTGGTCTTACCTTCTATTCTTTCAGTAACAACTAATGATCTAGGTTCCTCATTAGTAACCTTTTCAATGAAACCTTCTTCTTTACATGTATTTAAAAACTCTTTGCTATATTTTGATTTTAACGTAGATTCTATATCTAAAATGGCTATAATATCTTTTGTATATATCACTATATCTCCACCTAAGTGAATAAACACAAAATTCACCCCCATAATTTACCGCATTTTTTTATTATAACCCTTATTCTACCATATTAAAAGATAAAAAAATGTTTTATATTTAAATTTAATATATTTGCCCCTTAGAAATTGTGAATATACTCCTATTTTCTGAACTTAATTCTTTTATATTATCCATCATAGTAGTTGTAATAAATGTTTGAACATTTTTTAAATTGTTGATTAAATAACTCTGTCTGCTTAAATCTAATTCACTCATTACATCATCTAACAGTAAAACTGGATACTCTCCTACTTCTCCTTTTATTAACTCTAATTCAGCTAATTTTAAAGAAAGTACAGCTGTTCTTTGTTGACCTTGAGAACCATAGGTTTTAACATCTAAGTCATTTATTATTATTTTCATATCATCACGATGTGGACCAACAGTAGTTAATCCTCTATAAGTATCTACATCAACATTTTTCTGTAGCTTTTTAAGTATTTTTTGTTTAATACTACTTACTTCATCATCTTCTTTAACTTTTATATTTGGATCATATATAATTTTTAATGTTTCTTTCGATTCAGTAATTTTTCTATGCATTAACTTAGAAAGTAAGCTTATTTTCTTAGTAAAGTTTCTTCTATAAAAAATAATTTCTGCTCCAGCTGATGCTAGCTGTTCATCCCATACTTCTAAGTCTATTTTCTTTCCTTTGCTATGTTTTAATAATTTATTTCTATGTTGAAGTATTTTGTTATATTGACTTAAATTATAATAATATTTATTAGATATTTGAGAAATTTCACGATCCATAAATTTTCTACGTTCACTTGGACCTTCCTTAACTAGTTTTAAATCTTCAGGGGAGAATAAAACAACATTTAGATTTCCTAACAGCTCACTTATTTTTAATAGATGTATTTTATTAACTTTAATTCCTTTTTTCTTATCTGAATTTAGTCTTACTTCAATATTTACATCACCATTTATTTTTCTTAGTTTAACTTGAATATATGATTGATCTTTATCTATTTTAATTAGCTCTTGATCTTTTTTAGTTCTAAATGACTTTCCCGCAGAGCATACATATATAGCTTCAAGTAAATTAGTTTTACCTTGTGCATTATCTCCTATAAAAATATTAAGTGTTGGATGAAACTTTAAGTGTGCTTGTTCATAATTTCTATAATTAATTACTTTTAGATCATCTACTATCATATTACTTCCCCCTAAACCTGCATTCCTCTTTATATAACTTCAATTTCCATATCTTCATATATTACTTTATCGCCTGATCTTATTTTTTTACCTCTTTGAACTATAATCTCTCCATTTACTTTAATTTCACCATTTACTATAAGTATTTTAGCGTGTCCACCACTTCCTACAACATCAGCTAACTTTAATAACTGATCTAATTTAATATATTCACTATCAATCTTCACTTGTTTTTTCATTTTTTTATCTATCCTTTCTAATTTAAGCTTTAATATATAAATTAAGTTTTCTAATATACTGTTTTTTTAGATAGCAACAGGTGAAGCTTTAACTTCACCTGTTATAACCCTTTATTTATATGATAACTAAAATTCTCAAAAATATAAACCCAGCAATCTGCCGGGTCATGTTTAATAGGATGATAGTCTTACAGGTAAAACTAAGTATATACTATTATCGTTAGTTATAGGTTTTATAATACCTGGACTTAAATTAGTTGTAAACTCTAAATAAATATCTTCGTCGTCAATTACTTTTAATGCATCAATAAAGTATTTTGCATTAAAAGCTATTTGTATATCTTCACCTTCAAGTTCTATATTAATTTCTTCATGAACATTTCCTAATTCAGAATTAGAGTTTATTATTATCTTTTCATCATTAATAGTAAATTTAACTAAATTATTTTTACCTTCTTTACCTAATAAAGAAGCTCTCTCTATACTATTAAGTAAATCTTTAGAATTAACCTTAACCCTAGATTTAAAATCTTTAGGCAGTATTTGTTTATAGTTAATAAACTCTCCTTCTAAAAGTCTAGAATTTAATTTTGTGTTTTCTACTGTAAATAAAGCATGGTTACTTGTAAGAGAAATTTTTATTTTTTCATCGTCATCACCAGTCATAATACGATTAATTTCATTTAAGGTTTTACCTGGAATAACTACTTTATTATTTAAGTAAGTTTCCATTTTACCTTTTCTAAGTGCTACACGATATCCATCTAGTGCCACCATGTTTAAAGAATCATCTTCTATTTCCATTAAAACACCAGTTAATATAGGTCTAGTTTCATCTTGCGCTGTTGCAAATACTGTTTGTCGTATCATGTTTTTAAATAAACCTTGTGATATTTCATGAGTTTGCTCTTCTTCTATTTCTGGAAGTTCAGGAAATTCTGATGGATCCTGACTTAAAATATTGAATTCTGTAGAAGCACATTTTATTAATAATTGATTATTATCTTTAAGGTTTATTTCTACATTCGAGTCTGGTAGTTTCTTTATAATTTCACTAAATAACCTTGCATCTACTACTATAGATCCTTCTTCAATAATATTTGCTTTCATAACATGGTCTATACCCATATCCATATCAGTAGCAACTAAACGTAGATTTTGTTCATATGCTTCTAAAAAAATTCCTTTTAATATAGGGAGAGTTGTTTTAGAAGAAACAGCTTTTTGAACAATAGAAATACTATGCATCAATTCTTTGGGATTACACGAAAATTTCATTTTGTGGATAACCTCCTTTTATAAAAATAGAGATAAATAATAACAATATTAGTAGTAATAGTAGTAGAGACTGTGTTTTTGTGGATAACTGGTTCAAAGTGAATATTTGAATACTATCCACATGTTAATAAAATGTTTAAAAGTATGATCAAGTTATCAACATAATCACCAGAAGAATAATAAAATAAACTTATCAACAATATATACACAGATTAACTGTGTATGTATTATTCTCCTTTTAACTCTACAATAATACGTTCAATTTTTTCTTTAAATTCACTATCATTTTCAATATCATTACTTATTTTTTCATGAGCATGCATAACAGTAGTGTGGTCTCTTCCGCCAAAATTTTCTCCAATTTTAGGGAGAGATAAATCAGTTAATTCTCTAGCTAAATACATTGCTATTTGTCTAGGATAAGATATTGCTCGAGTTCTTTTTTTAGAGTTAAAATCTTCTATTTTTATATTAAATTTATTAGATACTACATCTTTAATTAAATCGATATTAAGTTCTCTAGCTTTATTGGAGAATAATTCTTTTAAAGCTTCACTAGCCAGATCAACAGTTATTTCACTATTTGTCAAAGAAGAATAGGCTACAAGTCTTATTAAAGCTCCTTCTAGTTCTCTAATATTAGATTGAATCTTTTTAGCTATATGAACCATTACGTCATCAGGAACTTCAATGTTTTCCATTTGTGCTTTTTTGTGTAAAATCGCGATTCTTGTTTCTAAATCTGGTGGTTGAATATCAGTAATAAGTCCCCATTCAAATCGAGATCTTAGCCTATCCTCTAATGTAGGAATATCCTTAGGTGGTCTATCACTGGAAATAATGATCTGCTTATTAGATTCATGAAGTGCATTAAAAGTATGGAAAAATTCTTCTTGAGTACTTTCTTTTCCAGCAATAAATTGAATATCATCTACTAATAGAACATCAATTGTACGATACCTGTTACGAAATTCAACATTACGATCATGTCGAATAGAATTAATTAATTCGTTTGTAAAGGTTTCAGATGAAACATAAACTACCTTAGCTTCTGGATTATTTTGCAAAATAAAATGGCCAATAGCATGCATTAAGTGAGTCTTCCCAAGTCCTACTCCTCCATAAAGAAACAAAGGGTTATAAGCCTTTGAAGGTGATTCAGCAACAGCTAAGGAAGCAGCATGAGCAAATCTATTACTATTCCCTATAACGAAAGTATCAAAAGTATATTTTGGATTTAGACTATTTGTAGAAAGTAAATTAGCCGATGTCTGAATATTATTTGTTTTTTCAGGATTTTGCTCATCTTTTTTTTCTGAATTTAAGCTTTCTTCAGAAGGTATTATGAATTCCAGTTCATACTTATTAGATGTAACCTGTTTTATTGCGTTACTTATTAATGTTGAATATCTAGCAGTAAGAATATCCTTTGTAAAGGTATTAGGAACACCTAATATGATCTTATTTCCTTCTATAGAAATAGGGTCAATTGATTGAATCCAGGTATTAAAACTTACTTCTGTGAGCTCAGGTTTAATTAGGGTAAGAGTTTTTTCCCAGATTTGAGGTAGATTCTCATGCATAAAATAGCCTCCTATCTGTAATAATTTTGAGTAAACATGAATATAATATATATAATTTAATAATCTAATTATTAAATTAAAAAAAGTTATACATATATTTGTCCACAAAAAGTGGTAAAATATAAAAAATAAATTTAATAGTTTTTATTAACAATGAAATATATTTTTATGTGGATAAATATGTGAGTTAATAAAACTATATAAACAAAAAAATATATAGTAAATATATAATAAACAATATACAGAAATTGATTATTAACAAAAAAAAACAGTTTAAATCAACTATTTAATATATTAATTAACAAAAAAATACAAGTTATTAACATAGTTATCCACAACATGTGAATAACTATGGATATTGTTAATATATTTATACAGATTATCAACAGGTAAATAAATAATATCAAATATACAGAGGCTTTTCAACAATAAACACAAAAATATCCACAATATATTTTTATGTGGATAAAAACATCCACACACTATATCATACTACCTATGTGTTTTTTCTTGACATAGACAAGCTTTACATATATAATTTATGAGTAGTCTGCTTAAAAAGACTTAATTATTACTAATGATAGTAAATTTAATTTATTAATATAGGTAGTACTTCAGTAGTACTTGAAGGGGGTGTATTCCGTGAAAAGAACATATCAACCAAAAAAGAGACAAAGATCTAAAGAGCATGGTTTTAGAAAAAGAATGTCAACAAAATCAGGTAGAAGAATATTAAAGAATCGTAGACGTAAAGGCAGAAAAAGACTGACTGCATAAAAAGAAGGGCCGCACTTGTGGCCTTTTTGTGTAGTTAGAAAGGTTTGGTGAATTTAAATGAAAGCCATCAATAAACTGAAAAAAAACATAGATTTTAGAAGAGTTTATAAAAGAAGAAATTCGATGGCAAACAAGCTGCTTATTATTTACATTATAAATAATAAAAATGAAATTAACCGAGTAGGGTTTACTGTCTCTAAAAAGGTAGGAAATAGTGTAGTTAGAAGTCGAGTTAAAAGACTAATGAAAGAAAGCTACCGTTTAAATGAAGATAAATTATTACAAGGATATGATATAGTATTTGTGGCAAGAGATACTGTGGCAAAAGCCTCTTATAAAGAAGTAGAAAGTGCTATGCTACATTTATTAAAGAAAATGAAACTTTTAAAAAAGACTTAAAATTGGTTATCGGAGAATATTATTATGTCTAAAATATTTATTTTCATTATCAAATTATATCGTAAATATATTTCACCATTAAAAAAACCTACCTGCAGGTTTTATCCTACTTGTTCTCAGTATAGTTTATCAGCATATGAAAAATATGGTGTTATAAAAGGTACTTATTTATCATTGAGAAGGATATTTAAATGTCACCCTTTTCATCCTGGGGGATATGATCCCTTAAAATAAACAACTAAAGAGTATGGGGGGTATAAATTTGAACTTATTAGCACGCCCATTAGGTGCATTGTTAAAATTAATATTTGATATAACAAGTAATTATGGTTTATCCATTATTTTATTTACATTAGCTGTAAAGTTATTGACAATACCTTTAACTATAAAACAAACAAAATCTATGAAAGAAATGCAAGAAGTTCAACCTAAACTAAAGAAGTTACAAGAAAAATATAAAGATGATAAAGAAAAATTGAATATTAAAACAATGGAGTTATATAAAGAGCATAATATTAGTCCATTAGGAGGCTGTCTTCCATTATTAATTCAATTCCCTATTCTTATTGGGTTATTTGCAGCCATAAGAGAACCTGGTACGTACGTTTTTCAATCTCAAGCAGCGTATGAAGCCATAAATACTAGTTTTTTATGGATGGAAAATTTAGCAAATCCAGATCCATGGATATTACCAATAATAGTAGGATTAACTACTTATTTATCTAGTGCGACTATGTCTGCAAAAGGTGGACCAACAGATTCAAGTCAAAAGGTAATGAAGTATTTTATGCCAATTTTACTTTTCTGGTGGGGTAGAAGTTTCCCAGCCGGTCTTACATTATATTTAACAGTAAGTAATGCATTCCAAGTAATACAACAACTTATAATTAGAAGACCCCAGAAAGAACTAAAGGAGGGGCTAAAATAATATGAAGTTTATAGAGTCAACGGGAAAAACAGTTGAAGAGGCTATTGACCTTGGTTTAAAAGAACTAAATAAAAAAAGAGATCAGGTAGAAATAAATGTACTTGAATTTCCTAATAAAGGTTTTTTTGGTATTATAGGCTCCAAATTAGCAAAAGTAAAGTTAACTGTATTAAATAGAGCAGAAGATGATGCAAAAGTATTTTTAGAAGATTTATTTAAAGCTATGGATTTAGAAGTTAATATAGATATAAAAAAAGAAAACAATAATCTTCAGGTTAATTTAGAAGGAGAGAATATGGGTGTAGTTATTGGAAAAAGAGGTCAAACTCTAGATTCTGTTCAATACCTATTAAGTTTAGTAATAAATAAAAATAGTGATAAATATATAAAAGTTTTTGTAGATACAGAAAACTACAGAAAAAGACGAGAAGAAACTTTAATAAGATTAGCAAATAAAATATCTAATAAAGTACGTAAATCAAAAAAGACTATTGCTCTAGAACCGATGAATCCCTATGAACGAAGAATTATTCATGCCAGCTTACAAAACAATCCTTATGTAGAAACACACAGTGAAGGAAAAGAACCATTTAGAAAAGTAGTTGTCGGATTAAAAAAATAATTTATTAAAGCCCAGTGAAAGCTGGGTTTTTTGCTGTATAAGATATCATTTCTTATTGTTCTGTGTTTTTTATGTATTTCATTAATTATTTAAGCAAAATTTGGTATAATAACTGATATAAACAATCAATTTTAATAAAACATGTGTAAATTAAAAGTAGAGGTGAAAACTATGTTTATAGATGATACTATAGCAGCTATAGCCACAGCTCCAGGTGAAGCTGGTATAGGTATAGTACGTATTAGCGGAGAGAAATCTATAGAATTAATAGATAAAATTTTCGTATCTAAGCAAGGAAAAAAATTAAGTGAATATAAGCCAAGAAGAATAACTTATGGATATATTTTAGAGCCTAAAAGTGATAAAAGAATAGATGAGGTCTTGGTTTCTTATATGAAAGGGCCTAATACATATACTAGAGAAGATATAGTAGAAATAAATTGCCACGGTGGTATGATACCTGTAAAAAACATACTAGAGCTTGTACTAAGAGTAGGAGCTAGAGCAGCAGAGCCAGGAGAGTTTACTAAAAGAGCGTTTTTAAACGGAAGAATAGATTTAGCTCAAGCAGAGGCAGTAATGGATCTTATAAGTGCTAAAACAGAAAAAGGTTTTGATGTAGCCTTAGATCAATTAGAAGGATCTTTATCTAAAAAAGTAAGTAAAGTTAGAAAAAAACTGATGGATATGCTAGGACATATACAAGTATCTATTGATTTTGCAGAAGATGATGTAGATGAAGTAACTATTGACTTTTTATGCGATAAAAGAAATGAAGTAGAAAGTGATATTCAAAAATTACTTGATACTGCAGATACTGGGAAAATACTAAGAGAAGGATTAAGCACAGTAATAGTAGGAAAACCCAATGTAGGTAAGTCATCTCTTTTAAATGCTTTAGTTAGAGAATCAAGAGCTATAGTAACAGATGTTCCAGGAACTACAAGAGATGTAATAGAGGAACACCTTAATATTAAAGGTATTCCTCTTAATCTTGTTGATACAGCAGGCATAAGAGAAACAGAAGATATAGTAGAAAAAATAGGTGTACAAAGATCCAAAGAATTATTTAATTTAGCAGATTTAATTATAGTTATGCTAGATGGATCTAAAGAGCTTACAGAAGATGATAAAGAGATATTAAGTCTTATTGGAAGAAAAAAAGCTTTAATAATTATAAATAAAACAGATCTTACACAAAAGATAAATAGAAAAGATGTTGAAAAAATAGTAGGTGACAAAAAAATTATTAAAGTATCATTAATAGAAGAAAAGGGATTAGATGAAATAGAAGATACATTGGTAGAAATGGTATATAAAGGTGAAATTAAAGCAAAAGATAGCTTATTAGTTACTAATGTAAGACATAAAAATGCTCTTGAAAGAGCTTTAGAGGCTATTAAAGATAGTGAAAAAGCTATAAAACAAAAGTTACCTTTAGATTTCGTCGAGGTAGATATAAAAAACACATGGGAAGCTTTGGGTGAAATAACAGGAGATACAGTAGAAGAAGATTTACTAGACCATATATTTAAAAATTTCTGTATAGGAAAATAAAATTTGTTCGTTTGCACTCACAAACTTTATGTCGCACTCAATTCTAAGCTATGCTTAGAATTTCAAGTGCTCAAAAGTAAGTTTCACGTGAAAAGAAATGGAGGTAATTTAATGATAAGATACGATGCAGGACAATATGATGTAATCGTAGTAGGAGCTGGACATGCAGGGTGTGAGGCTGCTTTAGCTGCTGCTAGGATGGGTCATAGCACAATAATGCTTACAATGACATTAGATTCAATAGCTATGTTGCCTTGTAACCCATCTATCGGAGGAACTGGAAAAGGACACTTAGTAAAAGAAATAGATGCATTGGGCGGAGAAATGGGATTAAATATTGATAAAACCTTTATACAAAGTAGAATGCTTAATACTCGTAAAGGACCAGCAGTACATTCTTTAAGAACTCAAGCTGATAAAACTAGGTATCATATAGAAATGAAAAAAACATTAGAAAACCAAGAAAACTTAGATTTAGTCGAAGGTGAAGTAGTAGATATAATAGTTGAGAATGATACTGTTAAAGGAGTTGCCACAAGAACAGGGTCCGTATATTATGGGAAAACAGTTATTTTAGCCACAGGAGTTTACTTAAAAAGTAAAATATTTATGGGAGAAGTTAATTATGAATCAGGCCCAAATGGGCTATTCCCAGCTATGTATTTATCTGAAAAGCTAAAAGCGGTAGGCTGTAATATGCGAAGATTTAAAACAGGTACACCAGCTAGAGTTAATAAAGATACTATTGATTTTTCTAAAATGGATATTCAGAATGGAGATAAAGATATAGTTCCATTTTCTTTTATGAATGAAAACTTAGATATAGAACAAGAACCTTGCTGGTTAACTAGAACTACCGAAGAAACTCATAAAATAATAAGTGATAATCTTCATAGATCTGCTATGTATGGTGGCGGAATAGAAAGTACAGGGCCAAGATATTGCCCTTCTATAGAAGATAAGATTGTTCGTTTTAGTGACAAGCCTTCACACCAAATTTTTATAGAGCCTGAAGGGTTAGAAACAAAGGAAATGTATATACAAGGTTTTTCTACCAGTTTACCTGTGGAAATCCAAGTAAAGATGCTTAGAAGTGTAATTGGACTTGAAAATGCAAAAATAATGAGACCAGCAT
Organism: Alkaliphilus sp. NP8; assembly: GCA_015978205.1. Taxonomy (GTDB): domain Bacteria; phylum Bacillota; class Clostridia; order Peptostreptococcales; family Natronincolaceae; genus Alkaliphilus_B. The sequence goes on along the minus strand of JADWMM010000001.1, from coordinate 270,714 downwards.
ATGCTATAGAATATGATTGTATAGATCCAACTCAGCTTAAACCATCCTTAGAAATAAAGCATATAAATAACTTATTTAGTGCTGGACAATTTAATGGTTCATCAGGCTATGAAGAGGCTGCTGCTCAAGGTCTTATATCTGGAATTAATGCAGTTTTGAAAATAAGAGGAGAGGAACCATTTATCCTTAACAGATCAGAGGCGTATATAGGAGTATTAATAGATGACTTAGTAACTAAGGGCACTAATGAACCTTATAGAATGATGACATCTAGAGCAGAATATAGATTAGTTTTAAGACAGGACAATGCAGATTTAAGATTAACAGAAAAAGGTTATAACATTGGTTTAGTTAAGGAAGAAAGATATAAAAGGTACCTTTTAAAAAAGGATAGCATAGAAAATGAAATAAAGCGATTAAAAAATACTAATGTATCTCCAGAAACAGCTAATACAATTATAGAGAGAGCAGGAAGTACATCCATAAAAGCAGGATTTTCTTTGTATGAGTTATTAAAACGTCCAGAGCTTACTTACGAAAATATTAAAGAGCTAGATAAAAATAGACCAGAAATTCTATTGAAGGATGCAAAAACTCAATGTGAAGTAATGATAAAATACGAAGGATATATAGAAAAACAGTTAAAACAGATTGATCAGTTTAAAAAACTAGAAAACAAAAAACTTAGTGAAGATCTTGATTATGATAAAATAGATGGATTAAGAATAGAAGCTAGACAAAAGTTGAATAATATTAAACCTGTATCAGTAGGACAAGCCTCAAGAATTTCAGGGGTTTCTCCAGCAGATATTTCTGTATTATTAGTTTATTTAGAGCAGAAAAGACGGAAGAAAAAGGTGGAGTAAAACAATGGAATTAAAGGATATTTTAAAAAAAGGATCAAATAAAATGAACATAGAAGTTAAAGATTATCAGATAGATCAATTAATGAAATATAAAGATATATTATTAGAATGGAATCAAAAAATGAATTTAACTGCTATTGAAGATGAAAAAGAAGTTATGATAAAACATTTTCTAGATTCATTATCCTGTCTAAAAATTAATTATATAAAAAACGAAGGAAGTATTATAGATGTAGGTACTGGTGCAGGTTTTCCAGGTGTACCTTTAAAAATAGCACTTCCTGATACTGAATTAACATTATTAGACTCTTTAAAAAAGAGAATTGGATTTTTAGAACATGTTTGTGAAGAAACAAAACTAAATAATGTACATTTTGTACACGGTAGAGCGGAAGATTTTGGACAAAATAAAGATTATAGAGAAAAATATGATTATGCTGTATCGAGAGCAGTAGCAGCTTTAAATGTATTAGTAGAGTACTGTATGCCATTTGTAAAAATAGGTGGATATTTTATTTGTCAAAAGGGTCCAGGACTTATAGAAGAATTACCAGAAGCAAAAAAAGCTATAGAAATATTAGGAGGAGAAGTAATTGATCAACTAGAAATTCCTTTGCCATTTAGTGATATTACACATCATATATTAGTTATAAAGAAAATACGACAAACACCTACAAAGTATCCGAGAAAAGCTGGAAAACCAAGTAAAAATCCAATAAAATAAAGGGAAAATGCGTAATTTGTTGAACGATTTTTTTCTATTTATATATATATTTGCAGGAATCGTCAGAGTTTTATAGAAATAGATTTATATATAAAAAGGCAGTCTCGCTATAAAGAAGAGGGGTTATGCTAGATGAGTGTTGTTAACAAAAGAGTAGAAGATGTTTTAATAGAAAAAGTTATCCCTAATCCATATCAGCCAAGAAGAACATTTTCTAAGGTAGGGTTAGAAGAGTTAAGTGCTTCTATTAGAGCTTATGGTATTTTACAGCCTATAAGTGTTAGAAAAATAGGGGAAGATAGATATGAACTAATAGCAGGTGAAAGAAGATTAAGAGCTGCAAAGTTAGCTAAATTAGCTAGAATACCTGCTATAATTAATGATGACTATAATGATACAGACTCTGCAGTTTTAGCTATTATTGAAAATCTTCAAAGAGAAGACTTGAATTTTGTAGAAGAAGCGGAAGGTTATGCAAATCTAATAGAGGATCATGGGTTTACACAGCAGAAGTTAGCAGAAAAAGTAGGAAAAACTCAGTCTACTATTGCTAATAAGTTAAGAATTCTTAGATTAGGACAAAATACAAAGAAAAGGTTATTAGAAAATAATTTAACAGAAAGACATGCTAGAGCTTTATTAAAGCTTCCGGATGATGAACTTAGAGAAAAAGCTATAGATGAAATTATAAAAAGAGATTTAAACGTTAAGAAAACTGAACAATTAATAAAAGATATGCTAGAACACATTGGCAAAGAAGATGAAACAAAATCAAATCAAAAAATAAGAAGTTTTATGAATTATAGAATATATATTAACACTTTAAAACAAGCTTATGATGTTATAAAAGAGAAGCAGCAAGATGCAAAATTTGAGCAATTAGATAAAGGTGAATATATAGAAGTAAAAGTAAAAATACCTAAAAATTAATATAAAAAAAGATTACTAAATTTAGTAATCTTTTTTTAAAAGTTACATACGGCCGAATAAAGTTAATACACCTATAACAATAAAAACTACTCCAGCACCTGTCTGTAGGTAGTGAGTAGGAATATATTTAGTCAAAACAGTTGAAAGACAAACAGCACAAAATGAACTTAAAATAAGTGCTAAAGCAGAACCTAAAAAAACAGGCCAAATAGACTTTGATTGAGTGGCTAAAAGCATAGTTTGCAATTGCGTTTTATCACCTAATTCAGATATAAAAACTATCCAGAAAGTAGTCATTATAATTTTAAACATAGTAGTACCCTCCTATGGTTAAGCAATATGGTGTCTTTTTAATAGTTTGAAATATATACTTATACTATTGTAATAATATATTCTTAAGTACTTATTTATATTAGTAAATTTACTTTTTAATGTTATAAAAAAGCATACTTTTTTATAACATTAAAAACAGAGAGTTTAAAGGGGGATATAGTAATGGGAAAGGTAGTTGCAGTTTTCAATCAAAAAGGTGGAGTTGGCAAAACAACTACGAATGTAAACTTAAGTGCATGTATTGCTGAAAGTGGCAAAAAAGTTTGTGTTATCGATATAGATCCACAGGGTAATACTACCAGTGGATTAGGTGTCGACAAAAATTCTGTTGAATACACTATTTATGACGTTATGATTGATGAAGTAGATATTAGAGATTCTATAGTAACTACAGAATATGAAAATTTAGCTTTAATAGCTTCTAGTGTACAGTTGGCTGGAGCAGAGATAGAGATTACAGAAATGGAAAACAGAGAATTAAGATTAAAAGAGGCTATTAATAAAATAAAAGAGGATTATGATTATATATTTATTGACTGTCCACCTTCATTAGGCTTATTAACAATAAACTCTTTATCAGCAGTAGACAGTGTTTTAATTCCTATACAGTGTGAGTATTATGCACTGGAAGGAGTTAGTCAGCTTATGAACACAATACAGTTAGTAAAGAGAAATTTAAATCCTAATCTGGAGGTTCAAGGAGTAATTCTAAGTATGTTTGATGGAAGAACGAACCTTTCTATTCAGGTTGTAGATGAAGTTAAAAATTATTTTAGGGGAAAAGTATATACCACTATAATCCCTAGGAATGTAAGGTTAGCAGAAGCTCCAAGTCACGGTCAACCCGTTATTTATTATGATAAAAAATCTAAAGGAGCAATAGCATACACAGAATTAGCAGAGGAATTTTTAGATTTAGAAGAGGATGTGATATAAATGGCGAAACCTAGAAAAAGAGGATTAGGAAAAGGATTAGAAGCTCTTATTCCTGATATGCTTAATTTAAATGTAGTAGAAGAAAAAGTAAGTGAAGAAAGAATACAAATGCTTCCTATAGATAAGATATATCCTAATCCTAACCAACCTAGAAAGTTTTTCAATCAAGAAAATATAAATGAATTAGCAAGCTCTATTAAAGTTCATGGAATAATACAACCCATAGTTGTTATTAAGGATAAAGAAAACTACATGATAATTGCAGGTGAAAGAAGAATAAGAGCTGCAAAAAGTATTGGATTAAAAGAAGTACCTTGTATAGTTAAGCATTATAATAAAAAACAACTTTTAGAAATTGCTTTAATTGAAAATTTACAAAGACAGGATTTAAATGTTATAGAAGAAGCAAGAGCTTATCAGTATTTAATAGATCAGTACAATGTTAAACAGGACGAGCTATCAGAAGCTTTAGGAAAAAGTAGATCTTATATATCTAATATATTAAGATTACTTCGACTGGATAAAAGAGTAAGTGACCTTATTATAGCTGGAGAAATTAGCGGTGGTCATGGTAGAGCTATACTCAGTATAAAACCAAAGGATAGTCAGTATGAGTTAGCAAAAAAAGTAATAAAAGAAAGCTTAAGTGTAAGACAAGTAGAAAAATTAGTAAAAGAATTAAATAATACAGAAAATAAAGAGAAAAAAGTAGAAAAACCTAAAGATATATTTGTAGTTGAAATAGAAGAAAATTTAAGATCGTTGTTTGGGACTAAAGTAAACATAGTTAAGGGTAGCAAAAAAAGTAAAATTGAAATAGAATATTATAATGAGGATGATTTAGATAGAATTTTAAATCTATTAAATTAAAGGAGTGATTTCTATGGTTTACTTAGATAATGCAGCTACATCTTACCCTAAACCAGAAAAAGTATATGATGCAGTATTAGATCATATGAAGAATTTTGGAGCTAACCCAGGAAGGTCAGGACACCAACTAGCTTTACAAGCTGGTAGAGGAATTTTTAAAACTAGAGAATTGATAGCAAAACTATTTAATATAGAAAACCCAATGCAAGTAGTTTTTACTTGTAATGCAACAGACTCTTTAAATTTAGCAATAAAAGGAGTTTTAAAAGAAGGAGATCATGTTATCACATCTAGCATGGAGCATAACTCTGTATTAAGACCGATTAAATCTTTAGAATCAAAAGGTATAGAAAACACAATTATTCAATGTGATTGTGAAGGATTTATAAATACTAAAGATATAAAAAATGCTATAAAAAGTAATACTAAAATGATAGCATTAACCCATGGATCTAATGTAACTGGAACAATAATGCCTATAAAAGAAGTAGGAAAAATAGCAAAAGAAGCAAATGTATTATTCTTAGTAGATGGAGCACAAACTGGAGGAATATACGATATAGATGTTAATGAAATGAATATTGATCTACTAGCACTTCCAGGCCATAAAGGACTTATGGGACCGCAAGGAACAGGATTCTTATATATTAGAGAAAATTTAAATGTTATGCATTTTAAAGAAGGTGGAACAGGAAGTAAGTCTGAAGAGCTTACTCAGCCACAAATGATGCCAGATAGGTATGAAAGTGGAACAGCAAATGCACCAGGAATATCAGGATTAGGTGCAGGAATAGAATTTATATTAAAAGAAGGCTTAGAAAAAATAAGAAATCATGAAAAAGAACTTACACAGTATTTTATAGATGAACTAAAAAAAATTGAACCTGTGAAGATTTATGGACCTAAAGATGCAGAAAAACAAGGAGCAGTTGTATCTATTAATATAGGTTCTGAAGATTCTTCAGAAATTGCTTATATACTAGATAGTGCATTTAATATTGCAGTAAGGTCAGGATTGCACTGTGCTCCACTGGCTCATAAAACAATAGGTTCTTTCGAGCAGGGAACTGTTAGATTCGGTATAGGTTATTTTAATACTAAAGAAGATATAGATAAAGCTATAGTAGCTATTAAAGAGATATGTAGTGAAATATAAACTTGTTTATATTTTTATTAAATATTAAGGTTTACAGATATATTTAAAGATATACACAGGTTATATAGATAAATAAATAATGACGACTACCATTAAAATTGTGGATAATTAATAAATATTAATTTTACAAAGTTATCCACAAAACATATCAATGTAGTCGTTTTATATTTTTTGTGGATAAAATTAAATAAAAATTAATAAAGAAAAAAGTATATTTTATAGAATAAATTTAAGTTATAATAGTATTAAAAACAAGAAAGGAGATTTTACATGGAATCATTAATATATTTTTTTGAAAAGAATAGCACTTTATTGTTAATGTTTAGCTTAGGAATTAATTTATTTACTATTATATTTTTAATAATAACTATGACAATAAGTTCTAATTTAAAAGAAAAATATAGAAAACTAGTAAGAGGAACTGATGGAAAGCAAATAGAAAAAATCTTATTTGAACATATTGATAATATAGAAGAAGTACATAAGAAACTAAATGAAATAGAAAGTAACATAGATATACTAAGTAATCGTTTAAGTTTTTGTGTGCAAAAAATAGGAATAGTAAGGTACAATGCTTTTGATGATATAGGAAGTGATTTAAGTTATTCAATTAGTTTATTAGATGAAAACAATGATGGTATTATTTTAAGTGGTATATACGGTAGAGTAGAAACTGTTTCATATGCTAAACCTATAAAAGGTGGAACATCTAATTATTCTCTTTCTGTTGAAGAGCTACAAGCTTTAGAAAGAGCTAAAACTAATTCATTAGATAGAGCAGACCTTAAAAGAAGTAAAACTTCTGAGCAAGCAGGGTAGATTTATTTTTAATATTTTACTTATAATATTATGAATTTAATTATTTATAAAGGAATGAAAAATATACTTCCTAGATATACTATTTCTAGGAGGTGTTTTATTTGAAAAGAGTAGCTGTTCAAGAAGAGTTAAATGAATTAAAAGCAGAACTAAAAAATAGAGGCTATGAAGTAGTTGATTATAATGATTCAGGTCATATTGATGCAATAGTGTATGCAGATATTAATAATGACATTAGTAGTGTTAATAATTCTATAGATGGAAACATGTACGGTGCCATACTAATAAATGCAAAAAACAAAACAATCGATGAAATAGAAAATATTATTGAAACTAGAAGATATGAAAGATTATTTAAATAGAAAAANNATGTTATTTTATTTAAATGCTAATTTTTCTTGGTTAATTTTCCAAATTGAATATTTAATAGAACTAACCAAGGTATCAGACATCTTCATTACAAGACTTAATCTTGTATTTTGAAGTACCATATATTCCATATATCCACCTAAATTAACAATACCAGTAATATGTATATCTCCTACCTCTGGAAGTTTTTTATTTACTCCGGCACCAGGTTTTAAAGGCCCTTTATTAACAGCAATATAACCTACTCTATCTATTTTGCCTAAACAAGCATCAACTGCTAAAACAAAAGGATTTTCTAAGGAAGTGTATATATGGTTCATTTTTTCCTTTAAGTTTTTAGCATGGACAGGATCATCAAGTGTACCGTATACATGTACATAATCATATTTAATAATAGATTTAATTAAACTATGACCAACAAGAGGCCCTAAAGAATCTCCAGTAGACCGGTCAGTTCCAATGCAAAGTATAACTAATTCTTTAAAAGGTGGTTTATAGTACATATTAATATATTTAGATAGCATAATACTAAACTCAACAGAGGCCATAGGCGAATTAATATTTATTGAGTCATTTTTTTGTAAATTAGATAAAGCCATTAATTTTCCTCCTATAATAAAATCTGATTAATGTACAGTTAGTTTTTCCTAAAAAATTTTTATAATGCAGAAAACTCTATTTATTATCCAAATATATGGATCTAATTTTAATAAAAAAGTTATTATTATCTAAACTCTTTCATAACCATATAATTGAAAAAGGAGGAGTTAGATATGACAACAAAAAAATCAGCATATACTTTAGCTAGTGTATTTATTGGAACTGTTATAGGAGCAGGATTTGCTTCAGGACAGGAAATTCTTCAGTTTTTTGGTACATATGGAATGAAAGGTACATTAGGAGTATTTATAGTAACCATTTTATTTATGCTATTAGGAATGGTAGTACTTAATACTGTTTTTACAAAAAGAATAAAAAGTTTTGAAGAGTTTTCAAGTATATATTTTGAAAAAAGATTCTTTAATGTCATAAACATAGTATTAATATTTTTATTATTTACTAGTTATACAGTTATGCTGTCTGGTGGAGGAGCCGTAGCTTATGAAAATTTTAATATACCTTACAAATATGGAATTATTGCAATGGCTTTAGTAACTTTTTTAGTTTTTTTATTTGGAGTTAAAGGAATTGCAAATGTTAATAAAGCCATAGTACCTTTCCTTGTGTTTATAATATTATGGGTTGGAGTTAATGTTATATATAAAAATGAATTCATATTTAGTAACTTGCATACCTCTCCATTGATAGACAGTAATATATTTGATAATGTGAAGGGAGTAAAGTATTTAATAATTAAAATATTAAGTGATTTTAAGTGGGTATTGTCTGCTTTTACTTACTTTGCTTATAATACTATAGGGGCAACAGTAGTTATGTGTTCTTTAGATTCTTTAATTGTTAATAAAAAAGCTGCAAAATTAGGTGGATTATTAGGTGGAATAATACTAGGAATATTAGCCCTAACAATTTTATTAAGTTTACTAGTTTTACATAGTAGCATAATAGGATTAGAAGTACCTATGATCAAAGTTGCAAGTAGTTTAAGCAATACATGGAAAAATTTATATAGTTTAGTTTTATTACTTTCTATGTTTACTACTGCAGTTGCTAACGGTTATGGATGTATAGCTGGACTTTCAAATTTAACAGGAATTAACAAGAGTATTATAAGTATTATTATTTGCATAATATCCATACCACTTGCTACATTAGGGTTTAAAAATTTAGTAACATTCGTTTATCCATTATTCGGATACATAGGCATGTTATTTATACTTTCTATAATTTTTAAAAAGAAATAAAGTTATAGAGGATTTAAGTAAAATTTATTGAATATAACATAGATAAAGGCTTGTTTTAGTATAATTTCTAAGTTGATGTTCCACATGAAACATTAATTTTTCATAAGGAGATTTAAAGATGCGAAAGAAAAAAAACAGACTATTTATTATAATAGTTTTTATGATTATTTTATTGTTCATAAATCCTAGAACTATTAATTACTTAAAGGCTAAGACTATGGCAGACGGTGCAGCCCTATCTATAGTTAAAGAGATAGAAACAACATATAGAAGTCAAACAGTTTATAAGAAGTTAAATAAGGGATTAATAAAATATATAGAAGGCATTTTAATTTATTATAATAAAGATGGAGAGCAGTTATGGAGTAAAAATTTAGGGATAGTTAACCCAGTAATAAAGACAAATTCTAATAGTGTATATATAATAGATAAAAATACAAATAAAATAATACGAATTAATAAAGATGGAGAAGAAATATATGAAAACACATTAGAAAAACCATATGAAGACTTTAATATATGTGAAGATAATTATGTAATAATATATCATAATATAGAAGGTCCAGTGAAATATTTTACTATAATAAATGAAATAGGTGAAAAAATTTCTGAAATAGCACTTGGAGATGATGAAGTAACTAACCTTGATATTTCAAAGAAGAATGATAGAATATCTATTAGCACTATAGGAACAGATGAAGGTAAATTGAAGAATAAAATATTAATTTACGATTTACAAGGAAATTTATTAGGAACAAAAAATTTAGAAAATAATGTTATATTAAATGTATTTTTCAACTCTAAAAGTGATTTAATTGTAGTAGATGAAAAAAATATATTTAGTATAGATAATAATAATGAAGTAAAATGGCAAACTGACTTTAATGAACCTATAACATTGATAGATAATACAAATGAAGATTATATATCTATATATGGTGAAAATAGAAATAAAAATAGTATTATCTATTCATCTAATGGAAATAAAATAAAAACAATATCTTATGAAGGAGAACTTATAGATGAAATGAAAATAAGTGATGATATTGTTGGTTTAGATAATTATAAAAATGATATTATAGCTCATTCATTAAGAACATTATTTAAATATGATAAAGATGGTAAACTTCAGTTTGAATATCCTTATACAAGTGATATTATAGAAAGTTTTATATTATCTGAACATAATATTGTAATAGTAACAAAGGAAAAAAATATTTTCTTGAAATATAATTAATTTAGTTTTTATATAACGAAAGAAAAGAAGGTGAATCAATGTCCTACAAAGCACTGTACAGAAGGTTTAGACCTAATATTTTTGAAGACGTAGCAGGACAAGAGCAAGTAACTACAATTTTAAAAAACCAAATTAAATCGTCTAATATAGCTCATGCTTATTTATTTATAGGAACCAGAGGAACAGGTAAAACATCTACAGCGAAAATATTTGCAAGAGCAGTAAATTGTATTAATCCTGAAGATGCTAATCCATGTAATAACTGTGAAGTATGTGAAGGGATTTTAACAGAAAATATAATGGATGTTATTGAAATAGATGCAGCTTCCAATAATAAGGTAGATAATGCAAGAGAAATTATTGAAAATGTTAAATATGCACCTTCTAAAGGAAAATATAAAATTTATATTATAGATGAGGTTCATATGCTTAGTACTGGAGCCTTTAATGCTCTATTAAAAACTTTAGAAGAACCACCAAGTTATGTTATATTTATATTAGCCACTACAGAACCTCAAAAAATACCAGCTACTATATTATCCAGATGTCAAAGATTCGACTTTAAGCCAGTTAAGATAAAAGATATAATAAGTCGCTTATCTTTTATATGCAATGAATTAAATGTTGACTATGAAGAAGAAGCCCTTAGATTAATAGCAATTAATTCAGAAGGTGCATTAAGAGATGCATTAAGTATTTTAGAACAATGTGTATCATTTACTGACAACACATTAACCTATGATAATGTAGTAAGTATATTAGGTATGGTTAATTATGAATTTATATTTAATATAGTAGATAAAATAGCAAAACAAGATACATCTACAGTACTTACACTTATAAATGAAATGATTATGGAGGGCAAAGATCCAGGAAGGCTTATTAAGGACTTAATAAGTCATTTTAGAACTCTATTACTTGTTAAAATGAATGTAGAAGTAGATGAAATATTAAGCTTACCAGATGAAAGAAAAAAATTACTTAAAGAGCAGGCAGGTTTATTCAGTATAAATCAAATTAGTTCTTTTATATATAATTTATCAGATGTAGAAAGTAAACTCAAAAACTCTGCTCAACCTAGAGCATTAATAGAAATAGCTATTGTAAGTCTATGTAAAAAAGAAAGTGACGATTCATTAGAAGGTCTTATAGAAAGAGTAAAAGAGTTAGAAAACACAATAGCCTCTGGAGAAATAAAAGTCCAAAGAAGTAGTATTAAATCTTTACCAAAGAATGACTTTCAAAATAAATCTGTACCTTATTCAAATAATAAAACTGTAAATAAAAATACTGTAGTAGTAGAAAGTACAAATAAAGAAAATATAGAAGACCAAAAGCAAGTAGAAAAAACTATTACTAGCAGTAGTCCATTAGATCTTAATGTTATTAAAGGGAAATGGCAGGACATTTTAGATGAAATGCGCAAAGAGAAAAAGGCGCAAATCCAGGCTCTTTTGAAAGAAGGAGAAGTCTTCGAGTTAAAAGGAAATGCTTTAGTAATCTCTTTTAAAGAGGGCTTTGGATTCCATAGAGAGGCTTTAGATAAAGAAAAAACAAAAGAGTATATATGTACTATAATTCATAGAATTACAGGACAGGTTGTAGACCTTTCTTTTGTAATGGAAAGTAGCCTTGCTATGGAAAATGAAGAAGAAAAAAAGGATCCTGAAGAAATTCTTAAAGAAACACTGCCAAAGGATATAAACGATATTATAGAAATAATAGATGAATAATATATTTACAATAATTATGATATAATATATAAAACTTACTTTATATAAATTTTATATAAAGTATAGATATATTAAATTAGATAATAAGAAAATTATTAAAATAAGAGGAGGAATTTTTTATGGCTAAAAGACGTATGCCAGGTGGAATGGGCGGAGGCAATATGAATAATATGATGAAACAGGTACAAAAAATGCAGAAGCAGATGGAGGAAACACAGTCTGAGTTAGAAAAGAAAGTTCTTGAAACAACTGCTGGTGGAGGAGCTATTACTGTTAAAATAACAGGTAAAAAAGAAATAGTAGGAATGGAAATTAAACCAGAAGTAGTAGATCCAGATGATATTGAAATGTTAGAAGACTTAATTACAGCAGCTGTTAATGAAGCTATTCGTTCTGCAGAGGATATGATGGCTTCTGAAATGGGTAAAATTACAGGTAATCTAAATATGCCTGGGTTATTCTAATTATGAACTACTATTCAGCATCTATTGCAAAGTTAATTGAAGAATTTACTAAGCTTCCAGGCATAGGAAGAAAAACGGCGCAAAGATTAGCTTTTCATGTTATTAACTTACCTAAAAATGATGCTCATAGTTTAGCAGATGCAATTGTAAAGGCTAAGGAAAGTGTTAAATACTGTAATATATGTTCTAACTTAACTGATAAAGAGACATGTGATATTTGTAGCGATAAAAGAAGAAACTCTTCAACAATTTGTGTTGTTGAAGATCCTAGAGATGTAATAGCTATGGAAAGAACTAAGGAATTTAAAGGCTATTATCATGTTTTACATGGAGCTATATCTCCATTAGAAGGGGTAGGTCCAGAAGATATAAAAATTAAAGAATTACTATCACGTTTAAAGGAAGAAGATATAGAAGAAGTAATAATTGCTACAAACCCTAATATTGAAGGTGAAGCTACTGCAATGTACATATCTAAGCTTTTAAAACCAATGGGGATTAAAGTATCTAGAATTGCTCATGGTGTACCTGTAGGTGGAGATTTAGAATATGCAGACGAAGTTACATTAACAAAAGCTTTAGAGGGTAGAAGGGAGATTTAAACATGGCTACCTTTGATGATTTTTTAAAGTTAGATATTCGAGTAGGAGAAGTTATAAAAGTAGAAGACTTTGAAAAGGCAAGAAAACCTGCATATAAACTATGGGTTGACTTAGGAGAAGAAATAGGAATAAAAAAGTCTAGTGCCCAAATAACTGAATGTCATGACATGAAAGACCTTGTAGGAAAACAAGTTTTGGCAGTTGTTAATTTCCCGCCTAGACAGATTGCGGACTTTATGTCAGAGATTTTAGTGTTAGGTGTTTATGCAGACGAAGGTGTGGTTTTAATAGGACCAACAAAACCAGTTAAAAAGGGAGATAAATTAGGGTAAAAATTAACTGGTTTTATAATAGAAACAGCTGTATAAATATAATAAATATTGATGGAATTAAATAAAGATTGATACAACATAATAACACAACTATATATAACGCAAGACAATTTTTATTATCAAAAATAAAAATCTATTATAGAAAATAAAGTTCTTAAAAAATAGGAGAAGTCACATAATAAATTTATTATATGACTTCTCCTGATTCTTTATTTAATAAAGTTTTGTGTTACTCCATACTATGTTTTGGAGATTTATGAAATTCACCTGCCCATTTGAATGCTTGTTTGGAAAGGATAACGGCAATGATTTCATTAATAACTGCTGCTGCCGCAATTGTTCCCTGAATAATTTTTGCATACTCTGGTGCTGGTGTACTTAAAATCGAAACGGCAATGCCAGTAAATACAAGGGATACACCTGAATGTGGAAGTAGTGTAAGTCCTAAATATTTCTTTACTGTTGGAGATGACTGAGTTATGACCCCACCTAAATATGTTCCCCCAATCTTACCAGCGGCTCTAAATAATATATAAATCAAAGTGAATATTCCTGCATCTAATATTAAATTATAATCTAAAGGAGCACCAAGATTTAAAATAACAACAACAAGGCTAAAGCCTAATATAGGATTAAATGAGCTCATAATACTTTTTAATCGTTCTTCTGAAACAATATTAGCAAATGTAGCGGAGAATGCCATACCAATTAACATAAAGTTTAAGGCAGGCTTTGGAAAAACAATATAGTTTAAAAAGAAACCTATACCAGAAGCCACAAGTATCATACTAAATAAAAGTAATGATGTTATAACTGGTGGTCTTTCCTTTTTTAAAATTAATCCTGATGGAAGTCCTACTACAATACCGATAATAATCGGTAAAAAAACAACCAATAATATCATATATAATGGTAGTTTTTCTGCGGATATATTAGCTGCAACAGTACCAACTACGGAGAAAAATACTATAACTCCTATTATATCATCAAGAGCTGCCATCGGAATCAATGTTTTTGTTACTGGGCCATCTGTTTTATATTCACTGACAATTGATAACGCAGGTGCTGGAGCAGTGGCCAAGGCAATGCCTCCAAAAATAAAAGCTAAATATAACGAGATATCCATTTTATAAAATACTACTGCAAATGCTGCAGACACAACTAAGAAGGTCATTAAAGATTGAGTAAGTGTTGTAACAAAGATTTGTTTTCCAAACTTGCTAATCTTTTTCCATACTAGTTCTGTACCTATCATGAGTCCAACAGAGCATTCTAATATTTGTACTATACTATGATACCAACTTTGTTGCATTATAGAGCTATCAAGAAAATTAAGAGCGTGAGGGCCAAGAATCATACCAGTAATTAACCACCCTAGTATTGAAGGCATTTTAATCAATTTCATAAGCTTACCGCCTATAAATGCAATTATTATAGTAATTATTAATTTTAAAATGTTAAGTGTAATCATCGTTTATCCTCCTGTTTTGCGATGCCATAAAGCATAATGTCAAGTATTTTATGGTATTGTGTTTCACGGGTTTCCATTACATCTAAAGAATTGTTATTTTCAGATTGTTTCTTTTGAAAATAGCTATTGAAAAACTCTTGGAATGTAGCAAAATACTCCATTGCATTATCAATGGAAATGCTTTCTCTAAGACTTAATTGATTAAAGATTTTTTCTAAAAAGCTTTGATTTACAGAATCTAAATTTCTTTTTAAGTCATAAATTTGTTTTTTAAAATGTTTAGGAGTCTGCAAAGTTGTATCGTAAAAGATTTGTCTAAATTCTTTATTTTCACTGAAGAATTTATGTCGGGTCATAAAATAATTTTGTATGCTTTTTTCAACATTGTCATTATAAAATACAACATTTTTTTGCAGGTAATCACTTAATGTTTCAAAGCATTCTTTTACACATAAAAGAAAAAGCTCATCTTTACTTTTAAAATAATGATAAATAAGTCCCTTTGATATGTTGTTATCACTACAAATACTATTTATTGAAGCGTTATTATAACCTTTTTGTCCAAATTCATTTAATGCGGCTTCAAGAATTTTATTTTTGCTTTTAATATTTTTTCCTTCCCTTTTTATAGTAATCCTCTCCTTTTTAATAAAATACAGACTACCAAGTCTGTATTTTATTATATATAAAACAGACCATGCGGTCAATAAGTAAATTTTAGTAAACATAAATAAATCATAAATATCATATCTTTTAAAAAAGGATTATTAAAAGGTATGGTGATATTATTGTCTAATTTTCTTACAAGCTTTATTCAAAATTTTTGTATTTCTTTTGGAGTAGTCATAGGAGCAAGTATTTTTTCAGGAATAGGAGCCATAATAACAGGGCATCCACCTCTTAGATCAATGATTAACTTATCTAGTTCTATTAAGGTATGGGCTATGGCTATTGCACTTGGAGGTACATTTTCTTCTTTTGAAGTAATAGATAAAGGTTTGTTTGAAGGTGAAATAAAAACTATTCTAAAGCAGATAATATATATTTTTGCAGCCCTTTTAGGAGCAAATGCAGGATATACTTTGATTAAGCTTATACAAAGGTGTGGGGATATATGGGGAAATTAAGAAAAGGAACCTTAAAATTTTTAATATCTTTTATAACAGGTATAATATGTGGAACATTAGTAGGTGCATCTGTTTTAGCTGTTATAGTTAGTTATAGGTTAGATAACCAATATAAAAGGATAACGTATCTAGAAACTACAATAGAGGATAAAGATGCAAGACTTAAAAAGTTAGAAGAATCTATTAATACACAAGATCTTATACTTCAAGATATAGAAGTCAATTTAAATTTTAATGAAACACAAGATAATACTACAAATGAACAAAATAATAAAGGGCCACTTAAAAATACATCTGAAGGCGAAATAGATAATATAGATGATATTGATAAAATAGATATTGAAAAGAATATTAAGCAAAAGTACAATTCGTTATTAGGAAAACAAATAAAAAATATTGATCCAGATATAATTGTAGAGGTAATAGACAAAAGAATTTTTAAAATAGAAGATAGAGAATATAGGTTAAAAGTAGAAAAATTAATTTTAACAGAAACACTAAGATTATATATTAATGTCGAATTAAGGGAATAAATGTTTGTTGTTATAATTATACAATTATGATAAAATGAGATGATACTCTTTGAAAGTTTCAATATTGAGTGTCAAATTAATTTTTATATCATATAATAAGTATTGAAACTTACACTTAGTAAACCTTAAAATTTCAAAGTGTATTGTTTAATTAAAAATTTAATTAAGGAGTGATGTAATGACAAATATTACTAAAAACTAAATTTAAAGCGCCAGAACTTAGATAGATACGGATATATATCTGAGTTGACGAGGGTCAGGGTTAATCGAGATTTCGGCGGATGCCCTGCGGTGTTATTCACCACCGATAGCGGATCTACAAACCCATTAAGCAATTGATGGAACAAAGAGATTCAGGTGAAAAGGTCTGTTGAAATATTTTTATATTTCTAGAGGCTTATTTTTGCTATTCTTTATTTTGTTGTTTTAAACAAGTAAATTTATTATATTAAGTTTACAGGATAAAAGTAGGAATTTTGAAAAAAATAAAACCATATAATTCTTTAAGTTTTTAAGAATTGGAAGGAGATTAGACATGTGTGGAATAGTTGGATATATAGGTAATAAACAATCGATAGATGTATTAGTAAATGGATTAGAAAAATTAGAGTATAGAGGTTACGATTCAGCAGGAATAGCTGTATTAGATGATAATCAAAATCTAGATATTAGAAAAAGTAAAGGTAGATTAGCAGTATTAGAAGAAAACACGAAAAAAATAAAGGTAAATGGGAATATAGGTATAGGACATACGAGATGGGCAACTCACGGAGAGCCATCTGATAGAAACTCACATCCTCATTTTAATTCATCTAAAAATATAGCTGTAGTTCATAATGGAATAATAGAAAACTTTAATGATTTAAAAGATGAGCTTATAGAAAAAGGATATAATTTCTTATCAGAAACAGATACAGAAGTTATTCCTTGCCTTATAGATAATTATTATAAAGGAGATTTACTAGATGCAGTTAAAAAGACCATAGCAAGACTAGAAGGAGCATTTGCACTTGCTATAGTGTCAAAAGATGATCCAGACAAGTTAATAGCAGTAAGAAAAGACAGTCCTTTAATTATAGGTGTAGGAGAAGGAGAAAACTTTATAGCATCAGATATACCTGCAGTTATAAACTATACCAGAAATATATATTTATTAGAAAATGGAGAAATGGCAGTATTAAAGAAAGATCATGTATCTATAATGGACTTTGAAGGTAATAAAGTAGAAAAGGAAGTTTATAATATAACTTGGGATATAGACCAAGCAGAAAAAGGTGGTTACGACCACTTTATGATAAAAGAAATATTTGAACAGCCAAAAGCATTAAGAGATACGATTTCACCTAGAATAACTAAGGATAATGATATTAGATTAGATGATATTGATCTTACAGAAGAATATATAAAAGGTATAAATAAGATATATATAGTTGCTTGTGGTACAGCATATCATGCTGGAATCGTAGGAAAAAGCTTAATAGAAAAGTATGCTAAAATTCCAGTATTAACAGATGTTGCATCTGAGTTTAGATATAACAATCCTTTTATAGATGATAAGACATTAATGATAGTTGTAAGTCAGTCTGGAGAAACAGCGGATACTTTAGCAGCATTAAGACTTGCTAAAGAAAAAGGAGCGAGAACATTAGCTGTATGTAATGTAGTTGGAAGCTCTATAGCTAGAGAAGCTGATGATATATTATATACATGGGCTGGACCAGAAATAGCAGTTGCATCAACAAAGGCATACACAACTCAAGTAGCTGCATTTATAATTATGGCCTTATATTTAGGAAAGTTAACAGATAATATAAGTGACGAAAAATACAATAATATCTTAAAAGAACTTTCAACGCTTCCAGAAAAGGTTGAATATATATTAAAAGATACTTCTAAACTAGAAGAAATCGCATCTAAAATGACAGAAAAAGAAGATGTTTTCTTTATTGGAAGAGGCATAGATTATAATATGGCATTAGAAGGATCTTTAAAGTTAAAAGAAGTAACTTATATTCATTCAGAGGCTATGGCAGCAGGTGAATTAAAGCATGGAACTCTAGCATTAATAGAAGAAGGAACACCTACTATATCATTAGCTACACAAGATCATTTATACGATAAGATGATAAGCAATATGAGAGAAGTAAAGGCAAGAGGTGGATATATAATTGCTGTTTCTAAGGAAGGAAATACTTCTGTAGAAAAGTCAGCAGATGAAGTTATATATGTACCAGATGCAGCAGATGATGTAATAGCTCCTTTAGCTATTATTCCATTACAATTATTATCGTATCATGTAGCTGTAAAGCGAGGCTGCGATGTAGATAAGCCAAGAAATTTAGCGAAATCAGTTACAGTAGAGTAGGCTATTGCCGAGGAAATATAAATTAACTTAATTTAAAATGAACAATCTAAAATCATGGGTAAATATCAGTTTTATACTGAATTATCCATGGTTTTTATTTTATTGGTACTAAGGCTTTATTTATATAAGAATGTAAATTTAGAGTTAAAATACTAAGGTTTATTATATATATTTGTCTTTTAAAAACAAAGTATGTGTAATTGTGTCAAAAGGATAATAATGGTATAATCGAATTGACAAAATATTTTTTTTAATATAAAAACGAAATATAATAAAGCACTCAAATAAAAGTAGGGAGTGGGAATATTAATGGATAATAAAAAAAGTTATAAGCTAGATTTTGAAGAATTAAAAGATATACTCCCTTGCGCATTATATGTATTAAAAGATTCGTTTATTATTGATTGTAATAAGATAGCAGTGGATATGTTTGGCTACGATAAAAAAGAAGAGATTGTTGGATTAAAGCCATACGATTTATCTCCTGAAAAGCAAAGAGATGGTAGACTTTCCACAGTTAAAGGCAAGGAAATTATTGAAAGTATACTCAATAATAAGGAATATGCATCTTTTCAATGGTTACATAAACGAAAAAATGGAGAACTTTTTTTAGCAGAGACTAAAATATATAATAAAAACAATATATCTTATGTAATTGTAATGAACAATAATGAAAAAGATAAATTAATGTTTGATGAATTGTTTTTTGCCTCACCTTATGCAGTTGCTATTCTAGACAAAGAACATAGAGTTGTCAATATAAATCATAATTTTACTAATATGTTTCAGTATTCTTTAAAAGAAGCACAAGATAGGTCTATTGCTGACTTAGTTTCATCACCTGAAAATATAGATAATATAAATAGAAATATAGAATTAGTATACAGTGGGGAATTATTAAAACATGAAGGTTTAAGAAAAAGAAAAGATGGTAAATTAATAGAAGTTGAAATGTTGGACTATCCAATTATTTATAATAATGAAATAATTGGAGTATACGATATATATATAGATATTTCTAGGAAAAAGTCTAATGAAAGACAACTTCATTTGTTTAAAAAAACACTTGAAAATAATTCAGAAGGCGTATTAATAATTAATAGTAAAAGATATATACAATGGATTAATAATGCATTTATAGAAATAACAGGTTATTCTTTAGAAGAAGTATATAATAAAACAACTGATATATTAAAATCTGATTTTCATGATTCTAAATTTTATGAAGAATTATGGGATGAATTATTAAGCAAAGGAAGATGGAGCGGAGAAATATGGATAAGAGATAAAAAAGGAAGTATACATTCTGAATGGATAACTGTTCAAAGTATAAAAAATAATTATGGTAAAATAACACATTACGTAGCTATTTTTAAGGATTTATCTGAAAAAAAGAAAATTGATAGAAGATTTTTAGAACTTCAACAAAAAGATGTATTAACTCAATTGTATAACAGAAATTATTTTTTAGAAATAACAGATAGATGTATTATGGAGTATGAAGAAGAAAGCAATAAAATTTCTACTAACAGGTTTTCTGTTATTATTATGGATATAGAAGGATTTAAAGAAATAAATGATTCATTAGGACATCTTATTGGAGATAAGTTACTAATTGAAATTTCTAAAAGAATATCTTTATTAGTCGCTGATGACTGCTTATTATCAAGATTTGGTGGAGATGATTTTGCAATTTTATATAATAAAGATAATATAGAAGATGTTGAGAGTCTTATTAAAGATTTATTATATAAAATAACTCAACCTTATAATATAAAAAATACAACATTACATTTAAAAGTTAATATTGGAATAAGTAGGTTTCCTCAAGATGCAAATAAAGCGGAAACTTTAGTAAGATATGCTAATATAGCAATGTATAAGTCAAAACATAAAGTGAATGAAAGTTTTTGCTTTTATTCAAAAGAGATGTCTCAAGAAATTGAGCAGAAATTTTTTATATCTAATTATTTAGTAAGGGCAATATATAATAAAGAGCTTTCTATTTATTACCAACCTATATTTCATATAGAAAATCAAAAGATTGTAGCAGCAGAAGCTTTACTAAGGTGGGAAAATTCTATTTTAGGCAGGGTTTCTCCAGGAGAATTTATACCTGTAGCCGAAAAAACAGGACAAATTATTTCTATAGGAGAATGGGTTTTAGAAGAAGTATGTAAACAAATAAACTTATGGAAAAACAAGGGATATACTCTAATTCCTATAGCTGTAAACATATCTGTAAAACAATTAGAACGAAGTGGATTTGCTAGTAAAGTAATAAATATATTAAAAAGAAATAATGTTGATTTTAGTAATATTGAATTAGAAATAACAGAGAGTGTATCTTCAGGACAAATATCAAAAATAATTAAAAACTTAAAACAATTAAAAGCTAAGGGAATTAAAATATCTATGGATGATTTTGGAACAGGTTTTTCTTCGCTTGGTCAATTGGATCTTTTTGAATTAGATAAATTAAAAATAGATAAAATTTTTGTGGACGATTTAGTAAGTGTTTTTAAAAGACAAAACTTAGTAAAGTCAATTATTGCAATGGCTAAAAGTTTAAATTTATTAGTAGTAGCTGAAGGAATAGAAACTAATGAACAATTGTTATATTTAAAAAACTTAGGATGTCAGTTGGGACAAGGTTATTTATTTAGCCAACCATTAAATGTAGAAAAAATGGAGTATTTATTAAAAAACACGAAAAATAATATTTAGACATATTTTAATGATTAAGTATTAATCATTAGTCAAAAATTAGATGAACTCATTATTAAATATATTAAAAACAAGTAATAAACCTTTTGTATAAAATATTAAGTTTTACAAATAATATTATTGATAAAACAATATTAATATATAGGAGGTTAATATATGAGAGCAGAAAAAATGAATCAACCTAATAGTGGAATTAAATGTGTTGTAAATACTTGTCATTATTATATGAGTGGAGATCATTGTACAGCATCAAAAATAGAAGTTACACCTAAAAATGCTAAGGATACACAAGAAACTGATTGTGCAACATTTGTACCTGAAAATCAAATGCATTAAATATAACGCACAAAAATAATAAAACCCTCTTTAAGCATATAAGTTTAAAATTATTGCTTAAAGAGGATTGTTTTTTGTAAATATATCTACAGAAATACTTTACAAACCATTGGATTAAGATTATTATTAATGGGTATAAATCCCATGTATTAAACAAGAATAATATATAAATTTTAAATTAAAGGAGGGAAAAGGCAATGAAAATGCAAACAAAATTTGTTATATCAATGCTATTTGCAATTTTAGTTGCAACATTTGCTTTGCAAAATGCAAATCCGGTAAATATTAAAGTTTTATTTACAGAGTTTTCAGTATCTCAGGCTTTGGTAATACTAGGTTCTGCAGTATTAGGAGCAATTATTGTATTATTATTAGGTCTTATAAAGCAGATGAAACTAAATAAAAAAATAAAGAACTTAACAAAAGAAGGAACAGTTCTACAAGAGGAAAATGACTCCTTAAAACAAAAGATAGAGGAGTTACATACTAATTCAGAAGAATATGTTAAAATAAATACGGATACTATTGAAAATAAAAATAAAGATTTAAACAATGAAGTTATTAAAAGTGAAATAAAGACTAAAGATAGTAAACTAGAAAGCAACAAAAATAATTAATTTAATAGTTTAAAGGGAGGAGTTGTAGTATGATTTTTAAGTGGAAGGATAAGTTTAAAACAGGTATTGAAGAAGTAGATAATCAACACAAAAGGTTATTTGATATTGGATCTGAATTGTATAATTTAGTTTCTTTAGATGATGGATCAGATCATTATGATGAAATAATAGCATTATTAACTGAATTAAGTGACTATACAAAATATCATTTTGGTTATGAAGAAGAGCTTATGGAAAAGTTTAATTATGCAGATATAAATAGTCACAAAAAAGAACATCAAAAATTTATAGATAAACTTAATGAAACATTAGCAAAAGATATTGATATGAATCAAAAGCAAGTAGTTTTAGACATGATAGAATTTATTATTAACTGGGTATCTAGGCATATTGTAGGAACAGATTTTAAATACATAGGTACTATACAGAATTAGTAAAATTTAATTTAAATTAATTTTAAAATATAAGAATTAAGGATCTATTTTAAGTTTAGAGAAGTTATCTTCTAAATTTTAAATAGGTCTTTTTTTTGTATACAAAAGCATATTTTAATAACTATAAAATAGAATTTAAAACAATAATTTTAAGATTTAATCTATTTTAAAATTTTAATACATTAATTCCATTTTAATTTAATAAACATATAATACTAGTGGAAAGACTTACAATAGAAAGGACGGTGAAGACCTCTATAATAGTAGAGGTATTTATGCAAAAAACCTTTGTACTTGATACCAGTGTGCTTTTACATGACCCAAGGAGTATATACGCATTTGGAGATAATTTAATTATTATTCCATCAGTTGTTATAGAAGAAATAGATAAAAAAAAGAACTTATCAGATATTATTGGAAGAAATGCTAGACAAATTGCAAGGGAATTAGATAATTTAAGAAAGCAAAATAGTTTAAATAAAGGTGTAAAGTTAGAAAACGGTGGAGTTTTAAAAGTAGAGCTTAATCATAGAAGTTTTAAAAATATGGCTAAATGGTTTAACGAAATAAATAATGACAATAGAATATTGGCAGTTGCTTTAAACTTACAAACAGAAAAAGGAATTGAAAACAAAGTGGTTTTAGTTAGTAAAGATGTAATAATGAGAATTAAAGCAGATAGTTTAAATATAGAAAGTCAAGATTATTTACATGATAAAATAGAAGAATATATCTATGAAAAATATGTAGGTTATAAAACATACAATATGCCATCGTACCTAATAGATCAATTTTATGAAAAAGGATATTTAGAAACAGATCATTTTAGAGATGAAAAATTTTTCTCAAATCAATTCATTATATTAAAAGCAGATGATATTGTGAATAAATCCGCAGTAGGAAGATTCGATAAAAGTTCAGGATCAATTAAATCTTTAATTTTCGGAGAAAATATATATTGGGGTATAAGTGGAAGAAATGTAGAACAGCGTATGGCCATAGAGGCTTTATTAAATGATGATATTAGACTGGTTACCTTAACAGGAAAGGCAGGAACAGGAAAAACATTATTATCATTAGCTACAGGACTATATAAAGTTAACGATGAAAGAAGCTATAAAAAACTATTAATTACAAAGCCAGTTATTCCAGTAGGTAGAGATATTGGGTATTTACCAGGGGATAAAAATGAGAAGCTTAGGCCTTGGGTTCAACCTATTTATGACAATTTAGAACTACTTTTAGGAACAAAGTCATTTGCAAAGCTAGAAGATACACTAGTTGGAATGAATAGAGTTGAAATAGAAGCTTTAACTTATATTAGGGGTAGAAGCTTACCAAATCAATTTATTATAATTGACGAAGCACAAAACTTAACTAGACATGAGGTGAAGACTATTATCACTCGTGTTGGAGAAGGAAGTAAAATAGTTTTAATGGGTGATACACAGCAAATTGATCATCCTTATTTAGACAGTGAGTGTAATGGGTTAACATATGTTATTAATAAATTTAAGGAGCAAGATATAGCTGCACATGTAACATTTAATAAAGTCGAGAGATCATCTTTAGCACAATTGGCAGCAGATATTTTATAATATAAAAGGTAGATACACAGTGCTATTTTAAAAAAATGTAGGTATAATATAATGAAAAATGGATAGCATTATAGATAATATTGAGGTCTGGAGGGGGATCTATAATGGAAGAAAAAGAAATAGTTACAAAAAAAGAGAAGACACTTACAGGGTTAGCCAACGTTTTAGAAGGTCTATATAATAGGGTATATCAGATAAAAGATCAAGAAATAGATGACGATCAGCAATTAGTACAAAATATAAAAAAAGCTTACGAAGAATGGCGAGATGCAGAAAACTTTTTTCATAGTGTAAGCAGTGACCCCGACTTAGTAGATCATGCTATATATAAATTAGAAGCTACTAAAGCGAGATACACGTATCTTTTAAAACAGGCAAAGGCTAATGGAATAAAGATGAATTTGCACTAGATATCATATTATGTTAAAAATAGTTATATAATATAAGAAGTAGTCATATGCTACTTCTTATTTTTTATTATATATGAAATTCCATTTTGTTATATAATAAAAAATATGAATTAAACTAATTTTGGACATCTGTGTTTGATTTGGAGTAAATCTAGGGCTTCCAAGTAAAAATAAATAGTGGGAGGGAGTTTAAGTGGAGTTAGAATTAAATATTATATTAGCTTATGCTGTAGGACTAATTTTATTATATGCATTAGGATGGATTTTATTAGTTCCATTAAAATGGATAATAAGATTAATATGGAATAGTATATTAGGCGGAATCTTACTTTTTTTTGTAAATTTAATTGGTGAGATTTGGGGTATTTCTTTAGTAATAAATCCTTTTAATGCTGTTGTCGTTGGTATACTAGGTATGCCTGGAGTAATTTTATTGCTATTATTAAAATATGTAATATAAAAAAATCATCTAAGATGATTTTTTTATATATAGGTGCCACAATTTTAAAAATAGTATATAATAGAAAGATACTATACATATTAAAATATGTATACTTAGCAGAATATGGAGTATAAAAAGTAACAATATGATTTTAATAGAAGGAAAAGAGTGGTATATAATAGAATATATATAGAATAGTCATTTAAGTGACATTCTGGAGGGATATTAATGTTTGATTTTCAAAAGAAAAATGTTGATATAGGTCGTAATATAAAGATGATAGATTTTCTTAAATGTGAGCTTTTAAATAGTGTATCTGCAGTTTTTGAAGCTTTGTTTAAAGGAGCTAAAGAAGGACAGCAACTACTTATAGAAGGGTTAGCTAATATTATTTTAGTAACCTATTCCTTAGGAAGACGATTAGGTATTGAATATGAAGTTATAGATAAGAAGGTACAGGAAAAATCAAAGCTACATATATTAGAAGAGCATCACCTTGAAAAGTGGTATGGAGATCTTTCAGATTTATATCAACACTTAGAATATCGTAAAAAAGAAAAATAGCATTATAAGACAATAACTAGGAGTGATTTTAATTGAACAGTTACGACAATAAAAAGGCACTTGTAGAAGCTGCATTAATTGCGGCAATAACAACTATATTTGCTTTTAGTACTATGTATTTACCTTTATTATCTATACTAATAGTACTAATTCCTGTGCCTTTTATGATTTTAGCCTATAGACATGGTATTAGATACTCTATATTATCATTTATTATATTTAGTTTACTAATAGGAATTGTAACAGAAATATTGTATGCTGGTTTTTTATTATTAATTTTTGGTCCAATGACTATTATAATGGGATATTATATTAGTAAAAATAAAGAACCTTATGTAGTAGTAGGATTAGGTGCTATAGTAGCAATTTTATCTATATTTGTAGCATTCCAGCTTGTTTTAAGTATTTCTGGCATAAATATAATTGACGAGATAGCAATTGTTTCACAAGAAATAATTAGCACACAGGTTGAAATGCTAAAAAATATGGAAGTAGATGTTTTAAGTGTAGATCAAATATTAAACTATTTATTAATGATTATACCAGCGATACTAATCATTCAATCTTTATTTATATCTGTTGGAAACTATTATTTATCGATTGCAACATTAAAGCGTTTTAATTTTAATAAAGTTGAACTTCCACAGTTTAGTACATTTAGACTACCACCTAATATTGTACTTGGTTCGTTCATTATTTTCACATTAAGTTATTTAACCACTTATATAGAAGGAATTTATCATGTTAGCTTAATTACAAATGTTACATTGCTTTTTATTTTCTTATTTTTTTTACAAGGAATATCTGTTGTAAGTTTTCTAATTAAAAAAACTAATATTCCTAAAGTAGTTCGTATAATTGTAATAGGAGTAATTCTTTTTATAGGTCCGTTATTGACTGCAATTTCATTTGTTGGATTAGTAGACTCTGTAGTTGATATTAGAAAGCTAAAAAAATAATAGCTCTAAAGACTTAGGAGGCTAAGTATGAAAAGTATAAAAAATAGTAAAATAGCAAGAATGCTAGTCCCAGACACAAGAATATATCTTATTATAATATTTGTATTCATACTTTTAATATCTTATTATAATAAAGCAATAAGTGTATTAGGAATATTTTTGTTAGCATATCTAATTTATTATAACTTAAAAATAAGTAATATTAGACGTGAAGAATGGACTAAGTATATTGAAGGGTTGTCTTCTGATATTGATTCAGCAACTAAATATGCAGTTTTAAATTTACCTATTCCATTAACCATAGTTGAATTCGATGGAACTATAACTTGGTATAACCCTAAATTTTTAGAAGTTACAGAAACTAAAGATTTACTAGAGAAGGATATTCAGGATGTTATTCCAGATTTTCAGCTAAAAAATGTATTGCAGAGTGAAAATGACTTTCCAACTGTAGTAAATATTAACGATAGATATTTTAAAGTTGCGCATAATATTGTTAAGTTGCCAAAGGGACATACATCAAGTTATATTATAATGCTTTACTGGATAGAGATTACAAAATACGAAGAATTAAATAAAAAATATAAAGAAGAACAAATGGTAGTAGGTCTTATGCAGGTGGATAACTATGACGATGTTATGCAGGGCACAGAAGAGCTAAAAAGGCCATTAGTTTCTGCTGAGATAGAGCATAAGCTAAATCTATGGACTGGTCAGATTAATGGATTAATACGCAAATATGCTAAAGATAAATTTGTAGTTGTTTTTCAACAGAAGTATTTAGAAGTATTAGAAGCTAAAAAGTTTGATATAATAGATGAAATACGAGAAATAGATACAGGAAATAATATGCCTATCACATTAAGTATAGGTATAGGAGCTTATGGAGAAACTCCTTCAGAAAACTGTGACTTTGCTAATGGAGCTAAAGATCTAGCACTAGGTAGAGGTGGAGATCAGATAGCTGTAAAGAAAAAAGATAAAATTAGTTTTTATGGCGGTAAGGCAAAGGCAGTAGAAAAAAGAACTAAAGTAAAGGCAAGGGTAATATCACATGCTTTACGTGAACTTATAGATCAATCTTCAAACATTATCGTTATGGGACATAAAAATTCAGATTTAGATGCATTAGGAGCTGCTTTTGGTGTATACCGTGCAGCTAAAAATAGAAATAAAGAAGCCTATGTTGTTTTAAATGGACCTAACCCATCTATTGAAGGATTACTTAAGAGAATAAATGATATTGAAGGATATGAAGATACAATAATAAACTGTGAAGAAGCAAAGCAAAAAGCTGATAGAACATCGTTACTTGTAGTAGTAGATACTCAAAGACCTAATTTTACAGAATGTCCAGAACTATTAAATATAATGGATAAGATAGTTGTTATAGACCATCATAGAAGAGGTACAGAGTTTATTGAAGATACTGTGTTAACTTATCATGAAACCTATGCTTCATCTACATGTGAGCTAGTGACAGAAATTTTAAGTTATATGGATGAAAAAATAAATATACCTAAAGTGGAAGCCGAAGCACTACTTGCCGGTATTGCAGTAGATACTAAAAACTTTACATTTAAAACAGGTGTAAGAACATTTGAGGCAGCGTCCCTATTAAGGCGTGCAGGTGCTGATACAACTTCAGTAAAACAGTTATTTGAGGACGATTTTGACACGATTACAGCTAAGGCAGAAGTTATAAAAAATGCAAGGATAATTTATCAAACTATAGCTATTTCAGCTGTAGAATCAGATTTTAAGTCTACAAATCTTGTTGCAGCTCAAGCTGCAGACGAATTATTAACAGCAAGAGGAATTACAGCATCCTTTGTTTTAGGAAAAAAAGATGATACAATGATTTTTATAAGTGGACGCTCTATGGGAGATATTAATGTTCAGGTTATTTTAGAAAAGCTAGGTGGAGGCGGTCATATGACATTGGCTGGAGCTCAACTAGAAAATACTACCATGGAGGAAGCAATAGATAAACTAGAAAAATCAATTGAAGAATATTTTGAGGAGGGAGAAGAAGAATGAAAGTAATTTTATCAAAAGATGTAAAAGGTTTAGGTAAAAAAGGTGAAACAGCAAATGCAAGCGATGGATATGCAAGAAACTTTCTATTCCCTAAAGGATTAGCAGTTGAAGCAACAGAAGGTAATATGAAAACATTAAAAGAGAAAAAGACTTCTCAAAAATTAAAAGAAAAACAAGAACTAGAAGAAGCAAAAGCTCTTGCAAAAAAATTAGAGAATTCCCCTATAGAAATAACTGCAAAAGCAGGAGATGGCGGAAGATTATTTGGATCTGTAACATCTAAGGATTTAGCTGAACAACTTAAAAAGCAATATAAAATAAAAGTAGATAAAAGAAAAATAGTTCTACAAGAACCAATTAGAGAACTGGGTTCAAGATATGTTGAAATTAAAATCCAAGCAGGTGTTGTTGGAAAGTTAAAAGTAAATATAAAAGAAGCATAAGTATTGTTTTAGAAAAATATATTTTGTTATATAATGTTAAAAGGATTGGTAAAATACCAATCCTTTTGTGCTATAATTAATCTAGTACAACTCGTAGTTAAAGGTAATAGCTTAGGAGGAAATTATGGAAGATTTAAACTTAATTAATAAAGTACCCCCTAACAGTATAGAAGCCGAACAATCCGTTTTAGGATCTATGCTACTAGACAGAGAAGCTATTATAGTAGCTTTAGAAGTTTTAAAGGGATCAGATTTTTATAAAGAAGCTCATAAAGAAATATTCGAGGCTATATATGATCTATTTAATAGAAATGAACCTGTAGATTTAGTTACTTTAACTGAAGAACTAAAGAAAAAAGAAATATTAGAAGCTATAGGTGGAATTCCTTATTTAACTAGCTTAGCTTCTGGTGTTCCTATTACTTCAAATGTTCGTTACTATGCAGAAATAGTTGAAAGAAAATCATTACTTAGAAAGCTTATTAAATCTTCTAAGGATATAATTCAATTAGGCTATAGTAGTGATGTAGAAGTTTTAGATGTAATAGAACAAGCGCAAAAAAGTATATATGATATTTCACAAGATAGATCTAATGAAGGGTTTTCCCCAATAAGAGAGGTTTTATCAGATACTTTTGATAGAATAGAAGATTTATATGAAAATAAAAAACCTATTACAGGGTTAACTACTGGATTTATGGATTTAGATAAAAAATTAAGTGGTTTTCATAAAACCGACTTAATTTTAGTAGCAGCTAGACCAGCTATGGGTAAGTCTGCATTTTCACTGAATTTAGCCCAAAATGCTGCTATAAAAGCTGGTGCTTCTGTAGCTATTTTTAGTTTAGAGATGTCAAAGGAGCAATTAATGCTAAGAATGTTAGCATCTGAGGCAATGGTAGACTTAAGTAAAATACAAGTAGGTAACTTAAATGAAGAAGAATGGGCTAAAATAGCTAATGCTATGGCTCCGTTATCTCAAGCTCAAATACATTTTGATGATACACCAGGTGTCACTGTGGCTGAAATGAGATCTAAATGTAGAAGACTTAAAATGGAAAAAGGATTAGATCTAGTTTTAATAGATTATTTGCAGTTAATGGAAGGCGATGGAAGAACTGAAAGTAGACAACAGGAAATATCATCTATTTCGAGAAACTTAAAAATAATGGCTAAAGAGCTAGATTGTCCAGTAATAGCTTTATCTCAGTTATCTCGTGCTCCAGAACTTAGAGCAGACCATAGACCTATTTTGTCAGACCTTAGAGAATCTGGGGCAATAGAACAGGATGCAGACCTTGTAATGTTTTTATATCGTGATGAATATTATCACCCTGATAGTGATAAAAAAAATATTGGTGAGGTAATAGTTGCAAAACACCGTCATGGTGAAACTGGAGCTGTTGATTTACTTTGGTTAGGTCAATATCAAAGATTTTTAGATTATGAAAAATATAGAGACGCATAATTAGAATTACATTTTATGGTGGGGGATAATACATGGTAACTATAAATAATAGTGCAGTAGTTGCAGTGGGGGAAAAAACATATATTGAAAAGCTTGAAAGAAAACATGTTGATATCATACAAAATTGGGGAAAACATAAAGATCCTTTGTTTTATGGATATAATGTTCAATATATGAGTAAAACTGAAAGAGATTACTGGTATAAAAATAAAACAGTACCTTTTTCAAAAAAGTGCTTTGTAGTATTTAATTTATCTAACCAGCTAGTAGGGTATATTTCACTTAGAGATATAAGATGGATAAGAAAAGTTAGTGAATTAGGAATAGTGTTTGATCCCAGTTATATATCTGAAGGTTATGGAACTGACGCATTAAACGCTTTTTTAGAATATTATTTTAATGTGTTAAAAATGAAAGCTTTATATTTAAAAGTAGCTATTTTTAACAAAAGAGCTCAAAGATGCTACCAAAAATGTGGTTTTAAACCAAAAAAAATAGTAATTGAAGAATTTGAAGATCAAAGTGTTGCTATTTTTAAAAATGATTATTTTATTCCATATAGGCAATTTTTCATTCAAGAAGGAAAAAAATTAAAATGTAAGTATATAAATATGGTAATTACAAAAGATATGTACTATAAAAATATAAATTAAGACTAGGTTCATGGAGAAATATAAAATAGCAGTAATTTTACTATTAATCTGTGAATAAGTATGAAAATTTAACAAATTTTATTGATAAAAGACAACTTTATCCACATTATCCACCGAACAAGTGTGTATAAAGTGTTGATTTTGTGGATAATATTTAAAATAATCCATAAATATGTGGATTCTTCAATAAAAAATAAAAATATGAAAATGTGGGTAGATTTGTTGATAAATATGAATAATTATATCTATAATGGAAATATGTTAAAAAATATGGTAATATTATAGGAATCACAAATTTACCAAAGGAGGAAATATAATGACTACTGTAACAAAAGATATGACAATAATGCAAGTTTTACAAATGGATCAAGAACTTGCTTCTATTTTTATGAGACATGGACTTCACTGTCTTGGATGACCAGGTGCTACAATGGAAAGCATCGGTGATGCAGGAAGAGTTCATGGTATTGATGTAGATGTTTTAATTAAAGAAATAAATGAACATTTAAATTCAAAATAATATAATTAAAAATAAAAATCTAGGTTATAACCTAGATTTTTATTTTTTTAATTATATTAGTTAATAAGTAAAGAGATTTTTAATGTAATAAACTATAATTTATTATTATATAGAAAAATAATAAAAAATTTGAAGAAATATGTTGACAGACCTTAAATTTTTAGTTAGAATATATAACTGTGGCAAGAGCACGACCCATTAGCTCAGTTGGCAGAGCACCTGACTTTTAATCAGGGTGTCCCGCGTTCGAGTCGCGGATGGGTCACCATTAAACTTATAAACGGTGATTCTTAGTTTTAAGCATACTGAGAATTGCTGTTATGGCTCCTTGGTCAAGCGGTTAAGACACCGCCCTTTCACGGCGGTAACAGGGGTTCGATTCCCCTAGGAGTCACCAAATAAAAAACAACCTTTACTTTGTTAAAAAGTAAAGGTTGTTTTTATTTTACTGTGTTTCCCATCTTAAGTCTTTACCAAAGAAATGGAGTACCGTAAACTTCGAAAATAAACGTGAGAAAATACGGTCATCATAACGATCCATCATTTCTTTAGGTGAAAGATTTGTAGAAACTATGGTTTTTTTATTAGATAAAAGGCGACTATTAATAATATTGAAAATCTCACTATTTGTAAAAGTATTAGTCATCTCTGTACCAAGATCATCTATTATTAATAAATCTGCTTCAAATAAAAGATTATATTTTTCTTTATTATTACTATCTTTGCTACTTCTAAATCTAAGATCTTCTAGTATTTCAAGCAATTTAAATGAAGTTTGATAAATTACTATTTTTTCTTTATCTAAAAGGGATTTTGCTATACAATTAGTTAAAAAAGTTTTTCCTAAACCAGTTTCTCCATAAAACAATAAGTTTTCTTCATTATCTTCATCGAAATTAAATACAAATCCTTCACAAACATTAAGTATATTCATCATATTTTCTTTAGGAGTTATTGACTCGCCTTCAAATGATTCACTTGAAAATAGATCCAAATTAAAAAACTTAAAATTTTCCTTTTCTAATACATTAGATAAATTAGACATATCATAGGCTTTATTAATAAGCTGTTGTTTAAAACATCTACATTTTTGGCCACTAGGTAAAAATCCAGTGTCGTTACAGTTGTTACAGTAATAATTAATATCTAAATAATGTAGAGGTACATTGTTTTCAGTTAATAAAATAGCTCGTTCTCTCTTTAATTCTTCTAATTTTAATTTAAAATCATCAATAGTTTTTTGTGGATCATCAACACCATTTATTAAAGCTTTCGAAATAGCTATACCTGTTTTATGAAGTTCTTTATCAATCTTTTTTATAGATGGAATTTTATCATAAACCTCTTGAACACGCTTTTCTCTAAATGCTTTAGCCCTATCTCTTTTATTTTCATAGTCTCTTAAAATTTCATGTATATATTTATTTATCATATATTTCACCTCCCATATACTTATTCTTTTTTATTTAATTTTTGTTTTTGATTATTTAGTATAAGTTTTTCTAGCTCATCAGCAGTATATTTATCACCACGACTTTTTGAAAGATGAAACTTAGTTTTTATTTTAGATGAAGTCTGGGTTGAGTTAACAGATTTATTCTTAATATATGAATTAGTATCCTTTGGTTTTTGATCTAATCTGTCTATGTCAGAGACCTGCTTAACACCTTTTTCATGCCAATTTTTTAATATACCATTAATATAATTAATACTAGGATTAGCTGTTTTACTAGAACTTGTACATGCGGCTAAAATAACATCTATATCAAATTTGAATTTATCTACCCAGCTATCCATAATTTTCATTTCCGCTTCAGATGCTTGTCTAGATCCAAAACCTAACGCTTTAAATACTCTGCTATATAAACCGTACCTTTCACCTTGTTTAAGAAGGTATTCCTGCAATTGTTCTACAGAAAAAATTCCTTTATCATACCAGGTTCTAATAATACCAGAGGAATAACTTAAAATGTGCCTTACTTTATTTTGTTTTTTAGAATATTTGAAGGCTTCAACGATTAAAGGAGGATCTATATTGTATTTGTAAAGAAGCTCTATTACTTTTGCTTTTTCATTAGGCGCTAGTTCTCTAGCAATAATTTTAGTTATGTCTACAAACATATTCCTAATTTCAGGAACTTTGTTAGCTTCAACTAAATCCGCAGGAGAGCAAGTATAACTATTAGGCTTATTTTGTGTTGTACTCTCTTTGTTTGAATCTGCACTACTACTAGAAGTATTTCGAACAGCTTTATAATTATTGTCAATATAAAGCTGCTTTAAATTAACAAACTCAACAGTGTAGTTATTTTCATCTTCATTTTC
This sequence comes from Alkaliphilus sp. NP8, assembly GCA_015978205.1. Lineage (GTDB taxonomy): Bacteria > Bacillota > Clostridia > Peptostreptococcales > Natronincolaceae > Alkaliphilus_B. The sequence continues at coordinate 236,449 of JADWMM010000001.1, read as the reverse complement.
TGACTTGTGCTTTTTTATAATATGTTTACTTTCCCAAAAATCCCAAGCAGCAAGAACATCGGCCAAAGGAATATTAAGCTGCTTAGCAATAGAAGTATTATTTACGCTCATATTAGGATCATTATCTAGAGAATATTTATATCCAAGTAAATAGACTTGTACATAAGTACCATTTGCCATTGGCATATAAACATCTATAAAGATATTTTCAACAGGTGTATCACCTAAATCTATAGAAGTATTTCCTTTAATAAAACTCATATTTATCACTCCATTTTATATAGCACATATATCAATTTCTATAATTATAACATATAAAAACCCTTACTGTTTCGAAGGTTGAAATAGAATTTGTGGAATAAAAGCAAAACTTTGTAATAAAATCTAATATTAGAATGAATTCCTTAAGAGAGGTGTAAAGTATGAAACTAAATAAAAAATTTTCTAGTTTAATAATAATAGTAGTAGCATTTGTACTTTCAACGTCTATCCATTATATATGGGATATGGGGCAAACTCAGAGAGTATTTAATACTATAACTAAATCAGATGAAATCTCTCAATATAATATAGAGGCTGAATTTAACGAAGAAAGCATGGAGATATATGGAAATCAACAAGTATATTATAAAAATAATACAAATAAAAACATGAAGGAAGTATACTTTCATATATATGCCAACGCTTTTAAGAGTAACAAAACTGCTCCCTTTGAATCTAAAAATATGACAAAAGCTTATCCTAATGGATTTGATAAAGGGGGTATTGAAATTTTGAGTGTAACTGAAGGTGGCAAAAAAGTAAATTATAAAATAATGGGGGAAGGAGATACTACATTAAGAGTAACGCCTAAAACACTGCTAGAGTCAGGAACAGCTACCAAGATAAATATAGAATTTAAGGTTAAGCTTCCTAACTCTGTAGGACGAATGGGATACGGTGAAAATACAGTTAATATAGCTAATTGGTATCCTATTTTATCTATATATGATAATAATGGCTGGAATCTAGAGCCATATTATGCAATAGGAGATCCTTTTTATAGTGATGTAGCAGAATATAATGTGAAAATGAGTATTCCTAAAGAATATGAATTAGCTACTACTGGCAATATTTTAAAAAAATCTAATAAAGGCAATAAAAAAATTTATGATATAAAAGCTAATAATGTAAGAGATTTTACACTTATACTAAGCCAAAAGTTTTCAATTAATAGAGGAAATGTAGATGATACAGAAGTGATTTCATATACAATAGATGGAAAGAAAGAAAAAGAATCGTTAAAATATAGTATGGATGCTTTAAAAATATTTAATAGAAGTTTTGGAAAATATCCATACGATCAATTGTCAGTAGTTGCCAGCGACTTTTTTATAGGAGGAATGGAATATCCTAATTTGGTTGTTATTGGAAAATCTCTTTATGAAAATAATGTTAATATTTCTCTAGAATATGTAATAGCCCATGAAATAGCTCATCAATGGTGGTATGGAATAATAGGAAATAATCAAGTAATAGAGCCATGGTTAGATGAAGCATTAACAGAGTATTCAACATTAATGTACTTTGAAAAAAAATATGGTGATCATATTAAGGATGAAATATATGAAAAAATGATAGAAAATAATTACCAAGAGTTTTCTAGCAACAATACAAAGAACGATGAGAGGATTTTAAGAAGTTTAAAAGAGTTTGATAATTCTTTAGAATATAGTAGTATTGTTTATAGTAAAGGAGCTATGTTTATAAAAGAACTTAAAGATGAAATGGGAGAAGATGATTTTATAAAAGGCTTAAGAGAATATTTTGGTACTTATAAATTTAAAAATGCAACAACCGAAGATTTCTATAAAATTATGCAAAGTAATACAAATAAGGATTTAAAAGAAGAATTTCACAATTGGTTAGGTTATATGGAATAATATTCTAGAAAAGAGAAAAACTAAAACGAAATATTATAAAAAAATATCAGTTTGCCTATTGAAAATATATATTTTATGGTATAATGGAAAAGTGATTGTTACAAAAGTATTACAAAACTTTTAAGAAAATCCTAAGAAATTAAATCAAGGATTCTAATATATTTTAGATATCCTGGGAGGAGATTTGAAATGGAAATTAAGATAAGAGAAAAGATTGAGAAACTTTCAGATAATATTAAAACTCAAATTAATTCATTTTCCAATAAAATAAAAAAAGTAGAAATCAAACAACTTTCTAATAAAATTAAAGATATAGAAGTGAAGTCACTTTATAATAAATTAAAAAACAATAAAAATAATACATATAAAGCAGCTGGTGCAGCAGTTTTATCTATAAGTTTAATAGCAGGTGGAGCAGTTGTATATAATAACTCACTAGATGCTTATCAAGTAGAGGTAGAAAATAATATAGTAGCATTAGTTAGAGAAGAAGAAGATTTTATAGAAATTCTTGAAGAAGTAAAAAAAGAGGCTATGTCTACCTATAATCAAGAAATAGTGCTAAACGAGGAACCAATTTTTGTTGAAACTAAAGCAAAGAAATCTGAAATAACAGAATCAGAAGATATAGAAAAAAACATTAAATCTCAAATAGATATAAAACTAAAAGCTGCGGCTATTCTGGTTAATGGAGAAGAAATAGTAGTCCTTAAGGACACAGAAGCAGCAAAAAGTGTATTAGAAGATATTAAAGCATCTTTTATAGAAGAAGATACGGAAGAATATGATTATATAGGTTTTAAAGAAAAAGTAGAAGTTGCAGAAATAGGTGCAGAATTTAGTGATATTGTAGATGAAGAAGAAGCTGTAAAGAAGATATCAATAGGTACTGATGAAGAGAAAATTCATATAGTAGAAAAAGGAGAGAATCCTTGGACTATTGCACAAAAATATGATTTAAGCACAGATGATATTGAAAAGGCTAATCCAGGAATGGACTCTAGTAGAGTACAAATAGGAGATGAACTGAGCTTAATAGTTCCTAAGCCTATTCTTTCTGTTAGAACTAAAGAGTTTATAGAGCTTGTAGAAGAAATCCCTTTTGAAACTGAATATGAGGAAACGGATTCTTTATATGAAGGTGACAAAAGAATCACGGTTCAAGGTAAAGAAGGAGAACGTGAAATAAAAGGATATATTGTTAAAGAGAATGGTAAAGAAATAGATATGGAAATAGAATATGAAAAAGTACTTTCAGAACCTAAAACTAGAGTTGTTGCACAAGGTACTAAAGAAAGACCAGCTACAGTTGCTACAGGTGTATTTTCTAATCCAACTAGAGGGCGTTTAACTTCCCCTTTTGGTGCTAGATGGGGAAGAAGACATACAGGAATTGATATAGCGAATTCACTAGGAACTACAGTTAAGGCAGCTGATGCAGGAAGAGTATCTTTTGCGGGATATCAAGGTAGTTATGGTAAATTAGTAATTATAGACCATGAAAATGGTTATCAAACATATTATGCACATAATAATAAATTATTAGTTAGTGCAGGAGACCGTGTATATAAAGGTCAAAAGATTTCAGAAATGGGTAGTACAGGAAGAAGTACAGGAGTTCATGTTCACTTTGAAGTAAGAAAGAATGGAACACCTGTTAATCCACAAAGTTTTGTTAGATATTAAAAAGGAAAAAAGGTGTAGCCTTAAAATAAGACTGCACCTTTAATATTTAATATCTGGGTTATATATAATTTATAGCACTAAGAATATTATAACTATCAAAATTATTAAAAAGAATTCATTTGATAAAAATCCATTATTTTTACTATATCCATTATTAGCTTTAGGCTTATTTATAGGTGGGTTATGTTTAATATTAGGGTTTATTTTTTTTATTATATTTTTAATATCTAAAAGGCCTGATCCCTGCTCGTTAACATCTAGATCTAAACTATAAGCATTAGATGTAATAATATTTTTTATTTGAGAAGGTGTAAACCTAGGATTGCTTTCATATAGTAATGCTGCACAACCTGCTACAATAGGGTTCGCCATAGATGTACCAGACAATTTAATATATTCATTCTGCTTATTATCTAAAGACTTAATGCCTACTCCAGGAGCTAAAATATCAGGTTTATTCAAACCTTCATTAGTAGGTCCACGACTTGAGAAATCAGGAATATCAACATTTTTAGAGATTGACTCTTTTCTGTCATCACAAGCACCAACAGTAATCACGTTAGGACTTATACCAGGAGATGTAATAGTGGAAGACTCTGGTCCACTATTTCCAGCAGCAGTTACAACTGTTATACCAGAATTTACTGCAGCATCTACTGCTCTGCAGAGAGGATCATCATTATAACTATCTTTTGGCTTTGTTCCAAGAGATAAAGTGATAACTTTAATATTATATTTATTTTTGTTATCAACAATCCACTGAATACCTGCAATAACATCTGAAATACTGCCACTACCGTCTCCACCTAAAACCTTGACACCTACTATATTAGCATCAGGAGCAACTCCCATGTATCTTCCTCTAGATGAGAATCCGTTACCTGCAATAATTCCTGCAACATGAGTACCATGCCCATCATCATCATAAGGCTCACTTTTATTATTTACGAAATCTTTAAACTGTATGATTCTGTTAGAAGGTGTTGTTAAATCTTTATGTGGAAACACACCAGTGTCTAATACAGCAACAGAAATATTTTTACCTGTTAATCCATATTCGTTAGCAAAGTCAGAGCCTACTGTAACAGAGGCAATATCCATTAATTTATATATATTATCATCTAAATATATTTTTTCTGTTACATTTTCCATAGCCATATTTCTAACGCCTAAAGAAGGCATGTAAGCTGCTACTGCATTAATGATAGGTAGTTTATACTTTATTTTCCCACCCATTTTAGCTACATACGCTTCTAAGTCATCACATTTACAATTCCTAGCAGATATAATAATAGGAATATTTTCTTCTTTGTCACTTAATAATCTTTCAACTACTAGATCTTCTACAATACCTCTATATCCAAACAATTTAGTTCCTCCTTTATATTTGTAACATTAAACTATTCTAATAATCTCTTATATATATAAATTATGCAGTAGCTAAAAAAAAGTGAGATAAAAGTTAGCAGTACATAGAAGTAATGACATATATTCCTAATAGCCTACGAATAGAGATTTGGAAGGCTATATGTTATAATATAGAGGAAACCCCTTAGTACATAATTAAGACTTAGATTATATAGGGTCTTAGTTAAATTAAACATATGAAGTAAAAGGGGTGATAATTATGATATTGGAAAAAGGAAAAAAAACATATAAATTTGGGAAAAATCACATTTTTTTATTATTGCTTATATTTCTAATATCATCATATTCTATGATTAATTTTAAAGTTATAAAAGGTATAAGACCTTTAGTTAGAAATATAGAAGAAAGAGTAGTACTATATAAAACAGATAGCTTTAATGAAATAGAAACTAAAAACTTTATTTTTAGATATGAAGATACAGATAAAGAAATATTGAATTTAGTAATGGATATAACAGAAGAAAAATATGAAGAATTAATAAATATTTTTGGATATAGATTTAAAGATAAAATACTAGTAGTAATATATGAAGACTCAGATTTAATGATGAACACTACAATGTTAAAAAAAGGGTACCCTCCTATGGGCGTTTATTATGGAAATAGTATTCATATTTTAAATCCTAATTTATGGGTGGAAGACTCAGACAATGTATATGATGAATTTTATAATGAAGGACCAGTATTACACGAGCTTACACATCTTTTTACAGATCATAGTGGAAATGGAAATTTTCCTATGTGGTTTACAGAAGGAGTTAGCTTATATTTTGAGTATATGATTGATGGCTATGAATGGGGAGAAGAAGTAGATTTTAAAGAGGAAGAATATAAAATAGAGGATTTAAATAATAACTTTAAAAATTTAGATCAGTACAAAGCTTATACAAAAGCTTTTAGAATAGTGAAAGCTTTTGTAGAAGAAAATGATCTAGATAGCTTATTAGATATTATTGTTGACTTAGGTAATGGACATAGTTTTAATCAATATATATACTTATTTGAGGAAATTTAAATATTTAAATTTCCTCAAATTTTATTTAATATTTTTATAAAATAAAAGGATAAATAAAAATAAAATAGAATGTTAAGTCAAGTAATTAATTTAATGAGGTGATTGCATTATGGCAAAAAATATTTTAATAATTGAAGACGAAAAGCCTATTGCTGAAATAGTAAAGTTTAATTTAGAAAAAGAAGATTATAAAGTTTCAATTGCATATGACGGTGAAGATGGATTACATAAGGCTTTAACTTTTAATCCTGATTTAATTTTGTTAGACGTAATGCTACCTAAATTAGATGGTTTTCAAGTATGTAGAAAAATTAGAGAAACTTCAATGGTACCTATTCTAATGTTAACAGCTAAAGAAGAAGAGGTAGATAAAGTACTTGGATTAGAAATGGGAGCCGATGATTATATAACAAAGCCATTTGGTATGAGAGAGCTAATGGCAAGAGTTAAAGCGAATCTTAGAAGAAATGAAAATAATGGAAGTAAAAATAAAGAGGGTCTTTTATCAGCAGGATCTATAACTATAGATTTTTCAAAATATGAAGTAAAAAAGAACGATAAAATTGTAGAGCTTACTTCAAGAGAGTTTGAGTTATTAAAATTTTTAGCAGTTCAAGCTGAGCAAGTATTTACTAGAGAACAACTTTTAGAACAAGTATGGGGATATGAATACTATGGAGATATACGTACTGTAGATGTAACTGTACGAAGATTAAGAGAAAAGGTAGAAGATAACTCTGCAAGTCCTCAGTATATTAAAACAAAACGAGGAGTAGGGTACTACTTCAGGAGGGCATAGTTATGTTTAAAAACATTAGGTGGAAGTTTATTACTATTTATTTTCTTCTAGTGTTTATGGCTATGGTTATTATAGGAGTATTTTTAATGCAAAGGTTTGAGGAGTATCATTTAGGAGTTGTTAGTGACAACATGTCAAGTTTAGGGAATACAATAGTTACCTCCTTAAAAACTATTGACTGGAGAGATAACCCTGAAGAGATCGAAAATAATATCAGAAGCTATGAACAGATGGGAATGGGAATAACAGTAATTAATAGAGATGAAAACTTTTCAATTTTATTTAGTACCAATGCTTCATATACCGCAGAAGATGGTTATGCTAATGCTACACGCTTTTTAGATACAGATTTAATTTTATCTACATTTAATGGAAACCCAGAAGAAAAAGACTTTATAGATAATCAAAATAACACCAACAGCTCTAAACATATGGTTTTTCCAATTCATGATGAAGATAATCGTATTGAAGGTGCTGTTTACCTAAAAAGCAATTTAGAGGATATTTATAGAACCTTAGAAGAGTCTAGGTGGATTATATTAAGAGCAACATTTTTGGCTTTAGTTATAACTATTGTAATAGGTTATTTTATAGCAAAAAGCATTACAGGACCTATAAATGATGTAACTGTAAAGGCTGAACAAATGGCACAAGGTGATTTTGATCAGGTTGTAGAAGTAAGGTCCGATGATGAAATAGGCCAACTAGCCAGTATGTTTAATCATTTAACTGCCAGGCTAAGAGCAGTTTTGCAGGAAATGACAACAGAAAAACAAAAAATGGATACTATAATTAATTATATGGCTGATGGATTAATAGCTGTAACCAAAGAAGGAAATATAATACATATAAATCCTAAAGCTAAAGAAATGCTAAAAATTAAAGAAGAAGCATTTAAAAATAAAAGTTTCGATCAAGTTGTTAACTGTTATAATAAACAATTTAAATTAAAACAAATTTTAGACAGCAAAGATGTTTTAAATGGTCAAAAAATGATTAAAGGAGATAATGGAGAAGTTTTACAGGCTAGCTATGCTCCTTTTATGGATAAAAGTGGTGATCTTGAAGGTATTATTTTAGTTCTTCAAGATGTTACTAAACATCAAAAATTAGAAAATATGAGAAAAGAGTTTGTAGCTAATGTTTCACATGAACTAAAAACTCCTTTAACAACTATAAAAAGTTATACAGAAACTCTTTTAGATGGAGCAATGGAAGAAAAACAGCTTGCAGCCAATTTTTTAGAGGTAATAGACAGCGAATCTGAAAGAATGACTAGATTAGTGAGAGATTTGCTTCAGCTTTCTAATATTGACTCTAACCAATCTAAATGGAATAAGAAGGTAATTGATTTAAAAGAAATAATTGAAAAAATAATATTAAAATGTGATGTTTCTGCAAAAAATAAAAATCAAGACATAAAAGCTGAATTTCTAGAAGAAGATGTTAATATCTTTGCAGATGAAGATCGTATTCAACAAGTAATGATAAATATTTTAAGCAATTCTATTAAGTATACTTCCGATGGAGGTAAAATAAATATAGTTCTTGAATCAGAAAATAATATAGCAACAATTAGAATTAAAGATAATGGTATTGGAATACCAGAAGAAGATTTGCCACGAATATTTGAAAGATTTTATAGGGTGGATAAGGCAAGATCTAGAGAACTTGGTGGAACAGGTCTTGGATTATCTATTGTAAAAGAAATTATCGAATCTCATGAAGGCACTATTGAAATATTCAGTGAAGAAGGAAAGGGAACTGAGACTGTTATTAAAATACCTAGAGTGGCTGTGGATAATGTGGATATTGTGTATAATGTGTAATTTAATTTTAATTCACTTGTAATATGATTGTAATATAAATTATATATAATGAAAATGAAATCATTTATCCATTTAACAGGAGGAATTAATATGATTAAAAAAATAGTTATAGGCGCAATTGTATTTGCTGCATTAGGAACATCTAATATAAACTCCTATGCTAATCCAGTTAATGCAACAGCTGCCCCTGAAGATACAGACCAAAAAATAGAAGAAGAAGTTAAAGAATCACTTGAAATTGTAGACCCAGAAAAAAATATTACGACAAGCGATAAAAACATGGCTCTATCCTTTAAAGCACCAAAAGATACTAAGGTATGCATAGAAGTTTATCATAACGATAGTGAAAAAGATGAAGAGGTAAATTATGTGTTATCCTACGATCCTATTGAAGTGGAAATAGGTTCTCTTAAAATGGGATGGGCAGAAGTAAAATTAAAGTCTGGATTAAATAAGATTCAATTTACAGCAAACTATAAAGATGGATCAGAAGACAGTATTGATAGAATAATAAAAGTAATGGAAGTAGAGGAAGTAAAAGAGCTGTTAGAAGAGATAGTTGGTAAATCTACTTTAAATAGAGAGAAGCAACCTTAAAGCTTGGAGTGATAAAATATGAATAGGGAAAAATTAAAAACCCTAATTCTATCAATTTTAGTAGCTATAAGTATTTTACTTACGCAGCAGTTATGGTTTCCTTCTCCATTTGAAACATTAACTTATATAGACGATTATAAAAGCACACAGAGTCTAACTATAGCAGAACAACGTAAAAATGTAATTTCACCAAATTCGATAATAGTAAGCTTTGGTTCAGGAGATAGGAGTAGAAATCAATACACAGTTTTAACTTCTAAGTTAGATTATGTATGGAATGAGAGCAAAAGTATACTTTATGATTACTTTTCAGGAGATCCAGAAATAAAACAAATTACCTATGACGAATATATACAAAGTAATATTTCTAAATCTGTTGAACTCGAGTTTGGTAATAATGTACCTGCTATATTAATATCATCAGTCTTTGATACTTTAGAAAATAAAATAGTTAGGAATATAAATGAGATTAAAAAAGTACTAATTCCTGCTTTTAATAAAGGAACAATATTTATAGTAGAAAATGATGAAAGCATATATAAAGTAAAGCTAAATAATTATAAAGAGAACAATACATTATCAAGCTGTATAGATGAACTAGAGCGAGATGAATATACTAGATACTATTCAATTTTTTCTCTTTTCGATGAACTAGATTCAAATTATACACCTATGCCTATTAATTACACTGTGCCTACTAAAGAGGTTTTAGTACAAAGTGTAATCGATACTAATAATGAAGCTATGCTAATAGAAAGGTCAAAGAACTTTTTTAATGAAAATTTTGATTTTGTAAAAACAATAAGAGAAACAAGTGGTGCTGTAGTTTATATTTATGGATATGGAGAAAAAAGTGTAAGAATTAATAATAAAGGAATATTAAGATATACTGAATCCATAGGGAAAATATCAAGTACTAATGTTATAGATTCATTAGATGTAGCAATAAACTTTATTATACAAAATGGAGGATTTCCAGAGGATACTTATTTAAAGGATATTGAAAGTATATCTAATGATGAAAGTAAAGGATATAAATTTTCATTTGGGTATAGAATAGATGGAGTACCAGCAGAGTTTAATAATAATAAAATTAACAACCCTATTGAAATAGAGGTTTTTGGTGATAAGGTAAGGTCATACAGTTATTTAATTCGTGAAGTATCGAAAACTAAAAATGTAATACCAGAACAGTCAATTATGTATTTTCCAATTATAATTGACAATAATATTGAATATTTAAAATCTGGATATTTTAGTAACAAACAAGAATTAGAAGCTTCACTGAATGAGGAAGAAAAGACCTTAGAGATATTAAAAAATATAGAAGAAGTAAGAATGGTTTATTTTGATAATATAGAAGAAGATAAAAATCAAATTTTAAACCCTAGTTGGAAAATAAAAATCGGCCAAGATGTTTATTATTTCAATAGTCGGAGCGGAGATATAATAAACAGTTTTACGTTAAATTAATGGATGGTGAAATCCAATGGACTGGTCTAAAGCAAAAAACATACTTATTATTGGTTTTATAGTTACAAATGTTTTTTTAATTTACAATATACAAAGCAGATTATTCGATCAGGAACAAACTGCACTAATTAATGACGAGTATGTTTCTAATGTAGAACAATATTTAGAGGATAGTGATATAAAGTTAGAAGCGGATATACCTAGAGAAATTATTTCTTTACCTATATTAGGAGTTAAATATAAAACTTTTGATTCCGATAGCATTGCTGAAAGTTTATTAGGTAAAGACTATAAAAAAGAAACTGAAAGTACTCCATATTTAGGTTTAAACAAAGAAATATTTAAATATGGAGAAAAAGAACTTATTATATATGGTAATAAAAGATTAAAATATAAAAATATGAGTAATGATAGAACTAGTCATTTTATAGATGAAGATGAAGTTATAAAAATAAGCAATAACTTTTTAAAAGATGTCAATTTACTGAAGGAGAATATCAAATTAGATCAAATTTATTACGGCAGAGAAAATGGATTTGAAGGTGAACAGGTATACAAGCTAATTTATAATCAAACATATGACGATAAATTTTTAGGAGATAGCTATATATATGTATATGTAAATAATAGAGGTGTAGTAGGCTTGGAAACAATGCTTTTAGAGCATGAAAAAACAAACGAGAATAAAAGGCAAGTTATTCCAGCAACGGAAGCTCTTATGAGAGCAATGAATTCAATTTTTTCAGAGAATGATACACCTATAATTATAAAGAATGTGGAGCTAGGCTACTATTTTAGTCCAGAGTCTTATATGGGCTCCGACTGGAAATCTATAGAATCTGGTACAGCTTTTCCTTCTTGGAAGATCACAATAGGGAATGGAAAAACATACTATATAGAAGCATATAAAAATTAATACTATTTGATATAATTTAAAAGGAATTTTTGTTATAATGAAGAAAAAGTTATATATAGCTTTTTCTTTTTTTTATTAAATACAAAAATATACTTTTAGACTACAAAAACTTAATAAAAGACTAAATAAATGATATAATTATATATTAATTACAGTTAGTTAAAAAAACAGAACTGGATAAAGGATGGTGAATAGCTGGCATTCGTCAGTAAATATATGGAGAAACTAATAATTAAAGGTGGACAAAAACTTAAAGGAAAAGTTAAAATAAGTGGATTTAAAAATTCAGCTGTAGCAATTTTACCAGCTACAGTATTAGCAGGAGATAAATGTGTTATAGATAATTTGCCACACATTAGTGACGTTCAAATATTAGCAGAGTTACTTTCAGAATTAGGAGCCGATGTGAAAGAACTAGACTCTAATACTTTAGAAATAGATACAACTAAAATGGAAGGCTGTTATGCAAGCTATGAGCAAGCTAAAGAGCTAAGAGCTTCTTATTACTTATTAGGGGCAGCCCTAGGTAGGTTTAAAAAGGCTAAAGTAGCATATCCAGGAGGTTGCTCTATTGGAAGTAGACCTATAGATCAACATATAAAAGGATTTGAAGCTTTAGGTGCAAAGGTAACTGTAGAGCATGGAATAATATCAGCAGAAGCAGAAAAGCTAGTAGGGGCAGAGATATATTTAGATGTAGTCAGTGTTGGAGCTACTATTAATATAATGTTAGCTGCAGTTATGGCTGAAGGTACAACTATAATAGAAAATGCTGCTAAAGAGCCACATATAGTAGATATGGCAAATTTCTTAAATTGCATGGGTGCGAATGTTAAAGGTGCAGGTACGGATATAATAAAAATTAAAGGTGTAGAAAAACTTGGAGGATGTAACCATTCAGTTATTCCAGATCAAATAGAAGCTGGAACATATATGATAGCAGCAGCAGCTGCTGGAGGCGATGTAATAATAGATAACGTTATTCCTAAGCACTTAGAAGCTATAACAGCAAAACTTAAAGAAATGGGAGTTAAAGTTACTGAGAATGGAGATTCTATTAGGATCGTATCGTCTAAGGAATTAAAAAATATCAGTATAAAAACTTTAGTATATCCAGGATTTCCAACAGATTTACAGCAGCCAATGAGCAGTCTTTTAACTACAGCAAGAGGAACGGGTATTGTAGCAGAAACAATATTTGAAGGACGATTCAAGCATGTAGACGAATTAAAAAGAATGGGTGCAAATATTAAAGTGGAAGGAAGAATAGCTGTTATAGAAGGAGTTAAAGGGTTAACAAGCGCCACGGTATCAGCATCAGACTTAAGAGCAGGAGCTTCTTTAGTAATTGCTGGCTTAATGGCAGAAGGCGAAACAGAAATAGAAAATGTACAGTATATAGACAGAGGATATGAAGATTTAGAAGCTAAATTAATAGGCTTAGGAGCAAATGTGAGAAGAGAGGACCGGGAATAAATATGACAATGAATTTTTGTTCTTTGGCTAGTGGTAGTAGTGGTAATTGTCATCTAATAAATGATAATGAAAAATATTTATTAATAGATGCAGGTTTAAGTGGTAAAAAAATAGAAACTAAATTAAAAGAAATTGACGTAGATCCTAAAAAATTATCTGGTATATTAGTAAGTCATGAACATACTGACCATATATGTGGTGTAGGAATATTATCTAGAAGATATAATATTCCTATTTATGCTAACATTGGAACGTGGAATGGTATGAGGTCTAAAATTGGAAATATAAGTGATGAAAATATTAAATACTTTACATCGAATGAAAATTTTTTAATTGGAGATTTTCACATTAAACCGTATAGTATTTCACATGATGCAGAGGACCCTGTAGGGTTTAGTATTAAAAAAAATAATATTAAAGTAAGTATAACTACAGATTTAGGTTATATTAATGAAGATATATTAGAAGAAATTAAAGATTCTAATCTTGTTATATTAGAATCAAACCATGATGAAGAGATGTTAAAAGCAGGTAGATACCCATATAGTTTAAAAAGAAGAGTGCTTTCTAATGTAGGTCATTTATCTAATGAGGCAGCAGGCAATGCTATAGTAGATTTAGTAAGTAGAAATGTAAAGTCTGTGTTATTGGCTCACTTAAGTAAGGAGAATAATTTTCCAGAACTGGCTATTGCAACTATAGAAGGCATATTAGGAAGTCAAAAAATCACTGTAGGAAAAGATATAAAATTAGATTTAATACATCGAGATAGGGTAAGTAATATATATCAATTTTAAACTATTAACAATACAATTTATGGAGGTCGATTAGATTGGATAATTTTAATAGTAATAATCCAGAAGAAAAAGAACCTAATGATGTTAAAGAAAATAGTGGGTTTAAATTGATAAGTATGGTTTTAATAGGAGCTATACTAGGTAGTGCAATTACTTTTGGAACAGTTTATAATTTTCTACCTGAGATATTAAATATGCGAGGAATAGCTTTAGGTAATAGTGGGCAGGAAATAACTATAAATCCCAGTGAGGACTTAACTGTTTATTCGGCTGTAGCTCAGAAAGTAATGCCATCAGTAGTAGGTATTACAACTGTTGAACTTCAGAGAAACTGGTTTTATGGTGTACAAGAAGTTCCAGGCGTAGGTACAGGAGTAATAATAGATTCTAGAGGATATATTTTAACAAATTCCCATGTAATTGGGGATGGAAATGCTGAAGAAATAAAAGTGTTACTTAATGATGGAAGACAGCTTGAAGCAGAGGTTTTATGGCATGAAACAAGTTTAGATCTTGCTGTTATAAAAGTAGAAGGAGATAACCTTAAGGCTGCAGAGCTTGGTAACAGTGATGAAACAGAAGTTGGCGAAATCGCAATTGCCATAGGTAATCCTTTAGGATTAACTTTTGAGAGAACGTTGACTCAAGGAGTTATAAGTGGACTTAATAGAACTATAAATGTAGGTAATGGTGGATCTATTGAAAACCTTATACAGACAGATGCATCTATTAACCCTGGAAACAGTGGAGGGCCACTGCTTAATGCAAAGGGAGAAGTAATAGGAATAAATACTGCAAAGGTAAGTTCTGGAGAAGGTTTAGGTTTTGCCATTCCAATTAATATAGCAAAGCCTATAGTAGACCAATTTATAGAGAATGGTGAATTTACAAGAGTTTATTTAGGTATACAAGGTATAGATGTAGATTCCTTCGAAGCAGCTACTGGAATGAAGCTACCTGTAGATGAAGGAGTATATGTTTTTAGAGTTACAGAAGATTCTACTGCTTTAGAATATGGGATAAATCCAGGAGATATTATTTTAAAGTTAGGCGACGATGAAATAACTAATATGAGTAGTTTAACAAGATCTATTTACAAGTATAGACCTGGAGACGAGACAACTGTAACTGTATTACGTAATGATAAAGAAGTAGAAATAGATGTAGTTTTTAAATAATAACCTAGGCCAAATGGCCTGGGTTTTGTTTTTCGTTAGTAATTTATTGAAATAATCAGAAATATACTATATAATTAAAATGGTATTAAATCGGCTGGAAATAACCTTATTAAATGAATTAATAGATTGATTTGGTAAATAATATATATTAAACAAACCAAGGAAGACTCTAAAATTTGACTGAGATGGAGCTGATTATAAATGTATGTTGTATGTGAAGAACATTTAGAAGATGCTATAGAAAACTTTGTTGATGTGTATGAACAGCCTCCAGATATATATGAACTTGGAAAAATATCCTTTACTGATTGGATGGCTCCTAAGAACTGTGATTTATGCAAAAACTTACCTAAATACTTAGTAGTATAGTCGAGATATTCTCGACTTTTTTTATGACCTAATCCAATTTATGCGACCAAAGGAAGTGGATATATGAACATAACATTAATAAGTGTAGGAAAATTAAAAGAAAAATATTTAAAATTAGGTATAAACGAATATAGTAAAAGACTATCTAGATATTCAAAGCTTAAAATAATAGAAGTTCCAGATGAAAAAGCACCAGAAAATTTAAGTAGTGCAGAAGAAGAGATAGTTAAGAATAAAGAAGGAGAAGGAATACTAAAGCACGTAAAGGATGGTGCTTATGTTATTGCACTAGACCTTAAAGGAAAAATGCTTTCTTCTGAAGAACTAGCAGATAAACTTGAAAATTTAGGTGTAACCGGTAATAGTAATATTATATTAATAATAGGAGGTTCATTAGGGTTAAGTGATAAAGTTTTAAAGCGAGCAGATTATAAATTATGCTTTTCTAAAATGACCTTTCCGCATCAGTTAATGAAACTAATACTACTTGAGCAAATATATAGAGGATTTAGGATAATGAAGGGTGAACCGTATCATAAATAAAGGAGGTTTTCTCTATAGTGTTTAAAAACACTAAAGCATAGGGGGGTACTATATTGGATAATATAATCGACTTTCTATATGAAATAGGGCAGCTAGTTGACCAATTTGATATTCAATTAGTAGACAGTGAAAAAAAGTTTGAGGATATCGAGTTAAGCTTAATAGAAAGTATTGAAAGTAAATTTGCTGGAGTAGACCTTCAGGAACTTAACAATGATGAAAAAATAATATACTTTTATACTCATGCCAACTATTTAGCGATAGTAAAAAGACTAGCACTAAAGAATTTTAACCACATGAAAGAAAATTCACAATCAGTGAAACCTTATAAAACTTATGATGATTTTGAGTATAACAATTACTTCGAACGTATAAATGAGTATAGAGAAGCTATGAGTTTAATTAATTCAGGGACTGATATAATAAACATATACACTTCACAGGTATATGTTAACTATGCAAATATTTTACTTGAGATGGGAAGGGTAGCAGAGTCAGCACAGGCGCTAAAAGATTACAATAAGATAGTTAAAGGATTTCCTATGGCAAGAGCTAATCTTGCTATTAAACATATGTCATTGGCTACTCGAACAACTGATGAATCAGTAATGAGATTTTTGCTAGACAAGGGACTAAAAGAACTTAGCAATGTAATCGACCATGCTGAGGAAAGTTATATTCCACTTGATGTTTTGGAACAATTTCATGATTGGGAGCATTATTTTGAACGTTCTATTGATAAGAATCTAAGTAATATTGTACCTTGGCAAATATGTGAAGATGCTAAGGAAGAATATAAAGTTTGGTGCTCGAAAAACCATTTATCTTTAAACTACATAAATGTGATATATCCATATGGAAATATAGATAATATTCATATGCCAAATATGGGGATGGGATACTTTGAAGAAGAGTATAACATGGAATACTATGCTTGGTTTAATACTATTAAGCAAGAATACAATATGTCTAGATACTTACTGTATCAAATTAATGATATGGACAATTTTGGAAACAACCATGAATCACAAAATCATAATTACTTGGTAAATACTCTTGATTATCCTGCTATCGGTTATAAAACTGAGATGCTAAAGAATTCACTGAAGACAGCCTTTTCAGTACTAGATAAAATTGGTTTGTTCTGCTGTCACTTCCACCGTCAAGATATTCCAGTTCACCGTATTAATTTTCATAAGTGGTACAAAGAAATTGATAGAGAGATAGCATTAAAAAGTCCTTTTAATGCTTTGTATTGGCTTAGTCAAGACCTAGATAGAAAGAATGGAGCTATGAAAGAGATTAGACTCTTAAGAAATGTTATTGAGCATAGATATATTAGAGTTCTAGAATATTATGATAAGCCTCTTATCAAAGAAATCGAGGAAAACAAGTTTGAGTACATTATTAGTTATGAGACTTTAGAAGATAAAGCATATGAAACACTTAGATTAGTACGAAATGCGATTTTCTATATGGCGAGCGGATTTAATATGGAATTTAACAGATTCTACTATGACCCTGAACGTGAACATCCATTTTTACCATTGCTGGTAGATGAATATGATGATGAGTGGAAAAATTAGAAAACGTATAGAATCACGTACCCTTGGGTGGAAAGAATATATTGCTTTTTTTTAAGAAAAAATAATAAATCAAAATTAAAAATTGAATATAATAAAAAGGAATACTTTACCATATATGAAGATGATACCATTAATAGAGAGATATTCAGTAGTCACCTTCAAAACTTAGATAAGGAACTAGACACCCTGCACCATAGGAAATCAGACATAGAGTTAGAGCTAGGCAATGACCAAAGTCAGCAGGTTACCCTAGAAGATGTAAAGACAAGGTTGGGCCAGCTAGAACAGCTTCTAAGGGATGCCCCCACAGAGCAAATGAAAACCTTACTACACCTAGTAATTAAAAGAATAAACTTAGGTGAAAATAAAAAGATAAAGACAATAGAGATGAATTTCACCGAACAAACTCAACAACCTTTTTTAGCAGAAGCCCTTTCTTATGAAAAGTCAGGAGGGGCTTGTCCTGTTTTTCAAGAGGAGCTAGGGCATGTTATTGGATTTAGAGTAAAAATATAAATAATTGGTAAATTTATGTAGGATTAAATATATTTATGACGAAATATATAATTGCAAAACAATTACCAATGTTAGAATAATTATTTTTAAAGAAGGACTATATAGAATAAGGAGAAAGGAGATAAAAACATGTCAAAGAGAATAGCTTTATTTTTTGGTGCAGGGGCTGAAATGTCCTATGGACTACCTTCGGGGGGGAAATTTGCACTAGATATTTTTAAAATGGATTCAAATATTGATAAACAAAACTTTAGAAGTACTAGAGATAGTTTAGACAGAACATCTTTTTATGCTACAACATGGTTGCCAGAAAATTTTTGGAGTAAAAACATATCTTCATTTGGAAAATCCCATTATGAGTCTTTAGTAAAGGGAAGTCTTGAAAACAAAGGAAGTAAAATACTATATTATTTAAACAATTTTGATGAGAGTATTAGCAAAATAGTTGATAAATTAAGAGCAGAAGGTATAGAAATTGATGATAAACTTCAAGATGTATCAGGTGTAGAGGTAGGGCAAGTTATCTACTCTCAAAATGTTAGGTTATCAGGCCTCCTAGGAAACCATAATGGTTTATTTGAAAGTCAATATTTTTCAGCTCTATTAAAGGTACTAGATAATGAAGAGTTAAATCATAATTTCAAAACAAATTTACAGAAAACAATTAAAGCAATATTAGAACTACTAGTAGGTTCCTGTGGAGAAAATCTCATAAGGTGTCTAAATGAGGGGATTTTTGAGAGAAGTATAGATAGTATAGATATATTTGATGATTTGGGAGGAATGTTTTCTCTAGACTATAAAAGAGCAGGTATTAACGGATTAGAATATATCATAGATTCAGAGAGTAAAGAAATAAACAATTCTACTGATAGCGAGACTATTATTATAGAATTTGGAAAAATGATTTTAGAGGATATATTATCTCAAGCTTTGGACTATCAAGAATTAATTGACAGCAACTGGAGGTATGTATATTCCCCTAAGACTGATTGGGCAAAATTTTGTAGGATAGTTATATTTTTAAACACAGTAAAACGATATATTACAAGTATTGCAGATGAACATAGAGAAAGATGTTTAAATGGACCTGGATACTACCATGATGTAGCTGAATTAGAAGAAGTGTTTGACGTAGATACAATAGGTACTACAAATTATAATAGGTTTATAAAAGATGTGTTAGACAAGGAAGTGCAGTTTCTTAATGGGTGCATAGATGATATGTATGACCCTTATTTAAATCAAATTGTATCAACAGAAGATAGTGCTCATATAACAGTACCATTTTTATTTACTCAGAGTGGTATTAAACCGCTTACTTCCATAACAATGTCAAAACGATATGTTGAATTATATGATAAGTTTGTTCAATCAGATATAATTTGTATAATAGGATATGGATTTAACTCAGATGATGGTCATATAAATGGTATATTTAGGTCGTTAATCGAGGAAAACCAGAAAGAAATAGTAATATTACATCATTCGAGGCATGGAGAAGCAAATATTGATGCAGCCAAGAGAGAGTATCAAAGAAAATTGCGATTGAGTTCTACTAGGGGAATAAAAGTAATTCCTATTAATAGCCACAGGAAAACGGAGGATAATAAGTACTGGTATGAGAAGTTAATTGAAGTGTACAAAGATGAATAATAAGAATTTATTTTTATAGAAAAAGCAAATGGAATAATATAGAAATTTAAAAAGAAATCCTTTAATAGCACTGGGGGAGAAATATGAAAAGTATAGAGGAAAAACTAAAACAAATAGTGGATAATGGTTTCAAATTAACAAATGATAGTTATGAGTTAGAAAACTTGGCTTTTGTTTCATTAAGATTGGCTTTAAAGTCTTATTTTAGTACATACAAGTCAAATGAAATTTATATTGCAGATTTTATTGAGAATGGTGAAAATTTAGAGGAAAAAACTAATAAATTACATGCAAAGGATTATTATGAAAACTACTTTGAATGCATTGTACATTTCCAACATTTTTTTGAATTAATAATGAAAGATATTTTAGAAAAAATAAGTAAGTTGCTCGTTGTAAGAGTACATGATAGACATGATATTTTATACAAA
The DNA here is from genome assembly GCA_015978205.1 of Alkaliphilus sp. NP8. Classification (GTDB taxonomy): domain Bacteria; phylum Bacillota; class Clostridia; order Peptostreptococcales; family Natronincolaceae; genus Alkaliphilus_B. Next base: position 216,232 of record JADWMM010000001.1, on the reverse strand, counting down.
CTAATAAATAATGAAACTTTAGAAAATGATGAAGAAAATAAATTGTTTTCAATAGAATTTAGTGAAGTATTAAAAGCTTTTCCTCAATTAAAGAAGAAAGGAGTTATAAATGACAGATACAATTTTTTGGCAGATAGCGATAATATAAAGATATTAGGAAAATTAAATAAATTAAGAAATAAAATATGGCATAGAGGGCTATATATTTTACAGTATAATGACTTAGACATGTTTATAGGAAAATTTGTTTTACCTTTGGTACAAAAGATAGTAGATGATATAGAATATCAAAAATTTAAGAAAATATGGAAATATCAATATATAGCAAATGGAATCGAACCTTTGAATGAAATTATAGATTTATATGATTGTAGTAGTGATTTTACTAATAATAAACATATAAGAAAAGTGGCTTACTTAAAAGAAATGGGGAGAGCCGCATATTATAACAGTATAAAAAAATCTGAATGGGAAAGCAAGGATTATGACAGAGGCAAGAACCTTCATATAGGTTGGGCTTATTTTGATAAAAAGAAGTTTGATATTAAAAATCGAATAGCACTGCAAGTAGCTAATATAAAGAAGGAAGAGGAAGGGTATCATTATAATTATACACAAGAGTATATTTGTCCAGTATGTGGTTTAGAAACTTTGATAGAATATAGAGATTATTTGACTGCAAGTGATATGGATAATGAATGTGACTATTATGAATGGACAGAAAAGGTTGAATGTTGTTGTTGCGGGTTTGCTATTAATCAAAGACTAGGGAATGCAGAAGAACTTGGTTTAAAGATAGACAATTATTTTAATGAATAAAGCTATTAAAAAACCGCCATCATACCCGTTACGGTGAACCGTATCACAAGTAAATTTGATCCTTTTTTAGATTTAATGAGTGTAATAAATAAAAGTGGTTAATAGTAGTGTGAGGTAAAGCAGATTACAGTAAAGAGCCGTAGACCGGACCATATGGAGAAAATAGGGCTTAATTTAAGTGGAATATTGAACATAAGGATAGAATGTATACAGGAGATTATGATAAAATAGATAGTCTATAAGTAGATAAATTAGAATTTGCGGTACAGATTATTTATAAAATAGGAGAGTGACAATGAGTATTGTTATATCTGATATTGATTTTGACAAAGAAGCAACAAGTTTTTATCGTGATAAATATAATGACCAGTGTCGGTGCAGAGAATGTATTTTATTCAGAAACAAGTTTTCAAAGAATTATCCAATGATCGATACATTTCTCTCAGATTTGGGAATTAATATTCATTATCCATTGGAAATTATGGATAATGGTATTAGTTCTGTAAACCTAAAACGTAATTATTCGGTATATTACTCTGTGAAGGGTATGTTACCATATGATAAAATCGAAGATACAATTCAAGGTGTTTCAGTAATTTTGCGTAACTGGAATATTGCAAATGAATCATATTCTAATACAGGAATGATACCACCCTACTTTATTATTGAATTAACTGATATTTTTATTTCTGACAATGAGTAAAAATTATTGTGAAACAAAACAGTCGCTTTCTGGATTGATATAGCACTTAGAGTATAGAATTTTATAATAGACATGTAAAAATAACATGGGCATAATTAATATAATTAAAGGAGGTATATACATTGAAAAAAAGGATACTTAAAAATATATTAATGACATTTTTACTTGGTATACTTCTAGGGACTTTATTGATTATATTAGAACTTAATGGGATAGAAATTAGTTTTACTTATCCGACTATAATTATTATGTTTGCATTTGTATATATAATAATTTTTGTGTTCTTAATTTTAAAATCTTATTTAAGACAAAAGCATATAGTCTCTATATTAAATGATAAAGTTGACCCTGATTTATTCTTAAAAGAAATACAAATAGAGATTGATAAAACAACGAATAAAAAACAAAAAAAATTATTACTAGTGAACAAATCTGCAGGTCTTTACTATAAAGGTAAGTTTCATTATATGATAAACCTTTTAGATTCCATTGACCCAAGCGAATTAAATAAGAATTTTAAAGCTAGTTATTATAACAATTTTGTGTTGGCTTATCTGGCTGTTGATAGAATAGATGATAGCATAAATATTATGGAAACATATTCTGAAATACTTGTGCCAAGTTATAAATATGAGTCATTAAATATTGCTATTAAAAGTACAAAGGCATTGTTAGACTTCCATCAAGGGAAAATATCAGAAAGTAAAAAGGTATTAGATGAATTAGTTAAAGAAAACATTCCTAATAATATCCGTGCTTCGGCTTATTTTCACCTTGGACAAATAAATCTTATGGAAGGAAATACTGATTTAGGTGTTAATATGCTTAAAGAAGCTGATGCTTTAGGAAAGAATACATTTATTCACGAGAAAGTTAAGGAACTGATTTAATATATATTGAAGAAATAGATTTGGTGACATATAATGAACTAATCTTAATTTTAAAGAAAAGATTTTTATTACTATAGAAAGAGGTGAATATAATAGAAAAGACATATAAGACAAGTGAAGTTGCAAGGATTATCGGAATTCACCCAAACACTGTACGTATGTACGAGGAATTAGAACTTATATCTAAGCCTATATGAAAATACAATGGATATCGTATTTATACTGACGAAGATATTCAAAAGTTAAAAATTGTTCGTTCTCTGAAATGTGCAATTATCATAATAGTTGTGCTAGCTTTGGTTTGCTCGGTTATTTTTATTAGATTTTTTAAATGGAAATAAAAAAATTATGTTTTAAAACTAATCTAATAGTATATAAGTATATGCATAACATAACAGAAGGAGATATACTTTCATTGAGGATGAAGGAAATCCTTATAATTTAGAGAGAAACTTTTCTTTCTTAAAAGTTAATGGAATTCTTGATAAGATATCAGGAATTATATTGTCAAAACATGATTAATATAAGAGAGTCCAATAAATAAAATGGACTCTTTTTTCAGTTTTTTAGAATAGATATAGATATTATTTAACAGGTAACAGTCATTACTATGACTGCATAATATGCAATAAGTACTGGTTGCTATCTCAACTAGAATAATTATAAATATAAAATGTTAAGGAGGTAAAAATGAGTATAAAAAGCTGTTTACCATCATATATCAAGTGTGGCGAGGTATACCAAACTGAGTTGCCCAACAATTTAGATAAAAGTGAACCACCAATTGTACTAGCAGAGGTCAATGTGAATACAAAACATATATCAAGGCCATTTGTATTGGTTAAATTTTCTGAGTTTATAAACTTTACTTTATTAGGTTTGAATCCAAAGTTAAACATTACTTATCGTCTAGTTAGAAAAGATGTAAGTTCAGAGTATGCACAAATTCTTCAAGAGTGGGAATTTGGACTTGAATCTTTAGAGATGCTAGAAATTTCTAATTTGCAAACCAATCAACCAACTGTTCTTAGTTATTGTGATTGCTTAAATGAAAATAGTAGTAACAGAATAATCTATAGATTGGAAATTATTCAAATTGAAACGAATAATGTTGAAAGCTATGGTTTAAGTAATAAAAGCATTACAGCTACAGTTATAAGAGGATTACATGGATGTAGTAAAAGTTATTTGCCCTATATAAAATGTGGAAAAGTATTTAACCCTGTTTTACCTCTTCATCTTACAAAAAAAGATGAGCCTATTATATTAACTCAATTAACAATTAATACAGAAAGTAATAATGATACATGTGTTTTAATTAATTTCTCAAGTTTTATTACTTCAGTTTTAAAAGAAGGTAGGTTCAACAATTTAACTTTCAGGTTAGTGAAAACTTGTAGTGATTGTACTACAACGGTGCTTAAAGAATGGCCTTTTAGAAGAGTATTTGTAAATGATACTAATATTAAAGAACCACTTGTATATAACTACTGTGAATGTTTAAATTCTAAATTTAATTTATCTTATACTTATACAATCCAATTAGTTGGGGCAGAGTTGTCAAAAGAATCTTTTTATAACATTAGCCAAAAGAGTATGAGTGCTCAAGTTTATCTTGGAAAAGAGCAACAAGGATTATGTTAGAAAGGAGGGGAATTCATGCACGTTTGTTTAGGTATGCCTTTTTTAAATTGTGGAAAAATATGCAAGGATAATTTTCCAAATGATTTAACCCCAAATAAGAAGCCTATAAATTTATCGTTAGTAAAGGTAGATACAAGAAATATAGAAAGTCCTCATGTTCTTATTAACTACTCTCAAAATTTAGAGTTTGAGATTGGAGGTTTTAATCCAAAGCTTAGCATAGTGTACAGATTAATTCGAAAGTCTAATCATACAGAGCGTAAAAGAGTATTACAATATTGGAATTATAAAGCATCTGAAGTTATACCTACCACAGTACAGGAATTGAAAACTATTGAACCATTAGTGCTAAACTTTTGTGATTGTTTAGATGATAGCTTCGATAGTTCATTCACATATATATTGCAAATAGTAGAAATAATTGCTGAAAATACGAGCTTTAATATAACTAATCAAGAAATGTCCGCTATAGTAAATTATGGCAAATCAATAGGTGATGATTTATCGTAGATATTTTTTTAATATACGTAGCCAAATAAAAACCGTGGTTACAGCGATACGGCGAACCCTACCATAAGTAACCACGATTTTTGAAAAATAATTTCATATATTACATTTACTATAAAGATATTATTTTGTATAGTTATCAAAATATCCTTGGATATAAACTACTGGAGTACCTTTATCTCCACTTCCTGAAGTCAGGTCACAAAGAGATCCTATAAGATCAGTAAGTCTTCTTGGAGTAGTACCTTGAGCTGCCATAGCACCAGTAAGATCAGATTTTTTATTTCTAATATATTCAGAGATAGCTTCATTAAGCTCATCACCCTTTAGGTGAGCAAAGTCATTATCTGCAAGGTATTTAATTTTCACCTCATTAGGTGTACCTTCAAGTCCTGCAGTATAGGCTGGAGATACAACAGGATCAGCTAGCTCCCAAATTTTTCCTACAGGATCTTTAAATGCACCATCTCCATAAATCATAACTTCAACAGTTTTGCCTGTAGCTTCTTTAAGTTTAGCTTGAATTTCATCAACAACAGGTTGACAATCTCGTGGGAAAAGCTTAACGCTTTCCTCTGTAGATTTATTTGATCCTAAAAGACCATAGGCTTCATTGTAGCCACTACCATCTATTGAAGCTGATAATATATCATCAAGACTATAAACATTATTTGCACCATTTTCTTTTAATATTCTTTTAGTTCTAGCTCTTGTATGAATATCACAAGTAAGAACATTTTTTGTATAATCTAATATTGTTTTAGGATTGTTGGAAAAAATAATCTCACACTCAACACCATACTCTTGAATTAATGATTTATAATAGTCTATATAATCTACACCAGTAAAGGTATGCTGCATATATCCAAAGTGATTTCTAAATTGCTCCTCTGTAAGCACATCAGTCCAAGGATTAACTCCCTTTTCATCTAGCATATCTAGATCTACTAAGTGATTACCTACCTCGTCTGATGGATAGCTAAGCATTAAAACAATCTTCTTAGCACCCTTTGCAATACCACGAAGACAAATAGCAAAACGGTTACGACTTAAAATAGGAAAAGTTACACCTATTGTATCTTCTCCAAACTTTGAAGCTACATCCTTTGCAATAGCATCAATACTTGCATAGTTTCCTTGAGCACGGGCAACTACAGACTCAGTTATTGACACAATATCTTTATCATTAATATTGAATCCTTCTGATTCAGAAGCTTTTAATACAGTATTTACAACAATTTCAGGTATAGAATCGCCTTGGTTAATAATAGGAGTACGAAGACCCCTTGAAACAGTACCTACTATTCTTTCCATTTAGAATCGCTCCTTAATTAATCACTTTTATATAGAATTTATCTTCTATACTTGTAATATACATCATTTATATGGTATAAGTAAAATAAATATATCAAATAATAGGTATAAGGAGTGCTTATATGACAACGAAACTAGATTTATATAAAGTTTTTTGTGAGGTGGCAAGATGTCAAAGCTTTTCAAAAGCAGCAAGAAAGCTATTTATGACTCAGCCAGCTGTAAGTCAATCTATTATGCAACTCGAAAGAGAGCTTGAAATTCGACTTTTTACTAGAATGTCTAAGGGAGTATCCCTTACTAATGAAGGACATCTATTGTTTGAGTATGCAAGTTCAGCTATAAATCTAATCAATACAGGTGAAAAGAAGTTACTAGAAGCTAAAGGAATGATGGCAGGCGAACTAAAAATAGGTGTAGGAGACACAATTTCTAGATACTTCTTATTACCATACCTTGAGATATTTCATAACAATTATTCAAATATCCAGCTAAAAATCATAAATCGTACAACTATAGAACTTTGTAATATGCTAAAATCTGGTGAAATTGATATAGCAATTTGTAATTTGCCGATTCATGACTCTTCTATAGAAATAAGGGAATGTTTAAAAGTACAAGATGTTTTTGTTTGTGGTGAAAAGTATAGAAACAAAATTTCTCAACCATTAGGCTTCAACGAATTAGCCAAATTACCTCTAATATTCCTAGAGAGGAAATCAAACTCTAGACAATATGTGGAAAAATATATGATGTCAAAGGGTATAAGAATTATGCCTGAAATTGAGCTAGGATCTCATGAATTATTGTTAGAGTTTGCTAAAATAAATCTAGGGATAGCCTGTGTTACTAAAGAATTTTCTCAGGAGTATATAAAAAGCAACCAATTATATGAAGTGCCTCTAAAAGAAGAAATACCTAAAAGAAGTATAGGCTTTTGTTTTTTAAAGAGTGTATCGCTATCTCCAGCTTCAGAAAAGTTTGTTGAAATAGTTGAAAATAATTGAAGTTTCAGATAAAACTTGAATTTATATATAAATACACATATATAGCAAAAAAAATCAAAACTTAAGATATGAAGCCTGCTATTATATAGTTATAAACCTTCCGGGAGGTAAAGAAAAGTGGATTATATTATTAGAATAAAAAATGCTTTAGATTATGTTGAAGAGAATCTTACTGAAGAGATTGAACTTAAAGAAATTGCAAATAAAACGTATTTTTCACTATATCATTTTCATAGAATATTTGGAGCTATAGTTGGAGATAACATGAAAGAATTTATAAGAAAGAGAAGATTAACTGAGGCTGGAAATGACTTAATTATGACTAATGAAAGAATAATTGATATAGCCTTAAAGTATCAATTTGGATCTCAAGCGGCCTTTACTCGTTCATTTAAAAAGCTATATGGGATGACACCACATCAATATAGGAAAAATGGTGAAAATTTAGTTTTATTTCAGAAAAAGAAGTTAACAGATATAAAATTAAAACATTTGAATGGAGGAATTAGTATGGAACCTAAAATAATTGAAAAAGATAAATTTATGATAGTAGGAATGAAATACTATGGAAGCAATAACAATAATGAAATACCGGAGCTTTGGAAAAAATTTAATGCTAGAATAGGTGAAATAAAGAATGTTGTAAATGATAATGTGGCTATGGGAGTATGTGAGTTTGTAGAAAACCTAACTGATGATAGCAAGTTTACATATTTTGTTTGCCAAGAGGTGAATTCTTTTAAGAATATACCTAAAGAAATGGAAGGATTTACAGTAGGAAAAAACAAATATGCTATTTTTACTCACAAGGGCTCGATTGACAGATTAGGAGATACCTATGAATATATATATGGCTCATGGTTACCAAGGTCAGAGTATGAACCAGCTAAATCTCATGATTTTGAGTACTATGATGAAAGATTTAATCCAGGAGATGAAAATTCAGAGTTAGATATTTATATACCTATTAAATAGGAGGAGCATTAAATGAAAAAATATCCAGTAATAATAATCGTAGTAATAATAATTATAGCGGTATTTTTCATAACATCATTTAAAAAAGACCAAGAAATAGATTTTAATGAGGTAATTAGAGAAGTTAATGAGGAAAGAAAAAACATAATGGAGTCTGAATCTAAAAATGATATTAAGCAGTATATATACAAGGTAGTAGGCAATAAAGAGGGATTTACAGATGAGGAAATAGACACTTTATTACAACCACGAGCAGTAACAGACCACAGGATATCGAAAGAGGATGCCTTAGAAGATGTAGATTATTTATTTCGAATATTAAAATACGTATATGGTGGTTATGGTTATTATGGTGGTGACAAGGTATTTGAGCAGATAAAAACTAAAGTTATGAATAGAATAGATACTCAAGACGACATATCTATTACTGATTTAAATACGCTATTTCTTGAACACCTTTCTTTTATTACAGATGGGCATATGAAGATAGGGGGAGTATCAGTCAATAAAAAACATATTCTAAATTACTATTGTAATCAACAAATAGAAGTCAAAAAAAATGATAATGGTTTTTATTATGTAGTTGATAATAAAAAAAGATATTTTAAATCTATAAATAGAGAAGTTGTCTAAAGTGTCTCAGAAGGTTCATAAAAATCAAACAGCATTTGAACAAAAAACAATACAAGGAATACCAGTTTTAATATGTAGAAATCTTTCTGACAAACCAGAAGAGAACACACTGAAGTATTTAAGTGAAAGTGGCTTACAGCTTAAAGAAGAAAGTGTTTTTATTATAGATTTGAAAGGTAATCCTGGTGGAAGTGAGCTTTGGTCCAAATTTTGGTTTGAGAACTATACAGGTACTACTCCTCGGACAGGAAAAAGCAGTATGAAAAGATATAGTAAGCTTTATTTATACGGACAGAAAAAGGAAAAAGATATAGCTATTGAACCATTTTTGAAAAAATACGATATGCCTAGGTTGAATAAAGTAGCAAAAAGCTATTATGGATCAAGAGATGAAGCATTAGATAATAAAGCTTATGATACTTGGGTAGTTGAAAAAAATGATAGTAAATGGGTAAACAATGAGAATACTATATTTGTTTTAATGGATAAAGGTGTTGCTTCTTCTGGTGAAGATTTTATTGGGTATCTCAGGACTTTAGGTAATGTAGTATTTGTTGGTAACAATACATCAGGATGCCAAGCTGTATCAGATTTACAAGTAATGTTTCTTCCTAACTCGAATTTACTTGTTTATTTAGGTGCTGGTCTTGATATGAACAAATATCCTCCTCATTTCATTGATGGTGTAGGTTTTGAACCTGATATATGGCTAGATAGTGAAGGTATGTTAGAAAGAGTTATAAACTTGTATAATCGATATAATTTAAAATAATTAGCTTATATAAATGCCCTTTCATATAATTTATTGTCCTTTCTATGTGTATAACAGTACAAATAGAACAAAACAGAGTACAATGAATTTATAAAATATGAAAGGGGTTCTTTTTATGAAAAAAAATATATCTTGTATATACCTATTGCTTGGATTCATTGCTATGGTGCTGAGCAATGGTAAATATTTGTATGGAATTTTTGCATTTATGTTCCCAATATTTTTACTTCTAGCAATGGAGAATATGAAGACATTAAAAGCAGTTTTGTTAATATTTTTGGCTACAAGTATTGCAAATAGTATTAGTTTTTATAATATGCTACCTGACATAGGCATGCCCCTATTTAATTTAATTCCAGCTATAGCCGGTGGAACATTAGCAACACCATTTATTGCACAGCATTTCGCTTTTAAAAGGTCGAAAGCATTATCAGCAACGTTAATACTACCTGGACTTTATACTCTAATAGACTATGCTAATGCTAATTTTAATCCATTCGGTAGTTTCGGTATCCTAGGTTATTCACAACATAATTTTCTAGTTGTTGCACAGCTTGCATCTGTAGTTGGTGCAGTAGGGTTAACATTTGTTATTACATGGTTTGGTTCAGTTTTTTATTGGATCATTAAAAATCGTAAACATAAGTTAGATAATTTATATTCAGTAGGATTTTTAACAGTTATAGTAATCATTATTATTTTTAGTAGTATTCGTTTATATAGCGTAGATAGAAGTGATTTATATTCTGTTTCAGGTCTTCATACTTTAGACCGTACTGTTCAAGAAACTGCAGATTTATTCTCAGATTTTAAGAATAATCCAGAGTCATTCAAAGAAAAATCTGAAGGTAATTTGGAAAAAGTGTTGGAGTTAACAAAACAGGAGGCTTTAAATGGAGCTCATGTAGTAGCACATTCTGAGGCAACTATTGTAGTGTCATATGAACAAAGAAAATCAACACTTGAAAAAATATCAAAATTAGCGGATGAAGAGGATATCACTATTGTTACCACACTATATGTGTTAAATAATCCTCCAAATAAACATGAGAATGTGCTGTATATTATCAGTGATAATGGTACAATAATGATGGAGCACTATAAGTATGGTGGAAATGCCTTTGAAGGCTCAGTGGAAGGTAATAAGGTTTTACAAGCTGCTGACACAAAATACGGTACACTTTCAGGTATTATTTGTTGGGATAAAGATTTTCCTCAAATTGTAAAGCAAGCTGGCCACCTGGATGTAGATTCTTTATTTATTCCATCTGCAGACTGGAAAGAGATTTCTCCATATCACGCTATTGTAGGTACTTTTAGAGGACTTGAAAATGGGTCTAATGTTGTTACACAAACTGTTAATGGTACGTCAATGATCGTTGACTATACTGGACAAGTAGTAAGTGAAATGGATCACTTTACAAATACTATTTGGATTAATAGAGGACAATTGCCTATTAAAGGAGTTAACACCGTATACACATATATCGGAGATTATGTAATTTGGATAGTAATATCCATGTTGCTATACTCATTTATTAAATTATTTATAAATAGGAACAGAACTTAAAGGAGATATTATGAAACTAGGTTTGGTATGTCAACATTCAACGAGAGAAAAAATTATTAATAAATGTAAGCATATGGGGATAACTTTTTATAATAATGCGGATATTTATTTGGTTGAACAAGGATACGAAAATAACCATATTCCATGCTTTGTATTTCGTAGTAATGAACTGGATAAGTTGATACAAATTATGAAGCTTATAATTCCAAAAGCTCAAACTAATCGGATTATTGGATTAGAAGGCGAAACATATCATATAATAGATATTTTTGACATACTGTATTTTGAAGCACGTTCTTCATTCGTTTTTTGTAAGACTAAAAAAGGCGAGTACAAGATTAAAGAAAAGCTATATGAAGTTGAAGGCAAATTGCCAGATGATCAGTTTATTCGAATAAGTAGATCATTTATTGTAAATATAGACAAAGTAAGTACTATAGCACCTTGGTTTAACAGGCGTTTACTTCTTACATTCGATGATACGGAATCTACAGTGGAAGTATCCAAAAACTATGTTACCGCATTTAAAACATTTTTAGGTATGAGGTGAAATATGATTAAATATAATTTGAAATTGCTATTATACGCAATATTTACAGGTTTGGTAATTGCTTTTTTTATTGATTGGATATCTGGGAATACGTTTTTAGAACAACCTTTATCATACGTTTTTTCAATATGTATTGCCGTCATCACATCAATTATAATTGAATTGCTATATATAAAAGTATTGATAAGGAAGCATATATCCATGTACATCAAGTATATTTCAGTTTATTTTATAACCTTATTTGTTTATATAAGTGGTAACCTTTTTTTTAGGGGAATTGGAATATTTCTTATGCCAAAATTATATATATTTGGTATATTAATACTTATTTTTATTACTCCAATGATTCATTTGTTATATAAGAGAATAGCTGAATATGATAGATTTTTAGAAATTAAAAAAGACAAAAGGTGATTTAGCGTTAATTAAAATTTAAAAATCAAATTATTCAATGTATAACATTATGATAAATTTTTAGAATTTTAAAAGTATGATTATATATATATTTCATGTATAGTATATTGTAAAACTATGTAGGATATATTAAACTTAAAATAAAGCCTATTACTTAAAAGTTAGTTTTAATAATAGTAGGGTTTACACATTAAATATTAAGGAGAAAATAAGATGATACCAACACCACATATTGAATTAAAAAATAAGGACGAAATTGCGAAAACTGTTTTAATGCCTGGAGATCCACTTCGAGCAAAGTTTATAGCAGATACATTTTTAGAAGATGTAAAGCAGTTTAATAATGTTAGAAATATTTTAGGATACACTGGAACTTATAAGGGAAGAAGAATTTCTGTTATGGCAAGTGGAATGGGAATGCCTAGCATGGGAATTTACTCATATGAGCTATACAAGTTTTACGACGTAGAAAATATTATTAGAATCGGATCTTGTGGAGGCTATACTGCAGATGTAAACCTGTATGATGTAATTTTGGCTAAGGATGTTTGGAGTGAATCTAGCTATGCTAAAGTACAAGGTGGTTATGAAAGTGATGTTATTGAAGGTACTCAGAAATTAAACGAGAGTCTTATAAAACATGCAAATGAGTTAGGGATTAACATGCAGATAGAAAGAATTCATTCTTCTGATGTATTTTATAGAGAAAACTTTGAAGAATATAAGGAAATTTATGATCAACATGGCTGTGTAGCAGTGGAAATGGAAGCTTTTGCACTTTTTCATAATGCAAAAGTGCTTGGTAAAAATGCAGCGTGTTTACTTACTGTGTCTGACAACTTAGTAACTCAAGAAGCAACAAGTTCTGAAGAACGAAAAAATGCATTTACTAATATGATGAAAATCGCCTTAGAAATGGCAGAGTAGTAAAATTATAAGAGAAGCAGTTGGATGTTTAACTGCTTCTTTTTTAAAATATAGATAATAAGTAACTTGAAAATACTTATTTTAAAGAAGAAAAATAATTACTTAGAAATAGAAAGGAATAAAGATAATGAAACTATTAAAAGATAAAATTATTAATGAAGGAATAGTTAAAGCAGGAGGGACACTAAAAGTAGATAGGTTTTTAAATCACCAAATTGATATTCCTCTGTACAATGAAATGGGTAAAGAATTTGCTAGGCGTTTTAAGGGACAAAAAATAACAAAAATCCTAACTATAGAAGCTTCAGGAATAGGCATCGCATGTATAGCAGCCCAGCACTTTAATGTTCCTGTAGTTTTTGCAAAGAAATCTGAATCTGTAAACTTAGATGGAGATATTTATACAAGTCAGGTGTATTCGTTTACACATGAAAAAGAGTATACTATAAGGGTTTCTAAGAAGTTTATCAGTAAAGAGGATAATGTACTTATTATAGATGATTTTTTGGCTAATGGGAGAGCTCTTATTGGACTTATTGAAATTTTAGAGCAGGCAGGTGCTACTTTGGTAGGCGCTGGGATTGCTATAGAAAAAGGTTTTCAACAAGGTGGCAAAGTACTGAGAGATAAAGGTATTAATATTCAGTCTTTAGCTATTATTAAAGAGATGAATGAAGAGCAGATTATTTTTGAAAATGATGATGAGTTTTTATAAAAGCTGCTTGTTAAGAGGTAAAAAGTCTAGGAATATATGCTAAGTTTTATTTATGAAAGGAGTTAGACACATAATCTACGATTCGTTTATTGAATAAAATTCTATAGTAGTTTAAATTAGTATAAGAGGTGAGGTCAATGGATTGCAAAAAAATTGGTAAATTAATATATCAATTTAGAAAAGAGAAAGATATGACCCAAAAACAAGTTGCAGATGCTATGAACATAAGTGATAAAACAATAAGCAAATGGGAACGAGGACTAGGGTGTCCTGATGTTTCTTTACTTCCAGAACTAGCTCAGATACTAGAGGTAAGTGTTGATGGGATTTTATCAGGTGAAATAAATTTAAACGAATTAGTAGGAGGAAATATGAATAGATTAAAGTTTTATGTATGCCCACAATGTAACAATTTAATGACAGCTACAGGAGATGCAACTATATCATGTTGCTCAAAAAAATTAGAACCATTAGAAACTAAAAAAGCAGATTACGAACATATGCTAGAAATAGAGCCTGTAGAAGATGAATTATTTGTAACTTCTAAACATGATATGAAAAAAGAACATTATATTTCTTTTATAGCTTATGTTAGAGGAGATAGAGTTCTTATTGTAAAGCAATATCCTGAGTGGAATTTAGGATTTAGATTTCGCAAACAAGGTCATGGTAGATTATATTTTTATTGCTCAAACCATGGGTTATTTCATCAAATAATATAATAATAAATAATTTAATGTAAAAAGTCCTTCAAATGAAGGACTTTTTTTACATAACATAACTCAAAGTTAATTAAATTAAGTGAAATATTAATCTAAATAAAAAAAGTTGAGAAATAATTAAATATTATATATAATATTTATGAAACGACAAAAAATGACAAAAAATGACTATTTATAAAAAGGGGGAATGATTTAATTCACTAATGCGATAAAAAACATTAGAAATATTTTAAATACTCAATACGATCATAAGGGGGAGTATAATTGAAAAAAATCAGTTTTAAAATTATTGTAGGAATTTTAGCATGCTCGTTAAGTATATCTTTAATAGTAGGAGTTTTAGGTGTTTTGCAAGGTGCTAAGTCAATAGAGAAAGAAGCTAACGAAAAGCTGCTACATATGTCTGGAAACTACGCTAATAAATTTAGTCAAAGTCTATCAATTATTGAATCATCACTTGATAGTGTAGCAAATAATGTAGAGGCTTCATTTGATATGGGACAGTTTAATTCTGGTCCTAATAACTATATGAATGGATATAAATCTATGATATCATCAGTAGTAAAAAAAACAGTAGAAACATTAGATGGTGCACAAGGGGTATATATAATGTTTGATCCTAACTTAACAAATGAAGTGCATGAAGTTTGGTATGCAGATTCCGAGGGTAATGGTAATTATACTCTTCAAGAAACTTCACAATTAAGTGATTATAATATAAATAACGAAGATAGAGAGTATTATTATAATGCAATAAAGGCAAAGACTCCTGTATGGAGTAATCCTTATATAGACGATAGTCTTAATATAAACATGGTTTCATATACCCAGCCCTTATATAAGGATAATACTCTAATTGGAGTATTAGGAGTAGATATAAAGATAGAGGATATAGACAAGACCATTGATAATATGGAAATATATGATAATGGCTACGCATTTTTATTAAATGACAGATATGATTTTCTAATTCATTCAATATTTACTCAAAACGATAACTTTAGTACTGTAGATGATAGTCGTTTTAAATACATAACAGATAAAATGAGCAAGAATGATATGGGAATTGTTGAGTATGAACACCAAGGAAAAAACAGCGCAATCAGCTATGCAAAATTGAATAATGGTTGGATATTAGCTATATCGGCACCATTAGATGAAGTTTTGGAACCAGTTTATAATTTAAGAAATTCTATTATTATTGTTGAAGGCTTTGGAATAATTCTATGTATAATAATAAGTTTATTTATTGGTAAATCCATTTCAAAACCTGTTGTAAAGATGACAGATATAATTAATAAAACAGCAAATTTTGACTTAACATATGATGCAGAATCAGAAAAGTTATTTAAAAATAAGGATGAAACAGGTACTATGGCAAAATCTATGTCTGCTCTGAGACAGTCCTTAAGAGATTTAGCCAAAGAACTACAGCAATCATCTGATAATATAAAGGAAAATGCAGATATCGTTGAATTTGAGTCAATAGATCTTAACGATAATGCTACAGAAACGTCTGCAACTACAGAAGAATTATCAGCAGGAATGGAGGAAACGGCTGCATCCTCAGAAGAAATAAATGCATATGTGCAAGAAATAGAACAAGCTGTAGAAGACGTATCTAAAAGAGCAGAAGAAGGAGCATTAATATCACAAGAAGTACAAGTAAGAGCAGAAGACCTAAAAAGTAATGCAATAGAATCAGAGCAAAAATCTAATATCATATATACGAATGTTAAGAAAGATTTAGACATAGCAATAGAAGAAATAAACGCAGTTAAAAAAATAAATATATTAGCAGATACAATACTTCAGATAACAAATCAAACTAATCTTCTGGCACTAAACGCAGCTATAGAGGCAGCTAGAGCAGGAGAAGCAGGAAGAGGATTTTCAGTAGTTGCAGATGAGATAAGAAAGTTAGCAGAAGAATCATCAAAAGCAATAACAGACATACAAGAAGTAGTAGAAGTAGTAAATCCATCAGTAGATAACCTAGTTAAAAGCTGCACAGAAATACTTAATTTTATAGAAAATCAAGTAAGTAAAGAATATAAAACACTAGTTGTAGTAGGAGAAAAATATACCGAAGATGCAGAAACATTTAACAACTTAACAATGGAATTTAGTGCTACATTTGAACAGCTAAAATCCTCAATACATACTATATCAACAGCAGTAAATGAAGTATCTATAACAATGAATGAAGGTGCAAGAGGAGTAGAAGACATAGCTAGTAGAACAACTAATATAGTAGAAAAACTTGTAAACATTAAAAACACAACAAGTAGCAACTTAGATAGTGCAAATAAGTTAGTAGATTTAGTTTCTAAAATTAAGATGTAAGATAAATATAGAAAAGGACAAGAGTATATGCTCTTTGTCCTTTTTATGTATAGATTGAATGAACTTTTTATATAGTATTATACTCTTATATATGAGAGAAGGTGTTAATGTGGACATAGATATATTAGTAAAGAAGGCAAAGCAAGGTGATAAGGATGCATTAGTTCAGCTAATTATGGATAAAAAAGAGGACTATTACAGACTAGCCTTCGTATATATGAAAAACAAAGAAGATTCACTAGATGCTATATCAGATATGATTGTAATTCTATATGAGAAAATATATCAGTTAAAAAATAAAAAAGCTTTCTATAGTTGGAGTAAAACTATTTTAGTAAACTGTTGTAAAAAACTTTTAAAGGATAAACGCAAACTAGTTTATCTGGATGCTATTGAAGAAGAGGGTTGTGAAATAGAGTTGAAAGAAAAAGAAGCACAAATTTTAGTAGAAGAGCATTTATCAAAGTTGAATGATATACATAAAGAGGTTATTGAGCTTAGGTATTTTTTAGATTTAGACTATAAAACTATATCAGATATTTTAAAAATACCTCTTGGAACGGTAAAATCTCGTATTTCTATAGGTCTTGAGAAATTAAAAGAAAGTTTTGGAGGTGATACTCATGAAAGAAATTGAAAAAATATTATATGAAAATAAAATTGATATAGATAAGATAGAGGTTCCTGAAGAATTAGAATCAAGGCTATATAATGCTTTAGAAGACACTTCTTTAGCTAAACGAAAGAAAAGAAGTTGGAAGAGTAAAGTCGCAGTAGTTTGTATTGTAGTTTTGTTGCTAGGATACAACTTTAATGCTCTTGCATATTACGGAAGAGAGTTTTTAGGGTATGACCAGGTTATGTATGGCACATTAAGAGAGCTAAATAAATTAGGCAAGGGTCAGTATATTGGAAAAAGCTATACCTTTAAGAATGGATTAACGGTTATATTAGATGGAATAATGGTAGATGAGAACCAGCTATTAGCCTTTTATACAGTAAAGGATCCAAATGGAAAGGTTGATGAAGCTAGTAAACTTCAAATGTTTATTAAAGGATTTGTTAAGGAGTATAATCCTCAGAGTGGCCAAGGGAAAATAAACGATGAAAAAACGGAAATAAAGTGGGTACATAGCTTTGAAAAACCATCTTTGTTTGAGAAAACATTGCACCTAAAGCTGCAATTAATAGAAAATAATACAGGTGAAATTGGTGATATTAGTTTCACCATAGATCCAAATAAAGCAATGGGACACACGTTGAAGCAGAGGATTAATAAAACTGTAAAAATTGGCGATACAAAGCTTTATTTAGAGTCAATATCAGCAACTCCTACACAAACTATTTTATATGGAACTATACAAAATATCATAGAATTAGCAAAGGATCAAATACTAGGAGAAAGAATTCGCCCTAATGATTTAAATATAAAATTAATAGCAAATGGAGAAGAAGTAGAATCCCATGGTGCGGGCATAAAAACAGATATGCAAGGTATCAGATTTCATAATGATTACGATGCTTTACCACAAGATTTAGAATCGGTTCAATTATATATAGATAGTTTTTCAGTTAATAGAGATGTTAATAAAAAAATAAGTATTAATAAGAATATAGAAAATCAAGAATTTGAAGTTTTAGGGCAAAACATCAGAATAGATGAGGTATACGAGTCAGAAGAAAGCACATATGTTACTATAACTACAGCACAAGACGTTCTTCTTAGTAAGGTAGGACTTATAGTAGCTGGAGAAAGAGTAAGTCTTAGAGAAACTATTAAAAGTGATATTTATAAGCTAAAAGATGGAAGAATTATTCATAATAGAACATTATGCTTTCCTAAAACTGGAGATAATTATAAGCTAAGCATAGATAAGATGACTTACACAGAAATTTATAATAAAACTATTGATATTCCAATAGACTAAAATATGAGGTTTCTAACTTAAAGGAGTTCAAAAATATAATTGAAAAAGATGAGATGCTAGTTAGTTGTTAAGCAGAGTAAGGTGTATATACAGCAATGTTATACATTTTACTCTATTTTGATTAATTTGAATTAATCATAGATCGATTTTGCAGGTACATATTTAAATTAGGGATAGATCCTGTATTAATTAGTTCAGTAACAATTTTTGACAGTACAGTATTGTAAATTATTCCATTATGTTATAATGAAAAAAACTAACTATATGGAGCTTAAGAAGATAATCTCAAAAGAATATAATACTGATCAGTTATTATAATTATACAAGTTTAAGGAGAGTGTACTATGAATAATAAGCAAGTTCTACCTAAAGTAATTAAACCCAAATTTATAAAGGGTATTGAGCAAATATCTATGAATATTATTGATGTTGAGGATGAATGTATTATTAATGATATTCATATATCAGATTACAAGGTTGAAACAGAGGAAGTTAATAAAGTAACTTTTGAAGGCGTAATTTTTAATAAAGTAGATTTTACTGGAATTACATTCAACGGATTAGATATTACTAATGTAAGATTTCAAAATTGTGATTTGTCAAATGCAGACTTTACTGGAGCGATCATACATAGAACGGAATTTATAAACTGTAAGATTATGGGTTTAAATCTAAATGGCGCTACACTTCAGAATGTTTATATGGATAACTGTAACGGTAAATTTATTTTAATTAATTATGCTCAAATAAAAAATACCATATTATCGGATTGTATATTTGAAAATAGTAACATTCAACATAGTAAACTTGAAAAGGTTGGATTCATAAAATGTAATTTCATATCAAGTCAAATGTCTGGAACTAGCTTGTGTGGAATAGATTTGAGTAGCTCTGATTTTGAAAGGGTTGGAATAGGACCTGAAGATATTAGAGGTGCGGTAGTTTCTCCTGTGCAAGCAGTAGATTTTTCAAAATTATTTGGCCTTATTATAAAAGCGTAAATAGTCGTAGATTTATAATTTGAAGGAGGAATATTATATGAAGATTGATAAAAAGTACAAAGGTATTTTATTTTCATGTATAGCAGCAATATTAATATCTGTACCGATTGCTTTTTTTATGGTAATAATAAATGTAGGATTTACTGCACACTTTTTAAAGGCATTTATTAACTCTTCGTTAGTGGGAATAGCTATATCTATTCCTTTGGCTAATATAGCAATCCCTTTAACTGAAAAAATAGTAGAAAGAATAGTAGAGGATAAATCCAAAGATGTAGAAAAAGGTAAGTAATTATGAACAAATATTTTGTAAAAGAGTAAGTTATTAAAAGTCAAATTAGAAACCTTACTTTGTAATAAGTAAGGTTTCTTGTGAAAATATATTAATTTTATATCTCATTTTAAACCTTATTTAATTCTCTTCTAAGTTAGTTATAGATACCTGTTCTTTTTCTTCAGGTTTATTTAAAGGATGAATATAAGCAATACCATTACCTTCACTTAAATCTTCAATATAAACTGGTACTCCATTGTAAGTAACATTAATCATATCTGCAGAATTTATAATTTCCTTTGCACGTGTTTTATTCATATTAATATCCTCCTATTTTTGTGTCATATTTAATTATAGTTTTCACATTGAAATTGTAAAATATTCTAAACATTCACAAGATATCCTTGACAAATAATACCACTGTTTTATACTTAATATAAGGGTATATATAGGTTTTTTAAAATAAACAGTTGAATGAGGGGTGGTTTTTATTTATCTATTAGTACTAATACTAAATAAAGTGGAGGTTTTAGATGAAATTTTAGAAAGATTTGTGGAAATAGGAATTTCAGGTGCAACTATTATTGACTCAACAGGAATGGGTAGAACTCTTATATGTAACGATGATATTCCTATTTTTGGAGGGTTAAATAAGCTATTCGAAAATTGTCGTCCTAGCAATAAAACTATTTTATCTGTAGTTAAAAGAGAAGATACATTACAGAAAGCTATTAAAGTAGTTAATGAAGAAGTTGGGGATATACATGAATCTGGAGCAGGGATTTTATTTACAGTACCTATTGATTCAGCAATAGGATTAAGCACTAATGATCTAAGTTAACACACAAAACACATAGACAGATAAGGGGAGATGATTAATCGTGACTATTTCTAGCCAAAGCCTAGGGATTGCAGTTATATTGCTCTTAGGTTATTGGGGTGGGCGCTTAGCTAAGAAGTTCAATTTCCCTATGGTTGTAGGATATGTCTTAGCAGGACTTGTTTTAAGTCCTTCATTGTTTAATATTATTCCAGAAAGCTTAAATAATGAGTTAGAGATAATTAAAATTTTAGGATTAGGAATTATAGCTTTACTAATAGGCAGTGAACTTCAGGTTAAAAAATTAAAAATTCTTGGGAAAGATATTATGTGGATAACTCTTGTTCAGGTAGCGGGTTCCTTCATTGTTGTTTTTATAGGTATATATTTTATTTTAGGGCTACCAATATCTACTGCGTTAATGCTAGGTGCTATGTCTACAGCTACAGCTCCTGCTTCGCCTTTAGCAGTTATTAGAGAATATAAAGCTAAAGGACCTTTCACCAGTACTCTTTTAGGCGTTGTTGCGGTAGATGATGCTATATGTATTATTTTTTTTGGGATTATTTCAGCCATAGTTGGAGTGATACTTGAAGGAGGAGCATTAAGTATAAACAGTTTAGCTGCTCCTGCTATAGAGTTAGCAGGCTCTATTGGTTTAGGTGCAGTAGTTGGATTTATATTATACTTTTTTCTAACTGCTGTTAAAGATCGTCATCATAAGGTACTAATAATTGTTAGTATAGCACTATTAAATAGTGGTTTAGCTAATATGTTCCATCTTTCACCATTATTAGTAAATATGGTTACAGGATGTGTAGTTGCTAATGTGTACTCTAAACCAGAAGAAATTGGGTTTGTAGAAGATATTGAAATATTAGTATATGTTTGTTTCTTTGTTCTTGCTGGTGCAAGCTTACACATTGATGTTTTAATTGCTAATTGGAGCTGGGCAGTAGTTTATATTATATGCCGAAGTATAGGTAAGGTTGGAGGAGCGTTCTTAGGAGCTCGCCTTTCTGGGGCCCCTAAAGTTGTTCAAAAATACCTTGGATTTGCCATGTTTTCTAAAGCTGGTGTAACTATTGGACTTATAATGTTAGTACAATCAAGATTTCCTGAAATAGCTGTAGCAATTACAGCTGTAGAGCTGGCAGCCATTACAGTATTTGAATTATTTGGTCCTCTGGGAACAAGATTCGCTCTAATTTCTTCCGGAGAAACATCTTTAGTTGCAAAGCAGGAGGTTTAATAAATTTAATATTAGTATATATAAATAATACCTTGATATAAAGTTATTAAGGTATTATTTTTTTATTATATAAGAAAATGTACTTTCTTATTATAATAAAAAGATATGTGGTTAAACAAAAATCATTTTCTTTAACTATAAAAAAATCTAAGAATAATCAAAAACTAATGGGAAAAGCTATAAACTAGAGTACATATAGAGAGGATGAAAAATATGTCTTTAGATAATAGTATTTCAGTTTATAATGAAATAGGAAAATTAAAAACAGTACTACTCCATTGCCCAGGGAATGAAGTAGAAAATATAGTACCAGATTATTTAAGAAGACTTTTATTCGATGAAATTATATATTTAGATCAAGCTATAAAAGAACATAATCAATTTTCTAAGATTTTAAAAAATGAGGGAGTAGAAGTTATTTATATTACTGATTTAATGGCAGATGTTTTAGAAGATTCAAAAGTTAGGCATGAGTTTCTAAATGAATTTATAATAGAGGGAAAAGTGACTACAGAAGGTCTTCAAGAAGCTATAATGGAGATTTTTAGTAATTATTCGTCTAAAGATCTTATAAAAAAATGTATATCTGGAGTTAGAAAAGAAGAGCTTAAACACATTAAAGCTAAATCCTTAGGTGACATGGTTAAGAATCCGTATCCTTTTTATCTAGATCCAATTCCTAATATGTATTTTCAAAGAGACCCTTTTGCATCCATAGGCAAAGGAATATCTTTAAACGTTATGGCAAATGAAACTAGAAATAGGGAAACTATATTTGCAAAATATATTTTTAATTACCACCCTAGATTTAAAAATGTAAGTAGATGGTATAATAGAGAGAAAACACATTCAATAGAAGGTGGAGATATTTTAGTTCTTTCACATAAAGTTATAGCTATAGGAATTAGTGATAGAACGGACCCAATAGCTATTGAAAAGCTAGCTCAAAATTTATTAAATTCAGAGGAACCATTTGAAACGGTTCTAGCCTTTGATATTCCAAAAACAAGGGCTTATATGCATTTAGACACTGTATTTACTATGGTTGACTATGACCAATTTACAATATATCCAGGAATTGAATCACCTTTAGATGTATATAGCATTACCAAAGGGAAAAATAGTGAGCTTAATATTAAATTTGAATGTGAAAATCTGTCTACTATTTTAAGAAGGTATCTAAATTTATCATCGGTAAATTTAATAAGATGTGGTAATGGAGACAAGATAGCAGCTAGCAGAGAACAATGGAATGATGGCAGTAATACTTTAGCCATATCTCCTGGAAAAGTTATTTGTTATAATCGAAACCACGTAACTAATAACGCTCTAAGAAGAAATAATATAGAAGTATTAGAATTTGATTCATATGAGTTATCTAGAGGACGTGGTGGTCCAAGGTGTATGAGTATGCCCTTAATAAGAGAGTATTTATAGAAATTAGAGTATTGGTTATTAAATAAAAAGAGGAATATAATAAAACTTTATCATATTATAAAAAGCCGAAAAATAGTATTTTTTGGCTTTTTTATTTGGATTTTATGTCTAATACTTATATAATGTAGTTATGGGTTAAAAGGGATGAGTATTTTCTTCTATAAAGAGAGGGGCTTAATATGCGCTTTATACCAACATTTTGTTTAAAAGAAGGAATGGTACTAGGTAAAGACTTATATAATAACACTGGAAATCTTTTATTAAAAAGAGGTTCACATATAAAAAGAGAATATGTGGAAAAAATAATTGAAATAGGTGTTCAGGGAATATATATTGAAGATAATATATCAAAGGATATTGAGATAAAAAATATTATAAGTGATGAATTAAGAATAAAATCTGTACAAGGAATAAAAAATGTATTCATAAATGTAGAAAAAAATAAAAACAATATAGAACATAACATGGAGCAGGTTAATACTATTGTTGAAGATATGGTTGATGAGATTCTTGAAAATAAAAATTTAATGGTTAATATGATGGACATTAAATTATTTGATGATTATACCTTTTTTCATTCTGTAAATGTGGCTACCCTTTCAATTATTATGGGAATATCAGTAAATCTAAACAAAGAAGAATTGTACAAATTAGGATTAGGAGCATTGCTTCATGATATTGGTAAAGTATTTATAAATCAGAAAATATTAAATAAAAAAGGTAAATTAGAACAAAAAGAGATTAAAGAAATGAAGCTACATCCTTTAAAAGGGTATAAATATATAAAATCTAACTTTGATTTTCCCGCTAAGTCATATATTGCAATATTAGAGCATCATGAAAAATATGATGGAACAGGATATCCTAATAAAAAATGTGGTAAGGATATATGTTTATTTGGAAGAATTATTGCAATAGCAGATGTTTACGATGCTTTAACATCAAACAGAAGCTACAGAAAAGCTTTACTCCCATCAGATGCTGTAGAGTATATAATGGCATGTTCTGGATCTCATTTTGACCTTGAATTAGTAAACTTATTTACTAGAAAAGTTGCCGCTTATCCTATAGGAACTTGTGTTAAGTTAAGTGATGGATCTACTGGTATAGTAGTTGAAAATTATCCTGAGCCATGTATTAGGCCTAAAATAAAGCTAATAGATAGTAATGATAGAGAGACTACTTATATTGATCTTAAAAATGATAGTAATAGCAAAAACATAACTATAGTAGATATTATTAACATATAAATATTATATAAGAAGAAAGTATATTTATAGCAAAGTAGTAAATTAAAAAGGAGATTTTAATGAAAATATTAGTCGATGCAGATGGGTGTCCTGTTAAGGATATTATAATAAAGCTTGCAAAGAAATATAATATAGGAGTAGTGCTTATTAAAAATGTTTGTCATGAGCTATATGATGATTATGCACAAATAATAACAGTTGATAAAGGCAGAGACATGGCGGATATTACTTTAATTAATAATACAAAAGAAGGGGATATTATAGTTACTCAAGACTATGGGGTAGCCGCAATGGCTTTAGGCAAAAAAGCTATTGCTATTAATCAAAATGGATGGGAATATACTGATAATAATATAGATGAACTACTAATGAAGCGACATATTGGAGCGGAAATGAGAAGAAAACATAAGCAATATACAAGAATACCAAAACGGAAAAAAGAAGATAATATTGAATTTGAAAGATTTTTAGCTGCTTATTTAGAAAAAATCATTTAAACAAAAAACTGAGAGTTACTCATATGAATAACTCTCAGTTTTTATTTAAAGTTAAATACTAATATATACAAATAATTTTATTAAATATTAGTATTGAATATCTATATTTTAGTAAAACACAGTATCTTTAATATGCTCTGCAAAAGCCCTAGATTTCTTATCAATATTAGGTATTTTTACTAAACTCCCGGCATCATTAGCAGTTTCCATTATACAAAAATAAGGAGGTAAATAAAAACCTTTATTAATACTTAGAGCATCTATAAGCTGTTTTGCTATAGAATCGCTTCCAGAATTTCCAGACACAATTACAGCAAATATAGTTTTATCATGGAAATTCATTCGCCTATAAAGTGTTGTTAGTCTATTAATAACTGCCATTAAATTAGAAGAAATAGAATCATTATAATTAGGGCATATCCAGACTAAAATATCTGAAGACTCTACAGCAGGTAAAATCTTTTCTGTCATAATTCCTCCATAAAAACAACTCTTTTTTTCTCCAAATTTTAAGCAGGTTTTATATGCACATCCATAACAATCAAAAACAGAACCATTCTCAATATAAAGCTCTTCTATGTTTATATCATGTAGAGAACTAGAAATCATGTTCCAAAAACTTAATGTATTAGATGTTTCACGTGAACTAGAATGTAAGTATCCCAGTTTTGGGTTTTCATATTTTGGTGGTTTATGTTCAATCAGTCGATTTCCTAGCTTAGAAGAAAGATCTAGTGATATTTCCTCTAAGGTTGAATCCACAGTTTTTTGCCAAGTTTTAAAATTTTGCAGATTTCCAGTTGCTTCAATTAAGGGATGGCCAATAAAACTACAGCCTAGTTGATTAGCTAAAAATATAAGATTAGCTGCTTTACTCTTTGTGTATAGTTCTGTGTTGCTATGAACAAGCAACGCTCCTGTAGCTCCAAGAAGAGAATCATTCCCTATGTTAGCTAATTCACACATTATATTCATAAGAGGAATATTGATTCCAACAGAATCAAGTTCCATTGCAAATAAAATCTTTTTATTTCTTAAGTCAGGCAACTCTTCTGTACTTGTAATAAGTTTATATTCTTTATTCTTTATAGCAGCATTTGCCATATTATTTAACTGGGTAGAAACTTTTCCAGGCATTATTAAATAGATCATAATATTTCACTCAATTCATTATATGTATTTTTAAGCCTACTATATAAAGAATCTGGTAAATCTAACATTTCTATTTCTGTACCTTGTTTTGTTAAACGATTTTTAGCCCCCATATAAACTCCGCCCATAAAGGTAGCACTATAATGCCATTCTCCTTTAATAGTAGAGAGTATAGATAAAGCACCAGAGGATAGTGCAGGAGCAATATAAGGTTTAAAGCCAGTTTTTCTAAGTTCTAGGTTTGCATTTTTGGTTTTTTCTGTTAAATTTATTGAAAGCTCTTGGTTATAATTTTGTATACTGTCTGCTACGATTAGTCCTGATCCATGAGGACCAAAAACACGTCCTTCTGTAGAAAAATGACTTGTAGATTCAGACTTATTAGCATAATATAAAGCCCTTGCATTCATAACACCTAAGCCATATCCTCTAATCTGTTCTGGATAGAGGCCATTAAAATCAAAATTCCCACATAAGTCTGTATTACTAGCAAGGTATGCAGATTTACATAAAAGATCCACAGGATCTGAAACTACTGCAAAAATCCCTTTAAAGTTAGCTTTTTTAGCCATGTTGGCATATATATTAACTATTTTAGAATTACCTTCAAACTGAACCATTCTAACATCTTTCTTTTCCTCACCTACAGCAGGGACTCTAGTAGCAATGCAAAAGGCAAAAAGGTCACAGTCGAAAACTTCTTCTTCCTTTAAAATTTTTATATTAGGTCTATTTTTTTCTTCTATACTACTTATCTGGTTAGCTTCAAATTCCCAACGCTTTAGCTTATCAAAATCACGGTCATAAATACCTATTTCTTCTATACAGTCTGCACCTAGAAGTCTAAGTCCCATTAATAAAGTTCCACCAACATCTCCTAAACCAGCAATATTAATACGCCATTTGGAAGGCAGAGAAGTATTTAAAACTTTCTGCCAATCTTTGTAGTTAGTATTAATAGCAGTTACTTGCCCATTATTAATTTTGGTAAGTAACCATTTTGGAAGTTTATAAGATGAACTAGAATTTAGAGTAAGTAGGTTTAATCCTTCATTTTCAATAAATAGCAAAGATGGATGATTTACTGCAAAACTTCTTCTAGATATTTTAGGATCTAAATTTTTTAAAGCATAGATAATTTTATTATCTCTAGAAGCTTCTTGTTCTGTAGTCTTATCTAAATTTTTATATTCAGCCATGGAAAATAGTGTTTTATCATTTAATCTATAGAAATACATTTTTTAATCCCCCTTATCTATGTTAAATTACCATTAGAATTTTTTCTTTGCATGTCACCAGTAATAATACTATGTTCAAGCTTTTTTAAAGTTTCTAAACTATTTTCTAAGTAACTTGAAGGGTTTACACTTAAATCATATGATATGTTTTCACCTACATCTGGATATCTAGGTGAAATAAATACATCACCTAATAAAGACAATGTTAGCTTTCGTTCATTTATTTTTTGATACTCATCTTCTAAAACCCTTAAAATTTCCATAGCATTTAAAATAGAAACTTGTGAAAGTTGATAAACAGATCTATTTGTTACTCCCTTAATAAAATAAGGAGAAGTATATGGAAGTATTAGATTTACAGAAGAAATAAGATTTTTTTCTGGAGAAAGTCCTCTCCAAAGAGTATCTCCTCCAATAAATGGATAAAGTAGATTTTCATTAAACCAAAGCCTTAGTTTAGGGATAAAGTATGCACAATCTACTTCACGGTTTTGAATATCCATAAGCTCTTTTCCTCTACCGGACAATATTCCTACAATAATCTTACGTACATCTATATTTTTTTCTTTTAATATAGGACCTATGCCTTTAATTCTATATCCTTTATGTAATAAGTCATCTAATAAAATAACAGGTCTATTAAATGAACGAATCATTTTTATCTGGTTATCTAAGTTGAGATAATAAGGATATTGTCCTATAGTAAATCCTTTCATATTAGGATTAAATAGTTTTTCAACATGTAATGATTTAGTAACAGTATTAGGAACTATAGCTCTATTTAATATATTTCCAAAAGGCACACACATTAAAGGACCTAATTTTCTCGGCTCTGTAGGTATAGGTGAAACACCATTTTCTATACAAATTTTTCTAATTAAGGTTTCATTAATCATATCTCTATCAAAAGAAATAACTAAATTTCCTGGGTATAAATCTGTTAATGCTTTCTGTAGTTTCATTCTAGTTTTTTTAATAACGTCTTTAACAGCAGGATTGCTTTTAAAAGGTTCTTTAATTACAGTTTCAAGATCAAGATTTAAGGTGCAAGGATTAGTCATGTCAACTGCTAGTATAGGAGTATTACCACTATACGGAATATCTATGAAACCTTGAAGCTTAAGTATATCCATAATATTTTTAATAGGTTTATTATAAATAGTGTTGTTATAAATAGCATAACCATAATCATTTTTCAGACAATATGCAAGTGTTTCAGTTAATATTATTTGGTGCATTCTATATTTGTCTTCATTATAATTAACAAATAATCCATCTAATGAAACCATTCTTCCAGTATAGTTTTCACGAATTATCTTTGTAATTTTAACATTCTTAAACTCATTGTAAATTTCATCTGATGGTATCCAATGAATAGCTCCATATGCTAAAAGTCTGTTGTTATCTTCTATATGACTAATAAGAATAATTTTTCCTTCTGGTTTTTCCAAAATTCTTTTTATATTTTCATAAGATTTTTTAGATCCAAAGTGGAATGTTTCAACAATATTATTTAATAAATCTTCAGTAGGATTAGTAATGATATTTACATCAACAGAAATAGTCTGAATAACAGACTTATATCGTGGTTCGTGACGATATAAATTAGTTTCATGAATATATTTTTGAGCTAATGGATCTATTAAGTTGGAAGTATCAATATTTTTGTCTATATAGCTTCTAAGTTGAGTAGAGCTTACATCTTCATACTGTGGAGGAATATTAAGTTTAATAACCTCGTTATTAATTAATTTTAAAGCTTTATCTAAGTTTAAATCCTTATCTTTATTGTGGATATTTCTTCGTTCAAAAATAACATGAGGGAACTGACTTATAGAGTTTTCAGTAGGGGCGCCTTTATAAGCAGATGCATTTAAAATTACATCACTTCCTACAACTATGAAAACCTTGTTACTGTCTAGGCTTTCTTTAAGTGTTTTTAGGTCTTTCGGATTAGCAATATTAACAGGAAAATCTTCAGGGTAAAGATAAATATCCATTTCGTCAGCCACAGACATATTAACAATATTTTTTCTTATTAAATGGGGCTGAGTACGTTTAGACCAAGAAAATTCATCTACTGCTAAATATACTTCAAAACCTTCATCTCTTATAGCTCTACAAATCTCTTTATGTCCTAGTGTAAAAGGATCGAAGCTACCAGGGAATAAAGCTACTTGATTAGGAGTTTTTATATTAATAGATCCATAGTTAAAGATATACTCAGCAATAAAACGGTATATATTATTAAGTCCTGAAGAGTTAGTTAAGAATAAAAGTTGGTTTTCTTCAGTATCTCCTAATAATGTTAGAATCTTTTTGCCTATAGACTGGAAAATATTATATTTCTCCTCTAAGCTTAATATATTACTACCAAAAATTTCTTTACCTAATACGCTAAAAGATATTTGTTTAATATTTAAGTCATCATGAGCCAATCCACTTAATAAAATACCTAAAAGTTTTTTCTTTCTTTGGTTATAAATATCATCTTTTTCGGAGAAAACATTTCTATATTTAGGGTAGTTATTAATTATTATACCTACAGTTCTAAGTAATAATGACTTTATTTGATTATTACTTTGTTTTATTTTAGACTCAATATCATCTATTACCTCATCTAGCTCAAAAGGTTTAAGAAATAGTAGCACCTGTCCTAAATAATTAGGTATATATTTAGTAAATTGATAACTTTCCAGTTCAAGAGCACGGAGTAGTTCAACAGCAATATCGTTTCGTTGTTCAAAAGGTAGGTGTGGCATAAGATGTACTAACGCTTTTCCCGCACTGTTTCTAACGCTTTCAACACCACTAACTTTTAAAAGATTACAATAATGCATAGCAGTATATAAACCATCTTTGTTTTTTCCATCTAAAAAGTTTTCTAAACTCATTTTTACTTGTACTTTTTTAGTTATCCAATTAGTAGCAGTTTTTAAGTTGCTTAAAAAAATATCGGAAATATCTTCTAAATTATCCATACATGAATCACAATACTTTTGAATTTGAAAGTCATCCCATTTTAAATTTTTCATTATATTCATTTTAAGATAATTTTCAGCAGCAATACCTTGGTTCAATTGAGATAATAAAAGATTGTTTAATTCTTTTACAAGCTCAGGACTCTTTTCTATAAGGGGAATAAGATAATTAAAGGCTTTTAAAGCTGCAACTCTAATAGCAGAATCAGAGCTTCTATAATTATCTTTTATATAATTTAAAATAATAGAAAAAGAATCTTTATCTTTTTTAAGCGGTATATGACCGACTACATCAAGTAAACATATATCAATATAAGTCTCATAAGTATTAGGTTTTTTATAGTATTTTAAAACTACTTTTTTAAATTCTTCTATTTGAGTAGGTTTACACAATTTAAAAACAGTATTAATTAATACCTTAGTATTGTATCCAATCCATTGTCTATGTAAAGGTATAATTTTATGATCTGGATTAACAAAAAGATCAAGAAACTCCTCTAAGAGATTAAAGCTATTTACGTCTGCTGAAGGTATAGAAACGCCTTTAGGTATTTCTTTTCTATACTCTTCGTCGAATAATGCAATTAAACTACCGATTAGTTCGGCACATTGCTTTCTTATATCTTCTTCTGGATGAATTATTTTTTCATATAAAAATCTAATAGTAATATTTTTTTGTTTTTGAGTTAAGTAAGTAGAGTACTCCTGTAGCACATCTAAATACTCTCTAAGATTTCTCGGATCATTTTCACTACGAATTATTTCTAGTATTTCATTTAGAGAAGTTTCACTTCTAAACTGATGCATTAAATGTATATTATGATTAATAGCTAAGTACTTCAGGTGCTCTGTAATTTCATTTCCTTTCATTAGTGAATAATATTCTTTTTCCTGCTCTACTGGCTGTGGAGTTTTGTTTGGATCTAGTTCTATACCTAAATTGTATATATAATCTTCAAAGTCTTTTAATTTATTATAAACCTTTACGTATCTTTTGATTTTTTTACTATCTAAATTATCTAGTTTATTTAATATTACATCGAAGGAGTCTTTTAAAGTGAAAAACTTCATTTCAGTTTTTCCTTCATCATTTGTATAGTTTTTAACTCTAAAGTCAGAGTAAATTAACAGTAAAGCTTCAATAGAAAGATTTTCAAGTTCTAAGTCCCAAGTAGAATGGTTAAGAGCTATATTACCAATATAATTAATATTACGTTTTTTAAACCATAAATCAGTATAATAATAATGTAAATAAGCAACACGATTACCTTCCCAACTCCTACAACCAAACTTACCTATGTCGTGGCCGGCACCGGCACCAGACACCCTACCTAAATCAACAGGAAGACCAGCATTAAAAAGTTGCTTTCCAATAAAAAGCGCAAGATGATGAACACCACAAATATGATCTAAAGTATTAAACTTTATAACATCTTGGTTAAGCTTCATCATTTCATACACATATTCGTCGTAAAAAGTTTTTTTAAAAAGAGAATATTCTTCAGAAACCTTATAAGTTTTTTCAGTATCATCTGACAATAAATTTAAAGGATAAAGACTAATCATAGATGTATTAGAAGATATTTTTTCATAATCTGAGATTACTCTTAAAACCTTTAGATATAAAAGAGATGCTTTATCCCACTTATCTTTTAATTCAATTTCTACAGAATTTGGGAAAGAATAACTAAGTGCATATTGATAAATATAAAAAAGTGGTCTTTCTGGCTTGTCTTCTCCCCACATTTCTTCTAATAAAGACTCACATAATTTGTACGTAGCTTGTGAACTGTAATCATTTTGGTTAACCATTTTAGTAATTTGATTAAAAAAGTGAGGACTTTCAATCTGTGTATAAATAAAATCTTTATTTAATTTAACTATTTTTAAGAATTGAGGACGCAGAAGCTCTTTAGTAACATCTCTATATAATTTATGTGGCGTAATCATGTATTCCCTCCTTTAGTTGTGTTTATATACTAATTATATCCTATGGAAATAGAAATAATAAAAAATTTATAAAAATTATTTGCAATATGTGAGAATGGTTATTTATATTGTACTGTATTTAAAAAATGTTTATTTATTAACAATATGGGTAAATAAGATTTTGAATGGATTAATTAAGGAGGAAACAATATGGATAAAAATATTGATTTCAATGGATTAATACAAGAAACAGGAAAATGTTGTTTATCTGAAGAATCATGTGGTACATGTAAAAAAGAAGCATGCTTAGTAGGGTATTGCAAACAATCATTATTAAGTGCATTTAAACAACAAGATGAGTTTATAGATGAAGGTATGGATTATATACCATATGAAGATATTAAAATGTATGATGAGGAAAGACTTATTAATACAATAGCTTTTATATTGAATCAATGCAAAAATTGCCAATTATACCATGATGATGACTGTATTATTAATATAATTAGAAGCTCTATTGAAGTTGCACTTTTAGGTGATTATGTAGATTATAAAGGAAGTACATTAATGTATTTCACAGATCTTGGTAATAAAAACAAAGAGATTTCACAAAAAGTATACTCTGCATTTAAGCAAAATAATAATTAATAAATTAATTAATAAATAGGAGGTTTTTACATATGAGTAAAGTAGAGTTAGTTGCAGAAAATATTATTGGAGAAACTAAAGGAACAGATTTAGAAAGAGTAGTTAAGCAGAACTTTAAAGGTGAAACTAGTGAGGTAGGCGTTTATTTAGCTATGGCAAGATTAGCTCAAAGACAAGGCTATCCAGAGATAGCAGAAGTATTAAAAACTATTGCATGGGAAGAAGCAGAGCATGCAGCTGTTTTTGCAGAATTTAATGGGATGGTTCAAGAAGATATATTTGATAATATAAAACAAATGCTAGAAGGAGAAACCTTTGCAAATAGTGGTAAAAAAGAAGCAGCAGAAAAAGCAGAGGAATTAGGACTTACTTCTGTTAGAGATTATTTTAATTTATCATCTAAAGATGAAGCGCGTCATGCCAGAATGTTAGAAGGTATATTAAATAGGTTTAATAAACTTTAAAAAGTATAATATAATGTAATATGATAAAACCAGAAGTAGAATATGCTTCTGGTTTTTTATTAAAAACATAGAATGTGTATATAAAAGTAATTATTATCTTATGTAGCTAAAATCTAGAAAGTGAGTGTGAAAATTGAAAAATGCTAAAGCAGCTATATGTCAAATGCTCATTACTGAAAATAAGTCTGAAAATTTAAACAAAGCAGAAAAAATGATTAGAGAAGCATCAAAACAAGGTGCTAAGCTAGTTATATTACCAGAAATGTTTAATTGTCCTTATGATAATAAGTATTTCCCTAAATTTGCAGAAAAATATCCAGGAAAAAGCTCAGAACTCCTTAGTAAATTAGCTAAAGAACTAAAAATAATTATAGTTGGAGGATCTATTCCAGAAAAAGAGAAAGATAAAATATACAATACTTCTTATATATTCGATGAATCTGGAAGTCTAATAGGAAAACATAGAAAAGTACACCTTTTTGATATAAATGTAGAAGGTAAAATTACATTTAAAGAGTCGGATTCGTTAACAGCAGGACAGGATACTACAGTATTAGAAAGTTCTATAGGAAAAATAGGTGTAGCCATTTGCTATGATATGCGTTTTCCAGAATTAATGAGAAATATGGTTTTAAAAGGGGCAAATATAATAGTTGTACCAGCAGCATTTAATATGACAACGGGACCAGCTCATTGGGATGTAACAATTAAAGTTAGAGCCTTAGACAATCAAGTTTATTTTATTGCAGCATCACCTGCTCGTAACTTGCAGTCTTCTTACCATGCATATGGTCACTCTACAATAATGAACCCATGGGGAGATATAGTAAATAGGGCAGATGAAAGGGAACAAATTCTTTATGGAGAAATAGATTTTGATTATTTAAATAAGGTTAGGGATGAATTACCATTATTAAAACATAGGAGACCAGAATTATATAACTTATAAGTTATTTTTATACTTAGTAGAAAAAAAGTGCAACATGTAATAACTATTATTTGTGTTATATCTTTCATGTAACTTGTTAAAATAAAACTGCCACACCTTATAACTATCCTAAGTGTGGCAGTTTATTATTTAAAAAATAGAAACAAAAAAGTCTATATAAGAGTTTATTAAAATTATTAAAACACCAACAGGTACAACATACTTTATCAAAATAGACCATATATTAGCCAACTTAAACTTAACACCAGAACTCTCTATTTCTTTAATGGCTTCTTCAGTCTTAAGCACCCAACCTGTAAATATACAAAGTAGAAAAGCACCTGTAGGAAGAAGTATATTTGAAGTTAACTTGTCGTAAACATCAAAGAAACCAAGGTTTCCTAATATACCAACATCCTGCCATATTCCCATAGATAAAGAAGCAGGTATACCTAAAGCAAATATTACAAGTCCTATTATTAATGTAGATGGCACTCTACTTTTTTGTTTTTCATCTACAAAATATGATACAGCTACTTCTAACATAGATATTGAAGATGTTAGAGAAGCAAATACTACTAGAAGAAAGAAAGCAATATTAAATATATTTCCCATTGGCATAGAAGCAAAAACAGCTGGTAAAGTAATAAACATTAATCCAGGACCTTCAGTTGCTTCAAAACCAAGAGCAAAAACTGCTGGTATAATAGCTATACCTGCTATTAATGCAACTGCTGTATCTAAAGCAGGAACAATAACACCTGTATTTAGTATGTTTTCTTTTTTATCTAAGTAACTACCATAAGTGACCATTGTTCCCATACCAACACTTAATGAGAAAAACATTTGACCTAAAGCATTTATTATTACTTCCATATTTATTTTGGAAAAGTCAGGCATAAATAAAAATTTAAGTCCTTCTATACTTCCTTCTAAAGTTAAACTTCTTATGGCTACTATTATTAACATAATGAATAATGCTGGCATCATTACTTTAGAAGCTTTTTCTATTCCTCCACTAATACCTTTTAATACTATAGATACAGTTAGTGCCATAAAAATAAATTGATATAAAATAAGTTCGATTGGTGAATTCATAAGATTATTAAATATTTCTCCAAGAACATTAGGATCTGTAATATTTAAACCACCTAGGAGGGCATTTTTTAAGTAATATAAAACCCAACCTCCTACAGTTGAATAAAAAGCTAATATAAAAAATCCACAAATCACCCCTAATGTACCTACAAAAGACCAATTTTTGTTTATGCTTTTGTATGCTCCAAAGACCGATAACTGAGTTTTTCTTCCTAATGTAATACCAGCTAACATGAGCGGACATCCTATAATTATTAGAAAAGCAATATATATAGCTACAAACGCTCCACCACCGTTAGTACTAGCACTATATGGAAATTTCCATAGGTTTCCTAATCCTACAGCTGATCCTGCAGCAGCTAATATAAATCCTAATTTTGAAGACCACTTATCTCTCAAAAAAATCCCTCCTTTATAATAGAAATATTTATTTTAACTTTAATAGTAAAATATATCTTTGTATAAAATTAAAAGCCTAGCCTCTAAATATATTTAGAGGCCAAGCCAGTCCTCAGTAGTATTTTAATAGTTTAAGTCGATTTGTTATTTACAATTTTACTTTATATAAGTGGTTAAATATTCATTTTCATTAATTATTAATTACTCATTATTATATTTTCTTAACATATATATGTCAATGTTATTTTTTCCTTTAAGTTTTTGCAATATAATTATGAATACTTAAAAAATTATGCTAAAAAAGAGAATCACCTCTTTGGATCTTTTTTTAGTAAATGAAAGAATTTAAGAAATTCGTAAGAATTATAGTAGTAAAATCTTAGAAATCATGTGATATTATAACTATATGAGATATCTCAATAGAATTTAGGAGTGAAATGCTATGTATAATATACTTGTTGTTGATGATGAAAAGGAAATAACTGATGCAATAGAGGTTTATTTAAAAAATCAAAACTATAATGTTTTTAAAGCTTATAATGGCGTAGAAGCTTTAGACATATTTGATAAAGAAGAAATTCATTTAATTATTATAGATATTATGATGCCAAAGCTTGATGGTACAAAAGCTACAATAAAAATAAGGGGAAAAAGTACAGTTCCTATAATATTCCTTTCTGCAAAGTCTGAAGATATGGATAAAATATCTGGACTTAATATAGGAGCAGATGATTATATAACTAAGCCTTTTAATTCTATGGAACTGATTGCAAGAGTTAATTCTAATATAAGAAGATACACAAATTATTCAAATAATAATGGAGCAAAGCTAGAGAATGTAATAAAAATAGGCGGCATAGAACTTAACGATGAGAGTAAAGAGTTATTAGTAGATGGCAATTCAGTTAGAACTACTCCTTTAGAGTATAAAATTTTAAAGTTACTTATGGAAAATCCGAATAGAGTGTTCTCTATAGAAGAAATATATGAAAAGGTTTGGAATGAACCAGCATATAATGCAGATACAGTAACAGTTCACATTAGAAGAATTCGAGAGAAAATTGAGATTAATCCAAGAGAACCAAAATATTTAAAGGTGGTGTGGGGCGTTGGGTACAAATTTGAACAACCAAAATAATGAAAAAAGTATAAACGAAGAAAAACAAAATAAAGGCTTTCTAGCTTCTTCATTAGTAACGATACTGTTTATATTAATATTTGCAAGCATTTCAGTAGTAAGTTATTTGCCTATAAGAAATGTATATTTTCCTATAGAAGAAAATGTAAATAATTATATAGAAAGTCAAGCTTTTATTTATAGATTATCACGGTTAACCAAAAGTTTACAACAATCTATAGATGGAACTAATGATGGCTATGATTATATAGATGTAAGAAGTGTTAAATATAAGGCTGATGGAACAATTAATGAAGATTTAAGCTCTGATGGTGAGCTAGAACAACCAGTCAATGACGAAAAAGCAATATCCAATGACGCAAAAGTAATAGAAAGTATGCAGAAAGTAGAAGAGGAAAAAGTAACTGCAGACACTGTAGAAATTGAAGAAAATGTTAAAACTACAGTTGAGGAGAAATCTCTAAGTAATATGGATAGTGTTTCAGATGATCAGCTTGCAGATGAAATAAAAGGTAGCTTGTTTTATATGAAAGCTATATTCGATGAAAATGGAAATCCCAAAATAGAAACTTCTTTAGGAAATAGATTTAACAAAGATAGTTTTATACACGAATTGATATATTATGACGATGATCTTCTAAAAGAGTATGCTAATTTAGAGGTTGTGTATATTGTTCCACAGGACTTTGAAGAATACGATGACATTTTTACATCTGATATGAAAGATAGTTCAGTATTGCCAGAGCATGGTATGCTTATTTTAGCAATAGGAGCAATAAGTATTTTAGTTTTAATAATAGTAGCTTTTGCCATATCATATTGTACACAAAATAATATGGCTATTGTTAAAGTATTTAATAAAATGTTTTTAGAATTTAAGTTCATAGTATGGTTTGGGTTTATAGGCTTATGTTTTGGTACAGGGGTCATAATATCTAATAATTATGGGCATTATGGATATGGCCTTACTAACTTTATATATGATGTAGGCCCAGCTTTCTATATAATAGGAATAACATTAACATTTATGTTATATCTGCTTATATATTTAAGTGTAGTTTATATAAAACATATTTATCATAACGGATTTAAAAAAGGGTTAATAGAGAATAGTTTATTTGGCAGCGTATTTTTATATACTGTTAGAAATTCAAAAGAAGTGTTCAAAAGGTTAACTTCAATAAATTTAAAAGAAGATAATTATGGAAAGTTAGTAGGAATAGTAGCAGTAAATCTATTAGCAATATGGATATTAGGTAACAGTGGGTTTTTAGGATTTATTATTTCTTTAGCTTATACCATATTTATATTTAAATATCTTTTAAAGGTGCTTAATAAAGCTAAAGAATTAAATAAAGCAAGCAGCAAGGTTGCAGAAGGTAACTTCAATATTAATGTAGATGAGGATATGGGAATATTAAGCCCTATGGCTAAAGACTTAAATAACATAAAACAAGGGTTTAGCTTAGCCATAGAAAAAGAAATTAAAAGTCAAAGAATGAAATCGGAGCTTATTTCAAACGTATCTCATGATTTAAAAACTCCACTTACATCTATTATTAATTATGTAGATTTATTAAAAAAAGAAGATATAGATGAACAAACTAGAAAAGAATATATAGACATATTAGATAGAAAGTCTCAAAGATTAAATGTATTGATAG
The DNA here is from genome assembly GCA_015978205.1 of Alkaliphilus sp. NP8. Taxonomy (GTDB): domain Bacteria; phylum Bacillota; class Clostridia; order Peptostreptococcales; family Natronincolaceae; genus Alkaliphilus_B. The sequence continues at coordinate 177,626 of JADWMM010000001.1, read as the reverse complement.
AAGATTTATTTGAAGCAAGTAAAGCTAGTAGTGGAAATATAGAGTTAAAACTTGAAAATATAGATACAATAGCTTTATTTAAACAAACTATGGGAGAATTGGAAGAAAAGATAAATGAAAGTACTCTTGATTTTAAAATAAATTTACCAGAAGATAAAGTGACTTGTAACTTAGACGGTAGAAGAATGTATAGAGTATTTGAAAATATTATAATTAATATATTAAAATATTCTATGGAAAACTCTAGAGTTTATATAGATGCTATAGAAAATGAAAATGAAATAAGTTTTATATTTAAAAATATTTCTGCTTATGAATTGAACTTCCATGTATCTGAAATAACAGAACGATTTACAAGAGGCGATGAATCTAGAAATACTGAAGGCTCAGGCTTAGGATTATCTATAGCTAAAAGTTTTGTAGAGCTTCAAAATGGTAAGTTAGAAATAATTATAGATGGAGATTTATTTAAACTAGTAGTAACTTTACCAAAAACAAAATAGAGTAAGTTAAAAATCAGCTATAGATATTAATGATTAATGTTCAATAGCTGATTTTTAATTATTATCCGAATTTAAATAGAGTATATTTGAATTAACATATTTATTGCATCGAACTTTAAATAAAAAAATAAATAAAATGTTTGGATTTTTGCGAAGTTTGCTGTATAATATAAATATAAATTAAACATGTTAAAAATTTAAACGAAGGGGAGTTAATGAATATGAAGCTAGTTTATACAGGTAAGACTAAAAACGTATATGCTTTAGAGGATGGAAATTATCTACTTAAGTTTAAAGATGATGTAACAGGGGAAGATGGGAAGTTTGATCCAGGAGCAAACTCTGTTGGATTAACTATTGAAGGAGCAGGTAAAGCAGGTCTTAAGCTTACAAAATTTTTCTTTGAAATATTAAATGAAAAAGAAATACCTACTCACTATATCGATGCAAATATTGAAGAATCTACTATGAAAGTAAAGCCAGCTACTGTATTTGGACAAGGACTAGAGGTTATATGTCGCTATAGAGCAGTAGGCAGTTTTCTTCGTCGTTATGGTAAATATACCCAAGAAGGACAAGAGCTAGATGCTTTTGTAGAAGTTACACTTAAAGATGATATTCGTCAAGACCCACCTATTTCAGAAGATGCACTTCATATGTTAAATATCCTATCTAAAGATGAATATAAAGTGTTAAAAAGTCTTACTAAAGAAATAGGGAATGTAGTAAAAGAAGAATTAGCTAAAAAAGATATAGATTTATATGATATAAAGTTTGAATTTGGAAGAGTTGGGGAAGATAATGCTATTGCTCTTATAGATGAAATTTCTGGAGGAAATATGAGAGCATATAAAAATGGAGAGTATATAGAGCCATTAGAATTAGAAAAGTTGATTTTATCACATAGCTAAAGTATTGAATGTTTTATTTTTTATAATACCCTATCCTATATAATATAATAATAAAGACAGTTCTATACTGCAAAATAAAGAGGGCTCTAATAGAGGGCCTTCTTTATTTTGCTAATAATATTAATTTTATGTATTAAATTTTTATTATAAATGAGGGAAAATAAGTATTATAATAATACATATATTATTAAATATTAATATTTAATATTTATAGCAAATTATAATTATAGATATAGAAAGAGGATGTAATAAATGAAAAAAACTGTACTTATAACTGGTTCTTCCAGAGGAATTGGATCATCAATAGCAGAAACATTTGCTCAAAATAACTATAATGTAATAATAAACTATTTTAAGTCTGAGAAAAAAGCCTTAGATTTAGAATCTAATCTTTTAAAAGCAGGATACTCTGTTATGGTGTATAAAGCCGATATTAGAAAAAGAAAAGAAGTTGAAGCTATGGTAAATGACAGCATACAGAAATTTGGATCTATAGATGTATTAGTAAATAATGCTGGTATTTCTCAGCAAAAGCTATTTACTGATATTACAGAAGATGAATGGGATAATATGATGAATATACATATTAAAGGAATGTTTAACTGCTCACAATGTGTTGCTCCACATATGATTAGTAATAAAAAAGGGAAAATAATAAATATATCTTCTATATGGGGTATGGTAGGCGCTTCTTGTGAGGTTCATTATTCTACAGCAAAAGCAGGAATAATCGGATTTACTAAAGCCTTAGCAAAAGAATTAGGTCCTTCTAATATTCAAGTAAACTGTATAGCTCCTGGCATAATAGAAACAGATATGAATAGTTTTCTAAATGAAGAAGAAAAATCATGGTTAGTAGAAGATACACCTTTAATGAGATTTGGAAAACCAGAAGAAGTGGCAGAAAATGTTTTATATATAGCATCGGAAAAAGCTGATTTTATAACAGGACAGGTTATAAGTGTTAATGGAGGCTTTGTAATATAAATTTTATTTTTGTTGCTTAAAAAAATGCTGTATGATATTATATGTTTGTAAAATGAAAAATTAAATTGAAGTCAAACACTGGGAGAGCTGGAAAGGCCGGCTGAGATAAAGACCCTATTATGTCTTTGATCCCTTTAACCTGATCTGGATTATACCAGCGTAGGAAAGTGTATTGAAGATGTATTATATTATATATTTGTATATATGCATATAAAAGCACAGATCCTACGTCGAGTCTGTGCTTTTTATATTTTTGTAAAGGAAGTGATAAAATGAACTCTAAAAAATTAACAACAGCATCATTAATAGTGGCAATTGGAGCTATAAGTTCCCACATAGTTTATATTCCTATAGGAGTGTCCAAGGTTTTTCCAGTCCAACATGCTATTAACCTTTTAACAGCCGTATTGTTTGGACCAGGCTATGCAGTTACAGTTGCATTTGTAATTTCTTTAATAAGAAATTTGTTAGGAACAGGTTCCTTACTTGCTTTTCCAGGAAGTATGATAGGCGCATTTTTAGCGGGTGTTTTATATAGCAAAACTAAAAAGCCTTTCTATGCAATTATAGGTGAAGTATTTGGTACGGGCATTATTGGTGGATTAGTTTCTTACCCAGTAGCAAAAGTATTTATGGGTAGAGAAGCTGCATTATTTGCATTTACAGGACCATTTGTTTTAAGTTCCTTTGTAGGTGTAATCATAGGATATATTATATTTAAAGTGATTTTAAAGACAGGAGTTTTAACAATTTATAATAATAGAGGTGATGTTAAATGAAAAAATTATTAACAATAGCAGGATCTGACAGTTGTGGAGGAGCTGGAATACAAGCAGATTTAAAGACATTTTCAGCTCACGAGGTATTTGGAATGAGCGTTATTACAGCAGTAACTGCTCAGAATACAGAAGGTGTTTTTGCAGTACAGGATATTTCTACAGATATTATTAAAAAACAAATAGAAGTTATTTTCGAAGATATTTCTGTAGATGCAGTTAAAATTGGTATGGTTTCTAAAACAGAAACTATAATAACTATTGCTGAAACATTGAGTAAATATAAAGTTGAAAACTTAGTAATTGATCCTGTAATGGTTTCAAAAAGTGGGTATCATCTACTCCAACTAGAAGCTAAAGAAGCCTTAATAAAAAACTTAATACCTATGGCAACAGTTGTTACTCCCAACTTACCAGAAGCTGAGGTTATAACAGAATTTAAAATAGAAACTATAGAAGATATGAAAAAAGCAGCAAAAGAAATTCATAAAATGGGACCTAAATATGTGTTGATTAAAGGTGGACATTTAGAAGGTGAAGCTATAGATATATTATACGATGGCAAAGAGTTTATATATTATAATTCTCCAAGAATAAATACTAAAAATACACATGGTACAGGTTGTACACTATCATCAGCAATAGCATCTAATTTAGGTAAAGGACTATCCATTACTAAGTCAATAGAAAATGCAAAAAAATACATAACTACTGCAATAGAAAAATCTTTTTCCATTGGTAAAGGGGTAGGACCAGTACATCATTTTCATAATTTTTATTAAATTTAAAATCAATTTTATAATATAGGGGGAAAATTATGGACATTAATAATCAGATTTATAAAGTTTTAGAAAACATAAAGAAAAAATCTCCACTTGTACATCATATAACAAATTATGTTACAGTTAACGATTGTGCCAATATTGTATTAGCTATAGGTGGAAGTCCTGTGATGGCAGACGATAAAAATGAAGTTGAAGAAATGGTATCTATAGCTTCTGTTTTAGTATTAAATATAGGAACATTAAATACGAGGACTATAGAATCTTTCATATTAGCGGGAAAAAAAGCTAATGAATTAAATATTCCAGTAATACTAGACCCTGTAGGTATAGGTGCTACTAGTTTAAGGAATAAAGCAGTAGAAAGAATTTTAAAAGAAGTAAAATTATCTGTATTAAGAGGAAATATGTCAGAGATTAAAAATATATACGGCATAGAAACAGAAACTAAGGGAGTAGACTCAATTGACGATTCATTAGATGGAGGTAAAGAAATAGCTATTAATCTTGGAAAAAGGCTTAATTGTATAGTTGCAATAACAGGAGCAGTAGATATTATTTCTGATGGTAAAAAAGTTTACTCTATTAATAATGGTCATAAAATGTTATCCAGTATAACAGGCACAGGTTGTATGAGTTCATCACTAATAGGTGCTTGCTGTGGTGCAGAAGAAAATAGCTTATATGGAGCAATTACAGGAATCATGATAATGGGTATTTCAGGAGAAAAAGCACAACAACATTTAAAACATAATGAGGGCTTAGGAAGCTTTAGAGTTTATTTAATAGATGCAGTAAGTAATTTTAATGAGGATGATATTAAGGAGATGGGAAAAGTTTATGAAATTAAATAAAAATATTGATTACAGTCTTTATTTAGTATCTGATAGAAATGTTTTAAATGGAAAAGATTTTATAAAGAGCTTAGAAGAAGCTATTTTAGGTGGAGTTACACTGATACAGCTTAGAGAAAAAAACGCTAATTCTTTAGAGTTTTATGAGCTTGCAGTTAAGGTTAAAGAGCTTACAGCTAAATATAATATTCCTCTAATAATTAACGATAGATTAGACATTGCTATGGCAGTAGATGCAGAAGGTGTACATGTAGGACAAAATGATATGCCAGCTAATATTGTTAGAAATATTTTAGGAGAAGATAAAATTTTAGGAGTTTCTGTTTCAACGTTAGAAGAAGCTAAAAAAGCTGTAGATGATGGAGCGGATTATATAGGAGTTGGGGCATTATTTCCAACAGATACTAAAGTAGATGCAAATTCAGTAAGTTTAGATCAAATTAAAAGTATTAAACAAAATATTAATATTCCAGTAGTTGGAATAGGTGGCATTAATGAATTTAATATAAAATCTGCAATGGATACAGGTATAGATGGGGTCGCAGTAGTTTCTGCTATTTTAGGAAAAGAAAATATTAAAGAAGCATCAGAAAATTTAAAGGAGATATCAAAATGATTTCATATTTTAATATAATGACTTTATTGTTAGTAACAGTTAGTGTTTTTGCTATTATTGGTGTTTTATATAGTCGTGGAAAAATAGAAAGTATGGACGATTTTCTAACTGCTAGAGGCACTACAGGATCTAAAGTATTATCTGCTACATTTTTAGCATCTTTCTTAGGAGTATTTATACTTTTTACTCCACCAGAAGCAGGATCTATAGGCGGTATTTCAACTATTATAGGCTATGGAGTAGGAGTAGCTAGTCTTTACTTTGCTTTTTTAGTTTTAAGTCCTAAAGTTAGAGAGTATTTGCCAGAAGGGAGTACATTAAATGATTATGTCTTTAAAAGATATGGATCAAAGATGTATAGATTAACAGTACTTTTATCTATATTTTATATGTTTGTACATTTGGTAGCAGAGCTTACATCTATAGCTTTAGTAGCATATGAGTTGGCAGAAGTACCACTGCTTTATACAGCTCTTCTTATTGGATTAAGCACTATGATCTATACTATATATGGTGGACTTAAGGCCTCTATGTTTACAGACATGATTCAAATGATTTTAGTAGGTATTCTTTTAATAATAGTAACTGGCGGAGTTATATACTATGGTGGTGGCATAGGAGAAATAATAAGTAAAGCTAGTGAAAGTTCACCACATTTATTTAATTTAGCAAACTGGGGTGGAATAGAATATGGTTTAACTCTTTGTATTGCAGTATTCGCATCTAATTTATTTCACCAAGGATACTGGCAAAGAATATATTCAGGCAAGGATAATAAAGCTATTAAAAAATCTTTAGTAACATGTATATTAATAGTACTGCCTGTAATGTTAATAACAGGATTTTTTGGAGTTATATCAGCTGGACTTGGACTAGCAGAAAATCCATCTATTGCATTATTTTCTTTAGTATATACACTTTTCCCGAATGGGTTAATAATAGTGGTTTTTGTATTAGCACTAGTTTTAGTAATGAGTACAGTAGATACACTTTTAAATGCTATGGTGGCTACATTTGCAATAGATGGCTCTAAAGTATTTAAAAACATAAAAAAAGAATCTTTACTGACTTTTGCTAGAGTCATAACTGTTATTTTAATTTTACCAGCAACATTAATAGCAGCAAAAGGATATAGTGTTCTTTATCTTTTCTTTGTAGCTGACTTAATATGTGCAGGAGTATTTATCCCATTATTTTTTGGATTGTTTAACAAGTATATAACAGAAAATATTGCTCTTGTAGCTGCTATAGCAGGAATTATTTCAGGAGTACCATTTTTTATAGCTAATAAATTATTAATAGCGTTTTCATTACCAGTTATTATTTCAGCTGCTATATGTGTAGTTGGATCTAATATTATTAAACAATCTCATAAAGTTACAAATGGTAACGCTTCAGTTGAAGTTGAATCAAACTAGTTAAGCTATAATAATATAAATATAATAAATAAAAAACTTAGTTCAAATCTTTGAACTAAGTTTTTTTGTTTACTACATTATAGAGTATAAACTATTCTTTTTATATAATCACTTATAGTGTCAGTTAAGTCATATTTACCATCATGTAAGCACCAGTCATATATAATCCCTCTAACAGTAATAAATAAAAGTCGTACGATTTCGTCAGAGGTCATGTCTGTAGATATTTCTTTGCTTTCTTGTCCTTCTTCAATTATAGATTTTAAAACAGTTTGCATAGGTCTGCCTTTAGTTGTAAATAAGTTGTTTTTTCCAACATATAACTGTTTTATAAAGTCTACACCTCTATCTACATTGTAATTACCATAATACTCAAAGAATTTAATTATCTTATCATAAGTAGTACCTTCTTGTAAATTAGAAAGTACAGTAGTTGAAAAGTATTCATCTGCTAATTTAAATATTTCATTTAATATTTCATATTTAGACTCAAAGTAGTTATAAAAAGAGCCTACAGATACATTTGCTTCTTTACATATCTCAGCAATAGTAATATTGTGAAAGCCTTTTTTTTCAATTAGTTCAATAGCAATGTTATATATTTTTCTATGAGTATTTTGTGCTTGTATTTGTCGCTTAGTTAAATTTTCATTCATAATTAAAGTCTCCTATTTGTTAATAATCACTATAAAAATTATATCAGACTCAGAAATTAAAGCAAATTTCAAAAACTTATTGACTAATAAATAACAATTTTATATAATGAACGTATTCAGTGAATACATTCTATTAAATGACAATATAATTTGAATACATTCTTATAATTCTAGATGTCAAAGGCGCCTGACGATTTTAGAGCTGTACAAGTATAGAAAGGTGTGATGTTAAACTATATTTCTATAATAAATTCAACTACATATATTTAAAAAACAATGTTAGATATATAACAAACAAATGGAGGGATTAATAATGAAAAAAGTAAAAATATCTAAAAAGATAATTTGTGCAATACTAAGTATCATGCTAGTTTTATCTATGATTGGTTGTCAGTCTACGCCTACAGATACTACAGATTCTGCAAATACAGCAGAGACAAACATGTTTAAAGCTGGTAATTATACAGCAACTGCTACAGGACATAATGGAGATATAAAAGTAGAAGTTATAGTAGACGATACATCAATTACCAAAGTGGAAATTTTAGAACATAATGAAAGTCCAAGTATATCAGATCCAGCTATAGAAAGAATTCCTCAATCAATTGTAGCTGACCAAACATTAGCAGTTGATACTATCTCAGGTGCCACAGTTACAAGTGAAGCAATAATAGCAGCAGTAACGGAAGCTTTAAAGCAAGCGGATGGGGATATTGATGCACTAAGTGTGAAAAAAGCAAGAGAGAAAACTACTAGTGAAACAGCTGAGTATACCACCGATGTTGTAGTAATTGGTGGAGGGGGAGCAGGACTTGCAGCAGCAGTATCTGCACATCAGAATGGAGCGGAAGTTATAGTCGCTGAAAAAATGCCACAGGTTGGTGGAAATACCCTAATATCAGGATCAGCTTATAATGCAGTGGATCCTGGAAGACAAGAAAAACAAGGTATAGAAGATTCTATTGATAAACACTTTAAACAAACCTATGAGGGTGGAGATAAAGAAGGTAATACTGATCTTATTAGAGCTCTTGTAGAAGGAGCTTATCCTGCTATTGAGTGGCTTGAAAGTATGGGAATGGAATTTAAGGATGAAGTCTTTACTGTTCTAGGAGGATTATGGCCAAGAGCTCATAAGCCAGTAGAACCTTTAGGTACAGGTTATATAAATACTTATGAAAATTATATTAATGAAAATGATGGAATCGAAGTATTAGTAGATACAGAAGTAACTGAGCTTATTGTGAACAATGATAAGGTTGTTGGAATTAAAGCACAAGGTTTAAATGGTGAGGTTATAATTAATGCAAATAATGGTGTAGTTATTGCAGCTGGTGGTTTTGGATCAAATGTAGAAATGAGAGATGAGTACAATCAAACTTGGCCTGCACTTACTAATATTAAAACTACAAATCATACTGGCGCAACAGGAGATGGAATAATTTTAGCAGAACAAGTTAATGCAAGTTTAGTTGGCTTAGAAGATATACAGCTTCTTCCAATGGGAGATCCTGAAACAGGAAGTCTTAGTGGTAATATTGAACAAGGTGTTGAAAATAGAATATTTGTTAATAAAGATGGTAATCGTTTTGTAGACGAAGGTGAAAGAAGAGATGTTATGACTAAAGCTCTTATGGAACAAGAAGATGCATTTATGTGGATAGTTCTTGATAAGCATTCTTATCCAACTGGAGATACAAAGAATAACTTTAATGAATCTATAGATGAATTAATTGAACAAGGAAGAGCTTATAAAGGCGATACTTTAGAGGAGCTTGCAGAAAAAATTGGTGTTAATCCTGAAAACTTAGTTAAAGCTGTAGAGAAATTTAATGAAGCTGTTGAGAACAATGAGTCAGATGAATTTGGAAGAACATTGTTTGATCAAAAGATAGATACAGCACCATTCTATGCAGGTGGACGTGTTCCTACAGTTCACCATACAATGGGTGGAATTGAAATTAATACTGATGCTCAAGTTTTAGATAAAGATGGTAATATAATACCAGGATTATATGCAGCTGGTGAAGTTACAGGTGGCATCCATGGTGCTAATCGTTTAGGTGGAAACGCTTTAGCTGATATAGCAGTATTTGGTAGAATAGCAGGAGAAAGTGCTGCGGCTGGAAAATAATAATATAATACAATAACCAAAAGACTTAGTTCATAATTTGAACTAGGTCTTTTTCGTATTAAAGAAGAGCTTAATAGTAAACCATAATAATATCCGAATAATATTAGAATAATATAAGTACATATAGTATAATTTAACATAGACAATATTTTAGGAGGAATTTTATGAGCGTTCTTTGGGAGCTATTTACTATATTTTTTCGTATAGGAGCTTTTACTTTCGGCGGTGGTTATGCTATGCTTCCAATTATACAAGAAGAAGTAGTAGATAAAAAAGGTTGGTTAACTGAGGATGAAATATTAGACTGCTTTGCGATTGGTCAGTCTACACCTGGAGTTATTGCTGTAAATACAGCAACATTTATAGGATATAAAAGAAAAGGGATTATAGGTGGAATAGTTGCAACAACAGGGGTTGTTCTTCCATCAATAATAATAATAACTATAATATCAACATTTTTTCAACACTTTCAAGAATATGAAATTGTACAACATGCCTTAGGAGGAATAAGAGTAGCCGTAGTAGCATTAATTTTAAACACAGTATATAAAATGTATAAAAAGTCCATAAAAGATTGGCTGGGAATAAGTTTATTTATAGCTGCTTTTATATTAATAGCATTTTTAGATATATCCCCAGTTATCGTAATAATAATAGCTGCATTAGTAGGTATGTTTAAAGGTCACAATGATAGGTTTAAGGAGATTGATGGATGATGATTTATTTAACATTGTTTCTAGAATTTTTTAAAATAGGATTATTTGCAATAGGTGGAGGATTAGCAGCTATTCCTTTTATTCAAGAGCTATCAAAGAATTATGGATGGATAACTCAAGAGCAAATTCTAGATATGATAGCAGTTTCAGAGTCTACTCCAGGACCTATAGGAGTAAATGCAGCCACATTTGCAGGGAATACAACAGCAGGAATATTCGGAGGTATAATAGCAACTATTGGAGTTATAGCTCCATCTATAATAATAATATTAATAATCGCACATTATTTTGCAAAATTTAGTGAAACTAGCATTGTAAAGTCCGCATTTTCTGGAATAAGGCCAGCTGTTACAGGATTAATTGCGACAGTAGGCTTTGAAGTTGCAAGAACTACTTTATTAAACATGGAAAAATATAATAAAGCTACTAATAATCTTTTATCTATATTAGATATTAAGGCTATTATATTATTTTGTGCTATTATTTATTTATTAAATAAATACAAAAAACATCCTATCTTATACCTAGTAGCTGCAGCATTTGTAGGGGTTATATTCAAATATTAATTAATACCCACATATGGAATAATTCTATATTATATGATTAACTTTTAAAAAACCGTTAATAATACATAAAAAGTATTTGTAGAAAGCGGTGAGTTAAATGAGAATACCAAATCATGTAGGAGTAATACCAGATGGTAATAGAAGATGGGCCCAAAACAATGGGTTATCTAGATCAGAAGGATATAGATGTGGAATAGATCCAGGCCGTTTACTTTTTAATTTATGTAAAAAAGCAGGAGTTAAGGAACTTACATATTATGGATTTACTGTAGATAATACAAAGAGACCAAAAGATCAGATAAAAGCTTTTTCAGATGCATGTGTTAATTCTGTAGAATTGCTTTCAAAAGAAGATGCAGATATTCTTGTACTTGGAAATACCGAGTCTCCCTTGTTTCCAAAAGAATTACTACCTTATACAACTAGGAAAACCTGTGGTAAGGGAGGAATAAAGGTTAACTTATTAGTTAATTATAGCTGGAAATGGGATCTAAACTATTTAAAAAACTCTAAGTCTAAAAGTAATAACATAAATAACCAAATAGAGACTAATGATGTTTCAAGAATAGATCTTATAATACGTTGGGGTGGAAGAAGACGGTTAAGTGGTTTTCTGCCAGTTCAATCAATTTATTCAGACTTTTATGTAGTAGATGATTATTGGCCAGACTTTAAAACAGATCATTTTCATGAAGCATTGAATTGGTACAATGAACAGGATATTACTTTAGGAGGATAACTTTAAGGTTAGAGTCAGCACAAACTATGTCATTAGATATAGTTTGTTTTTTTTATGTAAACAATAATAGAAAATCAATATCTTATTATGATATAGTTGTAACTATCAATAGATGAATTTTTTATTTGAATGAATTGTTATGATTATCCAGATGTAGAACCATAATAATGTGTATTTTTATTAAATTTGATATTAGATACATATATATATTAAATTTCCATATAAAGAAGAACTTTAAAAATTGATTTTAAATCGTAATATATAAAGAGGAGGCGATCCCGGGTGACAAAACTTCTCAGTATTTTTAAGAAAAAGAAGACACTAGAAGAAAGGGTTAAAGACATACAGTCAGGAAACGAAGAAGATAGAAATAATTTAATTCAGGAATATATGCCATTTATTAAAAAAGTCCTTAGTAATCAGTTAAAAAGATACATTGAAGCAGAAGATGAAGCTTTTAGTATAGGGTTAGTAGCTTTTAATGAAGCTATAGAAAAATATAATGAAAAAAAGGGGAATTTTTTAACCTTTTCATCTATGGTTATAAAAAGTCGAATGATAGATCAGCTTCGGAGTGATTCTAGAAGATCTAACGAGGTTTATATTAGTCAACTACAATCTGATGATGATAATGATAATTACAATTACGCTGAAAGTATTATGGCTATAGAAGGTTTTGAGTCTGAAATCGAAACTAAATTAGATATTAAAACTTTAGTTCATAATATGCAGGAGTATGGGGTTTCTTTAAAAGATTTAGTTAATAATGGACCAAAGCATAAAGATACTAGGGATAAAGCAATTGATATTGGAACATATGTATTTGAAAATCTTCATTTAAAAGAAAAGTTCTTAAAAACCAAAAATCTACCTACTGGTCAATTAATGAAGGATTTAAATATTTCAAAAAAGGTAGTACAGAGAAGTAGAAAATTTATTATAGCTATTATATTAATTCTTGACAGTGACTTAGATACATTGAAGGAATATATCTCTCATGATGAGAGGAGGGAAATAAAATGATCTATAGAGGTAGTGTAATAAAAGTCAATGACAAAAACATAGTTGTAATGACAGAAAATAATACATTTGAAAAAATAAAAAAGTTTGAAGGCTTAGAAGAAGGCATGGAAGTATACTTTGAAAAGCAAGATGTTATAAAAAATAAAAAATCATCATTAAATAGTATTTCTACTGTTGCAGCTGCTATATTTTTGTTAGTATTTACGTCTATATATGGGATAAGTTTTTGGAATACAAATTATCAGGCAATAGCATTAGTATCTGTAGATATAAACCCAAGTGTTGAAATAGAACTTAATAAAAATCATAAAGTAATAAAAGCATTGCCTATTAATGAAGATGCTACTAATCTTCCCCTACATGAACTGAAGAACAAACCATTAGTTGATGCTTTAGATCAGCTTATACAAATGACAGAAAATGAAGGATATATTAAGTCAACAGAGAAAAATTATGTAGTAGTAACATCTGTACAGTTAAAGAATAACAGTGAAGAAAGTAAGTCTTTAGAACAATTTTTAGCACAAGGTAAAATAAAAATAGAAAATGATTCAAAAAATCGAAATCAAGATATTGAAGTCGTTACAATAGAGTCAAACAAGGAAATGTTAGATGCAGCAAGAAAAGAAAATGTTTCAGTAGGTAAAATGGAAATGTATAAAAATGCTAAAAATGTAGAAAAAGATAATGAGGCTCTAGATATTAAAGAATTCAAAAATACAAGTGTAAAAGAACTTATAGAAAAAACTAAGAAAGACCACCCAGTGTTTGAAGAGCATCCAAGTAACAATAAAAATAAAGATAAAGATAAACAAGAAGAAAAAGAACATCCAGTGTTTAAAGAGCACCCAAAGGATAGAAAAGAAAAAGAACATCCAGTATTTGATAAACACCCAGGTAACGATAACAGTAAAAATAAAGATAAAGACAAGAAAGTAGAAAAAGAAAAATTTAAAGATAATAAAAAGGAACATCCAGTATTTGATGAACACCCAAAAAATAAAAAAAGTAATTAATTTGCAGTAACAAAGAAGACAAGGAATTAATATGGTGAGCTTCCATATATACCTTGTCTTTTTTATGTATAGAATTCAAATTATACTGAATCTATATAGAATTATGCTTTAGCCTTTTCTTTTTTATATAGGCCTGTTAATATCAATGTTATAGCACCATCTCCAACCATATTACATGCTGTTCCAAAGCTATCTTGAAGGGCAAATATAGTTAACATTAAAGCTACCCCTGATGCATCAAAACCAAGCACTCCTGTTATGAGTCCTAATGAAGCCATAACGGTACCACCAGGAACTCCTGGTGCACCTATTGCAAATATACCTAATAGTAGGATAAATATAATCATATTAGTAAAAGTTGGTAATGAACCATATAATATTTGCGATACTGTCATTATGAAAAATACTTCTGTAAGTACAGATCCACAAAGATGTATTGTAGAACACATAGGAATAGCAAAATCTATTATTTCTTCATCTAATACTGATGACTTTTTGGCGCAGTCTAAAGCCACAGGTAAAGTTGCTGCTGATGACATAGTACCTATTGCTGTTAGGTAAGTAGGTCCATAATGCTTGATTACTTCTTTTGGGTTTTGCTTAGAAATAATACCACCTATTGAGTATAAAAGAGCTAACCAAATTATATGTCCTACTATAACAATCAGAATAACACTAATAAATATTGGTAGTTGTGTAATTATATCACCTTTATAGGCTAAACCTGCAAAAGTTGTAGCTATAAATAAAGGAAGAATTGGTATAATCATCTTTTTTACAACTGACATCATTATATTGTTAAACTCATTGAAAATACCTTCTATTTTTTTTGAATCAGTCCATATAATAGTTAAACCCATTACTATAGAAAATACTAGTGCAGACATTACTGGTATAATTTGTGGAATATCTAGTTGAAATATTAAGTCTGGTAGTTCTTTAGCTCCTTGTGAGCTTGATACAATATTCAATCCTGGAACAATTATGTAACCTGATATTGCTGAAAATAGTGCTGCACCTACTGATGAAGAGTAAGCTATTAATAATATACTTCCTAGCATTTTACTAGCATCAGACTTAAGTTTTGTAATAGATGGAGTAATAAATCCAATTATTATTAACGGAACACAGAAAAATATAAATTGACCTACAATGTGTTTAATGGTCATAATAACACCTATAATACTTTGATTTGCTACAAGACCTAATCCGATTCCTACAGCAACAGCTGCTAGCAACATGATTATAAGATTATTTTTAATCTTTGCCATTTTAACATCTCTCCTTAATTATACTTGATATATTAAAAATAATAATATCCGGTATTTTATTAAAATCGATTTTATATTTTATAAAGTGTATACACTACATAATTATAGTATAACAGGAAATAGTTTTTGCATAATTGTGTTTATCTATAAATACATGCTAATCTATAGATACTTTTAATTATGCGCTGGAATATAAATTAAGTGATTGAAACTATTTTCTCAAAGTTCTTATATAGAATTGTATAATATACCTTGCAAAAAGTGATATAATAAGGGAAATAACAATTAATAGTTAACGGAAAAGCAAAGGACGAGGAGAATTAGAATGACAGATTTAGTTTATGAACATGAACGAGTAGATGATCTGCAGTTAAATAACCTAAAGATAATTCAAAATCCAAAAGGGTTTTGCTTTAGTATAGATGCAGTTTTACTTGCTAACTTTGTTAGTTTAAAGAAAAATGCACAAATAGTTGATTTAGGAAGTGGAACAGGTATAATACCCATATTACTAGCAGGAAAAAGTAAAACTAGTCATATTAGCGGTGTTGAAATTCAGTCAGAAGTAGCAAATATGGCAAATCGAAGTATTAAGCTAAACAAACTAGAGGATAGAATTGAAATACTAAATATAGATTTAAACAATACAGAAGAATATTTAGATATAAATAAATATGATGTTGTAACATCAAATCCACCATATATGTATCCAGATGGGAATATAAATATAGACGACAAAAAGGCTATATCTCGTCATGAGGTAAAGTGTAGTTTAGAAGATGTTGTAAGGACAGCTTCCAGACTTTTAAAACATAACGGAAGATTTTTTATGGTTCACAGACCTATTCGACTAGCAGATATTATGGTTTACTTGAGACAGTATAAATTAGAACCTAAAAAACTTAAGTTTGTACATCCTACATATAATAAAAAGCCAAACCTTATTCTAATAGAATGTGTGAAATGTGCTAAACCAGAGCTTAAAATACTAGATCCTTTATATGTGTACAAGGAAAATGGTGAGTATACAGATGAAATATATAGTATATATAGTAAAAAACAGATTGAAAAAGGGGAGAGCTAAATGGATAAAGGAACTTTATATATTTGTCCTACACCTATAGGTAACTTAGAGGATATAACTATAAGAGTGTTAAATATATTAAAAAGTGTAGATATAATTGCCGCTGAAGATACGAGACATACGTTAAAGCTTTTGAATCATTTTGAAATTCAAAAACCTTTAACTAGTTATCATGAACATAACAGAAAAGAAAAAGGAGAAGTATTAATTCAGAAGCTTTTAAATGGAGAAAATATTGCTTTAGTTTCTGATGCAGGAATGCCAGGCATATCAGACCCAGGAGCAGATATAATAAAGCTGTGTATAGAACAAAACATTCATTTTGAAGTTTTACCAGGAGCTAATGCTTCTATTATAGCTTTAGTAGCCTCAGGTTTAGATACGACTAAATTTACATTTGAAGGTTTTTTAGATAGGGATAAGAAAAAGCGTAAAGAAAGATTAGAGCTTATAAAAAAGGAAGATAGAACATTAATTTTTTATGAAGCACCCCATAGAATATCAGCAACACTTAAAGATATACTTAATACACTTGGTAATCGCAGGGCAGTAATAGGAAGAGAGCTTACAAAAAAATACGAAGAATTTATACGAGGAGATATAACAGAGCTTATAGATCATTTTAAGAACAACCAGCCTAAAGGTGAAATGGTACTTTTATGTGAAGGAGTTGATTTAGAAGAAGAAGCTCTTAGAGAGCAAGAAAAATTAGAAGAGATGACTATAAAAGAACATTTAATTTTAATAATGAAGACTGGTGTAGATAAAAAATCAGCTATTAAAGAAGTTGCAAAGCTTAGAAATATTCCAAAGCGTGAAGTATATAAAGAATCTGTAGATATTTGATAAAAATTACAGTTAATATATAACATAACAAAAATAAGAGCCCATAAGGGCTCTTTTATAAATGTAATCTACAAAAGGAGTATCTTACATAATGAAGACTATTTTCTTAGCTCTTCTAAACATTCAGAGCAAATATTTTTATTTTTATGCGTTGTAACATCTTTTGCATTACCACAGAATATACAAGCTGGTTCATATTTCTTTAAAATAATATGTTCAGAGTCTACATAAATTTCTAATGCATCTTTTTCTGCAATGCTCAATGTACGTCTAAGCTCTATCGGTAAAACCACACGACCTAATTCATCTACTTTTCTTACGATACCTGTTGATTTCAAATGAAATCCTCCTTTTTGTTAATATAGAATATAATTATTTAAATACAATAAAAATGTATTTTTTAACGATGATATTACAAAATTCGACATGTCCTCTTTAAATAGTACCAAATATTCCATTATTAGTCAATAAAAAATATTATTAATAAATAAAAAACCTTTGAATACTGTATATATATTCAAAGGTAGATGTGTATATTAGTTATATAGAGCTACTTATAGTTAAAGTTTATTTTTATTAACTTCATTCATCATTCTATGTTTTAAGTTCCATAGTTTTTTCGACAAATCCACTTTATAAAGCTGTGGTCTTTTTAACCTCTTATGTTCAGGCCATAGAGAGTTTAATTCATTTTGAGTATATTTTCGTATTTCTTCTACAGTTTTTCTTTCACGTACTAGCTTTCCATTTTCATATAGTGGAGAAAGCATTTCACGAATACTATAGTTTTTAAAAGTAGTTTTTTTCCATGTGTATATAGGATCAAAAATAGTTAAAGGCTTATTGGTATTAATTTTTTCATCATGTAGCATTATCAAATCTGCTCTAGCCTTATTTCCATCCTTATCATAAATACGAACTACTTTCTTATATCCAGGATTAGTAATTTTATTAGGATTTTCAGAAATCTTTATTTTAGGAATAAGCTCCCCATTTTCTTCTACTGCAGAAAGTTTATATACTCCACCAAGTGCAGGACAACCTTTAGAAGTTATAAGTTTAGTTCCTACACCCCAAGAATCTACAGCAGCACCTTGTAGCTTTAAATTATTAATAACTTCTTCGTCTAAATCACTAGAAGCTACTATAATAGTATCTTTAAATCCAGCTGCATCTAACATTTCACGAGCTTTTTTAGATAAATAAGCTATATCTCCAGAATCTATTCTAATACCTTGTGGCTTATAGCCTTTTTCTTTTAATTCTTTAAATACAGTAATAGCATTAGGTACGCCACTTTTTATTACATCATAGGTGTCTACTAAAAGAAGTGTACTATCAGGATAAACTTTAGCATAAGCACGAAATGCGTCAAGCTCTGTATCGAAAGTTTGAATCCAACTATGAGCATGGGTTCCAATAACTGGAACATTGAACTTTTTGCCTGCAAGTACATTAGAAGTTCCGACACATCCACCTATAATAGCTGCTCTAGCTCCATATATACTTGCGTCAGGACCTTGAGCCCGTCTTAAACCAAATTCAAAAACAGCGTCACCTTCTGCTGCAGAACAAATACGGGAAGCTTTAGTAGCTATTAAAGATTGAAAATTTATCATATTGAGTAAAGCGGTTTCAATTAATTGAGCCTGAACAACTGGAGCTTTTACTCTCAAAACAGGCTCGTAAGGAAACATAACTGAGCCTTCTTCTACACTATAAATAGTTCCTGTAAATTTAAAATCTCTAAGATAATTTATAAATTCATCGTCGAATAAATTTAAACTCTTGAGGTACTCTAAATCCTCATCACTAAAATGAAGGTTTTCAATATAATCAATGACCTGTTCTATACCTGCTATTATAGTATAACTATTCTTGCAAGGATTTTTTCTAAAGAACATGTCAAAAACGACAGTATTTTTATCAACTCCATTTTTTAAATATCCGTTTATCATAGTAATTTGATAAAGATCTGTCAGCAAAGTTAAGTTTCTCATTTTTATACCTTCCTTTGGTTATTATTTATGTCATTTAATTAAAAATAATTATATCAGATTTTTATGACAATAATCAACAGCGCTAATTGTATAGTAAAATGTAGAAAAATGAAGAAAAATGATGTAAAACAAGTGCAATATCTTAAATTTCATAAAAATGTATAGTTTATACATGTTATTATTTAATATATATTTTCAGGTTTATTTTATACAGCAAATTTTCACATATAGGAAGAGTATTATTTCATATACATATATAATGAACTATATTTAAAATTTATATTTATACTAATATTTAGTATTAGTTTTTACTTATAGGAGGAATTTTATATGAATGTTATATGGGTACTTATGATTTTTACAGGAATAGTAGGAGCCATACTTACTGGAAAACCGGAGGTAATAAATGAAGTGGTTATTAACGATACCAGTGAAGCTGTAGTGTTTGCAATAGGACTTACTGGTATTATGTCTTTTTGGCTTGGACTTATGAATATAGCTAAAAAGTCTGGACTTATTAATTCTTTTGCCAAATCTATGAAGCCTATAACAAGATTTTTATTTCCTAATGTTCCATCTAATCATCCTGCTATAGGTGCAATGATGATGAATATGGTAGCAAATATGTTTGGAGCTGGAAACTCTGCTACAGCCTTAGGAATAAAAGCTATGGAAGAACTTCAAAAATTAAATAATAATAAAAGAGTTGTAACTAATGCAATGGCAATGTTTCTTGTAATTAATATGTCCTCTATACAATTAATTCCTCTTACTGTGCTAAAGCTAAGGGCAGATGCAGGGTCGAATAATCCTTCGGAGATTATAATAACATCAATATTAGCTACATCAGTATCAACTATTGTTGGAATTTTAGCATGCAAAATAATGGAGGGAAAAAGATGATTAATATACTTAGCTATATGTCAATAGTAGCTATTCCTACAATGATGAGTATTATATTATTACATGGTTGGATTAAAAGAATAAATATGTATGATGCTTTTGTAGAAGGTGCAAAAGAAGGTTTTAAAACTGCCATATCAATTATGCCGTATTTAATAGCAATATACATAGGTATAGGTCTTATGCGAAAATCTGGTGTTATAGATTATTTAATAAATTTTGTAAAACCAGTTATGACTTTTATTGGAATACCAGCAGAAATATTGCCTCTAGCAATAATGAGGCCTATTTCTGGTAGCGGTACTTTAGCTGTTTTAAGTGATATTCTAAATACATATGGGCCAGACAGTTTTATTGGGAGATTAGCTTCAACTATGATGGGATCTGCAGAAACTATTTTTTATACTATGGCAGTTTATTTTGGAGCAGTAGGAATCAGAAAATCTCGACATACAGTAGTTGCCGCATTAGTTTCACACTTAGCATCAGTAGTAGCAGCAGTTATAATTTGTACATATTTCTTTGGAGTATAATTATGTACTTAAATAAAATAACAAGAGTTTAAAAATAAACTCTTGTTATTTTAAAAGATCAATTCTAATTTTATCTACCCATACAGTACTTCTTATATTATCAAAAATAATATCTATATTACCTTCAACAGGTTTATCAATATTAAGCTGTATTAATTCCCAAGTATTTCTTTTAAATGGTGTATGATTTATAGGTTTTTGAAATACTAAATTATCTTTAGAATACCCTTTTACATTTATTGAAATTTCATTAGTCATATCAGACTTTATCCACATTAAAATTTCAGAATTTGATTTAATAGAACCCTTATTAATGGATATTTTATGAGAATTACTATGTTTATCCGAAAACTTCAATGAATAGTCAGCATACTTAGAAGTATTAAAATCCTGTTCAATATATTCACTTAAGTAGAATATATCATCGTTAGGAGTTACAGGTTTATTATTACTGTTTTAATTTTCTTTATTTTTATAATCAACAGTATCTTCAGTTTCTTTATCTATATCTAACTCCAAATTTACTGTATCATTAGAGGCAAGGTTAGAACCTAATGAAGGGTTTTGATCCATTGGAAAAATAGTTTTAAAAGCAAAGACTCCTGCAATTGATATTGCTATTACTCCAGTAGTACTTAAAGCTATTTTGGAAATAGATTTTTTATTTATTTTAGGTTCAATAAGATCTAATTCATTTATAGATCCTACTTTTCTTCCAACTAGATTTGTAGGATCGGGCTGTATCTTATCTATATTATTGGTTATTGCATAGCTTTTAATATTAAGAGCTTCAAATTCAGTGAATAATCCTTCGAGACTAGTATAATGACTTTTATTTTTTTGAAGTTTATCTATAAACTCCATAACTTTAACATACATAGGTAAATCTTCATAATTGATATCTTTAATACTTGTTAATTTCTTTAATATAGAAATAATATTGTCCATAACAGGATCAAATTTTTCTATATTAAAAGAATCTTGATTAAAAATAATTAGTTCATCTAAAGACAAAATACTTTCATTTATAACAATTTGAGATTCGTCTACCAATACTGATTTAATATTATTTGGAAGGAATTCATATTTTTTAATACTTTTCAAGTATTGATGAATTAGAGTTATTCTTTCTGTAAATGAAGGAATAAAGTCATTTAAATATAGGTTTAGGGTTATTCCTTCATTTATTTTTGTAACTATAACTATTTTATTTTCAAATTTTTCAAAATCTATAATATTATTAAAAAAACTATTGTAATTTTCTTTTATAGAGTCCCAAAAAGAAGAACCCTCATCTGTATAAAAAGTATTTATTACTACAGAATCATTGTTTTTATTATCTGTGCCTATAAAAATTTTCTGGAATTCATTATCTTTAAATGTTTGTACAATGTTATAGCGATTTAAATATGAAGATTTCATTCTTTTCACCCTTATGATATGAATTTGATTTTCAACTTATTTTATGATATATGTATCTATTACTATTTCATAGTAAAAATTCATTTCTGTCAATATAATATAAGAATAAATTTATTATATTTTAATCATTAAGCTAGTTGACATTATGTGTATAATTTAATATATTAATGTATAATACTATTAATGTAATAATTCTAAATAATATATCAAAAGTAATGAAGGGAAGAGTAGGTTTACAGAATTAGTAACAGAGAGCCGGAAAAGGTGAAAGCCGGTACTAAGGAGTTAACTGAACATGGCCCCCGAACTTCATATTTGAGAAGCTATGAGCTTTTAGAGTATGACGGATTTGTACCCGTTAAAAGTACAAAGTATAACATTACTTACTAAGTTTATTGTCGCAAGGCAGTAATAAACTAGGGTGGTAACGCGAGCACATCCTCGTCCCTATATTTTAACATAAATATAAGGACGGGGATTTATTTATGTGACCGAAGGAAGCAAATGAATTTGAGTTGCGAAACTGCGTAATATACTTAGTTTTATTACTATATTTTAAAAATATATTAATAGAAGGTAGGAGGATAAAAATGAGTAAAGGAAAATTTTATTTAACAACACCAATATATTATCCAAGTGGTAGACTTCACATAGGACATACGTATACTACAGTAGCTGCAGACGTATTAGCTAGGTTTAAAAGATTAATGGGTTATGATGTAAAATTTTTAACAGGAACAGATGAACACGGAGAAAAAATTCAAGAAACAGCAAAAAAAGCGGGAGTAACTCCGCAGGAATATTTAGATAACATAGTAGGAGAAATAAAAGATCTTTGGAAGAGTATGGATATATCTTACGATAAATTTATACGTACAACAGACAAAGAACATGAAGAAAGAGTACAAAAAATATTCCAAAAGCTATATGATAAAGGCGATATTTATAAAAGTGAATATGAAGGTTGGTATTGTACACCTTGCGAATCCTTTTGGACGGAAACTCAATTGAAAGAAGGACATAAATGCCCAGACTGTAACCGTGAGGCTCATTTAGCAAAGGAAGAAGCATACTTTTTCAAACTATCAAAATACCAAGATAGATTAATTAAATATTTTGAGGAACATCCAGAAATTTGCTACCCAGAGTCTAGAAAAAATGAAATGTTAAATAACTTTTTAAAGCCAGGCTTAGAAGACCTTTGTGTATCTCGTACTAGTTTTGACTGGGGTATAAAAGTACCTTTTGACCCTAAACATGTAATATACGTTTGGTTTGATGCAGTAAGTAACTATATAACTGCTTTAGGATACGGGTCAGAAAATGAAGAAGAGTTTAATAAATATTGGCCTGCAAATGTTCATTTAGTAGGTAAAGAAATAGTTAGATTCCATACAATTATTTGGCCAGCTATGCTAATGGCTTTAGACCTTCCACTTCCAGAAATGGTATATGGTCATGGATGGATATTATTCGGTTCAGATAAAATGTCAAAATCAAAAGGAAACATAGTTTATCCAGAGCCTTTAATAGAGCGCTATGGATTAGATGCTATTAAATATTTCCTTTTAAGAGAATTTACATTTGGTCAAGATGGAAATTATACAAATAGAAGTTTTATTAGCCGTTTAAATTCAGATCTTGCAAACGACTTAGGTAACCTTGTAAGTAGAACAGTATCAATGATAGAAAAATACAACGGTGGAATTATTCCAGAACCTATAGAAGCTGGGGAATTTGATGAGGATCTAAAATCTATTGCTATAGGTACCGCTGCTAAGGTAGAAAGTGCAGTAGATAAGTTACAATTCCACGATGGATTGGAACAAATATGGAAGTTAGTTCGTCGAACTAATAAGTATATAGATGAAACTACACCATGGGTACTTGCTAAGGATGAATCTAATAAAGAAAGATTAAATACAGTACTATACAACTTAGCAGATTCTATTAGAATTATTTCTGTATTAATAGGTCCATTTATGGAATCTACTACATTTAGAATATGGAATCAGTTAGGAATAGATAAAGGTCAAGGAACTAATTGGGAAGACACATTTAAATTTAATTTAATTCCAGTAGGTACAAAGGTAGAAAAAGGAGAATCTTTATTCCCAAGATTAGACTTAGAAAAAGAAGTAGAAGAACTTGAAAAAGTTAATATAGAATACTTTGAAAAAATAAGTGGAACCAAAGTAGAGGAGGAAGAAACGGTGGTTATAGAGCCAAAGGAACAAATAACTATAGATGATTTTGATAAAGTAGAGCTAAGAGTAGCAAAGGTAATAGAAGCAGAAAAGCACCCAAATGCAGATAAGCTTTTAGTATTACAAGTACAAGTAGGAAATGAAAAAAGACAGGTAGTATCAGGTATCGCTAAAGATTATAAACCAAAAGAATTAGTAGGTAAATCACTTATATTAGTAGCTAATTTAAAGCCTGTTAAGCTTCGTGGCGTAGAATCTAATGGAATGATACTTGCTGCAGCTAACGATGAAAAGCTTGTATTAGGTACAATAGATAAAGACATAGCAAGTGGTACTTCCATTAGCTAAGGAGGAATTTTAATGTTTTTTGATACTCATGCTCATATTAACGATGAACGCTTTGATGAAGATAGGGATCTTGTTATATCTAGAGCTAGAGAGAGTGGTATAGAATATATATTAAACCCTGGAGCGGATCTTAAAACTTCAATAGCAGCAGTTAATATAGCCAATCAAAATGAAAAAATATACGCTGCTGTAGGAGTCCATCCTCACGATGTAAAGGATATTAATGAAGAAACTATACAAGAACTTAAAAAATTAAGTGAAAATAAAAAAGTAGTTGCTATAGGAGAAATCGGTTTAGATTATTATTATGATAACTCTCCTAGAGATGAGCAACGAAAATGGTTTAAAAGGCAGATAGAATTAGCCAAAGAAGTTAACCTTCCTATAATAATCCATGATAGAGATGCTCATAAGGAAACCTTTGATATTTTAAAGGAGTATGATGTAGGAAGTACAGGTTGTGTAATGCATTGTTATGCAAGTAGTGTAGAAATGGCAAAAGAATATATAAAAATGGGAATATATATTTCTATAGCAGGTCCTGTTACATTTAAAAATGCTAAGAAAACATATGAGGTAGCTAAAGAAATTCCTTTAGAATATCTTTTAGTAGAAACAGACAGCCCATATTTAACTCCAACACCTTACCGAGGTAAAAGAAATGAGTCGGCTTATGTAAAATTAGTTGCTCAAAAAATAGCAGAGGCTAAAGGTATAACTTTAGAAGAATTAGCACACCAAACTACATTAAATGCTAAAAAAATATTTAATATAAATGATTAAATTTATATATTTAACTTGTATATTTAATAAAAAGTATGCGTGGCTATATTTTAACATATGATTATTTGTAGTTTAAATTATTAAAAGAGCCATTAACTATTTATTCCTGAATAGTTAATGGCTCTTTTGTTTTGTTTAAATATAGGAATTAGTTGTATTATTAACAAAATAAAGTTTTATTAGCAAAATAAAGGGATATATATAAACAAAGAGAATATATTTTAATAACGTAATTAATTATTTAACAAGGAGGATTTATTATCAATGAAAATTTTAAAAAGAATTACTTTACCAGTACTTATTTTTACACTAATATTGTCCAGCTTTGCTTATGGGCAAGAAGCAGAAAAAATGACTAGAACTAATTTTACAAAAGAAATTATCAATACAATGGAAGTGGAAATATCAGAGGATTTAGATTTAAATTTTAATGACATATTAAATGAAGATGATATACCTTACATAGCAACTGCTTTTAATAGAAAAATAGTAAAAGGTGATGGATCTAATTTTTATCCAGAAAGAGCTGTTACAAAAGAAGAAGCAGTTATAATGCTAGTTAGGGCATTAGGTGTGATTAATATTGATTCAGATGAGATTAGTGAAGTAGAAGTTAAATTTTCCGATTCAGAGAAAATTTCACCTTGGGCAAAATCATTTATTTCATATGCAGTTAAGTATGAAATAATAGAAAATAATGAAGGAAATTTTGCCCCTCAAAAAGAACTTACTGTTTTAGAAAGCAAAGAAATGTTAAATAATTTTAAAGAAGCATTTGTAAGAGATGGCCTAACAGCAGCAGATCTTCTTCAATTAGCTAACGATCATTTGACAAATCAAGATAGCTATAAATTTAAAGGTTCAATGGATATGACAACAGAGGTTAATATACCTACAGAAGATAACGATGTACCTACTAAAGAGGTACTGGAAACTAAAATGGATCAAGAAGGAGTGTTTAAAGCTCCAAATACAATATATGTAGTATCTAATAGCACAACAGATATAAATGGTGAAATAATAGAAGCGATGTCAGAAGTATATATGAAAGATAACATTATGTACATTCGCAGTGGAGAAACAGAAGATTGGATGAAAATGGATTTAAATAATATTATGTTAGAGTTGCAATCTTCATTAGGAGTTGGAATGAATACTGGAGTTACAAGTCCAGAACAAGGATTTGGTCAGTTTTCTAGTGAAGAATTAGAGTTATTCGGTATGTATGCTAGATACAGTGAAAATGTAAATATAGATGATAAAGAGCACTATGTTGTTAAGCTAGATATAGACAGTGAAGCGTTTAAGGAAGTATATACTGAAATAATAAACGAAGTTATGGACAACATGCTAGAAGGTGAAATGTGGGAACAAATGAAAGAAGCAGAAGGAATTCAAAATGAAGCTCAAGAAGAATCTTTCAAAAATATTATGAGAGAGACAATGAATCAGACTATATCAAATATGGAGATAGAAATGTCACAAGAATACTATATTAATAAAGAAGATAAATCCTACGATAAATTAAATCTTAAGCAGTTAATGTCTACGACTGTTGCAGGTGTTGAAACAAAAGTAGATATGGATGGAGATTATGAATATTATGGATTTGGAGAAGAGGTTTCCTTACCAGAAATACCTGAAAATGTAGTTGAAATGAATTTTTAATATTATTAATGATAAAAAATAAATAAATAAAAAAGCAGTAAAGCATATTTTAGAAAATATTTTAAAATAGCTTTACTGCTTTTTATATTAAAAAGTAATAGTATTCATATAATATAGTTATATGTAGTAAAAGAATAAAAAAATATATTCCGGGAACACTCTATTTGTACCATCAATTGTCAACGTTACCATAATATGATTCAAAAAAAGTTGACAAAAACAAAAACATAGAATAGAATAGTTAAATGTTTCGTCCTAAATCCAAAAAATGAACAGGAGGAAGATTTATGCAAACTTACCTGAGCAGCAATAATGCTTTAAATAAAAAGACTATTATTGCAGCTGTCGTAGTATCGCTGTTGTTATTAGGGGTAGCTTTTGTAGGACTTCAAAATACAATTGTGATTGAACATGAGGGGCAGGAAATTCAGGTTTCAACTCTAGCGAGTACAGTAGAAGATGTTCTGCGTAAACAAAATATAGATTTGCAAAAGGGGGACAAGGTTGTTCCTAGTTTAAGTGAAAAAATAGAGGATGGAACTAGAATAGTTATTCATAGAGCTTTTGAAATAAAGCTTGTTGATGGAACAAATGAAAGAACTATATTTACAGCAGAAAAAAATGTCGAAGACTTAATAGACTCACTTAACATACAGCTAAATGAAAACGATAGAATAGAACCAATGCTAGAGGAACCTATTAGAGAAGGATATCTGGTTAAAATAACCAGAATTACTTCAGATGAAAAGGTTGAAACTCAAGAAGTACCTTTTCAAACGGTCTTTAAAAATAATAATGACCTAGAAAAAGGAAGAACTAATGTAGTCCAAAAAGGAAAAGAAGGACTAAAAGAAATAAAGTATGAAGTCATTTATGAAAATGGAGTAGAAGTAGATATACAAATACTTGAAGAAGATATAATTGAAAGCGCTACTAATGAAATTGTAGAAAGAGGAACAGTATCAACGGTAGCAACATCCAGAGGAGATATTAGCAGATTTAGTAAAGTAATAGATATGACAGCAACTGCTTACCATGCTGGTTACGCAAGTACAGGAAAAAGCCCTGGCGACCCATATTATGGAATAACCGCTAGTGGTACTGTAGTAAGACCAGGAGTAGTAGCAGTAGACCCTAAAGTTATACCTTTAGGTACAAAACTGTACATAGAATCTACTGATGGTACTTCAAGTTATGGCTACGCTGTTGCAGAAGATACAGGTGGAGCTATAAAAGGAAACAAAATAGACCTTTACTTTGAAACCCCTACAGAAGTAAAGAATTTTGGTAGAAGAAAAGTAAAAGTATACGTATTAGAATAATTCAAACAGCATATAAACAGGTCAGAGTTTTCTCTGACCTGTTTATATTTGAAAAAATAATATATAATAATATATAAACGGTTTATACATTTAATAAAGGAGAAAGCTATGATAAAAGAAATAATTGTTGTAGAAGGAAAAGATGATGTTTCGGCTGTAAAAAGAGCAATAGATGCAGAAATGATAATAACAGGAGGCTTTGGCTTCGGTGAAAAAACTATAGAAAGAATAAAAACAGCAGCAAATAGAAGAGGAGTAATAATATTTACCGATCCTGATTTCGCTGGAGAGAAAATAAGAAAAACAATTTCATCTCAAGTGCCAGGGTGTAAACATGCATTTTTACCTAAGGACCAGGCAAGTAAAGATGGTGATATTGGCATAGAAAATGCATCACCAGAAAATATAATAGCAGCACTAAAAAGGGCTAGAAGTGAATCTATAGAAAAAGTAGAAGGATTTACTAGGAATGACTTATTATATAATGGACTAATTGGATTTAATGGATCTGCATATCGCAGAGATAAACTGGGAAAAATACTAGGAATAGGATATGGAAATGCTAAACAATTTTTAAGTAGACTTAATAATTACGGAGTTTCCAGGCAAGAGTTTGAGAAAGCAATAGAAAAACTAGAAGAGTAGGGGGAGAATATGGATAGAATATCATCGCCAAGAAAAACAAAGGAAATAGTGCAAAAATATGGTTTTAAATTTTCTAAGAGTTTAGGACAAAATTTTTTAATAGATCAAAACATATTAGATAATATTTTAGATGGAGCTAATATTTGTAGCGAAGACTATGTTATTGAAGTAGGACCTGGAATAGGCAGTCTTACACAGAATATAGCAGAAAGGTCTAATTCAGTGTTAGCTATAGAAATAGATAAAACCTTACTACCTATTTTAAAAGAAACTCTAAAAAATTATTCAAATGTAGAAATAATAAATGAAGATGTTTTAAAAATGGATTTAAACAAGTTAGTAAAAGAAAAAATTGCAGACAAAAAACCTAAAGTAGTAGCAAATCTGCCGTACTATGTAACTACTCCTATTATTATGAAATTTTTAGAAGAAAAGGTTCCTATAGAATCTTTAACTATTATGATTCAAAAAGAGGTAGCAGATCGTATTCAAGCAAAACCAGGTACAAAGGATTATGGAACGTTGTCTATTGCAGTTCAATATTATTGTAATCCTAAAATTTTACTCAAAGTACCACCTTCAGTTTTTATACCACAACCTAAGGTAGAATCTTCAGTTATAAGGTTAGATGTATTAGAAAAGCCTAGAGTTTATGTAGAAAGAGAAGATTTGTTTTTCGGTCTAGTAAAGGATGCCTTTGGTAAAAGAAGAAAAACATTATTAAATGCTTTAAGTTCTGGCAATCTGAAGTTAGAAAAAGATTTACTAAGAGAGGTCCTATCTGCAAGCAATATAGATGAAAAGCGAAGAGGAGAAACTTTAAATATAGAAGAATATGCAACACTAGCTAACAATTTAGCAAAAAGATTATAATAATTTGTAAATTATTCCCCTTTTAATACATATATTGATTATAGAGACTAGAAATTTAAAATTTGTTTTCTATAAAAAGGAGGGGGATTAAATGCAAAGACGATATAAACGATACTTTATTATATTAGAAACAGAGGATAAGGAATCTGGCGTATTTAAAAATGAAGGTCCAAAAGGTCATGGAAAAATAGAAGTAAAAAATGATGAAGGAACTTTATCCATTAACTGTCAGAATCTAAAAAAAGCAAGTAATACAGAACGGTATCGTTGGTATTTGATTAATACCAATAAAGAAGAAGAGCCTACAATAGTAGAAGTAGGGCCTATGGAAGTAGATGACAAAGGCAAAGGTGAAGTTGTTTGGGAATTTAATGCTGAAAATGTAAGAGGATCTATGGAACTAATAGATGATTTTAATGTTTTAGTATTAACAGTACAAAATAAAGAAGATAAAGATAACCTTTTTATTCCTCTAGTAGGATATATGGGTAAAGAAAAATCTACATCTTGGAGAT
Organism: Alkaliphilus sp. NP8; assembly: GCA_015978205.1. Lineage (GTDB taxonomy): Bacteria > Bacillota > Clostridia > Peptostreptococcales > Natronincolaceae > Alkaliphilus_B. Next base: position 147,509 of record JADWMM010000001.1, on the reverse strand, counting down.
ATGCACTAGAAAAATATTTATATATCCCAATTAAAACAGAGAATAAAAACAAAGAGAAGATAGTAAAAGAAAAGAAAAATATAGAAGAGTCTAAGGCAGAAAAGAAACAAACACCAGATGAGGATTTAAAATTAGAATCACAAAAAGAAACAAAAGAAGAACCAAAAAAGGAAGAATTTAAAATTAAACAAGAGGAAGTGTTAGATAATGAAGATTTCCAAGATGAAGAAAAACCTGATCAAAAACTTATGCAAGAATTTAAATCTGAAGAGAAATTAAGACTTAATCAAGATATAAAGAAAGAAGATATAAATAATAAAACTATTAACTCAGAAGAGTATAGTGAAAATATTTGGGACGAAAAAGATAGAGAATACATACCTATTAAAGCAGATTCAGAAGAAACATTAGAACTAGAAAATTCATCAGAATTTAGTCTTCAAATGCAAGGCTATATTGAAAATGCGTTAAAAGAATTTCCAAAAGTAGAGCCATTCTATAATAATTTAGATGACTTTACTTGGTGGCAAATACCTTACAATCATCAAACAATATATAGATCATATATGCCATTTATATTATATGTAGACAGTTTAAGTCTCCCAGCTAACTACTATAGATCTAAGATGCTTCAGACAGTTTATTTAAATAGACATCATATATTTGGAATATTATATGATGAAAATAAAAAGGCTAAATGTTATGCTTATGGTGTATTAGCTAGAAATATATCTTCTGAACAACCATATGAAGGTGCTACAGGATTTAATTATTGGCACCCATGTGACCCTCAGCCCCATGATCTATATTCTTACGGCTATTGGATACTTAAGGTAGACCCTAAAACAGGAAAAGTAATTAAAGAATAACAAACAAAAAACCCATTTTATGGGTTTTTTGTTTGTTATTGAAATGTTTTTTTATAAATTATAACTAAACCTTTGTTTATTTAATAATACTTAATATAACTCCGGAAACAATTAACACAGCAACTACTGTAATAGAAATATATAGATATTTTTTCTTAAACACTAAAAATTTCATTATTTCACCCCTCGTTACTATAGTCGTGGCTATTTATAATATATTCATCTATAAACTACCTTATGACATAATGGTTTGTAGAATAAAATTTAATGTTACAAAAGAATACTCTTAATGCTAATATAGAGTTTGCAACTGTTAGAATATAGTAAATATTTAAAAAAATTACATTTTATTTATATATATATAGAAAAATTAAAATTCTTGTGGTATACTTTATATTGTGTTTCCATATCTTAAATTAAGTGTGGACTGCGGACTAATTTGTATGACAATTCTAAAAAATCAGTTAAAAGGAGGAATTATAATGTCAAATCAAAGTACGACGAAGAAGAAAGGACTATTTAATAAGTTTTTAGATGTTATTGAAGTTGTAGGTAACAAGTTACCTCATCCAGTTACTTTATTTGCTATTTTTGGGTTAGCTGTTATTATTATTTCTGCAATAGCAGCAAAGGCAGGCGTTTCTGTAGAATTCGAAAAATTTGTAGATGGAAAGCTAACTAAGGAAACTGTATATGCAGTAAGCTTGTTAACGCCTGATGGAATAAGAAGAATTTTCTCAGAAGCAGTAACAAATTTTACAAGCTTTGCTCCACTGGGAACAGTACTAGTTGCTATGCTTGGGGTAGGAGTTGCAGAAGGAAGTGGACTTATACAAGCAGCTCTTAGAAAATTAGTTTTAAGTACACCGAAAAGATTAATTACAGCTGTAGTTGTATTTGCAGGTATTATGTCTAATGTAGCATCAGATGCAGGTTATGTTGTATTAGTACCGCTAGGAGCATTGATATTCTTAAGCTTTGGACGACATCCATTAGCAGGACTTGCAGCTGCTTTTGCAGGGGTTTCTGGAGGATTTAGTGCTAACCTAATAATAGGTACAATAGATCCATTATTAGGAGGAATAAGTCAACAAGCGGCACAGATGATAGACCCTAACTATACTGTAGATCCTACTGCTAACTGGTACTTTATGATAGCATCTACTTTTTTAATTACCATAGTAGGTACATTAATTACAGAAAAGATAGTAGAGCCAAGACTTGGGGAATATAAAGGTAAACAAGGAAGCTCTATTGACAAAGTAAGTAAAGAAGAGTCTAAAGGGCTAGTTTGGGCTGGTATATCTTTATTAGTATTTTTAGTTATTATATTAGCTTTGGTAGTTCCGCAAAATGGTATTTTAAGAAATCCTGAAACAGGATCAATTATTGCAAAATCTGCATTTATGGCTGGTATTGTTCCAATTATTGCTTTAGCTTTTTTAATACCTGGTGTAGCTTACGGTATTGCAGCAGGTACTATTAAAAACGACAAAGATGTAGCAGATGGAATGGGTAAGGCTATGTCAACTATGGGTGGATATTTAGTTCTTGCATTTGCTGCTGCACAGTTTGTAAGCTATTTTTCATGGTCAAACTTAGGTACTATTTTAGCTGTTAAAGGTGCAGAATTCTTAAAAGCTGCAAATATGACAGGTCTACCGTTGATGATTGGTTTTGTTGTAGTTGCAGGTTTTATTAACTTGTTTATTGGTAGTGCTTCAGCAAAATGGGCTATTATGGCGCCTGTTTTCGTTCCTATGTTTATGAGGCTTGGTTATTCTCCAGAGTTTACTCAAGTTGCGTATAGAATTGGAGACTCTACAACAAATATTATTTCACCACTTATGTCATACTTTGCAGTAATCATTGCTTTTGCACAAGCATATGATGAAGATACAGGAATTGGTACCTTAATTTCTACAATGCTACCTTACTCATTAATCTTCTTATTTTTATGGATGATATTGTTTGGAGTATGGTTTAATCTTGGATGGCCGTTAGGACCAGGAGTATTTATTAACTTGTAATATTTAAAATCAAACCTATTTCTTTATTTCGCTAAAGAAACGGGTTTGATTTTTTATCTTTGCCAATTAGTTTAATTTGAAATGATATTATGTTAGAATAAGGTATATAATATAAAGTGGAAATATTATACAAGTTAACATTAAGGAGGGTATACATTATGGTGAATCAGGAGCGTTTAGTAAATGAATTTTTAGAGTTGGTTCAAATCGACAGTCACTCTAGCAAAGAAGGTAAAATTGCTAAAGTGCTTGTTAAAAAATTAGAAGAACTAGGTCTAGAAGTAAAAGTGGACGATGCAGGTGAAAAAGTAGGTGGAGAAACAGGTAATGTAATTGGAAAGCTAAAAGGTAGTAAAGAAGGCCCTACAATTTTATTCAGCTCCCATATGGATACTGTAAAACCAGGAGAAGGTGTAAAGCCAGTTATAAAAGATGGAGTAATATACAGTGATGGAACTACAATTTTAGGTGGAGATGACAAAGCTGGTATTGCTGCAGTATTAGAAGCTATTAAAGTTATAAAAGAAAATAATATAGAGCATTCAGATATTGAAGTTGTTTTTAGTATTTGGGAAGAAGGCGGACTATTTGGAGCTAAAAACCTAGATACTAGCAAAATTAATGCTGAATATGGTTTTGTACTAGATAGCGGTGGATCTCCAGGAGAGATTATAGTAAAGGGACCTGCACAAGATAAAGTAAATGCTAAAATCATAGGTAAGCCTGCTCACGCTGGATTAGTTCCAGAAGAAGGAGTTAGCGCTATTATGATTGCTTCAAAAGCAATTAATACTATGAAACTTTTGAGAATAGACGAAGAAACAACAGCTAATGTTGGAGTTATTTCTGGTGGAGAAGCAACAAATGTTGTTACACCAGAAGTTAATGTTAAGGCAGAAGCTAGAAGTTTAAGCGAAGAAAAACTTAATGCACAAACTCAGCATATGGTAGAAACTTTTGAAAAAGCAGCGGCAGACCTTGGTGGTAAAGTAGAAATGGATGTAGAAAGAATGTATCCTGCTTTTAATGTAGATCCAGAAGATGAAATCGTTAAAAAGATGCAAGAAGTATTCAATACTATGGGACTTGAAAGTAATATAACATCTACTGGTGGTGGAAGTGATACCAATATATTAAATAGCTACGGTATTAAAGCTATTAATTTAGGAATTGGAGAGAAAAAACCACATACACTAGAAGAGCATTTACACATTAAAGATTTAGTAAATGCAGCTGGAATGGTAACAGAGCTTATTAAAATATTTGCAAAGTAAATATAAATAATAAAGTAATATAGTTTACTTAAAAACAAAGCAATTTTTAAATTAAATAACACAAAGAGAGTAGGATTAGAGAGTTATCTTTATCCTTCTCTTTTTTATATAAAAAGTTAAGAAACGGTTAAAGAAAGGTTAAAATTTTCATTTTTTTTAAGATTGTAATAGTTTTCATGTGGAATGTTTTATCGAAATTTGCTATAATATTAGAATGTTAATGTTAAATGAAAATAGATTTAGTATGCAGATGGAGTTAAAACTTCACTTAGACTGAGTCTTTGTTTATTTTATAATAATAAAACTTAAACGAGGAAGTGAAATACATGAAAACGTTTTGGAAAGTGTTCACCGTTTCCTTTATTTCTTTTGTCATTTTATTTAGTGGAGTTTTTTGGTCATTTAATAATTTTATGAAAGAAGACGATTCTGATAATTTACCAGTAGTTGTAGTAGATGATGGAAATGAAGAAGTAAAAGAAGAAGAAATGGATGAGCTTTTAAAATTAGTTAAAAAGAGTAATAGAGTGAATTTTATTCTGTTAGGGTTAGAAGGGCCGAGAAGTGATATGATGATGTTTGTATCCTTTGATCCTGAAAATAAAGAATTAGCTGCTATTTCAATACCTAGAGATACTTATCTTGTACGAGAAGGTTATAATGCTGCAGATCAAAAGAAAATAAATGCAGCATATGGAGCTCATGGAGCAACAGGTGTTAAATCTGTAGTAAGCAGCCTGCTTTTTGACGTTCCAGTAGACTATTATGTGACAGTTACCTATAAAGGGGTAGCAGCAATAGTAGACTCTATAGGTGGAGTACCGGTACATATTCCAAAAACGATGGAATATGATGATCCTTATTCGAAACCACCACTTCATGTTTATTTTCCACCTGGTGATCGTGTGTTAACTGGTTCGGAAAGTATAGGATTTTTGCGTTATCGTCAGCCTAATAAAGGTAGTGGAGCACTAGATAGAAATGGAGATTTAGGTAGAATAGAAGCTCAACAAGAGTTTATGAAATCTGCACTAGACAAAGTTTTAGGACCTAAACTTCCAAACGCAGTAGCCTCTGCTTTTAGACATGTAAAAACAGATGTAGATCTAGACGATGCTATGAAATTAGCAAAAGATGCTATAGGACTTAAAATGGATTCAATAGAAATAACTAAGATTCCTGGAGAAGCAGATTATAAATATGGAGGAAGCTATTACTTCCATAACCCTAGAGAAACAAAAAACCTTTTAATTGATATTTATTCAGATGAAGATACAGCTACAGAACAAAAAACAACAGAAGATGAAAAATAAAGTTTAATAAAGTCTTATAATTACTTGATATTAAATAAAAACTGAAGAGTATTTAGGCAAAAGAAAAGAGTAGAAATTTTATTTCTACTCTTTTCATCCCTAAATAGTGGATGTATAGGGGGAGTGGGGTTATGTATTAATATTTTACCCTCTTATACTTCACCTAAACAAAAAACAGCATAAAATAGTAGAAAAAGTTTGGTAAATTTCAATACAAAAATATGAAATCGTAATTGTGTGTATTTTTTATTGAAATTTTAATACTTTTTCACCTATTTTATATACATCTCCTGCACCCATAGTTAACACTAAATCGCCAGGATTCATGTTATCATAAATATATTTAGCTATTTCATCAAAATCTTTCATATAGTAAACATCACTTTGAGGATTGTTTTTTTTGATTTTATGAGACAAAATTTCGCTGTTTATTTCACCAGTGTCAATTTCTCTTGCAGCGTAAATATCAGTTATTATAATATGGTCTGCATTATCAAAAGAAGTGCCAAAATCATCTAATAAAGCCTTTGTACGAGTAAATGTATGAGGTTGGAAAACGCACCAAATCTTATTGTGAGGATAATTCTTTGCAGCTTCTAATGTAGCTTTAATTTCAGCTGGATGATGAGCATAATCATCAACTATCTTACATTCTTTAATCTCACCTAAAATATCGAATCTTCTATGAATACCTTTAAATCTTTTAATGTTTTTTATTATATCAGTAGGTTCCACTCCAAGTAATTGAGCTGTAGCAATAGAAGCTAATGCATTATATACATTATGCTTTCCTGGAATATTTAGTTCAAAAGTACCTACATCTTCATTATTAAACTCTACCTTGAAAATAGGATAACCTTCATTTGTAAAAGTAATGTCTGTGGCTCTAAAAGTATTGTTTTCTTCTATTCCGTAAGTAATAAGGTTACAGTTAATATCAGAAATTACTTCTCGTACATTTCTATCGTCCCCATTAGCTACTAAAAATCCTTCTTTTGGAATTAATGAAGAAAATTCTCTAAAAGCATCTTTAATGTGTTCGATATCTCTAAAGTAGTCTAAGTGATCTTCATCAATATTTAAAATAATCCCTATAAAAGGATTAAACTTTAAAAAGCTTTCGAAATATTCACATGCTTCCGTAATAAAATGTTCGCTTTCCCCAATTTTGATATTACCATCAATTTCATCTAATTCCCCGCCTACAAGTATAGTAGGATCAAGCTTAGAGTATTCTAAAACTAAAGAGATTAAAGAAGTAGTTGTAGTTTTGCCGTGGCTTCCAGCAACAGCAATAGCTTTGCTGTAATTTTTCATTATTAGTCCTAACATCTCTGCTCTATTTATTGTGGGGATATTAAGTTTTTCAGATTTAATACGTTCAGGGTTATCTTCTTTTATTGCAGCAGAATATACTACTAAATCAGGATTTTGGATATTTTCTTTTGTTTGTCCTATAAAGATTTCTGCCCCATGATTTCTTAATTTATGCAGCATTTTAGAATCTTTTATATCAGACCCAGAAACTTTGTACCCGTTTGTCAATAAAAGTTCAGCTATAGCACTCATACTAATGCCACCGATTCCAATTAAATGTATATGTTTATTCGAATTTTCAGTTATATAGTTAGTTACGTTAAATGAAATCACAATCGTCACTCCCTTGCGTTAAGTTATTTGTTATTATTACCAATTAAGTAATATTTAATGAAATTATACACTTATCCTTAATATATTAATACGAAACTACAATTAGTATAATAACATAAAAAGTCGTATATAACACTAAAATAAAAGTAGATAGGAAATTTTTTCTTGAGTTTATTTAATATAAATATTAGAATAAGTAATAGTATATAATATTCGTAACAGGAGGAATTTTTATGGGTAAACTAAAACGAAATGAACGAATTGCTTCCTTAGTAAAAATTTTAAGTGATAATCCTAATAGAACATTTACACTGAGTTATTTTAGTGATATTTTTGGATCAGCAAAATCAACTATCAGTGAAGATATAGTCTTAACAAAGCAATCACTAGAAAAATCAAATTTAGGAAAAGTAGAAACTATTACAGGTGCATCTGGTGGAGTAAAATTTATTCCACAAACTACACCACAAAAAAACAAAGAGGTTTTAGAAGATATATGTAATAGGTTAAAAGATAAAGATAGAATTTTACCAGGTGGATTTTTGTATATGATAGATGTTCTTTACTCACCTCATCTTATTCACAGTGTTGGAGAAATATTTGCTAGCCAATTTAATTATAATGAGGTTGATTATATAGTTACTGTGGAAACTAAAGGAATACCTATAGCTTTTATGGTAGCTAAAGCTATGAATTTACCACTTGTTATTTTAAGACATGAAAATAAAGTAACAGAAGGATCTACCGTTAGTATAAATTATATTTCAGGATCATCAGGAAAAATACAGAGAATGTCTCTTTCGAGAAAAGCTATTAAGCCAGACTCTAAAGTAATTATCATAGACGATTTTATGAAGGCAGGCGGAACAGCTAAAGGAATGTATGATATGATGAAAGAATTTAACGCTGAAGTTGTAGGTACTGGGGTATTAATAGCTACTAAAGAACCGGAGAAAAAACTTGTAAATGATTATATTCCACTACTTATTTTAGAAAAAGAGAAACTTGAAAATGGAGATGTAGATATAAATATATATCCAAATGAAGATATAATTAACATATAATGAAGAATAATCTAAATACTTAAAAAAATTCCGAAAAAATTAGTGATAAAAGAAGGAATATGAAAAAAAATAGAGAATACTTGGTATAAGCTAATTTATAAATAAATGCATTTAATGCAATAAAAACTTAAAGGGGTGGAGCACAAATGCAAGTAACAGATGTAAGAATACGTAAGATAACATCTGAAGGGAAAATGAAGGCTATAGTATCTGTAACCTTTGATGATGAATTTGTTGTTCATGACATTAAAATTATTGAGGGACAGAGTGGATTATTTATAGCTATGCCAAGTCGAAAAATAGGAGAAGGGGATTTTAGGGATATTGCTCATCCAATTAATTCGGCAACTAGAAACAAAATTCAAGAAGTTATTTTTGAAGAATACAAAAGAATGAATGAATTAGAAGAAACAGAAGTAGTACAAGCAGCAAATTAATATTACTTTGAGTATAAAGGAGGCGTATAAGTCTCCTTTTTATTTGAAAAAATTCCTATATTGTTATTATGTTCAATTATTTTTCAATTATATGGTAAATATATTTTAATATACAATAAAAAAACAAGAAAATACAAAAAGGGTCTTCATTATTTATTGAAAATGTAATAAACTATTAAGAGATGTAATGTATAACGAAAACTTAAATTGATTTTTTAATCACATATTGAGGTGAAATATAATGAAACTGAAAGCTATTATTTTAGCAGCAGGAGCTGGAACAAGAATGAAGTCAAAAACACCTAAAGTACTTCATAAGGTTTGTGGTCAGACTATGTTAGGGCATGTAATAGATGTGGCAAATAAAACTAACGTAGAAGAATGTATTGCTGTTGTAGGACACGGCTCAGATAAAGTTAAGGAAAGTCTTTCGTCAGATGTAAAAACAGTTCTACAAACAGAACGATTAGGAACAGGTCATGCAGTAATGATGGCAGAAGAGCACATAGAAGATGGTACAATTTTAGTATTATCTGGAGATGGTCCTTTAATTACAGAGGAAACTCTAAATAAAATGATGGATTACCATAAAAAACAAAACTTTAAAGCAACTGTACTTACTACAGATTTAGAAAATCCTAAAGGGTATGGAAGAATTATTCGAGATTCTAAAGGAGATTTAGAAAAAATAGTAGAAGAAAAAGATGCTAACGAAGAGCAAAAGGCTATAACTGAAATTAATTCAGGTATATATTGCTTTGATGGAGCGTCTTTAAGGAAAGCTCTTCCTAAACTTACTAGCGATAATAATCAAAAGGAATATTATTTAACAGATATTTTATATATTCTTCGCAATATGGGATCAAAGGTTGGAGTTTATAAAACAAAATATTATGAAGAAATTATGGCAGTTAATTCTAGAGTTCAATTAGCAGAAGTAGAAGCTATTATGAGAAAAAGAATAGCAGAAAAGCACATGGCAAATGGAGTAACTATCATAAATCCAGATCATACTTATATAGAAAACACTGTTGAAGTAGGAGCAGACACTATTATATATCCTGGAGCTATTTTAAGTGGTAACACTGTAATAGGAGAAGATTCTGTTATAGGTCAGAATAGCCGTATTGAAAATTCCACTATAGCTAATGGAGTAGAGGTTCAAAGTTCCACAATTATTGAGAGTAAAGTAGATGAAAATACTAAAATAGGCCCTTATGCTTATTTAAGACCGAAAAGTAACATAGGTAAAAATGTAAAGATTGGTGATTTTGTAGAGGTTAAAAACGCAACTATTGGAGATAACTCTAAAGCATCTCACTTATCATATATTGGCGACGCAGATGTTGGTAACAATGTAAATATTGGTTGTGGTGTCGTTTTTGTTAATTACAATGGTAAAGATAAAAATAGATCTATAGTAGAAAATAATGCATTTGTAGGTAGTAATGCAAATTTAGTTGCCCCAGTGACAGTAAGAGAAAATGGATATATAGCATGTGGCTCTACTATTACTGATGAAGTTCCAAATGACTCTTTAGCAATAGCAAGAGCTCGTCAGGAAAATAAAATAGGTTGGGTTAAGAAAAAAGACCTAATTAAAAAGTAAATCCTTTGTTATTAAAAGTTTATATATAAATATAGTTTGATTTTTTATTAAAAGAGGATAGTTTACCATATTACTAAGGAGGAAATTAAATGAATATGAGTGGAAGTGAAGTTAAGATCTTTACTGGTAACGCTAATCCAGAAGTAGCACAAAGAATTGCGGATGCAATAGGTTTGCCTTTAGGAAAAGCAACTGTATCAACTTTCAGTGATGGAGAAATTTCTGTAAATATTGAAGAAACAGTAAGAGGGAAAGATGTTTTCGTAGTTCAGTCAACAAATCCCCCAGTAAACGATAACATAATGGAGTTATTAATACTGATAGATGCTTTTAAAAGAGCTTCTGCTGGCAGAATAACAGCAGTATTACCTTATTATGGATATGCTCGACAAGATCGTAAAGCAAAGGCTAGAGATCCAATCACATCAAAATTAGTAGCAAACTTATTAACAACAGCAGGAGCAGATAGAATATTAACTATGGACTTACATGCTTCTCAAATTCAAGGATACTTTGATATTCCAGTAGATCATCTTTTAGGTGTTCCAATACTTGCCAAGTACTTTAAAGAAAAAGAGCTTGAAGATGTTGTAGTTGTTTCTCCAGATCTTGGAAGTGTAACTAGAGCTAGAAACTTTGCGAATCACTTAGATGCACCTATTGCGATTATAGATAAGAGAAGACCAAAGGCAAATGTTTCAGAAGTAATGAATATCATTGGTGATATAAAAGATAAAAATGTAATTTTAATTGATGATATGATAGATACAGCAGGCACAATTACTAATGGAGCAAATGCATTAAAAGATCTTGGAGCTAAAGAAGTATATGCTTGTTGTACTCACCCAGTTCTTTCAGGTCCAGCAATTGAAAGAATAGAAAAATCAGTAATTAAAGAATTAGTTATTACTGACAGTATACCTCTACCAGAAGAAAAGAAATTAGATAAAATAGTTATAAGATCTGTAGCGCCAATATTTGGAGAGGCAATCCAAAGAATTTATAAAAATATTTCTGTAAGTAAGCTATTTGATTAATATAAACTAACTATAAACTAATAATAAATATAGGCAGCCTTTAGGCTGTCTATAGTGTTTTGTATGAATATATATAAATTTAATATAAGAAGGTGAGAGAATGTACGTAATAGTAGGATTAGGAAATCCAGGCGAAAAATACGATGCAACGAGACATAATGTAGGTTTTGAAACCATAGATATGTTAGCAAGAAGAAATAACATAGAAGTAAAAAAATTAAAACATAAGGCTTTATGTGGTGAAGGAATAATAGGAAATAAAAAAGTGATGCTAGTAAAACCACAAACATTTATGAATTTAAGTGGACAAAGCCTTTTAGATATAGTACAGTTTTATAAAATAGATCCTAAAAATCTAATAGTAATTTATGATGATATAGATATACCACCAGGCTCTATTAGAATTAGAAAAAAAGGAAGTGCTGGAACTCATAATGGAATGAGATCTATTATTTATATGATTCAGACAGATCAATTTCCTAGAATAAGAGTAGGTGTTGGAAAGCCGGAGCATGGGGATTTAGTAAACCATGTTATAGGTAAATTTTCAAAAGAAGAAATACCTACAATGATAGATGCTATAGAAAGGTCATCAGAGGCAGTAGAGATGATGGTTACAGATGGCATAGATTTAGCAATGAATAGGTATAACGGATAATTAAATTGGTATAAGCAAACTCCAAAATACAAAGGATATATTTAAAAATATAAAAGGAGTTTGCTCATGGTAATTATCGCAGGAATTATTTCAGGACTTTTATCTTATATATTTAATAAGTGGGCACTAAAAGATTTAAAGAATAAGGGGCTTATTATAGCAGTACCTATTATAGAAGAAAGCACAAAGACTATGGCAGCTATTATAATAGGAACTAGTATAGTAGGTACCCATTTTATATTTGGAATTATCGAAGGAATATATGATATAGTAAACTCACCTAAGAAAATAGGTAAGTGGGCAGCTCTAGCTAGTATACTGAGCCATAGCTTTTTTGGTTTAATAACAGAATTAACTATAAACATAGGATACCCTATCTATTGGGGTATATTTCTTGCGTGGCTAATTCACAGTACCTGGAATTGGTACATAACTAAACATATATAGTATTTTTTATTAAATATGTAAATTGACATTTAATATGTAATATATAGGTGGGGATAGATATGGACAAAAAACTACTACTTGCACCGATGAAAAACTCTATGGATTATAAACAGCTTTTAGATAATATAAAAGCTGAAAAAAGTCCAATTTCCATGTATGGACTTAATGAAACTCAAAAGTCTCATATAGCATATGGAGTTTATGAAGAAATAAAAAAACAGGTTTGTATAGTAGTTTACAATGAAATAGAAGCAAGACAGATATATGAAGATTTAAAATTTTATGTAGGGGAGAAGGCTTTATATTTTCCTTCTAAAGAAGTGGTATTCTATAACTTAGAAGCTACAAGTGAAGGAGTACAAGAAGAAAGAATGAAAGCAATAGAAAGGATAACAGAAGGAGAAAACTGTATTGTAGTTACTTCTATAGATGCTTTTCTTCATCAGCTATTACCTCCAAGCACTTATACTAAAAATAAGATAAGCTTTGAAGTTGGAGAAGTAGTTGACTTATCCAAAATAGTAGAAACTTTTACTATTCAAGGTTATGAAAGAATGGATATAGTAGAAGAAAGAGGTCAATTCAGTATAAGGGGAGATATTATAGATGTTTTTCCAGGCTCTAGAGATGTTCCGGTAAGAATAGAGTTATTTGGTGATGAAGTAGATTCTATTCGTGAATTTGAAGTAGAAACTCAGCGTTCTATGGAAAAAATAGAATCTGTAAAAATATATGCGGCTAAAGAAACAGTAGTAGAAGTTTTTGATCCAGAAAAAGTAATAGATAAATTAAAGGAAGATTTTAAAAAGATAAATAAAAAGCTTAGTAAAGAAGCGGCAGAAAATTTAAAGAGAAAGTTAGAAGAAAATATAGAAAAGATAAAGGAACTAGGAAACTTTAAGGGAGTAGATAAATTTTTACCATATATATACGAAAAGCAAAGTTCTTTATTGGATTATTTTTCAGAAGATACTGTTTTTTTACTAGATGAACCTACTCGTTTAAGAGAAAATGCAAAAGGTCATGTAGATGAATTTAGAGAAAGTTTTAAGATTCTTATAGAAAGAGGAGAAGTTCTTCCTACTCAAGGTGACCTTATAATCGAATATGACACAATATTAGATAAATTTAAAGAACATAAGCTAATTACCTCTAGCTTACTTCCTAAAAACATAATAGACTTTCCTCCAAAAGAAATAATAAACTTTGATACAAGACCTATGCAGTCCTTTCATAGTAAAATCGATCTTTTGGTAAAGGAAATAGAAAGGCTTCAGTACAAAGGATACAAAACAGTCTTAATACCAGGTACCAAAGAAAGAGCAATTAGACTACTAGAGCTTTTAAAAGATAGAGGAGTAAATTCAGAGTTTTTAGTTAAAGAAAAACAAAATTTAGTTTCAGGACAGGTTGTTATTATTCAAGGCAATCTTCGTAAAGGATTTGAATATGTAAAAAATAAATATGCAGTTATAACCGACTATGAAATTTACGGAGTCCACAAAAAACAAAAGCGAAAAAGTAGCAAGCGAAAAGATGCTTCTCCAATAAAATCCTTTATAGACTTAAAAGTAGGAGACTATGTAGTACATGAAGGTCATGGTATAGGAAAGTACGTTGGAATAGAAGAGCTTAAAGTAGATGGAATGAAAAAGGATTATTTAAAAATAAAATATTCAGGCGAAGGCTTTCTATATGTACCTACAGACCAAATGGATCTTATACAAAAATATATTGGTAGCGACGAAGCAGCACCAAAGCTAAATAAGTTAGGTGGAACGGAATGGGCAAGAGCTAAAACAAAAGCTAAAAAATCAATAGAGGATATGGCCCAAGACTTAATAAAGTTATACGCAGAAAGAGAAAAGGCTAAAGGATATGCCTTTGGTAAGGATACAGATTGGCAGAAACAGTTTGAAGATTTATTTCCATATGAAGAAACTCCAGATCAATTAAAATGTATAGAAGAAGTAAAGATGGATATGGAAAAAGAAAGGCCTATGGACCGACTTCTGTGTGGTGATGTAGGTTATGGTAAGACTGAGGTGGCTATTCGTGCAGCTTTTAAAGCAGTTGCAGATAGTAAGCAAGTGGCATTTTTAGTTCCTACGACTATATTAGCTCAACAGCATTATAATACGTTTAAGCAGAGATTTTCAGGCTTCCCAATTAATGTAGAAATGCTAAGTCGCTTTAAAAGTCCTTCTGCTCAAAAGAAAATTATAGAAGATGCAAGAACAGGAAATGTAGATATTATAATAGGAACCCATAGATTATTATCTAAAGATACAGTATTTAAAGATTTAGGACTTCTTATAATTGATGAAGAGCAACGTTTTGGTGTAAAGCATAAAGAAACTTTAAAGAAATTAAAAAGTTCTATAGATGTATTAACTTTAACAGCTACACCTATACCTAGAACTCTTCACATGTCTATGATAGGCATACGAGATATGAGTGTTATAGAAGATCCACCAGAAGAAAGGTTCCCAGTTCAAACCTATGTACTTGCCCATAACGAATCTATGATAGCAGATGCAATTAGTAGGGAACTTTCAAGAGACGGACAGGTGTATTACGTGTATAATAGAGTGCAGAGTATTCATACAGTAGCTAATAAGCTTGCGGCTCTAGTTCCACAAAGTAGAGTTGCTGTAGCACATGGACAAATGTCTGAAAGAGAACTGGAAAAAATAATGTTAGCATATATGAACGGAGAATACGATGTATTAGTAAGTACAACTATTATAGAAACGGGTATGGATATTTCAAATGTAAATACAATAATAATTCAAGATGCAGATAGATTAGGGCTTTCCCAGTTATATCAGTTAAGAGGAAGAGTAGGTAGATCTAACAGACAAAGCTATGCCTATTTAATGTACGAAAAAAATAAAATACTATCTGAAGTAGCAGATAAAAGACTTAAAGCTATTAAAGAATTTACAGAGTTTGGCTCAGGATTTAAAATAGCTATGCGAGATTTAGAAATACGTGGTGCAGGAAACCTTTTAGGTGGCGAGCAGCACGGTCATATGGCTGCAATAGGTTATGATTTATACGTTAAGCTATTAGGTGAAACAGTAGATGAACTACGTGGAGAATACATTGAAAAACTAGAAAATACTGCTATAGAGTTAAGTGTAAATGCATATATTTCAGAAGGTTATATTGCTAATCAAGGCCACAAAATAGAAATATACAAGAAAATAGCATCTATACGTAATTTAGAAGATATGTATAAAATTGAAGAGGAAATAGAAGATAGGTTTGGTGATATACCTTTAAGTGTACGTAACCTTCTTTTGATTTCATATATAAAAGCTTTAGCAAAAAAAATAAAAATAGAATATATTATCCAAAAAGATAAAGATATTCGTATTCAATTTAAGGATAGTAGCACATTAAAACCAGAGGCCATAGGTAGTGTACTTCATAAGTATAATAGAAAAGTAACATTTAACGCTACAGCACAGCCATATTTTATTTATAAAATTCGGACAATGGACCAATATAATATGCTAAACGAGTTAAGAGATGTTATAGAAAAAATTAGTGGTTTTCAAGCTGGTGCAAATTAGATATAATATACAATAAAGGCTTACAAAACAAGAGAGGATGGTATTAAATTGAATATAAAAAACAAATTTATAGCACTTATTATAGGAGTACTTACTATGACTATGTTAGTTACTGCATGTTCTACTAATGGAGGTTTAAGTGAAGGCGTAGTAGCAGTAGTTAACGACACTGAAATTTCCGAAGAAGAATATGATAAATTATTGAATTACTATTTAACAATAGCTCGTGATGCGTATAACTTAAGTGATGAAATGCTAAACAAAGACCAAGGTGAAGGTATGACTTTATTAGATAACCTTAAGTCTGATGTATTAGATACTTTAATTTTAACAGAAATAATAGCTGAAAAAGCAGCAGAAAACAATATTACAGTAGATGAAGCAGAACTTGAAGAAGCATATAAACAGAATCACAGTGTACCAATGGAAGAAGACGAAGATTATAAAGAACTTATAGAAAAAAATGAAATAGATGATGAGTTTATAAAAAGTCAGATTAAAAGTGATTTGCTTGGTTATAAATATACACAGTTTTATTTAGAAAACTTAGAGATATCAGATGAAGCGGCACAAGCTTTTTATGATGATAATCCAGATATGTTTGCACAAGGAGAACAGGTAAGTGCAAAGCATATATTAGTAGATGAAGAAGAAACTGCAAAAGAAGTTATAGAAAAACTTGAAGCAGGAGAGGATTTTGCTACTCTTGCAGGAGAATATTCTACAGAACCTAATGCGGATCAAAGTGGTGGAGACTTAGGATACTTTGGAAAAGGTAGGATGGTAAAAGAATTTGAAGAAGCAGCATTTGCTTTAGAAATAGGAGAAATAAGTGATCCGGTTAAAACTGATTATGGATATCATGTTATTGTAGTAAAAGACAAAAAAGAAGAAGCAACTACATCCTTTGAAGAGGCAAAGGATGTTATAAAAGATCATCTTAAACAACAAGATTATCAAACACATATAACTACTGTAATGGAAGAAGCAGATATAGTTAAAAAAGAAGACTTATAAAAAAAGAAATGCCACAACGGAGACGGTTCTCTGGTGTGGCATTTTTGTTTTTATTTTTTGAAAATAATTTTATATCATGAATAAAAAACCACTATTGGTAAAATAATAGTATTACAACAGTACATAATTTAGACATATTTAGGAGGGAGTTAGATTGAAAGCAACAGGCATTGTAAGAAGAATAGATGATTTAGGAAGAGTAGTTATACCTAAAGAAATTAGAAGGACACTAAGGATTAGAGAAGGTGACCCTCTTGAAATTTTCACTGGAAGAGATGGAGAAGTTATTTTGAAAAAATATTCTCCTATAGGAGAGTTAAGCGAATTTGCTACTGAATATGCAGAATCTCTTCATGAAGCTTTAAATCATACTGCAATAGTAACGGATAGAGATACTGTTATAGCAGTGTCTGGTACATCCAAGAAGCAATACTTAGAAAAAGGAGTAAGTAAATCTTTAGAAAAGATTATGGAATATAGAGAGTCATTAGTTGCGAATGAAGATAAAAAAATGATAGAAATCACAGATAATGAAAATGATGTAGAAGAATATACATCACAGGTTGTAGTACCAATTGTAACACATGGTGATCCAATAGGAACTGTTATATTATTCTCTAAAGAAAAAGGAGTAACTATGGGAGAAGTTGAAGAAAAAATAGTTTCAACTGCTGCGGCTTTTTTATCAAAACAAATGGAATAGTAAACATAAATTAAAATTAAATCCCCTGAAACTTTCAGGGGATGATTTTTTTTGTTGATTTTGGTATAATATAATAATGCTTAATAAAATAAATATAGAAATCTAAAATTATTTGTTTAAAATATTACATTTTTATAACTTAGGGATTATGTATAATTTATTTAAGTATAAATTATATAAATAGGAGGATACATTAATTATGTTAAACGACAATAAGGATGCCTTTTTAAAGGGTGCATTTATATTAGGAATAGCAGGAATTTTAGTGAAAATAGCAGGAGCATTTTTCAGGATACCTCTTGCAAATATTATAGGATCAGAAGGTGTAGGCTATTATCAGGTAGCTTATCCAATATATACATTTTTATTATCATTTTCAGCAGCAGGATTTCCAACAGCTATTTCAAAGCTAGTTTCAGAAAAAAGAGCTGTAGGAGATATAAGAGGTGGTCATAGAGTATTTAAGGTTTCTTTTGGAATTTTATCTGCGTTAGGAATAGTAAGTTTCTTAATTTTAAGTTTAGGTGCTAATTTTTTAGTTAACAATGTGGTTAAAAGCCCACGTGCATACTATGCTGTACTGTCACTTTCTCCAGCGTTATTATTTGTTCCTTTAATGGCAGCATACAGAGGATATTTTCAAGGACTTAAGAACATGGCTCCTACTGCTATATCACAAGTAATAGAGCAGCTAGGAAGAGTAATATTAGGATTAATACTTGCAACAGTATTATTAAACCTTGGTACTGAATTTGGAGCTGCAGGGGCTTCGTTTGGTGCCACAGCAGGAGCTATTACAGGACTTATAACTGTGCTAATTATATATGCTAGAAAGAGAAAAAAGATTATTTCAGAATTTCAGCCACTAGAAAATTATCGTAAAGAATCTGCTAAAAGTATAACTAAAGACTTAATGAGAATAGCTATTCCTATTACTTTAGGAGCTGCTGTATTACCTTTAACTAATATGGTAGATTCAATGGTAGTATTAAGAAGACTTCAAGCTTCTGGTTTTAGCTATGAACAAGCAAATAGTCTTTTTGGTCAATTAACAGGAATGGCTGCAACATTAATTCAGCTTCCACCAGTATTAACTGCAGCAATATCAATGAGTATTGTGCCTATTATCTCAGAAAATGTAGTTAAAAATAATATACAAGGTGTAAAAAGAGATGTAAAATCAGCAGTTAGAGTTTCTATGATGATCGGATTGCCTGCTTTTGTAGGATTATCAGTACTGTCAACTCCAATTATGAATATGCTTTTTCCAGATGAACCTGCTTCAGCTGGACAGATTTTATTATTTTTATCTTTTGCGACTTTAACGTTATGTATGGTACAAGCATTAACTGGCATATTACAAGGACTTGGCAGACAAGATATACCTGTAAGGAACCTTCTAATAGGTGCTTTATCAAAACTAGTTGTAACTTATACTTTAGTAGGTATTCCTGAATTAAATGTAAAAGGTGCAGCATTAGGTACAGTAACTGCATATACAGTTGCATCCCTTTTAAACTTTATAGCTATTAAAAAACATATAGATGTAAAATTCAGCTTTGTTCAATCTATATTAAAGCCAGTTATTTCTGCAGGTACTATGGGAATATTAGTTTACTTTACTTATAAAGCAGCTTACACAATGCTAGGGAATACTTTAGCTACTGTTCTTTCCATAGGTGTAGGTATAATAGCTTATGGTTTAATGCTTCTTTTAACAGGTTCTATTAGAGAGCAGGAGCTTAAGCTTATGCCTAAAGGGGATAAGTTGGCTAAAATTCTTAAGAAAACTAAACTATTAAAGTAAATTTTTAGTTTAAAGGCATAAGCAATTTTAGAAAGAAAGGAATGTAGATATGGGAAAGGTTACGATTGTAGGTTTAGGTCCAGGTGGGAAGGAACACTTAACTTTAGCTATATATGAAGCTATGAAAAATCATAATAATATATTTTTAAGAACGGAAAAGCACCCAGTAGTTTCATATTTAAAGCAAGAAGGTATAAAATTTAAAACTTTTGATTATGCTTATGATGAATACGATGATTTTGATGCAGTATATAATCATATAGCTAGAAGTGTAATAGAAGAAGCTAAAAAAGGTGACGTATTATATGCAGTTCCGGGGCATCCTTTTGTTGCAGAAAATAGCGTTCAGTTTATAGCTGAAATTTGTAAAAATGAAAATATAGAGAAACAAGTATATCCAGCTATGAGTTTTGTAGATGCTATGTTTATGGCTTTGGAAATGGATCCTGTAGATGGTTTTCAGTTAATAGATGGACTTCAGTTAGATAAACATAAGCCAGACGCTAATGTGGATAATATAATAACTCAAGTATACGATCAATCTATTGCATCGGACATAAAATTAGAACTTATGAACTATTATGATGATGAGCAAGAAATATATGTTGTGAAGGCCGCAGGGGTACCAGAGTTACAAAAAATCGTAAAAATACCTCTATATGAACTAGATAGACTAGGCTGGATAGACTATTTAACAACTATTTTCATAAAAAAGGTTGAAAATAATCAAAAAAAATATTACAATATGAATAATTTAGTACAAATAATGGAAAGATTAAGAGGTAAAGAAGGGTGCCCTTGGGATATAAAGCAGACACACCAAAGCTTAAAGCCATATTTACTGGAAGAATCTAATGAAGTGCTAGAGGCTATAGATATGGAAGATGAGGCTTTACTTGAAGAAGAATTAGGAGATGTACTACTGCAAGTTATTTTTCATAGTCAAATAGCAAAAGAAAGAGGATCATTCAGAGTAGAGGATGTGATTCACGGCATATGTAATAAATTGATTTTTAGACATCCACATGTTTTTGGAGATAAAAATGCAAAAAGTGAAGAAGACGTTGCTAGAATATGGGCTGAGCAAAAAAGCAAAGAGAAAGCATTGAAGAATCAATAAAAATCTGTAAAATTATTGTAAATTATAATACTTTTTCAAAAAAGTCATTATAATTCAATAAAAAAGAAGGATTTTTAAAAATAAAATAGAATAAAATTATACGTACTATTAATATTAAGGAGGAATTTACAAATGAACAAAGCTGAATTAGTTGCTAAAATGGCAGAGAAAGCTGAATTAACAAAGAAAGATACAGAGGCTGCTTTAAATGCATTTATGGAGTCTGTAGAAGAAGCGTTAGTATCAGACGATAAGGTACAATTAGTAGGTTTCGGTACATTTGAAGTTAGAGAAAGAAAACCAAGACAAGGAAGAAACCCAAGAAACCCAGAGCAAGTTATTCAAATTCCAGCTTCAAAAGCACCTGTATTCAAAGCAGGAAAAACTCTTAAAGAGAAAATGAATAAGTAATTTAATATAAACATATAAATTACTTATTCCTTACTTTAATAAAGAATTTAAGCAATCTACTGACAATATCTATTGTTATTAGGTTGCTTTTTTATAGGAGGTTATATTATGAGATTAGACAAATACTTAAAAAATTCAAGAATAATAAAAAGAAGAACTGTAGCAAAAGAAGCATGTGAAGGTGGCAGAGTTTCTATTAATGGTAAAGTAGTTAAACCAGGTGTAGAAGTTACAGTTGGTGATATTATTGAAATTAAATTTGGAGATAAAACATTTAAAGCGGAAGTGACTAATACTTTTGATCATGTAACTAAGGATTCTGCAAAGGATATGTATAAAATTTTAGAATAGGAAATTTGCATATGCATATATGTCCACATTCTGAAACATACTAAATACACAGTAAATGTTAAGGAGGATTTATATGCAAAAATATAAAAAAATAAGTTTAATATTAACTATTCTATTACTTATAGTGTCTATAGCTGGGTGTCAGCCATCGGAAAGGCCACAGGAAGATAATGAAAACCAAATTCCTCAAAAGGTAGAAGAAACAGAAGATGTAGAAAAGCCACCTATTCCAGACGATATTAATGTAGGAGACAATCAAGAGCCAAGTCTTAATGTATATTTAACCGAAGGACAAAGAGTTGAAGAAATGAAGTTTGAAGATTATGTTTCAGGAGTATTGGCTGGAGAAATGAGTAATGATTTTCCAGCAGAAGCATTAGAAGCTCAGGCTATATTAGCCAGAACCTTTGTTATGGAATTTATTACAGATAAAGGTCAATCCCAATACGAAGGAGCTCATGTTTCTACAGATATAGAAGAGGCACAGGCTTGGAATGCAAATGAAATTAATGAAAGTATAACACAGGCTGTCGCAAATACTAGAGGACAGGTGCTAGCGTATAATGGAGAATATGTAAAGGCTTGGTTTCACTCACATGCCGGTGGTGTAACTGCAACAGCCAAAGAAGGACTAGGCTATGACGATGAAGAGCCAGCATATATTCAATCAGTAGAATCTCCAGATTCCCAGGAAGCTCCAGATGAGGATGCTAACTGGACTCAAAGTTTTAGTAAAGGTGAAATACAAGCAGCTATGCAAGAATTAGGAAAGAACCCTACTGATTTTAGTAGTATAGAAATAATAAAACAAGGTCCTTCCGGTAGAGCTACAGAACTAAAAATAGGAGAAGAAACATTAAGTGCTCCAGATTTTAGAAAATCATTAGATAGTACTAAAATGAAGTCAACAAAGCTAGAGTCTGTATCTGTAGAAGGTGATACAGTGAATATGAGTGGTTTAGGCTATGGTCATGGAGTAGGAATGAGCCAATGGGGTGCATATCAAATGGCAGAAGATGGTAAAAACGCTGAAGAAATTATTAATCATTACTTTAAAGATGTTAAGCTAGTTAAACTTTGGGAATAATTGTTCTAATTTCTCATTCTTAATCATAAATAATATTAAGGAAAGCTATATATGCCTAAGAATGGGAAGGTGGTAACTTTGGAAGAAAACAGAACATCTAGAAGTAAAAATCATAGTATAATACTAGAAAACAGAGAGAAACTTAGTATTTCAGGTGTAGAACGTGTAGATAATTTTAATGATGAACTAATAGTACTACAAACAGTAGAAGGGATACTTACTATAAAAGGAGAAGATTTAGACGTTAGCAAATTAAATGTAGAAGATGGGAATGTGTCAGTAAAAGGTGTTTTAAACTCTCTAAGTTACAGTGACAGACAAAGCTTTGGAGAGAAAAGTTCAGGTTTATTAGGAAAAATGTTTAAGTAGTAAAAGTTTTAAACTTCGACAAATTATATGAATTAGGGACGATTCTTGCTGTACATTTTCTATGTTACAGTTGAGAGTCGTTCTTTTATGTTATATTTCTTGTTTTTATATAAAAAAATTTTTGTCACCTGACAAGTTATACTTACATAAGATATTAATATCATTAAATATAACCTTGTTTGAGGTGATAAAATTGAATTTACATTCAACATTACAGGAAAGTTATATATTACTTGCAACTATTTACGGTGGTATATTAATAGGGTTTATGTACGATTTATACCGTATCTTTAGATTGCTGTTTAACCCTAAAAAGATAGCTACCATGATACAAGATTTAATATTTTGGGGCTTTATATTTGTTGTAGCATTTTATGTAATAATATTTAGCAACCAAGGAGCAATCCGATTCTACAATTTTCTAGGTTTTATATTAGGAGCAGTTTTTTATCATAGCATTCTAAGCAAGCCAGTAATGAAGGGACTAATGTTTATATTAAAAGCTATAAAAAACTTTTTATATGATGTGTATAAATTAGTTAGATATCCATTAGATGTCGCGTTATGTCTAATATCGGGGCCATATTTTTATTGTAAAGACAAAGCAAAACCTGTATACTATAAAACAAGAAGGATTGGGAAATTGCCTTTTAATATTGCTAAAGATACTAAAAAAAGCATAGATAAATATCTAAAGAAGAAATAATAAAGGAGTGTAACTTTATGCCAAAGGTCAAAAAGAGAAGGAATTATGGGAAGCTGATAACTAGACTAATATTAATAGTTGGTATATTTTCTGTTGTTTCTACTTTTTATGATCAGCATAAGGAAATGAAATATCTATTAGAATATGAAAGCTTATTAACCCAAGAGTTTGAAGCATTGCAAAGTGATGTAGATTCCTTGAAAAATGTAATAGAATATAGCGATGAAGAAGAATATATAGAAAGAATTGCTCGTGAGCGATTAAAAATGGTTAAAGAAAATGAAATTTTATTTATAGATGTAAGTGATGTAGATATTTAAATAAAAAAAGGTATACACCTTTTAGCAAGTCTATGGTATAATATATATCGAATATATAGGTATTTTGAAGGAGGATTTTGAAGTTATGCCGGTGAAGGTAGGAGCAATATTAGAAGGCAAAGTTTCAGGCATTACAAACTTTGGAGCTTTTATTGATCTAGGAGAAGGAAAAACAGGGCTAGTTCATATTTCGGAAGTAGCAGATGATTATGTAAAAAACATTAATGATTACTTAAAAGCTAATCAAGCAGTTAAAGTAAAAGTTTTATCTGTTGAACCTAACGGAAAAGTAAGTTTGTCTATTAAACAAGCTGCTTTACCTAAAAAGAAAAGTGTAAAACCTGTGGATGTAGATTGGAATAATTCTAAAGAAAGTAAACCTTCAATGTCATTTGAAGATCAATTAAGTAGATTTCTAAAGGACAGCGAAGAAAAAATTTCTACTGTAAAGCAAAAAGGTAGTACAGGTAGACGCAATAATGGTTATAATAAAAAGTAAAAAGCAACCAGGGGAAACCCTGGTTTTTTAATTATATATTATTTCAATAAGATTTATAAAGGAGGAGATACATATGAAAAAATATGCTGCTATAGATATAGGTACAAATTCTATGAGGCTATTATTAGCAGGTATAGAAAATGGAAAAATAGTTAAAAGACAAAAATATATAAATACTACACGTATAGGTAGTTCAGTAGATAAAGACAGAAAGATAAGTGAAGAAGGTATAGTGAGAAATATACATGCTTTAAATAAATTTGCACAACAAGCAAAAGAGTACGGTGCAGAAAAAACACTAGCAATGGCAACTAGCGCAGTAAGAGATGCAAAAAATGGATCTGAATTTATAAAAAGAGCTTATGAAGAAAGTGGAGTAGATATAAAGATAATAAGCGGAGAAGAAGAAGCTTCTTTAGGGTATAAAGGAGTAGTAGCAGGATTAAAAAACAGTAGTTCTATAGTAGTTATAGATATAGGTGGTGGAAGTACAGAGCTTATATTAGGAGAAGGGTCTAAATTAAAAGAAGCTAAAAGTTTAAATATAGGAGCAGTACGAATGACAGAAAGACATATAACTACAAATCCAGTTAGCTTATCAGAATGTAACAAATTAGAAGAAGCCATAAAAGAAGAAGTAATGGGGGGATTGGGACAAGTTTCTAATACTATAAATACTAATTATAATTTAATAGGTATAGGCGGAACGATAACTACCCTTGCATCATTACATCAAGAATTAGAACCATACGATCCTCAAAAAGTTCATAACTATAAACTAACATTTAAAAAAATAATTCATTTAAAAGAAAAGTTACTAAAATTAAAAGTAGAAGAAATAAAAAAGCTTAAAGGAATACATCCTAAAAGAGCAGATATAATATTAGCTGGTATTACAATTCTTTCTGTAGTAATGGAAAACTTAGGATTAGAACAAATTACAGTTAGTGAATACGATAACTTAGAAGGACTAGTTTATGAAAAAACAGATTAAAAATTTTTATGAAGACTCATTTAGTATCAAAAATTTCTAATCTATCAGTATATATATTAGCTTTAAAAATTATTCAAAAACTTTTCTGCATGTAGTAACACCTATCGTCAAATAAACAGGTGTTAAAATTCAAAACTAATACATATAGTATATATAATATGTATTCTGCACAATATATTTGAAATAAATTGTCTAAAACATTATGTTAATTGTCTAAAACTTTTTAGAGTTTGTCCACTAATCACGACAAAACTCTCATGACATGTTTGGTAAACTTTCTATAAAGACTAAGATAATAAAACTATTAGAAATCAGATGGTCGATATAAGCATTCCATTGGTTTATATGGTTTAATTATTTATATAGGAAGGTGTTAATATGTCGGACAAACCAAATATAATCCCATACAAAAGAAGTTATGTGGAACTAGAGAGTGTAAAGCCTGTATCTAAAACAAAGAATATTCCGCTGCCTAATATTAATAGCAATATAGCTTTTTTACATATAGTAGCATTTTTGTTAGGTAGGGCAGGCATATTAGAAGGATTAACCCCTTTTGGAATAGCTTTCTTTGCTGCAATTAGTCAAAAAGATCGTAAGTATGGTCTTGCAGGAATAACTACATTTATAGGTATTGTTACAGTACAAGGATTTTCAGGCAGTATTCCTTATGGATTTGCACTTGCAATGGTATATTTTTTATTTCAATATGTATTAGACCTAAGAAAGATGAAAACATTTAAAGCATCATTAATAGCAAGTGGAGCCTATATAATAACAGCAGGATTATTTTTAGCCTTTACAGGATTTTATTTATACGATTGGATAATGCTAGGTTTTGAAGGAGTAGTAATATTCGTAGTAGTATATATTTCATCGTATGCTATACCTATAGCATTACAAAATAACAATAGAAAAATACTTTCAGCAGAAGAAATTATTTGTATAGCAATACTTACATCTTTGGTATTATCAGGAATCAAAGAAATATCCATATTAGGTCTTTCTCTTAGAAATATATTGGGAATTCTAATAACAATTATATTTGCATATAACGGAGGAGCAAGTATAGGTTCATCTGTAGGTATAACTTTAGGGCTAATAACTAGCATGTCTACTGGAAGTACACCAGTTATTATAGGAATATTCGGATTTTCTGGACTGCTAGCTGGTATATTTAAAGATATAGGAAAAATAGGATCAGCATTTGGATTTTTAGTAGGAAATGCTATACTAACGTTTTATATTAACGGTTATTACGAAATCTTTATTCAATTTAAAGAAGTTTTAGTAGCGTTTGTTTTATTTCTACTTATACCAAATGGTATTATTACACAAATGGAAAAGTTCTGTAACACACGTACAGGCATTTTAAACTCTAACAAAAGTCATAGCGATAGAATTCAAAAACTTACATATGAAAGACTTAGCGAATGCGCAACAGCTTTCAATGAACTTTCAGTCACTTTTCAAGAAATATCAGAAAAACAAAGCATATTTGCTAATGACGATTTATCAAAAATAATAGAAAAAGTAGCGAATAATGCTTGCTACAGCTGTGGTATGAAAAGAAGCTGTTGGGATAAAAACTTTAACACTACTTATCAATCTATGTTAGATATGTTAATAAATATAGAAGAAAAGGGAGTAGTTAATAAAGACTATATGCCACATGATTTGAAAAAAAGGTGTATTAGGCCAAAAGCAGTTGTAGAGCAAATGTCACATTTGTATGAAATTAGTTATTTGAATATGACGTGGAAACAAAAGTTAATTGAAAGTAGAGAGCTAGTAGGTCAGCAGTTAAAAGGAGTATCTAGTATAATGGACGAACTAGCAAATACTGTTGAAAAACAAATAGAATTCGATGTAGATTTAGAAGATGAAATATATGTTGCATTAGATAAAGCAGGACTTACAGCTAAAAATATAATGGTATCTAATGAAGAGGATAATTTAGAAATAGTTATAGAAAAAAAGCAGTGCTATAATCGTGATGCTTGTAGTGAAAGCTTTATACCTGTAATTTCTCAAGCTGTAGGTACAAAGCTTACTAAAAAACATTCTGGTTGCAATAGATATAATTCTAAAGATAAATGTAGCTTTACTTTAGTAGAGGCAAATAAATATGTTGCGTATACAAAGTCAGCTGTAGCGGTTAAAGAAGGCAATAAACTATGTGGAGATAGCCACACATTTATGGAATTTAAAAATGGACAGTATATGACAGCCCTTAGCGATGGAATGGGCAGTGGAGAAAAAGCTCATGTACAGTCAAGTGCTACAATAAATATGCTAGAAAAAATGATGGAAGCAGGATTTAATAGAGAAATAGCAATTAATACTATTAACTCTATGCTAATGTTAAAGTCAAGCGATGAAATGTTTGCTAGTTTAGATATGGCATTAATAGATTTATATAATGGAACTGCAGATTTCATTAAAATAGGTAGCTCACCAAGCTTTATAAAAAGGAAAAATGGAGTTATAGAAGAAATTAGATCGTCCACTTTACCAATAGGGATTTTAAACGATATACAAATAGAAGGAAATATACAAAACTTAGAAGACGGAGATATTATAATTACCATTTCAGATGGAATTATAGACTCTAACCAAAAAGAAGGAGAGCGCTGGCTTACAGACTATCTAAGAAATAGTATGTCATTAAATCCACAGGAAATAGCAGATGGAATACTTCATAAGGCTATGCAGTTTACAGAAAATATAGCAACTGACGATTTAACAGTATTAGTAACAAAGATTTGGGAAGCTTAATACAAGTTAAGTATAATTAAAATAAATTACGCAGCTTTACAACTCCTACTTACAGAATATTACCTAATGGAATATTACTGAAGAAGGGGTTGTTTTATTTTTTTGAAAAAAAATTTATATACAAGCAGGATTTTTTTAGAGGGCGTAGAATAGAATATAAAGTATCCGAATTATATTGTCGATTTTTACTATTAAATGTGATAGTAATAAAGATGAAAAAATTTGTAATAATACTGTAATAGTAATTATACATAATTTTGTGTATAATGTTTAGTGTGAAGGTTGTTATTGAAATAATCCTAAATAGCAGTAGCATTTTATATTACAGTTATGTTACAATCTTCATTTTTTCATTGACCAAGTAATAGGTCGATGATATAATTCAAGTTATAGTATGCGGTGACATTACATACTAAATGGTGATCGCATCTATATAATTTAAAGCTGACCGGTTTTAGTGGAGAGGGGTTACGGTATAGCTTAAAAGTATTTTAAACCCACCCATAAAAAAAGAATTTAATATCAAAAGGAGGAACACATAATGAAGAAAGTATTATCATTAGTACTTGCGCTTTCAATGGCGTTAGGTAGCTTTGGTATGGCTTTTGCTGATGCTCCAGCACTTAGCGATGTTGAAGGACATGAAAACCAAGAAGCTATTGAAAGACTAAACGATTTAGAAATAGTGGAAGGTTACGAGGACGGTACAGTAAACCCAGATGGAGAGATTACAAGAGCAGAGTTTGCTGTATTATTAGTAAGAGCTTTAGGTTTAGAGAACTCTGCTGATGCAGCAAAAGGTGACACTCAGTTTACAGACGTAACAGTAGAAGCTGGATACGAGTGGGCTAGTGGAGCTATCAACGTAGCAAGCAGATTAGGTTACATTGAAGGTCATGGTAACGGAATGTTCGGACCTGCTGAAAAAATCACTTACGAGCAAGCGGTTACAATGATTGTAAGAGCTTTAGGATACAAGCCAGCTGCAGAAGATAAAGGTGGATACCCTATCGGATACTTAGTAGTAGCTGAGCAAGACTTAGACCTTGATGATAATGTAACAGCATTCCAAGGTGTAGCTTCAACAAGAGGAGCTGTATTCCAATTATTAGACAACGCTTTAACAGTTGACATGATGGAGCAAGTTGGATACGGTGATGACAAGGAATATAAAGTTAAAGAAGGAAAAACTTTATTAGGTCAATTAGGATATGACAGAATTGACGAAGACAACAGAGTAGTAGACTTCGATGCAGATGATCTTACAATAGAACTTGCAGATGGAGAAGAATACGAAGTAGAAGAAGGTTTTGACTTTGCAGAAGCTCACGGATTAGAAATAATTCTTTGGGTAGATGGAGACGAAGTTGTAACTTATGAGTTAGATGAAGAAGCATTATACGATGCTGTAGAAGTAACTAAAGAAATATCAAGAAACGATGATGGTGAAATTGAATTAATCGATGCTGAAGATGAGTATGAATTAACAGATGATACAATTGTATTTATCAATGGTAGCGAAGAAGATGTAGAAGATCTTAAAGAAGACGCTATATATGAATATGGTAAAGTAGTTGAAGATAAAGGTGAAGTTGTGTTTATTTCTGTATATAACTTAGAAGACTTTATCGTAGTTGAAAAAGTGGATGACAACATGATTTACCAACATGATAAAAGTGACGATTTAGATGTTGAAGACTTTACAATCGTTAAAGACGGTAAGACAATTTCTGTAGATGAACTTGAAGAAAATGATGTAGTGTTCTACAACTTTGACGAAGAGTATGCAGAAGTTTATAACAATGCTAACGAAGGTGAAATTGAAAGAATTTACGAAGGTGAAGTTAAAATTGAAGGAGATAGATATGACTTCAATGCTGATTTTGATGCTAAGTACTTAGATGCTGGAGAATTCGATAATTTAGATGTAGATATTCTTAATGATATGCAAGAAGAAGAAGAAGCTGTAGAATTTTTCTTAAGCAGAACTGATGAATTAGTATTTATTCTTGGTTCAAGAGCAGAAACAGCAACTAACTCTTACTATAGACTTGTTGTTGAAGAGTCAAAAGGTTACCAAAATAGAGGAGACGATTACTTTACTTTAGATTTATTAAACGAAGATGAAAAAGTAGTTGAATATGATATTGAAGAAAAAGATGCAAAAGAATATATTTCTGACTGGGCAAATGTAGTTGATGCAGGTATAGTTCTTGAAGTAGAAATTGACGAAGATGGCGACATCGACGACATAGTTGAATTAACAGAAAAAGAGATAGACACTGCTAAAAATGAAAAGATTGAATTAGATGAGAAGTATGCTAAAGGTAGCAGATTACAAAACTCTACATTAATCTTCTGGGCTGATGGAGAAACTGACTTAGAAGACTACAAAGTATTAACTTTAGAGGAAGCTTTAGAAGAATTTGAAGAAGTTATAGCAGGAAGAATTTATGTTAACGAAGATGGAAGAGTAGCTGCTATTGTGGCTGAAGATACAGATGCAGAAAAAGAAACATACAGAGGTATGGTAACTAAAGTTAGAACTTTAAGAGGTTCAGACGAGTGGGAAATCACTATCGAAGTTGAAGGTGAAAAATCAGTATACGTAACAGATGAAGATGAAATTACTTCTAAACCAGATATTGAAGATCAAATCGTTGAAATTAAAGTTAGAAATGAAGAAATTACAAAGATAGATACAGCTTTAAGAACAAAAGAAGTTGAAGTTAAAGATACTAACAGAGCAAATAATACTATCACTGACAAAGACGGATATGAGTATGAATTAACTAGTGAAGGTGCAGTATATGATGCTACTGACGATTATGATGAAGTAAGATTTAGAGTAATTGAAGAAGGTGACAAAGTAGTTATCTACTTAGTAGATGATTCAAACAGATTTGCTGACTATATAGTTATTGGTGGAAATGCAGCAGGTACTCCTTCTACTGATGAACCAATAGATGTAGATGGTGAAGGTACAGTTACTGGTACTGTATACGAAGTAAAAGATTATGATGTTACATTCAAAGTAGAAGTAGAAGATGAAGATGGTAAAACTACTGATAAGTTTGCTACTGTAGAAGTAGATAATGATACTGTATACTTTGAAGGTACTGATGAAGTTGGTAATAAATTAGTGATATTAAATACATTAACTGATGAAGAAAAAACTACTCAAAAATTCTTAGTAGAATATAAAGATGGAAAGATAGTAACAATTATTAAAAAATAAATAAAATGACTATCTGAAGTCTTTATAAAAGAAACCCAAAGGTAAGGGAGAAATCCTAAGCCCTAGGGTTTCTTTTTTTATTTTGTTAAATATCTATAAATTCTGAAATTAAAATAAAATAATAAAGGGATAATATTATTAACGTAGAATATAACAGTAAAAGGTTTAATAGTATAATTATGTAAGTATAATTATATATAAGAAGAAAAGGGAAAAGGGGAGGAAGAAAAATGAGTTTGAGAAACAAAAAAATATTTAGTTTTTTTATGTCATTAGCACTAGTATTTGGTATGGTGTTAGTGCCAGCTCAAAGTTTTGTGTATGCAGATGGAGAAGATACTGTAAGTCTTACGATTGTACATACTAACGACATACATAGTAGAGTAGAAGCAGACGATTCTTCAATAGGGTTTTCAAGATTAGCTACATATGTTAAAAAGTTAAAGGCAGACAACCCTAATGTATTACTTTTAGATGCAGGGGATACTACTCACGGGTTACCAATAGCAACACTTTCTAATGGCGAAGCTATGGTAAAGTTTATGAATGAAGTAGGGTACGATGCAATGGTGCCAGGAAATCATGATTTTAATTATGGATACCATAGATTAGTGGAATTTAATGAAATGGCAGAGTTCCCTATTTTAGCTGCAAACGTTATTCCTGTGGAAGGGGAAATGGATCTAAACGAATATATAGTTAAAGAAATGAATGGTATTAAAATTGGTATTTTTGGTGTAACTACTGAAGAAAGTAAGTACAAGTCTAACCCTAAAAATACTGAAGGAGTAGATATTACAGATCCAGTGGCTAAGGCTACAGAAATGGTAGAGAAATTACAAGAAGAAGAAGTAGATATGATTATTGCTTTAGCTCATGTTGGTTTAGATGGAGAAAGTGATCCAAAATCATCAGATATAGCAGAGCAAGTAGAAGGCATAGATTTAATAGTAGATGGACATAGTCATAGTACTTTTGAAGAAGGTTTATTAGTAAACGATACATTAATAGTACAAACAGGAGAGCATTTAGAAAATGTAGGAAAAATTACTGTTGAATTTGAAAATGGAGAAGTAACCAAAATTGAGCCTACTTTATTTACTAGAGAAGAAGCAGAAGCATTAGTAGAAGATGATGCAGTTAAAGTAAGTATTGACGAATTAAAAGAATTAAATTATAAGGAACTAGCCACAGTTATAGGCGAAGCTAATGTAGACTTAGTTGGTGAAAGAGAAATAGTAAGAACTAGGGAGTCAAACTTAGGAAACTTAATGACAGATGCATTATTAGAAGTAACTAATGCAGATATGGCTTTAACAAATGGTGGAGGTATAAGGGCATCTATTCCAGAAGGTGAAATCACTAAAAATCATGTTTTAGCGACTTTCCCATTTGGTAATTATGGTGTTAAAATGCAAATAAGTGGAGCAGATATACTAAGCTCATTAGAGCATGCTGTTTCAGGGTATCCATCAGCAGAAGGTAAATTCCCACACGTTGCTGGAGCTACATTTAAAATAAATCCAAATGCTGAAGCAGGTAATAGAGTTTACGACCTTATGATTCAAGACGAGCCTGTAGATGTAAATAAAACATATACACTAGCAACAAATGACTTTATGGCAGTAGGTGGAGATGGTTATGAAAATTTAAGCAACGGTAAAATAATTGGAGAATATTCTGGTTTCGATGAAATATTAGATCAACATATAGAAACTATAGGAGTAGTAGATATTGGTGTTGAAGGTAGAATAGTAGTAGAGGCAAAAGAAGAAGTTGTAGAGCTAGAAGAGCCTACAATAGAACCTGAAGAACCTGTAGTAGAGCCTGAACAACCAGTAGAACAAACTCCAGAAGTAGAAGAAGAAGTTAAAGAAGTAGTATATGTAGTTAAAAGTGGAGATACTTTATATGCTATAGGATTAGGCCATAATACAACTTGGAAAAAACTATCAGAGTACAATAGCTTAGATAATCCTCATTTAATATTTCCAGCGCAAGAAATATTAATACCTGTTAAATAAATAAATATAAAATTATAATAAATGGTCATAATAATACAGAGGAGGGATCAGCCATGAAAAGATTATTACTTGTTCTCTGTATTATTATACTTACAATTTCAAGTGCTGCATGTAACGCGAATAATACTAAACCTAAGCCAGAAATATCTGAAGAAACTCTTACAGGTAGTGCAAGTATTATTGAAAGATATGCAGAGATAAAAGATCCTGAAGTAATTGTAGAAGATGATACAATATATTTTTATATTAGGCCTTCAGGTGAGGAAGTATCTAAAGAAAAATTAAGACAAATCGGTATTGATTTTATGAAAGCTTTAGCAGGCTACACGGTAGATGATGACCTTAAAGGCCCCACTGAAGAATCTTATGGAGAAATATATGATTATTATAATGTAGAAATAATAGTAGAAGGAGAACGAGGAACTGTACTTGATAAAGGCACTATGAGTAGTGGAGAAAATGAAATTAAATGGCAGGACTAAGATAGTTTCATAATTTTAAATATAAAAGACATGGTTTTTACCATGTCTTTTATATTTAAGAAATATACATTTGTTGTATATAATTAATTTGCTTTTTAGTTAGGCACAACCTTATTTAAAATCGGCACTTTCTGAATAACAACTGTAATAAAATAAGATATAAAAAAAGTTAAAATACTTAATAAAAATATATTAAATATAGGGTTAAGAGAAAAAGGATTTATACTTATTCCAATAACTTCAGATTTAATTAAATCTAAAACTAGTAAATGGATTAAATATATACCAAAGCTTACTGAACTAAAGCTTAAAATAATTTTATATATAAAGCTATTTTTATTAATAATATTTTCCCAATCTATTCTTTTAAAAATTAAAAAAACACTTACGCTCATGAAAATTACATTAGGAGCAAGATAAGAATAAAAATGGGGTATATAGATTCCATTATTATTTCTGGTATATATATATGTACCTACTATAGTTATTAACAATCCAATTATTCCTAAAGAATGGAAGAAAAGCACAACTTTTTTAGAAAGATTTTCCTTATCTAAAAATGCACCTAATATATAAAAACCTATGCTCCAATGAAAAAAATCTAAATTAAAATTTGTCTTTAAGTCTATAAACTTTTCTAAAAACCCTATTATTCCATTAGCTATAAACCAAATAACTAAAAAATAAATTATACTAGAGCTTTTAGCTTTATTTATATAAATCTTTATAATAGGGGTTATTAGATAAAGACCTATTATCATGTATAAATACCATAAATGAATATACACATTGCCTTCATATAATTTTTTTATAAAATTTAAAAATAAGTCTAAATTCCATTCTAAAACAAATCTATTATTCCAAATCATATATATAAAGCTCCAAAAAATTAAAGGTACAAGTACTTTTATAAGCCTTTTCTTTAAAAAATAGATTATTCTTATATCCTTATCATTATTAAGCATTAATTTTCCACTTACCATTATTAAAACAGGCACACACCATCTAGTAGCAGAATCTACCATATTGCCTACCCACCAAGCCTTAACTCCATAAGCATGCATATTCTTTACATAAGGAGCAGAAACATGAAGTAATATTACTGCAAAAATAGATATTATTCTAAGTATATCTATATATAACACTCTAGAATTACTTTCAGTTTTAACAGTAATCACTTCCTTCCGTAATTATTTTAGTAATAAGTTATAGATGAACCTCTTTAATATTAAATATTCACACTTTATATCTATACGTAAGTACTAGGACTTTTTTCTTATTATTTCCATATTGTATAAATTTATAAATTATTAGAGGAATTTCTACATATATGTAGAAGTATTGATATTGGATTGATTGTTAAAATTTAATTTGATATGGAACTTTTTCCAAGTATATACGTCTATATTAGTACGTAGATTACTGTAAAAATAGGAGGTGAATATTTTGGCATTAATACAATTAAAAGATATATCTAGAACATACAAAGATGGTTCGGTAAGTGTTAAAGCTTTAAAGACTA
Source organism: Alkaliphilus sp. NP8 (assembly GCA_015978205.1). Lineage (GTDB taxonomy): Bacteria > Bacillota > Clostridia > Peptostreptococcales > Natronincolaceae > Alkaliphilus_B. The sequence goes on along the minus strand of JADWMM010000001.1, from coordinate 112,112 downwards.
TAGACTTGTCCATAGAGGATGGAGAATTTGTATCTATTATGGGGGCTTCTGGATCTGGTAAGTCTACACTTATGAATATTATTGGTTGTTTAGATAAACCATCTACAGGGAGCTATGTATTAGCAGATCAACCAGTACATAAACTAACTGATTCAAAACTAGCAAATATACGTAATGAATTTATGGGGTTTGTTTTTCAACAATTCCATTTAATATCCAAGCTAAGTGCATTAGAAAATGTAGAGCTTCCATTGATTTATCAAGGTGTTATAGGAAAAGAAAGAAAAAAGAGGGCTACAGAAGCCTTAGAAATAGTAGGATTAGGCAAAAGAACAAAGCATATGCCTTCTCAGCTTTCAGGTGGAGAGCAGCAAAGAGTGGCAATAGCTAGAGCTATTGTTAGTAATCCTAGGCTTATTTTAGCAGATGAACCTACCGGTGCATTAGATTCTAAATCTAGTAATAACATTATGTCCATATTTAAAGAGTTAAACCAAGACAGAAAAATAACTATTGTTCAGGTAACTCACGAAAGAGATATAGGTGAATATGGAGATTGTATTTATAATATAAAAGATGGGGAAATAGATAATATAGAAAATATAGGAAATAAAAGGCTAGTAAAGGAGGAAAAATAATGTTTCAACGTACGATTACCATTATATTAGTAGTTGCCATTGTAATAGGCGGAGGTTTTTATGCTTATCAGCAGCTTATGCCTGAAGTAGAAGAAACCAGTACAGGGCCTGTATATTCAACACAGCCAGTAGAACGTGGAGATATATCTGTAGGTGTTAACACTGTAGGACAGTTAAACCCGTCAGATAGTGGTGGTATAAATGTTAGTAATGCTCTTAGAATGGCAGGTTATTCTGGAGAATTAATTATTGATGAAATTTTAGTAGAAGAAGGAGACAATGTTAAAAAAGATCAGCTTTTAGTAAGGTTAACTGCAACAGGAATACAAGATGACATTGAAGAGTTACAGGAAAAGATTAAAGTCGAAGAAGAAGCTTTAGCGAGACTTACAAACTTACCTATAGAAGAGGTTAGAAATATAGATCCATCTCAAGGGGTTACAGTTAGAGCTGAAATTGAAGGGATAATTCAGGAACTGGATATTGTTGAAGGGGATGAAATTTCTCAAGGTCAGACGATTACTAGAATAGTAGACACATCTAAATATGAAATACCTCTTAGGTTAACTCCGGGAGAATTTAGACGTGTTGAAAAAGGTGAGAAGGTAAATATCCATTTCGATACCTTTGCTGGTTTATACGAAGGAGAAATTACACGTATTAATCCAAATCCAGTTCCAGCTGGTGAAGGGAAATCTCAAGGATATATATACCGTGCTACTGTTGTAGGTGAAAACCCAGGTTTAATACAACCAAGCATGGAAGTACGAGTTGGACTACCAAATGACAGTGGACATACAACATTTTTTATGAACAATTCTATAGTAGAGAAATACGTAGATGAAGATAGAGTAGCAAGTAATACAGAAGCACTTGTAACTGAAGTCCATGTACAAGATATGGACCAAGTAGAAGTAGGAGACCCTATAATAAGTTTAGCAGGATCAGATGTACAAGAAACTATTGAAGATAGACTAAATAAAATACGTAACTTAGAATCAGATATTAGAGATTTAAATTCTATTTTTCCTATGCTAGAAATTACATCTCCAATGGAAGGTATAGTAGCATCTGTAAATAGACAAGAAGGAGATACTACTAGCCCAGGAGATTGGTTAGGTCATGTGTATAATACAGCAAATATGATGATGTTCACAGAAGTAGATGATATAGATGTACTTTATGTTAAGCAAGGTTCAGAGGTTGATGTTACAGTAGACGCTATACCAGGAGAAACATATGAAGGTAAAGTTGAGCAAGTATCTACTAGGGGTACTGGCCAAGACGGAATTTCAAGATTCTCTGTTTATATAGATGTAATAGGTGGGCCTCAGCTAAGACCAGGAATGCAAGCTAATGGATATATAGATGCAGGTAGTGCAGAAGATGTATTACTTGTTCCTATAGAAGCTATTTTCCAAGAAGAAAATAAACATAGAGTTGAAATATTAGATAACAACGGAGAACCACAGGTTATAGATGTAGAAATTGGACTTATGAATGACAGATATGCAGAAGTAATAAGTGGATTAGAGGAAGGAGATCTAGTTGTTACTGGAAGCAGTAGAGATCTATTACCAAGTCAAGATAGTGGATCTGATAACAATTTAATGCCAGATATAGGGGCTGAAGAAACAGAAGAGTAGAGGTGAAATTATGTCGAAGCCAAAACGAAATAAAATTTATGCCTTTTTTGTTCGATGTTGGTTTACATCTAAGATGGCTTTAAATGGAGTATTGTCTAATACATTTAGGTCTGCATTAACTATTTTAGGCGTTGCCATAGGTGTTGCTTCAGTAGTTAGTTTAATGGGAATTGGAGAAGGAGCTAGACAAAGTGTTATAGAACAGTTTGAAAGCTTAGGAACAAATGTAATTTCTCTAAAAGCTCATGAAGCAGATTTAGAGTTCCAACCAGACATGGCGACAGAGCTAGTAGAAAGAGTAAATGGATTAGAAATGGCTACACCAGTTACACAAACCTATACTAATATGAGATGGCGTAGAGATAGAAGTGAAGTTGATATTGTAGGGGTTAACGAAGTATTCCCTAATATTAGAGATCATAATGTAGCTTCAGGACAATTTTTTAGTGAGCTTCATGTTGAACAAAGATCATATGTAGCGGTTTTAGGTTATAACGTAGCAACAGAGCTTACAGGTGGAAGAAACCCTGTAGGTCAGACTATTGCTTTAGATGGTCAAAGTTATAGAATCTTAGGTGTATTAGAACAAAAAGGAGAAGGAAAAGCAGAAAATATAGATGATAAAGTAGTTATTCCATATACAACAGCTCAGCGTATTAATGAAAAGCGAACTGTAGAAGAAATATGGGGAAAAGCAGATTCTACAGAAAATGCAGAACTTGCAACTATACAGCTAGGTCGTATATTTAAGAAAGAATTAAATGGTAACAATGCTAAGCCAATACCTACTGGACCTTCAGGACCAGAAACAGAGCAACCACCAGGTGGAAATGAGCAGCCTGACGGTGGAGGAGAAGATGGTGATGAAGATGATAAAGATTCTGGTTCATCTAGAAAAGAACAGGGTATGACTATAACAAATCTAAACCAGTTAGTAGATGAAGCGGACCAAGCTAACCGTGTTATGACACTGCTTCTTGGTGGGATTGCTGCCGTATCCCTTTTAGTAGGTGGACTAGGAATTATGAACATTATGCTTGTAGCAGTAACAGAGAGAACATCAGAAATAGGAGTACGTAGAGCACTAGGAGCTAAGAAAATAGATTTATTAGCTCAATTCCTATTAGAAGCATTGTACGTTAGTATAATAGGAGTTATAGCCGGAGTGGCTGTAGGAGTATGGAGTCTTAGTCTGTTTGGTAATTATGGTTTCCCAACAGCAGTCAGCTTCGAAGCTATACGTATAGCAGCAACAGTTGCACTGGGCACAGGATTATTGTTTGGTGTATATCCAGCTATTTCTGCATCATCATTACCACCTGTAGAGGCATTAAGGAGAAGTTAAATATTTAACTGTAGATAAATATATTATAAGTAAAATAATAAGGGAGGATGTAAAATGTTAAACAAGAAAAAAGTTATAAGTGTTTTAATTACTACTATGATTTTAGTAGGGAGTTTTGGAGCTTTTTCATATGGAAATACTATTTCTAAAACTTTAGAAGCTTGGTATGGAACTGTTAGAATAATAGTAGATGGAGAGAATGTTACACATAAGGTGGAGCCTTTTATAGTAGATGGAACTACTTATATACCTTTACGAGTAGTAGCAGAAACATTTAACAAAAATGTAGAGTGGAACCCTTCAACTTCAACAGCAACTATTACAGACGATTTAACTCAAGTTGATGATTATTACCAATCTGAAATATTAAAACGAGATGTTGAGATAATGAGTTTAAAATCAAAAATCAAAAGATTAGAAGATGATTTAGAAAAAATAGAAGAGGAAGAATCTGTAGATTTAGATGATTTAGAAGATGATTTAAATGATGATTTTGATGAATACAGAGATGTAGAATTTGATATTAACTTAGATGGTGATGAAGATGAAGTAGAGGTAGAAATAGAAGTAGATTTAGATGATTATAAACGTGAATGGGATGATCTTAGTGAAAGCAGAATAGAGAGCTATTTACAAGATATTGTAGATGAAATATTAGACGTATATGAAGATGCAGACATAGAAGGGGTAATAATAGATACAGACGAAGATGAAGATCTTATTGAGTTTACTGTTACAAAAAGAGGAAATGTAGATATAGAAGAAAGATATGAAGATATAGATATTTCAGATTTAGAAGAAGACCTAGATGATGAGTATAATGATTATTTTAGGAACATCGATTTATACATAGAGCTTGATGGAGATGAAGATGATATAGAATTTATTATAGATATAGACTATGATAAATTTGAAGATGAATGGGAAGATCTTTCGGACAATGATATAGAAGAATTAATGGCAGATATTTATAATGATATAGAAGATGAATTAAGAAAAGATGCTGAAATAGAAGGTTATGTATATGATTATATAAACAAAGAAAATTTAGCTAAATATTATTTAAGATCTGGAGGTCGTGAAGTATTTACTAGATACTAAAAAATAATGACTAGGAGTTATAACTCCTAGTCATTATTTTTGCTTAAGTGTATAATATTTTTTAAATTGTTAGAAATTTGTCAAAGAAGGGTAAATTATGTATAATATAGTAAAGTAACTAAAAAATTAGCAAATAAAACAAAATTTAGAAACCAAAGCTTTAAAAGATATTAGAAATATAGGGGGTTTGTAAGGGACATGGAGAAAAAAAATAAAGCAAAAAGAAAGTCAATTAAATTTAGATTAATAATTTTACCGCTACTAATAATAGCTATTTCAATTTCAGGAGTTGCAATAAGATCATCATTACTCATAAGAAGTAGTTTAGTGAACCAGATGAAGTTCGATGGTTTAGAGATTTCTTATCAAACAGTAGAACAGATAAAAACAGCTGATTCTTCTATGGAAGTCATTAATAAAATGATAGATAATAACATAAGATCAGTTGCAAAAACTGTAATCTCAAATCGTAATGATATTAGTAATGGAAAGTTAATTCAAATTGCAGATGATTTAGATGTAGAAGAAATTAATGTGTATAATGAAAATGGAGAGATAATTTATTCTAATCTTGATGAAAATATAGGATTTCTAGGTGATGAAAATCATCTTTCACATGTAGTGTTAAGTGGAGAAAAACCTGAGTTAATAGAAGATTTAAGAAAGAGCACTGTTTCGGAGGATTATTATAAGTATGGATATATGTTAAGCCCAACAGGCAAGGCTATACAAGTAGGTGTTATTGCAAATCAAATCAATGCTTTATCTGAAGAGTTTAGTTACCAAAATATAGTTGAAAACTTAGTAGAAAGTGAAAATATAGTTTATGCTCTTTTCACAGATAAAAATTTTAAAGCGATTGCTCATAGTAATTTAGATAGAATAGGATTTGACCTTAGTGAAGATAAAGGAACTAAAATCGCTATAGAAGAAGGAGAAGTATATACATCTGAAGATTTTTACGAAGGTGAAGAAGTAGATGTGTATGATATAATAGTTCCAGTAATTATAGATGGAGAGCATATAGGTGCTTTAAATATAGGACTTTCTATGGAAGATGTATATTCTGCCGTAACGGAAAATACTATACGAGTGGGAATATTAGGTGTTATTGCATTTGTTTTAATTGGTAGTATTTTATTTTTAATGTCAAAATATGTACTTAAGTTAATAAATGCAGTTAAAGAGCAATTAAATAATATTGCATCTGGAGATTTAACTACTGAGTTTTCAGAAGAATATCTTAATCTAAAAGATGAATTTGGGGAAATGATAAGCTCCATAGTCGATATGAAAAGCTTCATAAAGAGTATGATAGAAAATATATCTGTTACATCAGAGCATTTAGCTGCTTCTTCAGAAGAACTTACTGCTACAAGTCAACAGTCAGCTACTGCGTCAGAAGAAATAGCAAGAACTATAGAAGAAATGGCTAAAGGAGCAAGTGAGCAGGCTCAAAGCACAGAACAAGGTGCAGAAAATATAAGTGAATTAGGAAATATAATAGAAAAGGATCAACTACATATTAAAAGTCTGAATAAATCGGCTAATGAAGTAAATAAATTAAAAGATGAAGGATTAGATATTTTAATAGATTTAGTGCAAAAAACTAAAATTAATAATAAGTCATCAAAAGAAATACAAGAGATTATTATGAATACAAATGAAAGTGCAGAGAAGATAGAAAATGCTAGTAAGATGATAGAAGACATTGCAACTCAAACGAATCTATTAGCTTTAAATGCTGCAATAGAAGCAGCTAGAGCAGGTGAAGCTGGAAAAGGTTTTGCTGTAGTAGCAGAAGAAATACGAAAACTAGCAGAACAATCGAATACATTTACAGAGGAAATTGCTGAAATTATTGAAGAGTTAACAGAAAAAACCAGTTATGCTGTTGATACAATGGAAAGTGTAAGTAGAAATGCAGACTCTCAGTCACAGAGTGTAGAGTTAACTAGTAAAAAGTTTGAAGGAATTAATAATGCAATTGAAAACATGAAAAAAGTAATTAAAGAAATTAATATGTCAGGAAACGATATGGAAGATAAGAAAAATCAAATTATAGAAGTTATAGAGAACTTATCTGCTATAGCAGAAGAAAATGCAGCAGGTTCTGAACAAACTTCAGCATCTGTACAGGAACAAACGGCATCTATGGAGGAAATAGCAAATGCTAGCGAAGCCTTAGCAGAATTATCAGAAGAAATGCAAGAGAGTATTAAAAAATTTAAATACTAGAAAATAAATCCTCTAAGGTATATAATAAAATATAATACAAATAATTAAATAAAATTAGGAGGATTAATATGAAATTTAAAAAAGCTATTGCAATGGGTACATTAATCACTTTAACAGCAGTAAGTAGTAGTTCTGTTGTATCTATTGCAGAACAAAGTAATGTAGAAAATGATACCAATATAGAAGTAGTAAGTGAAGAATCAAGTAGTGAATCTGAAAAAGTTAATAACAACGAAGAAACTGAAACGGTTGAGGAAGAAGAAATTTTAACATTAAGCTTAGATGCTGCAATAGAATATGCATTTGAAAACAATAAGGACATTGCAATACAAGAAATAGAGCTACAGAAATCTGAAGTTTCTTATGATCAAAATAGAAAAGCTTTAAGAGACAGTGAAAAAGCATTTGACTTAATGAGTTCTATTTCAGGCCCTAGAACGTATGAAGTTACACCAGATTATAACGTCAATAAAGAATTATTAGATAACGGAGCTTCTAAAAGACAAGTTAAACTTGCATATCAAATAGCCAAATGGAACAAAGAAATAAAAGAAAACGAAATCAGATACAATGTTGAAAAAGCATATTTCGATTTATCTCAAATGGAAAAAGAGCTAGAGATAGCAGAAGAAAATCTTGCTTTATCTCAAAAACAACACAAAGATGGAAAGTTAATGCATGAGTTAGGGACTATTTCAGAACAGGAGCTATTAGGTCTTGAAATGGCATTATCTCAGGCTCAAACCGTATACGATGCTACCAAGGTAGGTTACGATATGCAGTTAATGAACTTTCAAAATACATTAGGTTTATCATTCGATACAAAGGTAAACTTAACAGATACCATTGAATATAAAGAATATGAATCTATCGATTTAGAAAAATCTATAGAATCTGCTTTAGAAAATAGCGCCATGGTCAAGGTAGCGCAGGAAAGCTATGAACTAGCGGAATTAACATTACAAGCTATAAAGGTTAGGTATCCTGATATTACATTTAAATATAAAGAGCAAGAGGCAGAAATTGCAAAAGCAGAAAAAACCTTAGAAACAGCAGAAAATGGAGTAGAAATGGGAGTTAGATCTGCGTATTCAAACTTATTAACGTCTGAAAAACAAATAGAAACACTACAAAAAAGTGTTGAAGTAGCAGAGAAAATGGCTCAATTAGCAGAAGTAAGCTTTGAACTAGGTCAAGGTACATCTACAAAAGTAATGGAAGCTAACATTAACTTAATGAATGCTAAAAAAGAATTAACTAGTCAAATTCATGCATTTAATATGGCATTACTAGATTACGAGTACAGTATTGGACTTGGTAAAAATCAAATTGGTGGGATGTAAATATAAATAAAAACTTTAGGTACTAAATAAAAGAGAGATACAATTCTACATATCTCTGATTTTAAAAAAAGTGTAATAGAGATACTAAGATGAAAACAATTTAAATCTTAGTATCTCTATTTTTTTAAAACTATTGACAGAATATTTTTTCAGTAATACAATACTATTATACTATTGAAGTATAATAGTACAATTTTTTAGCCCCATGGGCGAAACTGTAGTTGTGTGTATTTTTTATTAAATATATAAAGCAGATATATGTAATAAAGGAGGAAAGTTATGCTAACTCAAAGTGAAATAAAATATAATAGGCTAATGGAAAAATCTGAGGAGCTATTTATTCAACTTGGATATAAAGCAGTTTCTATGGACCAAATAGCAGAAGCGGCAGGAATAAGTAAAATGACGATATACAAATATTTTTCCTCTAAAGAGGAGCTGGTTTTAACTGTTTTACAAGCTGTTATAGATAAAACATATGAATATTTAAAAAATGAAATAAATAAGGTGGATGAAACGGTAGAAAAAATAAATACTATGCTAACTTTTAACAGAGAATATTCTCAAAAGTATTCTTTAGCTTTTTATAAAGATATTATAAATGATCCTAAAATTTCCAATAAAATAATGGAACAAAAAAAGATTATGAGTAAAGCTATATTTGAGGATATTATAAAAAGTGGTATAGAAAGAGGAGACATTAGAAAAGTAGATGAAGCTTTTATAGCTAATATACTAATTGTATTGATTGAGGGTATAGGAAGTGGATATTTTGAAGAAATAAAAGGTAAGGAGGAAATAGATAGTTTTGTAGAAAAGTTTTATGACTTTCTAAAATATGGCCTTTTAGGCGGCAAAGAGGTGAAATGATGGATAACAATATTTTAATGAAAGTAGAAAGCCTTAGTAAAATTTATGAAATGGGAGAAGTAACAGTAACAGCTGCAAAAAACATAAATCTTGATATATACAAAGGAGAATTTTTAGTAATATTAGGGCCTAGTGGATCTGGTAAAAGTACACTCTTAAATAATCTTGGTGGAATGGATTTGCCAACAGAAGGTAAAGTTTTTATGGATGGAGAGGATATTACAAATTATAACGAAAGAAAACTAACTGCTTATCGTAGGGAAAAAATTGGATTTGTATTTCAATTCTATAACCTAATGGCAAATTTAACTGCAAGAGAAAACGTAGAACTAGCTACAGAGATTTGTAAAGACGCTTTAAATGTAGACGATATATTAGATTCAGTAGATTTAGGATCTAGAAAGGATCACTTTCCAGCCCAAATGAGTGGTGGTGAGCAGCAACGTGTTGCTATTGCGAGAGCAGTTGCCAAAAACCCAGCATTACTTCTTTGCGATGAGCCTACAGGAGCTTTAGACTTTGAAACAGGGATAAAGATATTAAAGCTTCTTAAGGATATAAATGAAAAATACAATAAAACAGTAGTTATTATTACTCACAATATGCCTATAGGAGATATTGCAGACAGGGTTATTAAAATGCGAAGTGGGGAAATTATAGAAACTAAGGTTAATAAAAATCCGATCAGCCCTGAAAGGATTGAGTGGTAATGAGAAAATTAGATATAAGGCTATTAAGATTAATAAAAAATTCTAAAGGCCAGTTTATTTCCATTACGGCTACCATTATCTTAGCTCTTACAATATACGTTTCCTTTAGTATGGTAGCTGATAACCTTGATAACTCAATTTCACAGTATTATAATGCTACAAACTTTGGAGATGTTTTTGTAGAAGTATCTAGAATACCTAAAGCCGGTATAGATAAACTTCATAGTATTGATGGAGTAGAATTAGCTCAAGGAAGAATAAGTGAAGATGTGCCACTAAGAGTTGAAGATCCTAACGAAAAAGTAAATGTAAGAATAGTATCTATACCTAAAGAAGAATATGTAATTAATAGCTTATTTACAATAGACGGAGAAAACTTAAATAACAATCCAAATTCAACAGTAGTTCTTAAGCAATTTTTCGATGCTAGGGAAATGAAGCTAGAGGATACTATAACACCCTATATAGGTGGAAGTGAGTACAATCTAAACGTAATAGGAGCAGTAGGAAGTCCAGAGTATATATATTTAATGGAAAACGAACAGACTCTATTACCTGCACCGGAAAAATTTGGAGTTATATATGTTAGTGAAGAATTTGCTCAGTCAACTTTAGGGTATCAAGGTAGTTATAACGAAGTAATGGTTAAAATAAAAGACAGTCATATAAGCAAAATAGACACTATTGTAGATGAAATAGAAGATGAGCTAGATGAATACGGAGTCAGAAGAACTATAAAAAGAGAAAATCAGTTAAGTCATAGTCTAATGATGCAAGAAGTAGAACAATTGGATCAGATGGCTACTTCTATTACATTAATGTTTTTAATAGTTGCAGGAATAATTATAAACATTATGCTCTCTAGAATAGTTAAAAACGATAGAATGTCTATCGGTGTAATGAAGGCCTTAGGATATAGCAATTTTAACATACTAGGCCATTATACAAAGCATTCCATATTAATAGGCTTAGTAGGTTCTATTGTCGGGATAATATTTAGTATACCTCTTTCTGGTTTATTTACTGAACTATACATTATGTATATGAATATTCCATTATTTAAAATGAAGGTATACTATATTTACTTTGTTTATGGAATTATATTAACTAGCTTATTCTGTATAATATCTGGATTAATGGGAGCTAAAAGTGTTATTAAAATTTTACCAGCAGATTCTATGAGACCAGAAGTCCCTAAAGCAGGAGGCAGAATTTGGTTAGAAAAAGTTAAATTTATATGGAATAAAATTTCATTTAGTTGGAAAATGGTAATTAGAAATATATTAAGAACTAAAAAAAGAGCATTCTTTTTAGTACTAGGTATTGCCTTAACATATGCTATAACTATGGTACCAGTATTTATGACTAATATTTGGGATAATTTATTTGCTTTACAGTATGGTGAGTTTCAAACTATGGACTATAATATAGATTTTGCTAAACCTATGGATAATAACGTCTTAGTAGAGTTATCTAAATCTATAGACATAGAGTATATAGAGCCAAAGGTAGAAATAGGATTAGAGCTTAGAAGAGGATGGAGAAAAAAAGCAGTTAGTGTTGTAGGTTTAGAAAGAGATACAAAGTTATATAATTTTAAAACTCCATCTGGAAATAGAGTTGAAATACCTAAAAATGGTATATTAGTTTCTCAAATGCTAGCAGATAGTTTAGGTGTGAATATAGGAGATGAAATATTAATAAAAAACTATATACCTGGTAAAGATGATGCATCTATTAAAGTAAAAGGAATAATAGAACAGTATTTAGGCAGTAATGCTTATGTAGATATAGAAACGATGAACTCAATATTAGGAGAAAAAGATATAATAACAGGAGCTATTTTAAATTCGAATGATGAAGTAGTAACTAAATTGCAGGATGTAAAAAACATAAGACAGATTCAATCTGTACAAGATATGAAAAACAGTATTTTAGAATTTATGGATATGATTCTAGCTTCTATGGGAATTATGATGCTATTCGGTGGAATTTTAGGCTTTGCCATTGTGTATAACGTAACTATTATAAGTATTAGCGAAAGAAAAAGAGAATTTTCATCTTTACGAGTACTAGGATTTGATAAAAGAGAAATATATAAACTAGTAACTAGAGAAAATGGAGTAATGACAATACTAGGATTAATTTTAGGAATGCCTTTAGGCTATGGAATGTGTGTAGGTATAGCAACTTCAGTTTCTACAGAGCTATTTGCTATTCCAGTTATTCTAAATCCAAGTAGCTATATTATAACAGCCATTGCAACAGTTATATTTGTATTGATAGCACAACTTGCAACAATTAGAAAAATTCATAACTTAGATTTTATGGAAGCATTAAAGGATAGATCGTCTTAGAGGGAGGGTGTAAATAGAATGAAAAAGAAGATAATAGTTATAGGTGCTGTTGTAGCTATAATAGCAGCAGTAGGATTTTATATGACTAGTCAAAAAAATGGAGTAGAAGTAAATAGCGAAGAAGTAATAAAAGGTAATATAGCAGAATATGTAGAAGAAATAGGAGTAGTAAAGTCAAAGAATGAGGTGAATATTTACGTTCCTGCAGCAGGAAAAGTTTCACAAGTTTTAGTAGATATAGGAGATAAGGTTAAAGCAGGAGACACACTAGTTAAGTTAGATGAAGATGAAGTTTCTAGACAAATAGAAGAACTAGAAGCACAAAGATTATCAGTATTAGCTCAATACAATGAAGCTAAAAAGCCTTCAAATGAAAAAGCTATAAGAAAACTAGAGTTAGAAATTGAGAATATGGAAAAGAGCATAGAAAATGCAGAAGAAGATGTTAATAAAAGTGAAGAGTTATACAATGCAGGAGCAATAAGCAATGAAGAGTACGAAACAGTTGTGCGAAATCTAGATTCACAAAGAAGAAATTTAGAAAAAGCTAAATTAGATTTAGAGCTTATGAAAGAACCTGCGTCAAAAAATGTTTTAGACCAATACGAAGCTCAGTTAAAACAAATAAATATACAAAAAGAAGGATTACAAGATTTAAGTAAAGATTATACTATAACAGCTAGCACAGACGGAACAATATTAACTAAAACTGTAGAAAATGGAAGCTATCTTCAACCAGGAACAGTCATAATGAAAATAGGTAATACAGAGAAATTGTATATAGAAAGTGATATATTATTAGGGGATATAGCAAAAATAATAGAAGGTGCAGCAGTTGATATATCTAATGAGGATTTAGGAATAACAGATTTAAAAGGAAATGTAATTAAAATACATCCAAAAGCATTTAGTAAAATATCAGACTTAGGAGTAGAGCAAAAGCGAATAAAAATAGATATAGAAATGGAAAATACACCAGCAAGCCTTAGACCGGATTACGACCTAGACATTAAAATAATAGTAGAAAGCAAAGAAGGTACATTAATAATACCAGAAAGTGCAGTATTTACAATAGAAGAAAAAGAATATGTATTTGTAAACCAAAATAGCACAGCAGAACTACGAGAAGTAACAACAGGAATAGAAAGCCAAAGAGAAGTAGAAATACTAAGTGGCTTAGAAGAAGGAGAAATAGTTATATTATCTCCAGATGAAGATATAGAAGAGGGGGTAAGCATAAAATAGGTATTTTTTATTAAATATTTAAAGTTTGATGGATATAGAAGTCCTATAGAGTATAGTTTGTATACTATATAGGACTTTTATTTATTTCTAAAAAATATCTATTTAAATCTTTTATAACTATTGAAATTATAAATGTTATATACTATAATAGAATTTATTGACCGACCGTTCGGTTCTGTAATTACGTGTGTTTTTTATATTAGTAAAGTATATAAGGAGGAAAAGATAAAAATGACCAGAAAATCTAAAGCTAGTATGTTACTAATAGTAATGTTGGCAGGAGTAATAGCGTTAACTTCAGGCTGCAGTACTGTAAAAAGTTCAGAAACAGAAGTGACAGGGGAAGAAAAGTATACACCAGTAGCGGTGGAAAAAGCTAGTAAGGATAGTATAGAAAATGAGATAAGTATAAGTGGTAAAACTTTTGCAAACAACGAAGTAGCTGTTATGCCAAAGGTTATGGGAACGGTTACAAATGTAAATGTTGCCCTTGGAGATGTAGTACAAAAAGGTAGTCCTTTATTTTCTGTAGAGCAAGATACCATATTAAAAAGCGTTGAAGCAGCATCAAGCTCTGTAGACCTTGCAGAAAAAGGAGTAGCCCAAGCAGAAAACGGTTTAAAAACTGCAAAACTTAATTATGAAACAAACAAAGATCAAATAGAAAATGCTATGTTAACTTTAGAAAGAACTAGAAAGCTATACGAAGAAGGGGCAGTGTCTAAAAGTCAATTAGAACAAGCAGAACTAGCTGCTAGTGAAAATAATTTGAAGGCAGTAGAAGCTCAGGTAAAACAGGCAGAAATATCTTATGAGCAGGCTTTAGATCAGTTAAGACAAGCAGAAATATCTTATGAACAAGTAAAAGATAATTTAGATGATACAACAGTAACAGCTCCTATTACTGGAATAATATCTGCATTAGATGTTAAAGAAGGTAAAATGGCAACTAATACACAGCCAGCAGCAATGATGGTTGAAATGGATAAAGTATATTTACAAGTAAATGTAGTTGAAAACTTAGTAAATCAATTAAGCGAAGGTCAAGAAGTTAAGGTAAGTATACCTGCAGCCCTTGACGAAGACATGACTAGTACTATTAGTTATGTTAGTCCAACAGTAAACCCTGCAACAGGGCTTTACACTGTAAGGGTTTATGTAGAAAATAGCGAGAAAAACATAAGACCAGGAATGAATGGAGAAATAAAAGCAGGTTTAGATACAGTAGAATCTGCAGTTATAGTACCAGGAAGTGCAGTTTTAGAAAAGGAAGATAGAAAAGTAGTTTATGTAGTAGAAGATGGTAAAGCAATTGAAAAAGAAGTAACTATAGGACTTGATACAGGAGATTATGTAGAAATAAAAGAAGGACTTAAGGAAGAAGAAGAAGTTATTGTAGAAGGGCAACATTATGTAGAAGATGGAGCAAAAGTCAAAGTAGTGAGGGGTGAGTAGAGTTGAATTTATCAAAATTAGCTGTTAAAAGACCCGTTACAATAATGATGATGATTTTAATCATCGTATTATTGGGAACTATTTCATTAACTAGATTACCCTTAGATTTATTCCCAGAAATAGAAGTACCAGTGGCAATAGTAGCAACTTCATACTCAGGAGCAGGACCACAGGAAGTAGAGAATCTAGTTACAAAACCTATGGAAGGAAGTGTATCTACTGTAGGGAATATAGATAGTATTAGATCAATATCATCAGAAGGGAGATCCCTTGTAATCGCTGAGTTTAATATGGGTACAGACATGGACTTTGCTGCCTTAGAAATGCGAGAAAAGGTAGATACAATAAAAGGATTTTTACCAAATGATGCAGATTCTCCAATGGTATTAAAAATAGATCCGAACTCTATGCCTATTATTCAAATATCATTGTCTACAAGTGGAGATTTGGCAGAACTACAATCTTTAGCAGAGGAAACATTTAGTCAAAGACTTGAGAGACTAGAAGGAGTTGCATCTGTTAGTGTAGGTGGAGGGTTTACAAAAGAAATAGAAATAGCGGTAGATACAAATAGTCTTTCTAGTTATGGATTAAGTATAAATCAGTTAGCACAAATATTAAACGCATCTAATATAAACCTGCCAGGTGGCCAAGTAGAAAACGGAGAATCAGAGCTTTCTGCAAGCGTAGTTGGAGAGTTTAAAACTATAGATGAAATAAGAAATATGCCACTTACTCTACCTACTGGGGCAGTTATTACATTAGACGATATATCAAGTGTAGAGCTTAAAAATAAAGAAGTAAGCTCTATTTCTAGAACTAACGGAAAAGATAGTATCAATATTTCACTTCAAAAACAGTCTGGAAGTAATACAGTGCAAGTAGCAAATTTAATAAATGATGAACTGGAAGCTCTTGAGGTAGATTATCCTGATATTGAAATAGATGTAGTAATGGATAACTCACTTATTATAAAGCGGTCTATAAACACTGTTGTAAGAAATGTTGTTACAGGTTCAATATTCGCTATAATCGTTCTATATATTTTCTTAAAGAATATTAGGACTACACTTATTATAGCTACATCAATTCCTATATCTGTAATAGCATCATTTATATTATTATATTTTAATGGAATTACACTTAATATGTTAACACTAGGTGGCTTAGCTCTGGCAGTAGGTATGCTGGTGGATAGTGCCATTGTAGTATTAGAAAATATTTATAGGTTTAGAGCAGAAGGATACTCTAAGAAAGAATCTGCTATAAAAGGAGCCTCTGAAGTAGGGATGGCGATTACAGCATCTACTTTAACAACTATTGCAGTATTCTTACCAATAGTCTTCGTAGATGGTATAGTTGGAATTATGTTTAAGGACTTTGCCCTTACAGTTACACTATCCCTTGCAGCGTCCCTATTAGTTTCCTTAACTTTAATACCAATGCTTTCTTCTAAGATTTTAAGAGTAGAATCTGAAGAAGAAACTGTAAAGAAAAGTAAGCTAGGCTTTTTACACAAAGTATTTGACAGTGTAATTAGAAAAATAGAAAAAGTATATAAAGTACTATTAACTAAGAGTATTGAGCGTAGAAAAACTACAATATTTGTAGCTATTGTTGTATTTATAGTAAGTATGGCAAGTTTAGCAGGAGTAGGAATGGAGTTTATTCCATCAACAGATGAAGGTACTATATCTATTGGTATAGACATGCCTTTAGGAACTAGAATTAACAAAATGGATAGTATAGCACAAACAATAGAAGATAAAATAACAGATATTCCAGAAATAGATGTAATATTTAGTAACGTAAGTTCTAGTGGAGATGTTATGATGGGGGGATCTTCTGGTACTAGTGGTTCACTTACAGTAGGATTAGTAGAGTTGAGTGAAAGAGATAGAAGTACAGGACAGGTGGCAGAGGAAATTAGAAATCTTGTAAAAGATACTCCGGGTGCAGAAATTTCAGTAAATCCAACTTCCACTACTGAAATGATGACAGCAGGGAGCCCTATAAGTATAAGCATTAAGGGAAGCGAGCTAGATACACTAGAGGAAATATCTAACGATGTTAAAGAAATAATAGAATCTGTAGAAGGTACTAGAGAAGTTAAAACTGGTTTAAGTGAAGCAGTTCCAGAGTTAGAAGTTTTAATTAATAAAGAGATGGCTGCAAACTACGGTTTAACAACAGCTCAAATAGCTTCAAGTGTTAGAGGAAATGCATCTGGAACTACAGTTGCTCAGTTTAAAGATGAAGGAGAAGAAATAGACATAGTAATTAGACCTTCTGGAAACATTACAGACAGCTTATCTAACTACGAGCATATGAATATAACTACTCCTACAGGAGCTAATATACCTTTAAGTCAGGTAGCGGATTTATCTGTAGTAAAAGGACCACTTGAAATTACTAGAGAAAATCAGGAAAAAGTAGTAACTGTTACTGGACAGATTGTAAATAGAGATTTAAACAGTATAGTTAAAGATATAGATGCAAAGCTGCAGGAATACGATATGCCAGAAGGTTACCAATATAGTATTGGTGGAGAAAACGAAGAAATGATGGATGCCTTTGGACAGTTAGCTTTAGCTTTAGTTCTTGCGATTATATTAATATATATGGTAATGGCTTCTCAGTTTGAATCCTTAATAAATCCATTTATAATTATGTTTACAATGCCGTTAGCATTCTCTGGAGGAGCTTTAGGACTGTTTATAACAGGTAGAAAATTAGGAGTTACATCGTTTATAGGTTTAATAATGCTTGCAGGTATAGTAGTTAACAACGGTATCGTTTTAATTGACTATATTAACACATTGAGAAATGAAGGAAAAGACAGAAGTGAAGCAATTATAATTGCAGGACCAGTTAGATTAAGACCAATTTTAATGACAACTTTAACTACTATATTAGGTCTTCTGCCATTAGCATTTGGAGTGGGAGAGGGCTCGGAGTTAATGTCTCCAATGGCAACAGTAGTTATAGGTGGATTACTTTTATCTACAGTTATAACATTAGTATTCGTTCCGGTAATATATACTGTATTCGACGATCTTTCAAATTCTTTTAAATCTAAGTTAAAAGGCAAAAAGAAAAACACTACTTTAGAAGCCTAAAAAGAGGTGAAGATGTGAATATAAAAGAGCAAAGAAGAGCTGAAATTATTAAAGCTGCTATGAAAGTCTTTGGTAAGCATGGATTTCATAAGGCAAAGATAGAAGAAATAGCAAAGGTAGCAGGAATAGGCAAAGGGACAGTATATGAGTATTTTAGTAGTAAAAATGAATTATTTGAGCAAATGGTAGAATATATAGTTATAACTTATTTTGATATGGCAAAAGAAGCTATGGGACAACATAAAACTGCAAGGGGAAAGCTATTGGCCTTTGCAGAGCACCATGGGAGCTTTATTGCTCACCATATTAATATGGCAGAAAATATTCTTCCAAGCTCTAACTTTTTATCAGAAGAAATAAAAAGTAGAATATTAGAAATGAAAAAGTCTATAGTTTCATTAATAGATAGTACTTTAGAAGAAGGAGTTAAAACCAAAGAGTTAAAGACAGATTTAAACATAAAAGTAGCAACTTTATCTATACTAGGCGCTATTAATCAAAACTATACAATAGAAATATTTCTACAAAAAATAGATCCAAAGGATATAGATCCTACACCTATTATAGATACTATTTTTAATGGGTTAGTTAATAAATAACAGTTGAAAAGGCACCTCCAAATGATATAATATATGTAACAACATAGCGGAATACAGAGGATAATAAAGTTATGGGAGGTGTATAGATGGACGAAAAGATACTAAATATTTTACAAGGTATGCAAAAACAGCTAACGGATTTTCAAAGCCAAATGACAGACATGCAAAAACAAATGACAGATATGCAAGGTAAGCTAGCAGAACACGACAAAAGATTTGATGTTGTAGAGAGTAAGCTAGCAGAACACGACAAAAGATTCGATGCTGTAGAGAGTAAGCTATCAGAACATGACAGAAGGTTCGACCACTTAGAAGTTAAAATTGAGAAAGAAATAAAATTACTTGGAGACGAACTACACACAGAAATTCAAGCTGTAAACGATAATGTAGAAGCATTAAGGGAAGACTTTATTGCATTAGAAGTAGCTACAGCGAAAAATACGTTTGATATAGCAAAGTTTAAATTAGTACGATAAAAAAAGGAGAGCGCTATGCTCTGCTTTTTTTAATTGCAGCTATTTTTTGCTGACCTTGATTGATTTTACATGCCCAATATTATACAATAAAAAAGGTGAGATTTTTAGTAAAAATAAGCAGGTAATTATTTATTTATGTAGAAATATGTAAGTCGATAAGGGATAAGAAAAATAGGCGGAGGTATTAGTAGATGGAACAAATGGAAATGGAAGAAATAAGCTTAAGAGAACTTATAGAGATATTGCTTAAAAGAAAAACAATGATAATAGGAATTACAGTGTTGGCAGTATTAGCATCTGCTATGGTTAGCTTCTTTATGTTAGAGCCTGTATATGAAACTAAAATGGTTTTAATGGCATCTGATATTTCAGATAAACCACAATCTAATACAATAGATGGTGAAGGTGTAGATAGTATACTAAAAAACTTGAATCAATACCCAAATATGACAATGGATACATATAAAGAACAGATAAAATCACCGCAGGTTATGAGAGAAACAATAGAAGAACTAGGCTTAGAAGAAAAATATGATATAGAGAGCTTAGCAGGAGCTATTACGTTAGAAACAATAGAAAATACTAATTTATTAAATATAAAAATGGAATCAACTAATCCAGAATTAGCAGCAGAAATAGTAAATACAGTAGGAGCACGTTTTTTAGAATTTGTATCTAGTAAGGCTAAGGAACAGGCAAATTCTACGTCGGAATATGTAGAAACACAAATGGAAGTAGAAAAAGAGCAGCTAGATAAAGTATTAGTAGAGCTAAAAGACTTTTTAGCACAGCCAAATGGAGTAAATGAGTTATCTCAAGAGCTAACTTCTAAACTAGATTTACTTACAGAATATAAAACTAACTTAATAGAACAAGAATTGCAGTATGAAGTTTTACAGCAGTCTATTAGGGAAATAGAAACACAGTTAGCGCAAGAAGAGCCAGTAATTATAACAGAAAAATCTATATTAGAAGATGGAATACTTAGTGATATAGCACAGGATAAAAGCGGTGAAGGTATAGAAAGCATTGTTGACATTAAAATGAGTAACGAAGAGATTAACCCAGTATATATAGGATTACAAGGAAAAAACAAAGAAACTACTATAGAGCTTGCAGCAGCTAAAAAAAGAATGGAAACATTAAAAAGACAAATAGTAGATATACAAAACGATGTAGAAGAACTTCAGCTGCAGCTTGCAGAAAAGCAACATGAAGAACGATTAATAGAGCAAAAAGTAAATATAGCACAAAATACATACTATGCATTTACAAGCAAACACGAGGAAATGAGAGTAACAGAATCAGCATTGGTTGGAGAATCTAGCATGACAGTAGTATCTAAAGCGTACCCTACAACTAATCCAGTAGGACCTAAAAAAATGCTGAACATAGCAATAGCTGCAGTATTAGGCGCTATGGTAGGGGTATTTATGGCATTCTTTATAGAATATTGGAAAAGTAGTGGAGAAGATAAAAATAAATCTGCAAATGTAGGTGCATAGTATTTTTATCAAATATTAGAGTTATTTATAAGAGAATAATAAATGTTCAGAGGTGGAAATATGGGGAGCAAAACACAGGTTAGTAAAAATATAAAAAGTAATACAATAATGGATAAGGTAATATTTGCTTTAATATCTATTCTTATAATAGGAGCACCTCTTTTTCAAGGATTGTTTTTTGAAAGAGAAATATTAATAAGTAATATAGTTGCTTTTGGTATATTCGTGTTATTCTTATTTAATAAAAATCACAAAAAAGAAAAACTTACTATGTTTAACAGTCCATACGATTATATAGGTTTACTATTTATAGTAGCTTATTTACTTCCTATTGTAACTTTTCAATGGGCTAATTTAAGAGAAGCCATAGATATATTAATAAGATATACTGTTTACTATTCGATATATCTTATGATAAAAGATATGGTACAGATTGAAAAATATAAAGAATATTTTGCTAAGGTATTAATATTAGGATCTTTAATAGTTGCCTTCATAGCAGTACTAGGAGCAGCAGGGTATGTAACTTTAGATGATGTAATAATGGGTAATCGTTTAGCGTCTACATTTCAATATCCAAATACATTAGCAGCGCTTATGATGGCAATGTTTTTCCTAACTACTGGCGCTATTCATAGAAGTGAAAAATATATAGAAAAAATAGTATATGGTGCATCTGGATTCGTTATGCTATTTACATTTATATTTACATATTCCAGAGCTGCATGGTTGCTATTTCCTATATTTGCACTATTATATTTAGTGTTTATACCTAATAAAGAACGTATATCATCTATACTGTATTTTATAACAGCATTAATACCAAATGTATTGGTGCTACAGCCATTTACAAGTCAATTAGCACTAGATACAGAAACAAAACCAAAGGCTTTAATAGTATTTATAATAGGAGTAGGAGTTTTTAAACTATTATATAGTGGAGTAATATTTGTAGAAGCTAAGCTAGTAAATAAGCATTATAAGCTTATATATGGATTTCTAGGTGCTATAGTAATAGGAGCAGGAATATTTAGCTATATGGCATTTAATATTACACAGCCTTTAGTTTTTAATAACATGAATGTTGCAGAAAACCATACAAACCAAATTCAAAGAACAGTATCAGGCTTAGAATCAAGTACTGAATATACCTTGAATTTAGATGTAGAAGCAGTATCAGAGTCAGAGAATGAAGGACACTGGCCATACAGGGTACGTATATATAGTGCAAATGAAGCTGGAGAAAGAGAATTAATAGAAGAAGTTTTAGGAGAGGTTCAAAGTAATGGAAGTGTAGAAATTCCATTTACTACACTAGAAGATAGTAAAAATATAAGTATATACTTTACAAATATATATCCAAAAACAAAAGCTGTTTTTATACAAGCAAATATAACAAATCAAAATGCAGAAGTATTAGAAAATATAAAGCTAAGCTATAAATATTTACCAGAATCACTTGTATCTAGATTTAACTCTATAGATTTAAGTGAAAATAACGCAGCGACTCGTTTAACATATTATAAAGATAGTTTATCAATATTAAAGGCTAAGCCTATATTCGGTGGTGGTGGTGGTACTTGGGAAGCATTATACCAAAAGTATCAGTCTAGACCATATAATTCTACAGAAGCACATAACTACTTTATACAGACTATGGTAGAAACAGGAATAATAGGAATAGCAGTGCTAGGACCTCTTATAGGAGCTTTTACAGTACATTTATTAAAAGCTTGGAAAAGAAAAGATACACTAACAGTATCGGTGATGTTCAGTATATTAGCATTATTAGGCCATAGTGGACTGGATTTTAACTTTTCTTTCCACTCTATACCTATGATATTCTGGGCCTTAATAGCTATGTTAGAGTACAGTAGCTTTGAAGATGTTAAGCTGAATATAAAGAAAATAGATTTTAAAGGTAAAAGCAGCAGTCCTGTATTAGTTAGCTTAGTAGGAGTACCACTACTAGTATTTTCTATTTCGTTATATAGTGCTAATGCTATAGCAACATCTAATACAGAAACTATTAATGAAATACCTATTGAAGAGTCTATAGATAAAATGGAAAAGGCTGTAATGCTTGATCCTTTCCATCCCAATATACGTGTAGACTTAGCTAAAATGCAAATGACACAAGGTATAGAAAATGGAGATGTCGATTTAATAAAGAAGGCAGAAAACAATTTTAATAAAGCTGAAAAATATACACCAAATTTACCGGTAGTACTACAAGAGAATGCAAGCTATTATATAAGCTTAGGAGAATTTGAACAAGCATTTAAGTATTTAGATAAGCTTGTAGAGTCAGCACCACTAAAACAGTATCCTTATGCAACAAAAGTTAATGCATATAATGCAGTAGCAGAACATTATATAAATGGGTTAGGAGAAATAGAGCAAGGTGTAGAAATCTATAGAGATTATATGCTTAAAATTATAGATGAAGTAAAAGAAGCTAATGAAAAAAGTGAAGAAACAATAAACTTAAGCCAGGATACATTACAAAATATATTTAGAGCTAAGTATTTTATTGATAATGTAGATAATCCAGAAAAGCTACAAGAGTTAAATGATATAGTGTATATGTCGTATTTAGATTTAGAAGGGGCTACTGGAGTTGAAAATACTTGGAGAAGGTGGAGCAGGCAAGGTGGAAAGCTAGAGTATGAGATAGGTGAAGAAGGAATGAAAGTGTACAATGAAGGTGAAGACCTGGGAATTGTATATACACAAAATTTCACCTTAGATCCAGGTGTTAATTATGAAGTAGAAGTAGTGTTTTCAGATAATAGTACAGAAAGAAATGTAAGAAGTCATATTATTAGTGGTTCAGGGCAAAGAACACAGGTGTCACAAAACATTAATTTAGATGAACTAGAGAATGGCACATATAAATACGGCCTAACTACTACAGAAGATATAGAGCCGGGAAATCAATATCTTAGATTTGATCATTCTGGAAATAGTGAAGGGCATTTTATTATTGAAAAAATAATTATTAAGAAAGTAAATTAGTATGAAAGGATGACAATAAATGTGTAAGCAGAATAGGAATAAGATTTGGCTTGCCTCACCTCACATGAGTGATGAAGGTTATGAAATGGAATATGTACAAGAAGCATTCGATACAAATTGGTTAGCACCATTAGGGCCAAATGTTAATGAATTTGAAAAAGAATTAGCAGCAAGGGTTGGTTCAAAACACTCAGCAGCTATGACTTCTGGAACAGGAGCTATTCATTTAGCACTTAAAGCTGCGGGTGTTGGAGAAGGAGATGTTGTATTCTGTCCAACTCTTACTTTTTCAGCTACAGCTAATCCTATTATCTATCAGAATGCAACCCCTGTCTTTATTGACAGTGATTATAAAACTTGGAATATGGATCCAAAAGCATTAGAGGCAGCCTTCGAGAAGTATGGTGATAAGGTGAAGGCTGTTTTAGTTGTGCATTTATATGGCCTATCTGCTGATATGGATAAAATCATGGAGATTTGCAGTAGATACAATGTGACAGTTATTGAAGATGCAGCCGAGTCTTTAGGGGCCTATTATAAAGGAAAACATACTGGAACATTTGGTGAGTTTGGAGTGTTGTCGTTTAACGGAAACAAGATTATTACTACTTCTGGTGGTGGTATGCTTGTATCAGATGATGAAGAGAAGATTAAGAAAGTTCGGTTCTGGTCTACTCAGTCCAGAGATGCAGCAAGGCACTACCAGCATAGCGAATTGGGGTTCAATTATCGTATGAGCAATGTTGTAGCTGGGATCGGTAGAGGACAGCTTAAGGTCTTAGACCAAAGAGTAGCTAAGAAGAAATATATATTCGAGTTTTATAAGAGGGAATTAGGCGGTCTTGATGGTGTAGGTTTCATGCCGGTTAATACCTGGAATGAGCCGAATTACTGGTTGAGTGTGATGACGTTGAATGGTTCTGTAAGACCTCTTGATGTAATGGAAGCATTAGAGAAAGAGAATATTGAATCAAGGCCTGTCTGGAAGCCAATGCACATGCAGCCGTTCTTCGCTGAGTATGATTATGTGGGTGGAGATGTGAGTGAGAAGCTGTTTGAGGATGGTGTATGCTTGCCATCTGATACTAAGATGACGGATGAGGATCTTGAGAGAATTTGTGCGATTATAAAGGGACTGTGGTCTAAATAAGAAGTGGGTGATAAGAGATGCAGAGTGAAGTGAAAGAAGAAGAAAAAGTGAATAAAGGTATATATAGAAGAATTCTTAAAAGACCAATGGACTTCATTTTGTCTTTGATGGCAATTTTCGTCTTAAGTCCGGTGCTTATAGTTGTTGCTATCCTTGTTAGGTTGAAGCTTGGTAGTCCGGTGCTATTTAAACAGAAAAGACCTGGGCTTAATGAGAAGATATTCACCATGTACAAGTTCAGGACCATGACTGACCAGAGAGACGAGAATGGAGAGCTGCTTTCTGATGAAAAAAGATTAACTAAGTTCGGAAGGTTACTAAGATCTACTTCGCTGGATGAACTTCCAGAGGTGTTCAATATCCTTAAAGGTGATATGTCATTAGTTGGTCCTCGGCCACTGGCTGTATCATATCTACCTTATTATAATTCCGTTGAAAAACAAAGGCATAATGTAAGGCCAGGATTAACAGGTCTTGCACAGGTTAACGGAAGAAATTCTATAGATTGGGATCGAAAATTTAAATATGATTATGATTATGTTAAAGATATAAGTTTTATTTTAGATATAAAAATAATTATTAAAACTGTTGGAAAAGTGTTGAATCGTAAAGATATAGGCGTAGCAGGTATTGATAAGCCAGAAAACTTTCATGAATATAGAAAGAAAGAAATGGAAACAGAAGGATTTAATTCTTAGTCGGTATTCTATTTATTAAAATGGAGAGTGAACCCAATGGGAAATGATAAAAAAAAGACATTACTTATATCAAATGGACTTGCATTAGCATGCGATATTGTAAAAAAAGCAAAAGAAAAGAATATATATACCATAGTAACTGATTGGTACGATAACTCTCCAGCAAAGAAAGTTGCTGATGAGAGTTGTATGGTTAGTACTTCTGACATTAATGCTATGGTAAATTTAGTGAAAAATAAAAACGTTGATGGTGTTATAACTAGTTTTATTGATTCAAATTTAGAAAACACAAGAAAAGTTTGTGAGATTTTAGGAAGCCACTTTTATGCGACAAGAGAACAGCTAGAAATTACAATGAACAAAAGAAAGTTTAAAGCTCTTTGTAAAAAAAATAATATTTCTGTAGTTCCAGAATATGAATTGGAAGACATTTTAGCAAAAGAACAAACAAGCGACATCATATATCCAGTTATTGTAAAACCTGTAGATAGTAGTGGATCAAAAGGGATCACAATTTGTAATAATCAAGATGAATTACTGATTGGGTATAATAAAGCTCTGGAATTTTCTGAAAGCAAAGATATAGTGATTGAAAAATTAATGGATTTATCGAAGAGTGGAATTAATTTGGATTATGTAATTGTTGACGGCGAGATTCATCTTTCTTCTGTCGGAGATTTATATACTTATCAAAATGATAAATCCTTACCACCTTTGACTACAGGAGTATTTTATCCGTCAATTTACGTAGATACTTATATAAATGAAGTTGATAAAAATGTTCAGAATATGTTTAAGAATTTAGGTTTAAAAAACGGTGTTTTATACATTCAATCATTCTATGAAAATGGAGAATTTTATTTCTACGAAATGGGTTATCGGTTAGGTGGTGGACAGAGTTATCAAGTTATCTCGAAGATAAATGGAGTAAATCATCTTGAGATGCTTATTGATTATGCATTAACTGGGAGAATGTGTACTGACGAAGTTACATCAAAGATATCACCTAATTTTAATAAAAAAGGGTTTATTTTAATTCTACATATTAAACCAGGAGTAATAAGTAGAATCGTAGGCATGGATAAAATATGCAGCTTAGAAGACGTTGTCAATATAATGCAAACATATTTTGAAGGTGACAGTATACATGAATCTGTAGCAAATACAACTGCTCAGGTTTTTGGGAGAGTGCATCTAGTTTCTCAAAACAATGAATCACTAATTAAAACTATAAAAACAATAAAAGAAGAACTGAAAATCATTGGCGAGGATGGAGAATCAATGTTAATAGATAGTTTCCACACAAGCTATCTAGATAAAAAATCTTAGCACTTTAGAATTACTTTTAATTAGGTGTATACACTGTAAATTACTATATTATATTTTAGTTTGTTTATGAAGGTAGGTGGATGAGGTGAAAGTAACAGTAATTGGTGCTGGAAACTCAGGTATAGCAATGGCTGTTCACTTGAGCAAAGAAGGTAATGAAGTAACCCTTTGGAACAGATCACATAGTACGATAGAAAAGCTTATAAAAACTCATATCATTAGATGTGAAGGTGTTGTTAGTGGAAATATTCCGATTCATTGTGTAACAAATGATGTTGATATTGCCCTGAAGAATCCGGATATTATTTTGATTACGACACCTGCAAATTCACATAAGGAACTCGCTGAATTAATATCAAAAAATATAAACAAATCAACCGTCATAGTACTAAACCCTGGAAGAACCTTTGGGGCTTTAGAATTTAGAAATATCTATGAAAAATTCAATAACCAGTACGACCAAATAATCGCGGAAACACAGACAATAATTTATACGTGTAGAAAAATAGATGAAGATGCAGTAAATATAATTGCTTTTAAGGATTCTGTATTAATTTCATCATTAGATATTAATTCATCTGAAAGTATAATTGATTATTTACCTCAGTGTATTCGGAATTATTTTTCCTCAGCTCAGTCTATGATTCAGACATCTATTGGAAATGTAGGAATGGTCCTACACTGTGCACCGTTGCTTTTGAATACTGGATGGACTGAAAGCGAGAAAAATATTTATAAATACTATTATGATGGGATAACGCCTACAGTAGGCCAATTAATTGAAAAAATTGATGATGAAAGAGTTGCTGTATCAGAAGCTTTAGGGCATAAAGTTGAATCTACAAAAGAGTGGTTGATAAGAACCTACCATGTTACAGGAAATAATCTTTATGAATGTATTCAGAATAATGAAGCATACAAAACAATTGATGCGCCAGGATCATTAAAACATAGATATATTTTTGAGGATGTATCCTGTGGGTTAGTTCCATTAGAATCAATTGGTTTGAAACTAGGTCTTGATATGGGCTATACAACTCTAATCATTGATCTAGCATCAAAACTATTGAATTTTGATTTCAGAACAACAGGGCGTAATCTAGATTATTTGGATATTTCAGCACAAAATAACGAGCTAAAGACAATCTTCGAAAGGAGGTCTTCTTATGAATAATACAATAAACGCAAAATATGGGTTCATAAAACCAGCTATTGATGCACATACAATGGGGATTAATTCAGCAGCTGAACTGGTGCGTGATTGTGGCTATGATGTTATTGTAGCAGACGATTTAGTTGCAAAGGCAATGAATAATTACAAACACGAACTACATCGTAAAGTTGTTGTAGATTGGATAATAACCAATAAGATTGAGAGACTAGGAATTAGTTATAGACTGGACCAAGATGATGCAGTTAACATGATAGGCTACCTTCTTGAAGAAATGAAAAATGCCAAGTTAATGAGATTTCAGGGGGGGCAAGTAGAGACAGTATTTTTTGGTGGTCTACCGAAAACGTGTGAAACAATTGATAAAGAGTTTAAGGGATTTGTAAAAACATTTATTGGAGGAGAATCTGTCAGAGAAACACTTACAAAGATGGGTGTTTCTGAGGATAGAATTCCAAGTGATATATATGAAGGCAGTAAATATGATGATCTATTGATGGGATTTGGAAAGAAAATTATTGATTCACAAGAATATATAGATTATAAACCTATTGATAGATCTAACTATCCTGAGTTTGGAACAATGAAGGATTCTGTAACTAAGAGAATTGATTCAGGCATAAAAGATTCTTTTGAGCCGTTAATGAGGGCACATGTAGGTCCATATTGTTCTTCAGCAACTAGAATTGAATCAGTAAATGAGTTCTTGCTATGGGCTAAAACATTAGCAAAATCTAATTATCTAGATATTCTTTCAATCGGGAGTTCTCAATTAACTCAGTCAAACTTTGGTGAGGATTGGGAAGGGAAAACCAATGGTGGCGGAGTACCAGTTAACTCGCCTGAAGAGTATAGAATGATATGGGAAGCATCTAGACCATTATTAGTTAGAACTTATGCAGGGACAAAAAATATACCAAGTCTAGCTCAAATGCACGAGCAAACATTAAATATTTGTTGGCATGCATTATCACTATGGTGGTTTAATAAGCTGGATGAAAGAGGCCCATATGATGTTTATACCAATCTAAAACAACATATTGATACCATAAAATATATTGCTAAAACAGAAAAGCCTTTTGAAGCCAATGTTCCACATCATTTTGCTTTTAGAGGAGCTGATGATGTTACCTATATTGTGTCTGCATATTTGGCAGCAAAACTTGCAAAGAAATTAGGAATCAAAACTTTTATATTACAGAATATGCTTAATACACCAAGATTTACTTGGGGGATACAAGATTTAGCTAAGTCGCGAGCAATGATAAAACTTGTGAGAAGTTTAGAAGATAGTAATTTTAGGGTCTTATTACAGCCAAGAGCTGGTTTGGACTACTTTAAGCCTAATCTTTATGAAGCAAGGATTCAATTAGCGGCAGTGACTGCATTAATGGATGATATTGATCCGTATAATGAAATGAGTCCACCTATTATTCATGTGGTTAGTTACTCGGAAGCTTCACATTTAGCAACACCAGAAATAATAAATGAAAGCATACAGATTACACAGTATTCTTTACAGAAGTATCGTGAAATGAGGAAACGTGGCAAAATTGAGGATATGGCAAAGAATCTTGATGTAAATGAAAGATCAGCAGAATTGTACCAATCCGCAATTAAAGTAATTTCTGCTATCGAAGACAGTATTGATGACCCATATTCGCCAGAAGGATTCTACAAAATATTTGCAGCTGGATTCTTACCAGTGCCATATTTATGGGGTGAAGTTGAAGAGTTTAAACACGCTAAGAATTGGAGAACCAAACCGGTTAGAGGAAGTGTTAAAGTTGTGGATGAAAACAATAATGTAATGAAGACTGAACAAATAATAGAAATTGCAAAGAGTAACTTGAAAGATGCGGAATATAATTTGAAGCAGAGAATAATTATCTCTATATGAGTGATTTGAAATGAAGGTGTTATAAATGGAGATAGGCAGTGAATTTTGGATAGATAAGAACCATATATATAAGGAAAAATCCGAAATCCCGCATTGGCTAAATAAATTTGGGAACGTAGTTTTTACTTCATCAGGTAGAGGGGCTATTAGTTTGTTCTTAGACCAAGTTAACCCCAAAACAAAAAAAGCATTATTACCTTCCTATATTTGCGATTCTGTGATTCTTCCTTTTGAAAAAGCTGGTTATGAAATAAGCTACTACGATGTTGATGACTATTTTAGACCTGTAAATATTAATACAGATAATATTGAACTAGGTATATTTATTCACATGGGGTATTTTGGTTTTCCGACAAATAAAGAATTAAGCGATATAATTTCAAAGCTTAGGGCTAACTCAGTAATAATTATCGAAGATGTCACTCATACACTTTTTTCAAGTTATAAAAACGATATATGTAACGATTTTGTTGTAGGTAGTATACGTAAATGGTTCGGTATACCAAGTGGAGGATTTCTAGCATCAAGAGGAACTAATAATAATAAATTACCTTATCCACCAAATCAATTTGTAGATTTAAGAGTTTCTAGTTTACAGCAGAAGTTTGAATACATCAAGACACTGGATAAATCTTTAAAGCAGGATTACTTAAAGGGTTTTGGAAAAGCAGAGGAATTATTAGATAAAGACTTTAGTAGTTATAGAATAGATAAAATGTCAGAAATAATTATTAAGAATTTAGACGCCATAAAATTAAAGAGAACTAGAAGATTGAACTACGAATTCTTATTAAGAAACCTGAACAATATTAGGGAAGTAGAAGTTATATTTAAAAGTATCGATTATGATGTAACGCCGTTGTTCTTCCCCATATATGTAAATCGCGATAGAAATAAACTTAGATCTTATCTAATTTCTAAAGGAATTTATTGTCCTGTTCATTGGCCGATTCCCAATCAGTTAGAAGGACCCATGAATAAAACAACAAAGAAAATATACGATACAATCTTATCAATCCCCTGCGATCAACGTTATGGAATTGATGATATGAAAAGAATAATAGAAGCGATTAAAGAATTCGTTTAGAAGTAAGAAGAGGATGTGTTAATTTGTTTTCAATAATTACTTTAGAAGAAGCAGATAAATGGGATTCAATAGTAAAGAGTTTTGAAAAGCATGATGTGTATTACCTATCAGGTTATACAAAAGCATTTAAGATACATGGTGATGGTGAACCTATACTTTTTTACTATGATGACGAAAAAATCCGGGCAATGAATGTAGTCATGAAACGAGACATCGAGAAGGACAGAAATTTTAGAAGGAAAATAGAACCTAAAACATATTTTGATATTACTACACCCTATGGCTATGGTGGATTTATTGTTGAAGGTGCAATAAATGAAACAGATATGATTCAACTAAATGATGCGTTTTCAAAATACTGCGCTTCAAATAATATCATCAGTGAGTTCGTTCGTTTTCATCCTGTTTTGCAAAACGCTGAGCTTAGCAAAGGTATATATGATGTTATTGATTTAGGTAATACAATTACGATGGATTTAATTTCAAAGGAGCAAATTTGGAATGATCTAAGTAGCAAGAATCGCAATGTTATTAGAAAAGCAATAAAGTCAGGTGTGGAAATATTTTGGGGGAGAAGTCCAAAGTTAATTGATGAATTTATTCCTTTATATAACGCTACTATGAACAAAGATAATGCTACTGATTATTATTATTTCGATATGGATTTTTACAGAAGCGTATTAAAAGATCTGAAATATAATTGTTTGATATTCTACGCTGTATTTGAAGAAAGAGTTATTTCATCCTCTATGATTTTGTTTGGAAATGATAAAATGCACTATCATTTATCGGCAACTGATAGAGAATATCAGAATTTAGCAGCAACAAATTTACTTTTATATGAAGCTGCATGCTGGGGTTGTGAGAACGGATATAAGTCATTCCATTTAGGTGGAGGTTTGGGGAGCAAGGAAGATAGTTTGTTTAAGTTCAAAAAAACATTTAATAAGAATTCTGAAACATATTTTTCTATTGGAAAAAAAATATTTAATCAAGAAAAATATGATGAGCTAAGTAGTATTCGTAAAAGGGAAGGTAATCTTGATGATTGTGCTACTTTTTTTCCAATTTACAGAAAGTAATTTCAAACTTTTTATGAATATAGAATAGGAGCTATGAAACAATGAAGAAAAAAATTTGGATATGGAATCATTATGCTACTGGGATGATTGAAAACAAAGCTGGTAGGCATTATTGGTTAGCTGAAAACTTATTAAAAAATGGATATGAGCCAACGATATTCTGTGCTTCTACCTTCCATAATTCTAACAAAAGTATAGATATTGCGGGAAATGTTTTTACAAGAAAAGAATCTGGAGATATTCCGTTTGTAGTTGTTAAAACTCCTCAGTATTCAGGAAATGGAAAGAAGAGAATTATAAATATGGTCTCTTTTTATAAAAATATATGTCCTACTGCTGAGAATTATGCAGAGTTAAATGGTAAACCAGACGTAATACTAGCTTCAAGTGTACATCCACTTACTTTAGTAGCCGGCATTAAGATTGCAAAGAAATTTGGAATTCCTTGTATTTGTGAAGTAAGAGACTTATGGCCGGAAAGTATTGTTGCTTATGGATCTTTGAGGCGTAATAGTATAGTAGCAAAGATACTATATCAAGGCGAAAAATGGATTTATAAGAAAGCGGATTCAGTTATCATGACTTGGGAAGGTGGAAGACAGTACATAATTAACCAAGGTTGGGACAAGGAAATTGATATGAATAAAATTAAGCATATTAGTAATGGAATTATAATTAATTCTTTTGATAATAACTCAAATAAACATTACATGGAAGATCTAGATTTGGATGATAGAAGTTATAAGAATTTGGTGTATGCTGGTTCTATTAGAAAAGTGAATAATTTAGGAGTTTTATTAGATACAGCTAAGATAATTCAGCAATGCAATAACAAGATTAGATTTTTAATCTATGGCTCGGGTGATGAAAAAGAGATGCTTGAAAATAGATGTAAAAAAGAAAACATCAACAATGTAGTATTTAAAGGTAGAGTTGAGAAAAAGATGATTCCTTCAATTTTAAAAAGAGCTTATGCTAATATATTGCATAATTCGAGTACTTTGTTAGATGAATACGGACAAAGTCAGAATAAATTTTTTGAATATTTGGCAGCTGGTAGGTGTGTTATACAAACTTATACTTCAGGATATAGTATTTTAGAAAAATACAATTGTGGAGTTAGTGCTATTATCCAAAACCCTGAAGAAGTAGCAAAAATAATACTCGAAGTATGTAATGATGATGTAAGAGCTGAACAAATGGGGCAGAATGCAAGAAATGCAGCTTATGAATTTGACTTTAAAAAGTTGACGAATAAACTCATTGAAGTGATTGAAAATGTATAAATAAGGAGCGAATATCATTATGAAGTTGTATGACAAAATTGTCGAAAAAAAAGAAAAAATATCAGTAGTCGGACTTGGTTATGTTGGAATGCCTATAGCTGTAGCATTTGCTAAGAAAGTTGATGTTATTGGTTTTGATCTTAATACAAAGAAAATTGATCTATATAAATCCGGAGTTGACCCAACAAACGAAGTTGGCGATGATGAAATTAAGACTACAACTGTAATTTTCACATCTGATGAAACAAAACTAAGAGAAGCAAAATTTCATATTATAGCCGTACCAACTCCAATCAATTCAGATAAAACGCCAGATCTTTCACCGGTAGAAGGAGCCAGTAGAATAGTTGGTAGGAACTTAACCAAGGACTCTATTGTTGTCTATGAATCCACTGTATACCCTGGTGTTACAGAAGATATTTGTGTACCAATACTAGAAGAAGAGTCAGGACTAAAATGTGGAGTTGATTTTAAAATAGGGTACTCTCCTGAGAGAATTAATCCTGGTGATAAAGTTCATAGACTTGAGAACATTATAAAGATTGTCTCAGGTATGGATGAAGAAAGCCTTGACGAAATAGCTAAAGTTTATGAATTAGTTATAGAAGTTGGTGTTCATAGAGCAGGATCAATTAAGGTAGCTGAAGCCTCAAAAGTAGTAGAGAATAGCCAACGTGATATAAATATCGCCTTTATGAATGAACTCGCCATGGTATTCGATCGTATGGGTATTGACACTAAAGAAGTAGTTGAAGCTATGAACACCAAATGGAATGCTCTTGGATTCACTCCAGGTCTTGTTGGTGGACACTGTATTGGAGTAGATCCTTACTATTTTGTTTATGAAGCAGAGAAGTTGGGATATCACAGCCAAATTATTTTATCAGGCAGAAAAATTAATGATGGTATGGGTAAATTCGTTGCAGACGCAATCATTAGGAAACTTATCTTGGCAAATAAGGTGGTAAGACAAGCTAAGGTTGTAATTCTAGGAATTACTTTTAAAGAAAATACTCCAGATACTAGAAACTCCAAAGTAGTAGATATTATTGATAGTCTTAGAGAATACGGAATAGAACCTATTATCGTTGATCCAGAAGCTGATGCTGATGAGGCTAAACACGAATATGATGTTGATTTAGTTGATATAAAAGATGTACAAGATGTGGATTGTATAGTATTAGCAGTGGCTCATAATGTATTAAAACAAATGAGTTGGGATAGAATGGATTCCTTGTATGGTAATTTTGACAATGAAGACAAAGTACTTATTGATGTTAAAAGTATATTAGATAGAAAAGTGATTGAAGAGAAAGGTTATAGTTATTGGAGATTGTAGAAAAAGATAGGCAAGTATTTTACATAAGGAATTTTTAATACCTAACGAATAAAGTATAAGGAGATCAGTTGTTAAATTTAATATATTCGAAGCACAACGTAAGAAGGTGAGAAAAATTAATAAAGAAAAAATCAATGCGTATATTATGGCATTATATATATTTCAATTTGGTTTTCTACAACCAGTCGCATCTTTAGTGAATTCTCAATGGCCAGTTGCTGGCTTTTCTTTGTTATTGTTATTTTTGGTATTATATAACAATAAGTTTAAAATAAAAACATATACTGTGCTAATATTAGGTTTAGTTAGTGTATATTTCTTCACTAGTGCAATAATATTTAATACAAATCTAAATATAATAATAGATGTATATTTGGGGTATCTATTAAAGTGTTTTTCTGCTATTTTGATTGCTAGCATTTCAACTAAAGGAAAAGATTTATATAATGCTTTTTTAAAATTAGCAATTATAAATTTCTTCGTTATTATACTATTTCCATTTACAAATTTTTTAACGTCTATGAATTATATGAGATTTGGGTATGCAATGGTCCCTTCTGTAATGATGTTTTTTTATGGTTTTTTTAATGAAAAAAAATATAGACCTATTTGGTTAATTCTAACCGGTATATCTACTATATTAACAACTATTTATGGTAGTAGAGGTCCTTTATTAGTTCTGATTATATTTATAGGATTATTATTTTTATTTTCTAAGCAAGTTAAAAAAAGTGTAAAAATGTTAGTAGTTATTTTAGGAAGTATATCAACTTTTATAATATATCAATATCAATTAGTAACAAGATTATTAGATTATATTTATTTTGATTTACAAGTAAGATCTTATGCACTGGCAAAATTCAGAATGCAATTATCAGATGGATTAGCAGCTTCAAGTTCAGGGAGAGATCGAATTTATGAAAATATAATTAAATTAATTAAAGAAAAGCCTTGGTTTGGAAGCGGTATAGGAACTACACAGTTAGAAATAGGAATGACTTCCCATAATATTTTTTTACAAATTTTAGTTGAAGCTGGAATATTTGGATTTTTAATTTGGTTAATTTTTTGGATATTTTTAAGCAAGAGATATCTTAATTTAAGTTACTTAAAAGATACTGGATACTTTAGAGTGGTGACTTTGATAATCGCTAGTGCCACAGGACGATTATTGATAAGTTCAGATTTATGGCTTAGACCCGAGTATTGGTTTGTTATATCATTATTAATTAATTTTAATTATAGAAAATTACAAGGTTGTGTCAAAGTATGAAGAAAACAGCTTTAATATTGATGATTTTAACTATATTTTCAAAAATCATGGGATTTTCAAGAGATATTATTCTTTCGTATTTTTATGGCGCATCAGGTGTTAGCGATGCGTATTTAATTTCTCTAACAATTCCTACAGTAATATTTGCTTTTATAGGAGTAGGGTTAAGTACGACTTTTATTCCAATTTTTAGTCAAGTACTACAAGAAGACGGAGAAGAAAAAGCTAATGATTTTACAAATAGTGTAACAAATTTATTGATGATTATATCTAGCATTATTGTAATCGCTGTTTTATTTTTTACCCAGCCTATTGTGAAGGTATTTGCTTCTGGATTTGAAGGGGAGACTTTATCTTTAGCCATATCACTAACTAGAATCACAATTTTTTCTGTTTATATAACTGGAATTATATATGTATTTAAGGGCTACTTAGAAGTAAACAATAATTTCATTGCTCCTGTTTTAATTGGGATACCATTAAATATATTTCTAATTACTTCTATTTTTTTAAGTACTAAAACTAATTTAATAATATTAGGATATGGAAAAATCGCAGCAGCTATTGCTCAGTTAATTTTTCTAACACCTTTTCTTGTTAAAAAAGGATATCGATATAATTTTAATATTAATTTTAATAATCCTAAACTTAAAAAAATGATGTATTTATCAATTCCAATTATATTAGGTACTTCAGTGAATCAGATTAACATGTTAGTAGATAGAACATTAGCATCGCAAGTCGCTGTTGGTGGAATTTCTGCACTAAATTATGCTCATCAACTCAACAGGTTTGTTCAAGGAATTTTTGTAATGTCGATAGCCACAGTAATGTTTGCGACAATTTCTAAAATGGCAATAGAAAAAAATATTCTTGGTATAAAGAAATCTCTAGGAGAGTCCATTACTGGCATAAGTTTATTAGTTTTACCAGCAATGGTTGGATCTATGATTTTTGCAGCGCCAATAGTGTCTTTATTGTTTGGAAGAGGAGAATTTGATAATAAGGCCGTTCTTATGTCCTCGCAAGCATTATATTATTACTCTATAGGAATGATAGCATTAGGCGTTAGAGAAGTATTAGCAAGAGCATTTTATTCTTTACAAGACACGAAAACTCCAATGATTAACGCAGCCATAGGAATGATATTAAATATTGTATTAAATTTTATCTTAGTTCAGTATTTTGGATTAGGTGGACTAGCTTTAGCAACAAGTATCGCAGCAATATTTACGACTGTTCTTATGTTTATTAGCTTAAGAAAAAAAATAGGCCCATTCGGTATGAAGCAAATCAGCATTTCATTTCTAAAGATCCTATTTGCCTCATTAATTATGGGTGGATTAGCCAAACTAAGCTTTAATTACTTAACAACTTCTTTATCACAGAATCTTTCACTTTTAATTGCAATCGGTGTTGGAGCGGTATCATATTTTGTAATTATATACTTTATGAAGATTGAAGATGTTGACGTAATCGTTGCTGCTATTAAGAAGAAGTTTGGAAAAGGAGTTGTATAGAGATAAAGATCGACCTTACACCAACTTATCAACTTATTGCAAGCTAATTTAAAGGGGAACATGAATGGAAAAAACTTAAATGAAAATGTTCAATATATATTAAGGGTCCAGAAATTCAAATGGATTTTCAGCGTTAGTGGACCCTTTTTAATTTTTGGAAATATAAGAGCCTTATTAAATTAGATATAGAGTTATCGTTGGATCCAGCTAAACACTAATATTATAAAATACGGTATTGATAATAATAGCGGGAGCTTTTTTTCCACAACTGTTAACTTAGAATATTTTTTCTTGTTTTCGCCTTTACCTAGAACATCCCATTCCCTATCAAAGCAGGCTATCGGTAATTGTTCCTCCATTTCATGGATTATTTGAAACTTCGCCGAATTTAATTGTCTGTAAGCTTCTATATTACTATGTCAGACGTAGCAGAGTAGAATACCTAGAATACCAATAGCAACCATACAGATATGTAAGTAACTATCACCTACTATTTTTTTATCAGCAAATATTCCGACTAACGTAATTATGCCCGAAAGTAAAGATATATAGAATCTATTTGTTTTGTTTCGTAGGCTGATATTTTGTGAGCTGACTCTACATACATTCTATATTGATCTAATAATATTTGAATATCATAGATATCATTCATTTTAATTACTCCTTAATTTAGCTTAAATTTTTCTATGATTTAGTTTTAATTTTTAAGTTGTTGCTAAAGCTTTACCAAGTGCAATTTTTTAAAATTTCCTATTTAGAACTAAATTAGGTAAGTTTGTTAAACAGCTTCTTCTCTTATAAATACCGTTCTTTTTATCAACATTAGCAAATGCATATGCATCAACTTTTGCTCTTGTTATTGCTACATACATTAAACTTAATTCTTCAAGAAAAGCTTGTTTAAGATTACTAGCATATGTGAATTTACAATCATACTTACCTTTAATTCCTGCTCTGTTTGATGCACATTCCTTACATAGTGCTCTACTTGTAGGAAACTGATAGTCCATAATTTCAGGGATATAAACATAATCCCATTCAAGTCCTTTAGAACCATGTATAGTTGTTAAAAATACTTTCTCGTCTATCTCATTCATTAGTCTTTTAAGTGAATTACTTGATAAATTGAAATGAATCTGAAGGTACTTATCCTGCTTTGGTATTTGTTTTTGTGAAACTGAATAGTAAATGAAATTAAGTGCTTTAATTCTTCGACTGCTAATAGGAACTCCTGACTCATTATGGTAATATTCAAGTCTAGCATCTACATCTTCTTGAATTGCTTTTATTGTTATTTCATACTCATTATCTATATCGAAATTATTCTCAAAGAATCCTAATTCATCGTCATCATAATTGATCTTAAATATAATCTCAATAGATTCCTTAGTATCATAAAAATCATTTTCGTTGAACTTACCAACAGAAATAACTGCATTAAGCATCTCAATTATATTAGTTTTTCCCAAATTGTTTTCACCAACAATAAAGTTAATTTCATCATGAAATGATAACTCTAATCCAATTAAATTTCTGTAGTTTTTAATACTAGAGATTTCACTAATATACATACAATTCTCCCCTTAAATTTTAATAAAGCTGATTAATACTTAATTAATTTAATTGCACTACCACTTTACTTTTGAAAGAAGTACTAGTTTCATTTTAAAAATTCAATATTGTTTTTATTTGTTTCAGATACTTCCATAATATATTATTTTTAATAAATATTTTGTCGAATTATGATATTTAAAGCAAATAGAAAATCAAGTCTTACTAATATTTAATATAAAGTTTCTATTAATTCATATAAACACCAAAATTAAATTCGTATAAAGTATAAAAATATTATAATAATACAAGAGATCATAAGTGAATAGGTGCTTACTAAAGAATAGAAATTTAGAATGAATTAGCTAGGAAAATGTATTAAAAGAAGTTTATAGTAAAGCTGCGAAGTTTTTTTATGATGAGAGTAAACTTTGCTGCTTTCCAGATTGTACATAACAGTTATATAAAGTCAAAACCATCCTATAATTTAAAAATAAAAACTACCTCATAAAAATATCCAATAGAAGAATTAGAATCACTAATACCTACTAGATTTATTGTATCTACTATTAAAATCTGTTCTTAGACGGTTTTAGAACATGTCGATAATTGCGATTTTTAAATAAAGGGGAATGTATATATGTGTTGAATAATGTCTTTAAAAGCTGTATAGCCATATAACGATTCTGTATCAACTAGTATTAGTGAAGGTAAATAAAAATTGCTATATAGGAATGAAATCATAATTTATCAGGATATTGTATAATACAAGTGTTAAAGCATTGAATGATAATTTTTTAAAGGTTTAGTAATTCTGTTAATATAAAAGCAAGTCACGATATTAATTGAAAACTGGGTTTAAGAAAGAAAAGAATAAAAGATAGGTGCCAGGCAGTAAGTTATCATGACATAAATCCCTGTGGCTGAATGACTTTAGTAGGTATATAGGATTGTCTATTATTATATATTAATAATTAGAATTCAAAAATTTTAATGGTTATATTGATATACGAGGGGTGTAATTAATGAATTTAGTGGGAAAGACAATTAGAGGGTATGTTTTTGAAGAAGCTTTAGGAAGTGGTAGTTTTGGATCTGTATATAAAGTTTCAAGGGGAGAAGAACATTTTGCAGCAAAGGTGTTATCAGAAGTGTATGTTTTACAAGAATTTAAAAATGAACATAATAGAATAACAAGAGAAATTGATGTACTAAAGAATGTACAACATAATAGTTTAATAAAATATCAGGATGATTTCTTTTTTATAAATGAGTTTGGAATAAAAGAATACGTTATTATAATGGAATACTTTTCAGGCATTATCTTAAAAGAATATATAGAAAACATTAGTGATTTAAACGAATTAGTTTCTGTTTTTATTAAAATTTTAGATGGAGTAAATGTATTGCATAATACGTTTGTTAATAATAGAGGAATAATTCATAGAGATTTAAAACCAGATAATATTTTAATTAATAAGCAAGGCGATATAAAGATTATTGATTATGGATTAAGTAAAATAATAGATTTTTCATCAATTACTTCTACCGGAGCTCAAATTGGCTCACCTTTATATATGTCTCCAGAACAGTTAAAGGATAGTAAACATATAGATTATAGGTCAGATATTTATTCATTAGGTATTATTTTATATGAAATGCTTACAAAAAATATACCTTATAGAGCTAATACTATTCCAGAATTATTTCTTAAAATTCTAAATGAACCAATTATCCCACCAAAGCAACATAATCCAAATATAAGTGATGTTTTGGAAAAAATTATTTATAAGGCAACTGCGAAAGAAAGATTTGCTCGTTTTCAAACTGTTAGTGAATTTAAAGAAATGTTTATTAAGCAAGATATTCAAAATGAACTTTCTGTATTAGGTAAATACTATGCTTGGATATATAAAGAAAAAAGTGTTACTATAGACTTTGAAAAGATTAATGAAACATCAATTATTTATCCAATTCATGTTCAAAACTGGAGTAAGGGGCTACACAAATATTTTAAGAAAAGAAATTTTGAAAATGTAATAATAGATCCATCTACACAAAGGTTATCATATCTAGCATTTGGATCTACAGCAGGTCTCATGAACTTACCATATGCACCTGAAAAGAGTGTTATATCATTAGATTACCTTAAAAATCCAGTATTAAGATATGAATATATAAATAAGTGGTATAACACAGTGAAAATAGGTAATAAATTAATATTACCATATCATTACATTAGTAATACAGATTACCCAGTTAACAAAATTGAAGATTGGATAAAAATGAATATACAGTTAATAGATGAAAGTTCAAAAATAGTTAATTCTGAAAAAAATAAATATGCAATGATTTCTATTGGACTGAATCATTTAGTGTTTGAGGCAGAAAAAATCCTATCATATTATGTACATGCAGATGTTGAAGCATTTATTGTTCAAGTTTCAGATTTGAAGCAGCTTAATGAACAGTCTCTAGCAAGTTACATTGAATTTATGCTAAATTTACAGAAATATACTAATAAGCCAGTGATTGCTTTAAAGGTTCCTATTTCGCTAGGGTTGGTATTAATTGCTAAAGGGATTCATGGATTTTCATTAGGCCTTGCAAGTATAGATTATTTTGATGAGCAATATATTAAAGAAGAAAAAGATGCTTTTAATTTATTTTCAAAATATTATTTTCCAAAATTATTATCATTTTTAACATATCCTAAAAGAGATACATTTGCTTTTCAGGAATTATACGATTATTTTGGAGAGTGCACATGTCAATGGTGTAAAGATAAAAATGCTATTGATATAGGAACAGGGGATAAGGGCGTTCAATTACATTGCTGGCAGAAAATGATTGATGAAGTAAAAATATTAAATAAGATTGAAAACAGTAAAAAAATAGAGTATATTAAAACTAGAATTGATGATGCTATAGTAGAATTTGATAATATCCCAAAAAGCATTATAAAAAGCCAAAAAAATAATGATTATTATAAACTACTTAAAAATTTAAAAAAGATTATTTAGAGAGGAGTTCTATTATGTTTACTAGTGAAAAGGAATTAGTTGAAAAGCTAGTAGAAGAGCTTCAACAAAAATATGGAACACAATATATTGTTAGAGAATTGCGAGGAGGAAATAATATAGCTGATATTGCTT
This sequence comes from Alkaliphilus sp. NP8, assembly GCA_015978205.1. Classification (GTDB taxonomy): domain Bacteria; phylum Bacillota; class Clostridia; order Peptostreptococcales; family Natronincolaceae; genus Alkaliphilus_B. The sequence goes on along the minus strand of JADWMM010000001.1, from coordinate 69,906 downwards.
GCACAAAGGAAATAAATAGGCAAAATATTGTGTTTGATGAATACTTTAAAGCATATTACTACATACATGAAATATACAACAAAAAGAAAGTAAACTTAGATAAATTAAATATTTTAAATTCAAAAAACAACAAATTGTTTTTTAAATTTTTGTCTGAATTAGAGGAATTAGGATATATTAAAATTGATGGAAATCAAGTAAAAAGTATTAAGAAAGTTGATGCTGTAACAACTAATTTTATAGCAATTGAAGCAAAACTTTCAGATTGGAGGTCTGGATTAGAGCAAGCAAATAGATATAAACGGTTCGCGAATGAAGTGTATGTAGCTCTTAGCGAAGAATATATATCTAAGGTAGATAAACAATTATTTAAAGAAAATAATATTGGACTAATAAGTGTATCTAAAGAATCTTTGAAAATACAAATAAAAGCTAAAAAGAATAAAGTAGAAAAGCTAGATATTCAATATTATATAGTTGATAGATTTTTAGAACAGTTTTACAAGAATGCAAAGATTACAATTATGGATTAATATACCATAAATTGTTTTTAAAGTCTTATGATTTCTTTTCAAGGAATTAGTGCCAAGTACTAAGTTATTAAATTTTATTCAGAGTGTCAAATGACATCTAAAAAATATTGCAGGATTTTAGATATTCTTATGGAATATAATGATAATATGGTATTGTGGTATTAATGTACATAATGATTTAATACCATAATATCACATCAATACGTAATTTTACTTAATAGGAGAACAACAAATAATGGAAGCAATATTAAAAGAATTACTAAACTTTTTAAGCATAGAGTTAACTGTACTTTTAACTGCAGCTATGCCTATTATAGGGCTTAGAGGTGCAATACCAGTAGGAATATACTTAGGGTTATCTCCTATACATGCAACAGTTATTAGTTTTATAGGTAGCATGATACCAGTGCCTTTTATTTTATTTACTATTAGACCTATATTTAATTATCTTAAAGAAACTAACTTATTTAATAAGCTAGTACATAAGCTAACAGATAGGTCTATTAATAATAATGGTGGTAAAATACAAAAATATGGTGCTTGGGGACTTGTAGTAATAGTAGCTATACCACTGCCTGGAACAGGAGTATGGAGTGGAAGCTTAGCAGCAGCTTTATTAGATATCGGTTTTAAATGGGCATTTCCAGCTATTTTAACTGGTAATTTTATAGCAGCTATTGCTATAATGATATTAAGTAATGGAGTAATAAATGTATTTTCATAATAGAAATATATAATATATATCTTCGACTTTATGTCGAAGTTTTTTAATTAAGTGAAAGTAACAGTATGTATGAATGCTAAAATTTATAAAAGTATAAAAAAGGATTTCTAATACTTATTTTGATTAATTTACAAAGCAGGACCTAAATTTAAAGTATATGGTATGTTAAATATCATGTAATTTCGACAAGTATTGACATTTTTTATGTTTAAAATATGATAGCATGTTTTAAGGCTTATAGAATAACAGAAGTTAAATAAATCTAAAAAATTAAATAAAGGATGTTGTAAATGAATGATTTACTAAAATATTATTCAGAGTGCTTAAAATATGGAGCATATTTTGCAAATGAAATTAAACAAAAGCAGGTTGAAGAAGGGCTAATTGAAGATTTTTCTTTTCAAGAAAAGCCTAAAAATTATGATAAGATTATAAAGCATATTAATGACGATGAAGCAATTTATATCGGTTATCCTGTTATATTTAATGGGAAAAATCAATATACGCCTATGATGGTGTGGCAATTTGAAGAAGAAGAAAATGGGATTTTACCTAATCATGGAGTGGATTTTCATAGCAGAATATTCAAAGATATGGAAGATGGAAAAATCTTAGAGAATATTAAAGAGGAAATTGAAAAAGATCCACAGAAGGTCTTTAACATAAAGAAAGATATAGAGGAAGTTTTAGTAAATCTAGATCTGGATAGTCGGAAGATTTATTGGAATTCTGTACTTTTTAAATGTAATAAAAAGATTCCAGCTACATACCATGTAAGTCGTGAGTTTAATAAATTATTAGATCAAGAAAGTACAATATCTAAAGTTACAGAGTCTTATTTCGGTTATGATTTATCTCCTGTAGAAAAGAAAGAGAGTATCTATCATGCTGTATTAAGTAATAGACCCCAAAACCGGGCAATTGAAAAAGGGTCCAATTATATTTCAGTAATTCAAGGACCACCAGGCACTGGAAAAACCCAAACCATATTAAATCTTGCTACTAGTGAAATAATACATGGTAGAAATGTATTGATTTCAAGTACTAATAATACAGCTGTAGACAATATTATTGAGAAAATTCAAAAAGAAGGGATTAACCATAAATTTCAAGGATACTGCCGGTTAGGAAGCAAAAGTACAATAAAAAATGAAATAAGCGAATTACAGAATCGATATGAGACTATCAAAAAAGATCTAAGAAGCCAAGAACAGAAAAAAGAATATGAAATAGAAGTAATTAAGTTAAAAAAAGAAAGTAAAAAACTATATGATCAAATTAAAGAATATGAAGAAAGTATTGAGCAAAAGGAAGACATAAAGCGGCAGATAGATCAATTTAATATTTTATTAAGGCAATTAAAAGAACGAATTTTAGATCAGCAATCCGAGTATTTAATCCAGGAGTTCAAGGAAAATAATTTTGTAGGAGATAATATTGAAAATAATTTGGGAATGGTATTGTTGAATGAAGAAAACTTTAATATACCTGATAATTTTTTTGAAAAGGTAGTGTATTATATTAAAAGTAAATTTCATAGGACACAATTTCCAGAATTAAAAACAGCATTATTGAAGATGGGAAAAATTAGATTTCGAAATATACAATATTGTCTAGAAGAAGAAAGTCCCATTGTATCAATAGCTGTAGCTCATGATGTAGTAAGATATATCAATATTGAAAATAAATTAGAAGGGTATATTAATCAGTTAAAGGAAATAGAGGAGATTGTTAATAATAGAGAAAGCTCTATCATTCATATATACGGTGCAAAGAATGAAATAGATAGAGATATTTTAGAAAAATCTTGGAAAATAAAAGTCATGTCTAATATTAATGATGTTGAAAAAGTAAAAGATATAGAAAAATGCTTAGCTGATTTTAAGTCAAGTAGTAAGATTGATAAAAATAGAAAAGATGCTTTTACTTCATTTCAAAACATATTTCCACTTAGTTTAACAAGTAATCTTTCTGCTCGTGTTGGAATTCCATATGGATGTGTATACGATGTTGTAATTGTAGATGAGGCTTCACAGTGTTCAATTACAAGTATTATTTCTTTATTACAAATTGCAAAAAGAATTATATTTATTGGAGATGATAAACAGTTATCTCACATACCAGAGATCGAAGAGTCCTTTGATAAGAAACTATGGAAAAAATATTCCTCAGGTAAAGATTTTAGTCAATATAGTTGTACAAGAGTTTCTGCCTTTGATCGAGCATTAGAAGTTGTAAGAGGAGACCGGCAAAAAAAGGATTTTTTATCTTATCACTATCGATGTGCTCCATCCATCATAAATTTTAGTAATGAGAAATTTTATTTTAATCAACTAAAAGTTATGACTAAAGAGCCAACCTATGGTCCTGATTCTGGTGGAGTACACTTCTACAATATTGAAGGGGCGTGTAGACATAAAAAGAATTTTAAAGAGATTGAAAGGATTGAAAAGATTGTATCTGATTTAAAGTTTAAAGGGGTTTATAGTATTGGAGTAATTACACCTTTTAAAAATCAATCAACAGAATTGAAAAAGCGATTGGGAAAAGATATTAAAGTAGGAACTATTCATACTTTTCAAGGTGGAGAATGTGATGCAATAATAATGAGTACTGTAATTTCTAAAGGTGCTACGGAAAGACAAATTAGTTTTGCTCAAACAAGCGGAAGACTAATTAATGTTGCCTTGACTAGAGCAATCAAATTGTTTGTAATGGTAGGGGATGAAAATACTATCATTAATTCAAAAGGATATTTAAAGGATCTAGTTAATTATATTAAAGATTTTAATTCTAAGAAACATGATCTTCCAGATAAAATGTCTTTATTTATTGATGTGTTGAAATCTAATAAGTATCGAAAAGAATTAATGAACCCAGGAGAGCTTGGAATATTTCACAAGTTACAAAAACATATTGATCAAGAATTATTTACTCTATATCCTAAAATGCCTGTAAAGGATACAATTTATATGAAAGATTTTAATAAGCCGTTATTTGACTATTATTTACGAGCTCATTTTGACTTCGTAATTTATGAAAATATTTCGTTGAAACCTATTTGTGCAATAGAATATGATGGAAGTACTCATAGAAATAGCAAAAGAACCATTGATAATGATAATAAAAAAGATACTTTATGTAAAATGGCAGATTTTAAGTTATTAAGGATTAGCAGCAGGAATCAGCAAAAAGGAATTGAAGAATTTGAGGAAATTATGAGTATGTTAATATAACAGTATTTGTTTCAAAGATATAAATTATGCTGATTTTTATTCTTTTTCCAACAACCAAAGTACACTAACACCTAAAGCATCAGCAATAGCTACAAGCTCAATGTCTGTAACAGGCCTAGTTTTAGCTTCTATTTTAGAAATCGTGGTTTTTTCAAGTTCAATTCCTCGCACAGCTAAGCGTGCTAATAGATCTATTTGAGTAACCTTTGGTTTAGATTCATGACGAGCTAAACGTACTTTATCACCTATTAAATTCCGTTCTTTTGAGTTATTTTTAGAAGTCATACAGTAATCCTCCAATAGTTATATTCTAAACTTGATTATAAAGCAAGTTTAATGATATAATTTGCTTATTGAGCAAGTTATATTAAAATATTTAGGGGGATATACTATGGAACAAGTAAAAAAAGAAATGGAAAAGTTAAGAGCAGAATTGAATAAGTTAACAGCTGAAGAAAATTACTATAATAGTGAAGCAGTTCTTAAGGTTAGTAAAGAATTAGATAAGATTATAAGTATGTATGTGAAGGTTAAGTAGAATTAATATAGATTAAAGTTTATTACTAAATTTATCGACTTCTATTTATTTAAAATACAAAAATGATCGGTGCCTGTCACCAACTTATCAACTTATTGAGATTGTAGCTACCAATCATAAAGATTAAAAACAATTTATTTAATAATTTATTAAAAGGGGATAACGATGGGAGCATTCTTAAAAGAATTATTAAACTTTTTGAGCATAGAGCTAACCGTACTTTTAACTGCAGCTATGCCTATTATAGAGCTTAGAGGTGCAATACCAGTAGGAATATCTTTAGGATTATCTCCTATTCATGCAACCGTGATTAGTTTTATAGGTAGTATGATACCAGTACCTTTTATTTTATTCACTATTAAACCTGTATTTAATTATCTTAAAAAAACAAAAATGTTTATGAAGTTAATACATAAGTTAACAGACAGGTCTATTAATAATAATGGTGGTAGAATACAGAAATATGGTGCGTGGGGACTTGTACTAATTGTAGCCATACCATTACCAGGGACAGGGGTATGGAGTGGAAGCTTAGCAGCAGCTCTACTTAATATACGGTTTAAATGGGCTTTTCCAGCTATTTTAGCTGGTAATTTTATAGCAGCTATTGCTATAATGATATTAAGTAATGGAGTAATAAATATATTTTCATAAGAACATAAAACAATCGCCAAACTGATTATTAAGATTGGCGGTTGTTTTCTATTATGAAATAAACTTTAAGTTACATATAAAATAACAAAATACAAGAGCAATAATTATTGACAACCACAGGCCTGGTTTTTGTAGCTGGTATGTAGTGCTTGTCGCAATTCGTCGAACTGTTTTTAAAGGACTTTAGACCTATTTGTAGAATCTTGTTGCATAACAGGTTTGTTTTTTGTAGGAGGATGGGTCATATGGTTGTTTACCCCATTTGTCTTTACAATAATAGATATTTTTGCAAGTACATTGGGTGCTTTTGGCCTTAGTAGCTTTATGGAAACACAGAATATGGTAGAATTTTTTACTAGAGTAGGTCAAACATGTATGGGAATAGGGACAGGTATATGGTGGTTAACTAAGAAGGTAAAAGATATAAACTACCCTGCACTTTTAATTTATATTATAACACTTACACTAGCAGGACTTTTTACTAGTAGCATACAATTTAGCTATCCAATATTGTTTTTGTTATTGTGGGCCACTGTTAGCTATAAAATTCATGAAGACCCACGTGTCGATGCAAATGAACAACTTAAAACTGTTATGAAGATTGTAATATCCCTAGCCCTTGCTATAGGAACATTTAAAAATATATTTATAGCGAACAATACGTGGTATGGTGAAAAAAGTTTTGGATTAATGCTCTATTCTGTGGTAGTATTCTTATCGGTTTCCTATGGGATATGGAGGCCTGAAAAAATACTGAAACAACTTCCAAAAGGTGCAAAAAGTATTCTAATGAAGTTTATTAAAGATATGTCTAAGTTTGTTTTTATTAAACTAGGATAATCAATTAAGTAGGAGGATTACTAATGGTAAGAAAATCATATTTTGTATTATTGTTCACAGTATTAATAGTAGCACTTAGTGGATGCAGCACATCAACCCCAACAACTTCGCAGATTAAGGAAGATATGATTGAGAACAGTTACTCTAACCGATATGGCACTCAGGAAATAAGCTCTTTGGAAGACATACAGAGTTTTAAAGTGAATGAAAAAAATTTATCTAAAGAAGACAGAGAATACTCTGTTATAGGTGAAATCTCTCTGAGTAAAAAATTTATTAACATAAAGGACAAGATAAATGTGGAGTATAGTTATATTCCTGAAGAAGGATGGAAAATTCAAAGCATTAAGAGCATAGATGATAATTTCACAGAAATTGAATTTAAAAAATTACTTCAAGAAGATGATATAAAAGAATTGCTTTTAGGCTCTTATATTGAGTATAGAAATAAAGAGGAAAACATCTTTTGGAAGATTAAAGAAGAAAGTGAAATTGAAGAGATTGTAATCAAAAGCAGGGTAACAGAACATCAAGCTGCAGAAGATATAATAGATATTAATCTAACACTTAAAAATACTTCTGAGGAGTTAAATGCGGACTTAGTTTTGTCATGTAGTTTCAATTTCCATGAAAATAGATGGTATATTGATAATATAGACGTTAATAACGCAAACAAGAAAGTTTATATGGTATTTGAAGATGAAACTATACAAGCTAAAGATATAGATAAAGATATAGATAAAGATATAGATAAAGAAATAGATAAAGAAAAAGTTGAACTTTCAGCTGAAGCTCAAAATGAAATTAATCTTTTCTTGAGTAACTTTACAGAAGTATTCTTTCCAGACTTTGAAGAAGACCCTTCTGACGAAATATTAATTAATTTTGCAGTTAGACATAATTTCATTAATAATTTCGATGCTTTTGAACATTCTAAATCAAATAGCGGGGAAGGATTTTTAAATAAATCTGTAGTGGAAAGAAGTATAGATAGATTTTTTGATTTAGATGTTCAACATCAAAAAACAGAAATATATGATTTTGATGGAAGCAAGTATATAATTCAATTTGCAAGTGGTGCTCCTGCACATATGGCAGTGGTGCAGGAAATGTACGACAACAATGACGGTAGTTATACTGTATATTTTGATGAGGTTTTTTCTCATGAATTTTTGGACTATTCTTTAACTCCTAAAGAACTTGAAGAAGAAATTAGTAATCATCCTGATAGAACTGAGATAATAGATTCTAAAAAGGCTATTGTGGAAAGACATGAATTCGAAGGCAAGTCCATATATAAGTTATTAAAATATGAATTTAAATCTTAAAAGAAATATGTCATCATTTGTATTAGTACTATCTATTATATTATTATCGTTCAATACTACGTATGCTGTTAGTAGCACAGCCTTAGATACGCGTACAATAAATTTTTCAGGAAACATTAGAAATGTATCTTATGTTACTATAGACTTAAATGATTCAGAAATTAGCGTTGAATCTGTTAGTGCAAATAATCAAATTAGTACTTCTGATAGTCTTGAAAATATAGCAAATCAGGTTAAAAATGAAGACAAAGAAGTATTGGCAGCTATTAATGGGACTTTTTTTAGTGCTTATAACAACAATCCACTTCCATGGGGAACGATTCAAAAGAATGGACAGGTTATACATATTGGAAATACAGGTTCTGTTATTGGTTTTACAGATACAAATGAAGTCAAGTTAGAAAATTTATATATATCTATTACTGGAAGTATAAATGAATATGGTACTTGGTATGCTTGGAATATAAATCACCCAATGGATAATCCTAATGCAATAACAATTTTTACGCCAGAATTTGGTGAAGAAACTCACGAGCATTCATTTAATTCAATTGTTATAAAAGAAGGTAAGGTAAATAATATAACATCTGGAAAAGCTCCTATCCCTTCTGATGGTTATGTAATAGTTACTGGGATTGAAAGTTTTAAAGATAAATTTGAGGTTGGAGATGCAGTAGATTATGAGTTTAATTTTAGTGAAATCGAATATAAGAATGGAAATAGTATCTCCGGAAAAGACTTAAGCTCAGTTTGGAAAGATGTAACAACTGCTGTTGGTGCTGGTCCCACATTAATAAAAGATGGAATAATAACTGCAGATGGTAAATCAGAAGGTTTTTTTGAAGATAAGATTCTTACAAATAGAGCACAAAGAAGTTTTATAGGTGTAACAAAAGAAAATAAACTTATTATAGGTGTTGTATCTTCTGTATCAATAAAAGAACTAGCAGAAATAGCAAAAGAGTTAGAACTTTATCAAGCTATGAATTTAGATGGCGGAGCTTCATCTGGGCTTATGTACAAAGATAAAATTGTACATAAACCAGGTAGATTATTAAGTAATGCTATTGTAATAACTAAACAAATAAACCAACCTCCAAACTAATTACTCAGTTTGGAGGTTGGTTGCTGTTGATAAATAAAATTATTTGTACACTATATTCTTCTTTAAATTTAATTTACAATTTTATAACTTTAAGCTTCTTTAACTTTATCTTGTGTAACCAAGCTTCCTATTATTAAAGCAAGTATAGATAAAGGTCCAGCGATTAACAAGCTGTTAAAATCTCCTGGTGTTCCTAAAATTATATCCCAAACTAGTACAGTTCCACCACCTATTATAATAGATGAAAGACCACCGGCTTTATTTGCTTTTTCCCAGAACAAGGCTCCAAGAAGTGCTGGAGTAATAGCAGCACCATACATTGCGTAAGCATACATCTGAATATCTAATAATGATGGGAAGAATGTTCCAACTACTAATGCAAACAATGCTAATACAACGATACAAATTCTAGTAGCTTTTATAGTTTCTTTATCACTAGCTTCTTTCTTAAATAATCTAATCCATATATCGTATATAACATTAGTAGATGCTGATAATAAATATGAATCCGCAGTCGTTATAAATAGTGCAACAGAACAAGCTATTAATAAACCACCTATTATTGTTGGTAGTCCCATTGCTACTTCAAAGAATGCTGCATCTGGGTTTTCCATATTAGGGTAAAGCACAATACTAACAGTAACTATAGCTATAACTAAAAAGTCTAATAAAAGAGCTAGTCCAAATAATCCAAAACCAGATTTTTTAGCTTCTGTAGGATCTTTTGCAGCTCCAAAACGTTGGTATATGTTTTGTTCACCTAAAACTAAAAAGATAACTGGTAGCATATAACCTATTAATTGAATATTAGTTAACCCACCTGTAACAGTAGTTTTTTCTGCTGGCAGTGAGGCCATTAGCTGTGATATTCCTCCAGCCTGACTAATAGCTATAGGAAGTCCTATAATCATTGCAATAAATATAATAAATGTACCTATAGCATCTGTATATGCAATTGAAACAAGTCCACCTACAACGGATATAAAGATAATAAACATAGCACTTATTAAGGTTCCAGTTTGTACATCCATACATGTAACCATATTTAATATCATACCTCCAGCTGAAAACTGGTTAGATACTATTCCAAGGTAAGCAAGTACTATACATACTGCTACAATAATTCTTGCAACTAGTCCATATTTTACTTCTATTAATTCTGAAATTGTATAACTAGTTTTTTCTCTTATACGTTTTGCTAAAAACAGTGCAATTAAAAGTAATCCTACTGGTTCACCTATTAAAAAGAATATACCTGCAATAGGTCCTCTCTGGTATATAAAGTTTGCTGTACCAGTAATTATACCACTACCCATCCAAGTTGCTAACAATGTACCAACTAAAACTGGAAATGGTAGACTACGTCCAGCAGTAATAAAATCATCATTACTTTTTATAAACTTCTTGTTCAAATAAACACCATATAACGAAATTCCAACCAAATAAGCAATAATAAATAATAAATACGTGGTTTCCATTATAAATAATCCTCCTGTTATTTTTATTATAGATATAAAACTATACATTAACTGTTATAAAATATTATGCCCATCCTCCTTTTAAGTTATATAAATATAAAAAGCACTCTATCCCTATGTTTTTCATAGAGTTAGAGTGCTTAAGCTTTGCTAAGTACAGTTAACTTTATGCTTTTATAGTAATTCATCTCCTTCTTCCCAATCAATAGGACATAAACCACCAGTTTGCAATGCTTTTAATACTCTTAGTGTTTCATCTACAGATCTTCCTATACCTAAATCGTGAACTACGGAATATCGTATCATTCCTTCTGGATCTATAATAAATAAACCTCTTAATGCAATACCTTCTTCTTCAATTAAAACGCCATAGTCTTTAGATACAGTTCTGGTCCTATCAGACGCCATAGGAAAATTTACTTTGCCTAAATCAGAATTTATCCACGCTTTATGTGAATGTTCACTATCAGTGCTTATGCTTAAAACCTCTGTATTTAATTTTTTAAATTCATCAACCTTTTTACTGAACCCAGTAATTTCTGTCGGTCATACAAAAGTAAAGTCTAATGGATAAAAAAACATTACAACCCATTTACCTTTATAATCTTCTAATGAAACTTTAGTAAAATCAGAACCGTCTCCTAAAACTGCATTCATTTTAAAGTCAGGAGCTTTAGTTCCTATTAATCTTTCCATAAATGCTGCCTCCTTATTATTTGTTATAATAGTTGTATTAACTATCTAGTTTATATCCAAATAAAAATAAAAATAAACAATGAATATTTATTTTTGAGTTATGTAATTGGTGTCAGATAAGTTAAATAAACTATTCATAGGTTTTTATGCTATAGTATTATAATATATTAACAAAGTATATAGATTTAAATAATATTATATATTTGAAATTAAAATGATATAATAATAAAATAATATCTAAAGAAGAGGATGGTGGTTTATTTCAATGCGTTTATCAAATAAAGAAATAAAGGCAATTAAAGATATAGTTCTAAATTTAGATAAAAATGCGAATATATATATATTTGGATCTAGAGTCCATGATGATAAAAAAGGTGGAGACATTGATATATTAATATTTTCTAGTAAATTGGCACAAAAAGATTCGATTAGTATTAAATATAAACTTTGGGACATTATTGGAGAACAAAAAATTGATATAATAATAGCTGAAGATGATTCGCAGCCATTTATAAAAATTGCTTTAGAAGAGGGAGTGTTACTATGATAGATAGCAAAAAGCGACTATTAGCAGAAGAGTTAAAACTTCTAGAAAATGCAAATAATATGTTATCTTATTCATATAATACATGTAAAGATATAGGGATAAAAGAAGAATATAGTTTCGAAGAGTTAGACAAATTTGAAGCATTAACTAGTCGCTTTGCTAGAACTAGTGATATTTTAATACAAAAAATATTTAGATTAATTGATATTTTAGAGCTAGAAAAACCAGGTACTGTAATAGATAGAATAAATAGAGCAGAAAAACGAGAACTTATATATTCTGCTGAATTATTTAAAGAAATTAGATATTTAAGAAATGAGATTGCCCATGAGTATATTCCTACGGCTATTGAAGAAATATTTAAGCAGGTATTGAAATTAACGCCGTATATTTTGGATAGTGTAAATAGAGTTGAAAAATATAGTAATGAAAATTGGAAATAAAAGTATTATAAAATCAAATTGTACATAGATATAAAAAACTAACCCAGTAGATAAAATGGATCCTATGTTAAGGACACTTTAAAATTTCTACTGGGCTATTTTTATTATTTTAAAAAATGATTAATTATTAATCATTCAGCCATAAAAAAAGTTATTTATAATTATTAGATGAAGTAGCAACCCTTAAATAGCCCCAAAGGTTCTGCTTATTTATAGAATCTAATTTCCTATAAAGTTTAATCAATTCTTTTTCATCTTCGTTATATTCATTGCAGAGATACTTTTCCTTTATTTCATTAATAACTTTAGCATCTTCATTGCTTATAGATTCTTCTCCAGTTAATATCCAATCTATAGATACATCATATATTCTTCTAAATTGAATTAAAGCATTGGCAGAGGGTAAAAATTTATCGTTTTCAAGTTCACTAAGGTTACCAGTAGATAATCCGGTAATCTTTTTTATGTCGGTTAAAGTCAAATTCTTGGATTTTCGTGCAGAGCGAATTCTTTTTCCTATAGTATCCAAAGTAACACCTCCTATAGCTTGTCTCTTTTATCAGATAAAAAGTCATAAAACAATTGACAATCTCTAATAAAAGATATAACATTAATATACGATTAACTTTTAATCTTTAATAATTGTACCACAAATAGCTTATAAGATATAAAAAAGTTTAAGGTTAAAGGGGGAAAGTGTCAGTGAAGAAAAGAAAACTAACTGTTTTTGGACAAAGTGTAAAAAACAAGTTATTCGAATTAAACATGACACAAAAATCATTAGCCGAAAAACTAGGGACATCGGAAGTATACCTGAGTATGATTTTATATGGAGAAAGATCAGGTGCAAAATATAAAAACAAAATAATAAATATCCTTTCAATAGATGAAGATAAGGATGTTTAAAGCTAAAAGGATAAATTTATTAAAAATTGAAAGTATAAAAACTTTATACTACGAAATTTTTTTAGGGGGATATACTATGAAAGAGGTAAAAGAAGAAATAGAAATTTTAAGAGCAGAATTGAATAAGTTAACAGCTGAAGAAGATTATTATGATAACGAAATAGTTCTTAAGATCAGTCAAGAATTAGACAAGACTATAAATAAATATCTAGAAATAAAATATGATTAATGCAAATTAATTGTAACATAGGAAAAGAAAGCTAAAGGGTTAGCTGCAGAGATATTATATAACATTATAAAGTAGAGTTAGTATAGTAGTGTAAATTAATTTATGTTTTAGTGAAAATACGGTTTTGGTAGTTTGCTTTTGTAGAAAAGGTGAATACCATAGCCGTATTTTTAGTTTGCTTTAAAATAAATCGTAATAATGATTTTTAAATACTAAAAAATATGATAATATAATATTAGATATTTTTACAAAATGCACCAAAATGGGGGATTACAGGTATGAAGAAGAAAGTTTGGGGAATATTACTTTTCTCAATAGATGCAGTACTTATTAACTTAGCGTATGTAGCAGCCTTTTATTTACGTTTCGATGGAAATTTTACAGGTCAAATGGTAAATCAATATGGCCCTATATATTTTCAAAACTTAATTACATTTACTTTAATTAAGTTATTTATTTTTTACGCTTTCGGTATGTATAAAAACTTGTGGCGGTATGCAAGTATAGGAGAAGTATTTCAAATAATAACAACATCCTTTGTTGCTAATACAGGAATTATTACATATATGGTGCTTACACAACAAATGCTACCTAGAAGTATTTACTTACTTACATTTATTTTAGACACTTTATTTATTGGTGGAATAAGATTTAGTGTTAGAGCAGCACGTGGTATAAGCAAAGAAAAGATTTTTAAAAGAAAAAATTATAAAAGAGTACTTATTGTAGGAGCAGGCCAAGCAGGAGCTTTAGTAATTAAAGAGCTAAAGAAGCATGAAAACTTACATAGTAGAGCAGTAGCTTTAATAGATGATGACAGTAGTAAACTAGGTGCTAAAATTAATGGAGTACCTGTCTTAGGAGATAAGTATCATATTAAAGAAGTGGCTGAAGCCAACTCTATAGATGAAATTATTATTGCTATTCCATCTGCATCTAAAAAAGAGATTAGAGAAGTTGTAGAAGAATGTAGTAAAACAAAATGCAAGCTAAAAATAGTACCTGGTATTTATGAGCTTATAGATGAACAGGTTAGTATTAAGAAAATTAGAGAAGTAAAAATAGAGGATTTATTAGGAAGAGAGCCTGTTAATATAAATTTAAATGAAATAAGTGGATATGTAGGAAATAAAGTTGTTTTAGTTACTGGTGGGGGTGGCTCTATAGGGTCAGAACTTTGCAGACAGATTTCTAAGTTTAAGCCTCGTAAACTTCTTATATTAGATATTTACGAAAATAATGCTTATGATATTCAAAATGAATTAAAGCGAAAATATTCAGATTTAGATTTAGAAGTTCTAATAGCATCCATAAGGGATAAAGCTAGATTAGATGAAATATTTGCTACATATATGCCACAAGTAATTTTCCATGCTGCAGCTCATAAGCATGTACCTCTTATGGAAAATAACCCTCAAGAGGCTATTAAAAACAATGTTTTTGGAACTAAAAATGTTGCTGAATGTGCTAATGAATATGGCAGTGAAAAGTTTGTTTTAATTTCTACTGACAAAGCAGTTAATCCTACTAATATAATGGGAGCTACTAAAAGAGTAGCAGAGATGATAATTCAATCTTTAAATGTAAATAGCAAAACTGAGTTTGTAGCTGTTAGATTCGGTAATGTGTTAGGTAGTAATGGAAGTGTTATCCCTTTATTTAAAAGGCAGATATCTGAAGGTGGCCCTGTTACTGTAACAGACCCAGAGGTTACAAGGTATTTTATGACTATTCCAGAGGCTGTCCAGTTAGTAATAGAAGCAGGATCTATGGCTAAAGGTGGAGAGATATTCGTTTTAGACATGGGTGAACCTGTAAAGATTATAGATTTAGCTAAAAACTTAATCCGTCTTTCAGGATTTGAACCAGATATAGATATGAAAATAGAGATTGTTGGTCTTAGACCTGGAGAAAAACTGTACGAAGAGCTTTTAATGAACGAAGAAGGTTTAAGTGAAACTGAAAACAATAAAATATTTGTTGGCAAGCCTTTCTTTACAGATCTTAAGCTATTAAGACGTGAACTTGATATTTTATCAGATATTTTAGTAAAAGATACTGATGGAATTAAAGATTATATGGTGAAAATAGTACCTACATATAAGCAGACAAGCAATCAGACAGGGTAGTTACATATATAATTTTAAATACATAAATAAACAAAAAACAGTAAGCGAAAGGTTCGGTTCGAACCCTCCATTTACTGTTTTTTATTTAAAAGACTTATTACTAATTCTTTTAGGTTTTCAACTTCTTTAACTACTGTATTTATATCTGCCTTTGTTGCAGGATAAAAGTAAGGTAGACTTTCTTTTTCTTCGCTTAATTTATTTTCATTATCAGTGTTATTTAATTTAGAACAAATTTTGCCTTTGTTATATCGTGTTTTTAAAGTAGATGTCGAATTTAGACTTTGTATAGGCTCGCTATTTTTCATGTGGATAATAGGATTTTTTTTGTCTAGTTTATGTATTTGGTAAAAGTTAATATAACTACAGCAAGGATCTTTTTTTACTTTCGGAGTTCTGGTTTTTATAGGAATAAAAAGCATATTATTTTTTATAGGTAGTGGCACATTGTATTTACAATTAAGTAAACTTTGTTGTTTTTTCCTAAGTTGAATAATATCTATACTGTAATATTTTGCAATGTTTTTTATTACAGATTTTACAGACTGATTCAATAATACTGTTTTATTGTTTTCTAAAACTAGCTTTGTACAGTTTCCCCTGTTTTCTTCATACACTGCAAGCAAAGCTACAATGCTTGTTTCGCTTTCCAATACTTTTTTTAGCTCTTTCAAATTATCACCTCTATTCGCTTTTCTTATAGTTTATTCCAATTTAGTACCCCTTTCTAAGTAATACTATTATAGCACGATATGTATATATTAATCAAACATATGTTCGGAATTTTTAAGGATTAAATTCAGAATTTTAAATATTATTCCAAGTTTTATTAAAATGCTTTTATTACATAAAGAAATATTGGAGATATGCCGATAATATTAATATATTATGTAGAAAGCTGTAAAAAAATAAGGGGGAATATATTTTGAGTATAGATTTTAAATACAACAAAAGGGTAATTGCTTTAGGAATAACTTTTTCTATTATTTGTAGTATGTTTTTATGGACACCATCTGCTAGCTATGCAGAAGTAAGTAATATTAATACAGAGTACGAAAATGCTAGTTTAAATGTTAGTGGAAATATTATTTACATAAATTTAAACAAGGAAATAAAAGCAGTAACAGATGAAAAACTTAAAGAAGTAACAGAGCTGTACAAAATGCCTAAGCCAGATGGTACAGCTATAGATAACAATGGTAATACTTATGATAAAACCTTTATATATAATTTTTATAACTTTGGAGAAAAAGGAAAAAAAATCATACCAAATAGTATTATAGAAGAAAAGGGAGAACAGAACGTTATAGATGCTGTGTATAATGCAAATAGCAACACTATAGACAAATTTAAGTTTTTAGAAGATTTAACTAGTTTAAATAGTAAAGAAGAACCTGTAGGTATGGATATTGTACCTGTGGAGAAGGTAGAAATTATTAATAATACTACTATTAAAATAACACCTAAACAACAGCTAAAAGCTTTAAATAAATATGGAATAAAAATAAATAAAAGCGGAATTAAATATAAAAACGGATCTAACCTTAATGAAGATATATTAGCAACTTTCTGGACTAATAAGGATAACGCAAATACTACTGCTAAATGGCTACAGCCAGAGAAAACTGAAAATGAAATTATAAAGAAAAACAATGCAAACTTTTATACTATATCTAATGCACCACAGTACGGAAAAGACAAGCCTATAGTTTTAAAATTAGATAAAGAAGTAATTCCTACAGCTAAAGATGATATTTTAGAACAAAAACCAGATGATCCAAGAGATACTAAAAGAATAAGCTACGATGCACTGCAAGAAATTGAGTTAATAGATGTTTATGGTACAGAAGCAGCTATAAATGAAGCAGAAGAAAACAAAGAAAATGAGTCTGATGTAGTTAATAAAGAGGATTTAACTGTAAATATTGATTTTGAAAAATATGAGTTTTCATATTACTTTGAGGATAATATTAAAAAGACAAAATTGTCTCTATACCCTAATAAAGATTTAGACTTTGGTAAAAAGTATGAGCTTATAGTTCCAAAGGATTCTTTAGAAAGTAGAAGTAGTAATGCTGTAGCTGACTTTAAAGCAGATATTATAGTAAAAGGAAATAGTGATGATAATATAGAAGCCTATACTGCAGAAAATAATAAACCTAAAGTAACAGAAATATGGGAAGCAGGAAAATGGGAGTTTAAAATATTTGGGCGTAACTTTAATAAAAACATAGAAAGAATTGAACTTGCCCCTATAGGTGAAAATCTTACTGAAACTATTAAAATAGAAAAAGAAGATATAGAGTTTAGAAGTGTAACAGAGCTTAGACCAAAAATACGTGGAAAAAATGCGAGAAAGTTTTCTACAGAAAAGTATGCAGGTAGATATGCAATAACTCTTTACTTTAATAATATTAATGGAACATTAGAAGAGGAAGATTGGAAAGAAGTAAATACTAATTTAAGATTCAACTTATTAACTAAAGAAAATCCTTTAGTTATAGGTAAGGATCCAGAAGGAAGTTCTGATAAATGGTACAATGAGAATGACTTAGGACTTGCTATTAATCCTAAAACTATAAATGGTGTAAAAAGATATTTTCTAAGAGTTACTTTTGAAGATATAGACGGTAATTTAGAATTTAATACAGATTCTGGTTTGGACAATTTATTAAACAGTGAAATAGCGCCTTCTGCGTCTGATACTAATTACTTAGATACTGAATTTATTTCGCAGGTAAAATCTAATCAAGATATGATTAAAAAACATATTTTTTATAAAAATAGATCGAGACAGGAGGCATATTTGTTTATTCCTGTTAAGTTGTTATCACCACAGATTACATACGAAGTTACTATATCGGCAGGTGTAGTGCATAATGATGCTGGCGATAATGCTAAACAATATAATGAAGCTATTACTGATTGGACCTTTACTACTATGACAACTCCTGAAGTAAAGGAAGAAGATATTGTAGTTAAAAGTATAGTAGAAGATTACGATGAAGATGAACCTTTAATAATATATGGAGATTTTTTCTATGATGATACTATAGATGTTTATTTTAATAAGGAAAGAGCAGATGATGTAGACGTTGAAGTAGATGATAATGGAAGAAGTTACTTAGAGGTGTATTTACCTAATGGAAGAGATAAGCTAGATCCTGGTTTGTATAATATAGAAATAGAAAATAGTAGAAATCATAATAGAGAAATATATGGGACATTGAGTGTAGTTCCAGAAGGAGAACATATTCCAGAAGATGGATACCGTGTAAAAGAAAGCAATAGATACGAAGAGGTTATTGAAACTGTATCTAGAAGTGAAGACACTTTATATTTAGAAAAATACCGTAGAAATAGTAGTATAGAATTAGACTTAGATGAGCTTATGGGAAAAGATACATTAAGTAGAAAAATAGTTTTTGAATATGGGAATAGTGATAGAATTAGAGAAATAGACACTTATTCCAAATATGCTAATATTAATCTTTACGATGTATATGTAAAAAGCGAAAAAAATAAAGAAAGCTATTTATATTTAGGTCGTGTAGAGCCGTTTTTAGCACAAAACCTAAAAAGAACCTTAAAAAATTATAATATTAAGTCTGAAATGATACAGATAGTAAGCAATGATGTAAGTATTGGTAATATAGAAATAGAGCTTCCGTATGATAAAGGCAATGAAAAGGAGTTTATTGTTTTAAGATATGATGATATTTCAAGAAGCTGGAATGAGGAAGTTTTTAATATAAATAAAGTGGATCAGCGCGTTATTATTAATACAGTAAAAGAAGGAATTTTCGTAGTAGTTGAATCTAAGTAATGGACAAAGTGAGGTGCGTAGAATGAGACATATTAAAAGATTGAATAGTATTTTTGTAAAAAGATTTATAAGTATGGCAGTAGCTTTCATAATGGTTTTAGGAGTATTACCTATGGAAGGTATAATGGCCTTTGCAGAGGATGTAGATCCTCCTATACCAGTGTATGATGTACTTGTAACTAAAACGTATACTGGACCGAATGATATAGAAGTTATATATATTGAGGTAAACGGTACTAATTTAGAACAATTGGGTGAAAACCCTGTAATAGTAAGGGATGAAATGGGAGAGCCAACTGCACTTACTACTATAGTAGAAAATGACTATAGACTTTATTATAGAGTAGATAACCCTAGCGGAGTGTCTAGGTTGTCGGTGGGAAATAAGAACTACGATATAGGCCAACAGGTTATGCCTACTATTAATAGTATAGATCCTGTAAACAGAATAGTAAGTAATGAAGAAGAAGTAATTATTAATGGTACTGGTTTTAAAGATTTTCATGATGCACCAGATGGTGAAATAAATTTTTATAACAGGTCCGGATCTTTAGAAAATGATCCTAGTTTAATAACGATAGAAAGTACTAAAATAACTAAAAGTTTTTCTCCGAATACACCCGGAAGTGCTTACAGAGTAGAATTCGTATACGATGACGGAGATCTTACAATAGAGGATAACTATGTAAATCTATTTACAGTATATGGAGAGTTAAACGTTAGTGATGATATTACTATGGAGCCAAATCAAGGTCCTGCTAGTGCTGCTAACACAACAACAGTTAGAATAAAAGGGGAAGAATTAACTGGTGATATGAGTGTATTCTTTCTTAAAAATACTGATGGTAGTGATTCTTACAGAGTAAATAATAGGGCAAAAAAAATATCTTATTCAAAGGATGTAGAGGAAAACAGTGCAAATGAGAAAGTTATAGATGTATTTACTATTGAAGTACCTGTAGGACTAGAGCAGGGTAGGTATCATGTAATTTTAACTAATGATGTAAATGATAAAATAGATTTAGAAGGTAAGGTTATTAGCACTAAAATGTTTGAAAACAATATATTTACTGTGGTTGACAATGACGATACTATTTCAATAGAGGATGTAGACCCTAATATTGGGTCAGAAACAGGGCAAGATGCTACTATACATGGTAGGTATATTGGTACATTAAGTCCAAACGTTTTCTCTCCTAATTCTAATAGCGAATTTAAGATTAATAATAATGATGAAATAGATCCTAATTCTACTATTTTAAAAGTTTCTTACGAAGCAATCGATGGGAATCAATCTATAGGTAAATACAAACTTATAGGTGGAAGAGAAGGTGTAGATGTAACTAAAATTGAAAGAGAAATAAATGTTTTAGTAGGTGGAGATGCTACTTTCAGAGAAGGATCTACCTTTACGAATAGTACTGATAAAGTAAATATAAGAGTTCCTTCCATAAATATAGAAAGTGGAGAAAATGATAGTAGAGATGTTACGGTTACTGTAGTTACTACTGTAGAGTACGAAGGAATGGATAAGCCTTTAGTTATAACAGAAACTGAAACTTGGGATGGAAAATTTATATTTACTCCTATAAGCTATAAACCTAATATAACAGATATTACTCCAAATCAAATTCCAGTAAATGAAGATAATAAGATAACTAATGACTTTAAAATGTCCATAACTGGTGAAAATTTTGTTAAATACAGATATAGTGATGAAGAGGGAAGAAAAGAAAAATATCCAGTTATCGATTTAGAAGGAGAAGTAGTTCTTAATCCAAACTTAGATGATACAATAGACATAAAAATGTATGATACTAATGGTATTGAAATAGATGGAACTGAAGGTAACGACTTAGCAACAAAAATAATGATTACAGTTCCAGGTGGAAGCAATATAGATCCTGGTGTTATAAATCAAATTAGTAGGCTAAGAGTTACAAATCCTATTAAGAATGAAGAGCCAATAACAGCTGACGATCCTTACAAACATATGGGGTTAAGTGATGAAGAAAATATAAGATTTGTTAGAGTAGCTCCAGACGATATACCTGCTATAACAGATGTTGCTCCATCAACAGTTACTACTGGTGGAGAGCAAGGGGTAGTAATAAAAGGTCAAAACTTTAGAGATGGAATTTCTTTGTACTTAGATGGTGAAAAAATTAATGGGATAGAAAGAAATGGAACAGGAACAAAAATAACATTTGATGCACCGCCAAATCCAGAAGGTTATTATCAGATTATATTACAAAATGAAGAAGGAGATATGGCAATATATGATGATTTCCTTTATGTTAAAACATATACAGAACCTAAGATTATAGATTTTAATCCTAAAGAGGGTTCAGCTAATACATTAGTAACTTTAACAGGTGAAAATCTATTGCCACCAAATCCTTTAGTAAAAGATTTATCAGGCACAGGAATTTATAGGATTATTGGAACTAGAATACTTTTAAATAATGAAGATATAAATAATTACAATATAGGTGAAGATGGAAAAACCATAGAGCTAAAGTCTTATGAACCTGCTAAAACTGATCCTATAATAAAAATAGAAGACAAGGATTTAAAACTTTCGGATTATCATCATAGTGTAATTCTACAAGATAATGCTACTTCAGCTTATTATAAAATATGCTATGATACTGTATTAGGGAAGATTCTATTAACTAATGGAGATAAAAATGTATATGAGATTTTTATAAAAAGTAACGCTATTCATGGTAAAAAAGCAGGAGAATTAGAAGAAAAATTAAGCACACATATTGATGATTCTAATCTTTCTACAAATGAAATTAAAATAGGGGATAAAGTATTATCAATGCTAACTCCTTATGAAATAGAGGAAGTAAATGGAGAGAATAAAATTACAGGAAATAAAGTTCAAGTTGTTAATAATAACGAGCTTTTATTTCGAGTTCCTTCACTTCCAAGAGAAGGATATTACGATTTACGTATTGTAAATCCAGATACTAATTACGATGAAAGATTAGGCAAAAATGGATTGTACTACTATTTTCAGCCTGAATATAATCCTGTAATTACAGAAATAAAACCTAATGAAGGATCTACAGAAGGTGAGTATTATATAAATATAGAAGGTGATGGATTTAAGGATAATGGTAATAATGAAAAAATATCTGTAATAATAGGTTCAGTTAAAGTAGCTCCTGAAAGGATAGAGGTCTCAACAGACGGAAAAACTTTAAGGGTTAAGGTTCCACCATACCCAGGAAATTTGACAGAGGAAACAGACTCTGATAGAAAGATAGTTCCTGTAGTTGTTGTAAATCCAGATGGTGGTAGTGCAAGTGTAAAGGATGGATTTACTTATATAATCCCAATAAGTAATCCTAAAATAGATAGACTTATATTAAAAAGTGGATCTGCAGCAGGGGGAGAAAATGTAATTATAGAAGGATCTGGATTTAGATTTTTTGAACCGTATAAAGATTTTAATAATAATGCTGAAAGAGATAATAATGAGCCTTATACAGATTTAAATGGTAATGAAAAGTATGATGATTTAAGACATTGGAGAAGTAATGAAATAAAACAAAAATATGACGAATTAGTAGAAGAGGAAGATGGATGGGATAAATACATAAAGCCTATTCTACCTAAAATATACTTTGGTGGAGAAGAAGTTATTGTTAAAGACTTTACATCTAGCACTATAGAAGTGGAAACGCCTAAAGGAATAGAAGGCAGTGTAGAAGTATATTTAGTTAATAACGACCATGGTGTTTCTAATAAGCTTGATTATAATTATGAGGCTTCTAATCCTAATATAAGCGACATAACCCCTGATGTAGGAAGAAAACAAGGTGGTGAAAAAGTAGAAATATTAGGAGAAAGTTTTAAAGAAAGTATGGTTAATGTAATAGTAGGTGTAGATAAAATAAAACAAAAAACTTTACAGATAGTTCAGTTTGGAGACCCAGCAGATACTAATATTTCTAATAGAGACATACCTATAGATGCACTAGAAAATTCTGGTAGAATAAGAGACAGATTAGCTACAGTACAAATAAATGATCTAATTGTTGAGTATGATGCAACATCTGAAACTAAAAAGTTAAGTTTTACACTAGAAGAAGGAAACGGAAATGATAAAGTAATATACAAGTTAGAAGATGTGCAGTATGATGATAGCGAAATATTTTTACCGATAAATTTACTTAAAGATAAAGAAGGAAATTCATATGATGGTTATGAATATGTAAGAATAAGACTTGAAAAAGTACCTGGGGCAAGCACTACAAAAAGGTTACGAGTAGATAGAGGCTTTTCTCCAGATGCTAGACTAGAAAATAGCAGACATATAATACTTAACACTCCTAGCTATTATACTGTAGGAAAAGTACCTGTAACACTTATAAATCCTGATAATGGTAAAACAAGCATAGAATTTGAGTATAAAAATCCAGATAGTGAACCAACAATAAGAAATATTTTTAAAGATGGAGAAGAAGGTGTCCTGCAGGGTAATAAAAGAGTAATTAGAGTAAATTATAATGGTGGTAACACTATTACTATTTTAGGGTCTGACTTTAGAAAACCTGTAAAATCTATATCAATAGGTAATGCAATAGAAATAACTGAAGGTATAGAGTATGCTCCTTCAGATGAATCTGTTGCTAATAAAATTACATTCAAAATGCCTGCTATAGATGAAGAGTATTTAAATACTGAATATAGACTTATAGTAGAAAATGAAGACGGAGGAGTTGTAGGGTCTGATAGTGCTGATCCACCTATATATATTGAATTTACTGAGGGAGAAAGTGATGGTTTAGACATTACTGAGGTTTCTCCTAACTTTGGACCTAGTACTGGTGGCACTAAGGTTACAATAAAAGGTAATGATTTTAGACGTACTATGGATGGCTACCCTAACGAAGAAATAAAAATTTATTTTGGTGATGGAGAAAATCAAGTTAAAGTAAATAATAACGATATAACCTCTGTAGATTTTGATAAAATAGTACTTAAAACACCAGCATATGTTCCTGGGACTGTAAGTATAAAGGTAGAAAATCCTGATGGAAATATTGTGGAATTACAAGATGCATTTACTTATTTAAGTGATCCTAAAATAACATCAGTAGTAGATCCTTTAGATGAAAATGAAAGAAATCCTATTTCTATTATTTCTGTTTTAGGAGATACAGAAATAAAGTTAAAGGGTTCTGGCTTTATGGAAGGGGCTGCAGTTTACTTTGTGCCTAAATTGAAAGAGGCAGAGGAAGATGAAATAGACGGCGGAGATGTTATATATATTAAAGGTAAAGCTTATGTACTGGAAGAAGGTAATGAAGGCACTGAATATAACTTTATAGATAATGAAACTATTACGATAAAAACTCCAGAAGGGAAATTAGATGAATATGGTGTAATATTAGTCAATCCAGATAGAGGAGCAACTGAAATTTATGAAGATATTACTTATGGACTACCAGAGTTAAATGCACCTACAGGTGTTGTAGCAGAGCTTGTCTACGATAGATTTATAAGAGTGCATTGGAATGAAGTAGAAGGTGCAGAGGAATATGAAGTATTTGTTGTAATAGATGATGAAAATACAGAATTTGTTGGTTCCACAGAGCTTACATCCTTTGCATATAATGATTTAGAACGTAGAACTAGGTATAGATTTGTAGTAAAGGCAGTAGGAGATTTTGGTTCATCGAATCCTTCTATGGAAAGTAATACTGTAAAAACAGGTAGAAGAGTAGGTCCACCAGATGAAGATGGTAGCTTAACAGAAGATACTGTAATATCTAAAACTGGTGATACTGCCAATGTTGTAATAGGTGAAAAAGAAGATGATGATTTAGTAATAGATTTAACTAGAGGAGATTTAGCTGGAAGTAAAAAAGTAGTTATTAGTATGCCAGCTAGTGTAGTAACAGATTATAGAAGTGAAGATATAAAAGTAATAGGTAGTGACTTCACATTAAGCTTTAATCCTTCTGCTTTTAATGTAGCTACTGTAAGACAAAATGAGGATAGAGAAGATGCAGGGGTAAGATTTGAAATAGAACCTTATAATGGAAATAACAATGCTCCAGGCGGAAATGTACTATCCAATATATACAACTTAGAGGCTTATGCATATGTTGGTAAAAATAATACAGACATAAAATATTTAGCAGAAAAATTGAATTTTGTATTAGATTACGATATGGAAAAAGCTAATATGAGAAAATTAAGCAATATAGAATTTAATATTTTTGATGACTATAATAATAGTTGGCAAGAAGTAGATGGATATATAAGCTTAGGATATGGGGTAGTATCTGGTAAGATAGATGTTTTAGGTAGATATACTGCCATAGGAACTAGGAGGTAAGCTATGAAAAAAACAATAATATTAATTTTAGCAATAACATTATTATCTTCTGTATTTGCCTATGGAGATATTAACACAGCGTATAGACAGGGCTTTGTGGAAGGATATTTAATGGAGTCTATAGACGGTAGATTAGAAATAGAAACATACGAAGGGGAATTTTACTCCATTCGTATAGCTGACGATGCTATGTATACTATAGATTCTTATTTTGTTAATGCATCTAACTTTATGCCAGGTATGGAGATTTATGCAGACCTACAAGGAAGAAGAGTTGTTTCTGTAGAAGGCTACTCTACCAGCTCCTTAGGTTATATACCACCTGGAAGTAAAATAAGAACTGGAAGAATTAAAAATATAGATCGTAACCAATTAGTATTAGAACTGGCAAATGGTGAAGAAGTAACTTACTTCACCATGCCAGGAACTATTGCTCTAAAAAATGGGAAAAACGTATCTTTAGATACTTTATATGAGGGAGATAAAGTAAAGTTATATTTTGATGAAATAGATACAGATATTATAAGTCGTATAAGTATTGAAGGAGATTCTGTAAGAATTAAAGGTTTATATAAGGCAGAATTAAACTTTGTAGACAGGTATTCAGACAAAATAACAATAAGTAATGTACAAAAGCTTAGTAATGGTAAGTGGAAGGATGTAACACATTCAATGACTATACCATATAATAAGGATTTCCCTCTTTATATTGGTGGACATGAAATTCCATATGATAATTTAAAATATTATCGTGGTAAAACTGTTTATTTAGCTAGTAAAGATTCATTTGGCAAAGACAAAGTTGAAAGAATGGTAATTCAAAACCAATATGAAAGTACATATTCAGACAAAATTGAAGATATAAACTGGTTTACTGGTGGATTTGAGCTTTCAAATAATAGAAATATAAACTTTGATGAAGGTACTATAGTTATAAAAAACGATAGATTAGTAGACACATATGCTTTAAATCCTAACAGTGATGTTTTCGTTGTAGCAGATGGTAGAGGAATGGAATCTAATGCAGATATAGTATATGTTTTAAACGAAGATATTAATAATTCTAATATAGGTCAGAGTTATATATATGCAGGTAGAATGGATCGAATAGTAGAAGATAGGTTAGAACTAAAAGATTTCTTTGTACTAGAAGAAAATGATTGGCAGTCCTTTGATGATGAAAAAGAACTATTTTTTGATAACGATACAGATATATATGATTTAACTAATAATAAGAAGCTAAGCTTAGAAGAGTTTTATAGTGGTAATTATGCAGTAGATGAAGATTCATCCTATGCTAGAAGAAGAAACTTAAAGGATTGGCATGGATATATTTATACTGATGGAGATAGAATAAGTGCAATTATGGTACAAAAGAATATGGATTCTCTTTTAAGACAAAGAGTAACAAATGGTTTAATAGCTTCTGCACCAGAAGAAGATAATCTTGTTGGCTGGAAAACAAAAATAACCAATGCTAGAGACTGGAGCAGTAACAAGTCCCAGTGGATGGAGAAAAACAGCAACATAAGCATTAATTTAGAAGAAGCATTACTAATAAAAGAAGGAAAACAAATAGAGCCATATGAATTGAAAGCAGGAGATCGTATTTATACCGTTAGAGACGACTTCTACAGTAAAATTTTAATAGTTAAATAGGTGTGTGTATAAGGAGGGAAAAAATGAAAAAAATTATTTTAATGTTTATTGTAATAACAATGCTAATTACTCCGGTAAATGTTTTCGCCGCCCCTCCTGAATTTATGGGTGGAGTTAATAACGAATATGAGTATGAGGAAATAGTATTTATAACAGGTGAGCCAATAAAGTTTGTAGGAACTATGGATGTAAGTATACGTGAAAGAAATGATTCTAAAACTATTAGCTATAGATTGAGAAATTTAACTCCAGAAGATAAGTCTATAGAAGGTAGTCTAACTCGTACTATTAACTATGAAATAGAGTATGAGGATCGTAGTGACAAAGGACAAACTATAGGACAAATGAGTGTTACTGGTAGACCTACTGAAAAAATTGTAATAAATGGTGATACGTTTTCATTAAAGGATTATCAGTTCTCAAAATCTGATGTTATTGATAATAGACCTGCATCTGACTTTTATACAGGTAATGTAACTGCTCGTAAGGTTTATGATATAAATCCAAGTGGTAGAACATCTGAAGGGGAAGCTATTGTAAATATAACTGGAGCAAGTGTAGGCTATGAAAACTTTTGGGGTGCAACAGAAACTCAAATAATAGATTATACGTATGATATAAATTGGGAAACACCTGAAGAAGGTGGAGACGAAGATGATACAGAAGATAGAAGTTGGCAAGGGACAGTAACTAGTCAAGTTTCTGATAGTATGACTAATGAACTTAGATATAGCGATAATGAGGCTAATTTTTCTAGTTTCAATGGTGGATATGTACGTATAACTAATAGTGATATAGTAGGTGAATATAAGTATGACCTTCCTTTAATGAGGAAAGATGGACCAGACTCTAAAAGAAGAGATAGAGGAGTTAAGTATCTATCTAAGGATATGGCTCCAAATATAGAAAGGCTTATTGTTCCGAAATTTAGAGATTTAGGTGGACATTGGGCAGAAGAGCATATTAACAAATTATATTCTTTAGATGTGTTTGATGAGGTATCAGACTTTTTTGTGCCTGATGTACCTATGAGTAGAGAGGAGTTTACCAGAGCAGTTATAAGGGCTAGTGATATTAGACCTAACCAAGAAGAAGATGACAGAAGAACTCTTAGAAGAAGGGATGAAGAACCTGAAAAATCACCATTCATAGATGTTTCTACAGAAGCTAAAAACTATGAATATATAAAAAATGGAGTTGAAAAAGGAATAATACAAGGTATATCAGATATTGAATTTAGACCAAGTGAATCATTAACTAGAGCTCAGGCAATTACTGTTATTATTCGTGCTTTAGGATTTGAAAGCAAAGCCCCTACACCAGGGTACTCCACATCATTTGCAGATGATAGAGAAATACCATCTTGGGCTAAAGATAGTATTTATATGGCGCAGGAAATAGGTTTAGTTAAAGGTGATAATTTAAATAGAGTAAATCCTAATGATGTTTTAACCCGTGCAGAATCTTCCGCAATGCTTGTAAGGTTTTTAGAGTTTTTAGAAGAGGATTTACAAAGAGATTATAGAGAAAATATTATTTTATATAACTAAAAGAATTTTTTATAATTTAAGAAAAGAGTGGCTTTCTGTCTTAAAGGCAAAGCCATTCTTTTTTATATAAATTTATAAAGGCATTAAAAAAATGAAGGAAAAACAAGGTTTATGTAGAATGATATAATAGTAGTAGGTTAATTTAAAAATTAATTTTAAAAATATGATTACTAGAAATATATAATTTGAAAATATAGGGAGGAAGAATAATGAGTAAAAAAAGTTTTAAGAAGCCAATTGCTATTGCTACATCATTTGTTTTATTGAACAGTTCTTTAGCCTTTGCAGCACCAACTGTTTTTACAGACATAAGTGGACATTGGGCAGAAGAGCATATAGAGGATGTTTATGAACGTAAAATAATTTCTGGATATGAGGATGCTACATATAGACCAGGGGGGAATATTACTAAGCTAGAGGCTGTAATCATATCTGCAAAGCTTATGGGGTATAGTAGTAGTGAAAGCCAATATTACATAAGTCAGTATAGTAGTGCGTTATCAAGTAACAGTATTCCTAGTTGGGCTCAGGGAGAGGTTGCTTATGCTTTATTCAATGACATAATTTCACAAGATGATTTAAAGGGTTTAGTATCTACTAATAAACAAACTTATGCTAAACGTCAAGATATAGCAACTTATATTGGCAGAGTATTAGAGTATGGAGCTGGAGAAAAATTAAAAAGCATATACTCTATTCCTTATAATGATGAAATGATTATTCCAGATGATGTTGAACCATATATTGATTTGCTACTAAGAAATGATATATTAGATAAGAATAGTAATAACGGACGGTTTCTTCCTAATAATGCAATAAGTAGAGCAGAGGTAGCAAAGATAGTTTCATTATCTGCAGAAATATTGGATGGAAATTCATATGGTGGGAATACGTCACCTGATGATACAGAAGATGATGATACTGAAGTTAATGATAGAGTAAAAACAGAAATTGTCTCTGGATATGTTGAAAGTATTATAAAAGGTAGTAGAAATGTTATTTCTATTGTAGATGGAGATGAAAGGCATATTCATAATATAGATGAAGATGCAGATATTACTTTAGATAATAGAAGAGCAGATATATACAAGATAAAGAAAGGCCAGAATATAACTGTAGTAATTGAAGACGATGTTATAGTTAGTATAGAGGCTGAGGAAGCTGAGGAAGTAACAGAAGGATATTTTTATTACTTTTTAACTGGTCAGGAAAATCAAGTACATATTCAGGATAAGAACGATGATGATGAAATAATTAAATTTGTACTTACCAAAAGTAGTGAAATATATTTAGATAATAAATCTATAGATGTTAGAGATATAAAATTTGGAGATATAGTAACTATAAAACATATTGGTGATGAAATAGTAGAATTAGAAATAGAACCAAAGGAAAAAAGTTTAGAAGGTATAGTTAAAGATATATATGAAGAAGATGATGATGAATATGTGTTAGAAGTATTACTAGAAGATGATGATAGAGAAGAGTTTGTTATTGACTCTGATACTGATATAAGAAGAGATCGTAAATCTGCAGATTTTGATGAAATTAAAATAGACGATGAAGTAGAAATTGAACTTGAATACGATAAGGTAATAGAAGTGAATGCATTTAGCGTTCAAAAAACTATTGAAGGATTTATTAAAGGAATTAGTATAGGTGAAAAAACAGAAATAACTGTAGAAGATTATGATGGTAATACAGAAGTATTTGAAGTAACTCCAAAGGCTGAAATAACCATAGAAGAAGAAAGAGCAGGTATTTATGATTTAAGACCTAACTATGAAGTAGAAATTGATCTTGAAAATAATGAAGTAGTATGGATAGAGTCGTATCGTAAGTTACAAGGTGTTACTTATGAAGGTAGAGTTATTGATGTAGATCATAGAGATGATATATTTGAAATGGAAATAAGCAGAAAAGAAGAAATAGAGATTGAAATAGATGATGATACTATAATTATAGATGAAGATGGAGATACAATAAGACTTAGAGATCTAAATAGAGACGATGAAATACTTGTTTATGGAGAAGATAATGGATATTATGTATTAGCAACAAGAATACTAGTGCTAATACCAAGATAAAATAATAAATACTAAATAACTAAATACACGGATATTTTAAAACCTATAGCTTAGACTAATAAAGGTCTATTCTATAGGTTTTTTTGTATAGAAGAATATATACCTAATATAGCTTGTTTATGCTTAAATTTAAATAAGAAGTTTTATATTAAAAAAGTCCCAGGAATCCATCCTGAGACTTTTAGTATAAACAAAGTTCTTTGTTAAATTATGAGAATAATGTTAATACACTTTGGAAGAAAATATATCCAATTCCTAATGGAGCTACCCATTTAATAATGAATGCCCAAGCTTTAGCAAGACCAAATTTAACTTGACCACTATTTGTAGCTTCTTCTACGGCTTTATCAGTTCCCCATATCCAACCGATAAAGATAGCTAATAATAATCCACTTAACGGTAATAATAAGTTTTCTGCAAAGAAACTCATTGAGTCAAAGAAGTTCATTCCGTTAATAAATGTCATATCTGACATTACAGGTCCATTAGCCAATGAAGAAGGAACACCAATAAGGAATGCGATAACTCCTAATGTAATTGTAGCTTTTTTACGATTCCATTTAAATTCATCTACGAATAATGATACTGATGCTTCTAGTAGTGAAATAGAAGAAGTAACAGCAGCAAATAAAACTAATATAAAGAATAATATAGCGAAGAATGATCCAAAAGGCATTCCAGCAAATACTCCTGGTAATGTGATGAAAAGAAGTCCAGGTCCACCAGCTGGGTCAAATCCTAATGCAAATACTGCAGGTAAAATTGTTAAACCTGAAAGTAATGCAAGTATAGTATCAAGTAAAGGAATGTAGAAAGAACTTTCTACAAGGTTTTCATTTTTACTTAAATAACTACCATATGTTATAATAACACCCATACCAAGACTAAGTGAGAAGAACACCTGCCCAAGTGCTGCTAAAACAACTTTCATATTTAACATTGTAAAATCAGGCTTTAATAAATATTCAACACCTGCCATAGCTCCTGGAAGAGTCATAGATCTTATCATAATTACAACCATCATTATAAGTAGTCCAGGCATTAAAACCTTAGAAGCTTTTTCAATACCACCACTAATACCACCCATAACAATTCCTAATGTTATTAGCATAAATGCACCGTGATAAATAAGTGGTTCAACTGGTGCTCCTATAAAATTAGTGAAAGTAGTTTCTAAAATAGCCACATCAGTTACGTTAAATCCACCTTGGAATGCTGTAACAATATATTTTAATATCCAACCACCTATAACACTGTAGAATGTTACTATTAGGAAAGAGGCTAATACTCCTATATACCCAACCCAAGACCATTTCTCTTTAAGCTTTCTGTAAGCTCCTACTGGTCCTAATTGAGTAGTTCTACCAAGTATAAGCTCCGCCATCATTAAAGTAAAACCAATAATTAATACAAGTGCAAGATAAATGAAAACGAATACTCCACCACCGTTTTGGCCAGCGGTATACGGGAATTTCCAAAGGTTACCTAATCCTACAGCAGACCCAGCTGCAGCAAAGATAAAACCAACCTTAGATCCCCATTGATCCCTTTCTTGTTTTTGATTTAAATCTGTCATAATTTAAATCCTCCTTATAAATATTTTATTTTATATATAGAATTTATCCTTTATGAAAAATATATACTATAAATTATAAAGAAAGGATAAATTTCTAAACGAATTAAATGGAAATGAAAAAGTATTAAAGCATTTAAAAAAATTTAATATGTCCACTTAAAATTGAAATGAAAGAATATACAGATAATTCTACATAAAAATATAATTTCTAAAAAAGACAATTTTCGCAATCAACTTATATTTCATAATTATATAGAGGGATGTCGAAAAAAGCAAGCGTTACTTTTTTAACAATCAAACTTTTCTGTCAATTTGAACTTTGTTAAAAAAGTTTATATTCTGAATAAAAGAATAGAACTCTTACTTATAAGAGTTCTATTTTCATTTAATTTTTTAATACATATAAACTTATTTATAATCTTAAATAAAGTAAGATTTACATCAGATTCTTTAAAATTGATTTTTAGAATCCAAATAAACTCAATATGCCAGAAGATTGAACAAATACTATAAAGATAGCTATTGGTGCTACCCATTTAACTAAGAATCCCCAGAAAGGAGCTAGTTTAAATGCAAGCTTTCCATTGTTAGAAGCTTCTTTAATAGCATTTTCAAGTCCCCAAATCCAACCAATGAAGATACACATGAACATTCCACCTAATGGAAGTAAGATGTTACTTGCAACAAAGTCTAAAGAGTCGAATATATTACGTCCACCAATTATATTAATGTCAGCCCATGGTCCCATACTTAATGATGCAGCTACACCAACTAAGAAAATAAGACCTGACATAACAAATGTTGCTTTTTTACGGTCCCAATTAAATTCATCTACTACATATGCAACATTTACTTCTAATAAAGAAATAGAAGATGTTAAAGCAGCAAATAGTACTAACACAAAGAAGATTAAGGCAAACAAAGTTCCTAGTGGCATTTGTGCAAATACTGCTGGTAGTGTAACGAATAGAAGTCCAGGACCTTGACCTGGGTCAAATCCGAAAGCGAATACAGCAGGTAAAATTGTAAGTCCTGCAAGTAAAGCAATAGCAGTATCAAGTAATGGAATACTTATAGAACTTACAACAAGGTCTTCATTTTTACTCAAATAACTACCATAAGTAATCATAGTTCCCATACCAAGACTTAATGAGAAGAAGACTTGACCTAAAGCAGCTAAGATAACTCCACCATTGATTTTAGAGAAATCTGGTGCTAATAAGAATTCAACACCTGCCATAGCTCCATTTAAAGTAAGAGCACGGATCATGATGATAAACATCATTATAAATAGTCCAGGCATTAATATTTTAGTAGCTTTTTCGATACCTCCACTAATACCACCTTTAACTATTCCTAATGTTAAAATCATAAATAGTGCGTGGTAAATAATTGGCTCGGTGGGATTTGCGATTAATTGTTCGAATAAACCACCTAAAACTGCTGGATCTGAAGATGCTAAACCACCGGTTACAGATTTTACTATATAGTTAATGGTCCACCCACCAACAACACTATAGAAAGAAAGAATCATAAATCCGGCAAGTACACCTATACCACCTAACCATGACCATTTAGCGTTAAGCTTTTTATAAGCTCCAACAGCACTTAATTGAGTGTTTCTACCTATTATAATTTCAGCAAGCATTAAAGTAAAACCTACTAATATTAATATTGCAAAATATACGAAAACAAATGCGCCGCCACCATTTTGACCAGCCATGTAAGGGAATTTCCATAAGTTACCTAGTCCTATTGCGGATCCAGCAGCTGCCATAATAAATCCAATTTTAGAACCCCATTGATCCCTTTGTTTAGTTTCATTAAGATCTACCATAATTAACCTCCTTTAATAGATTATTTAAATTTGAACTTTGCTTTTATTAAATTTTGGAATCACCTCCTTGAATTAATAAGAATAAGTATAAAAGTTATATATTTATAATATTCTTAATATTTTGAATAATTACTTTTATTTATATATTATAAAACTATTTATATAGAGATGCAAGAAATATATTTTTAACAAAGTAAAAAAATGTCCGAATATGTACATAATATAAGTTATATTCTAATTTCATTAGAATTTGTTTTTTATAAAGGATTTAATATTACCTTATAGAATAAGTAAATAATGTAGAAAAATAAATTTATAATGTAATATATTAATATGCAATTGAGCAAGTATAATTGAGTAAATAAGTATATTTTTACATATATAATATATTTTTATATATACATTAATAAAAAACAAAATAGGAGATGATAATTGTGAAATTATTTATTGATACTGCAAATATAGAAGAGATTAGAGAGGTAAGTAAATGGGGAGTTTTATCCGGTGTTACAACAAACCCTTCTCTTATTGCGAAAGAAGGTAGAGACTTAAAGGAAGTTATAGAAGAAATTACAACCTTAGTTGATGGACCTATTAGTGCAGAAGTTATAGGAGAGACTGCAGATGAAATGGTAGCTGAAGCAGATGAGCTTGTAAAAATTCATTCTAATGTTGTTATAAAAATACCTATGACAGAAGAAGGCTTAAAAGCTGTAAGCATTCTTAGTAAGAAAGGTATTAAAACTAATGTAACTTTAATTTTTTCTGCTACTCAAGCTTTACTTGCAGCTAAGTCAGGCGCTTTTTTTGTAAGTCCTTTTCTTGGTAGATTAGATGATATAGGTCATACTGGAATAGCACTAGTTGAAGATATATCTTATATTTTTGATGTTCATAACATAAAAACAGAAATAATTTCAGCAAGTATTCGTCATAATTTACATGTTCTAGATGCAGCCAAAGCAGGTTCACATATTGCTACTATTCCATATAAAGTATTAAAACAAATGCTAAAACACCCTTTAACTGATTCAGGAATAGAAAAGTTTTTAGCAGATGCCAAAAAGTAGTATATATTATATATAATTAATACGTTACATTATATTGACTAAAACAACAAAAAAGCAGTATAATGAAAGCAGATAAAAAGTAAATCTATCCTTATTATGAGTAAAATTTGTATTAATACACTTTATATACAATATAAGGAAGCAATAATTATGAAGTGAAAATATTTTGGAGGTGTAACATATGGATAGAAATTTGGCGATTAATTTAGTTAGAGTAACGGAAGCTGCAGCTTTAGGTGCTGCTAAACATATGGGTAGAGGCGATAAAATCGCTGCGGATCAAGCTGGTGTAGATGGTATGCGTAAAATGTTCCAAACAATGGACATAGATGGTTTAGTTGTAATAGGTGAAGGAGAAATGGATGAAGCACCTATGTTATATATAGGAGAAGAAGTTGGATCTAAATGTGAAGGTGCTACAAGAGTTGACATTGCAGTGGATCCAGTAGATGGTACTACATCTGTTGCTAATGGACTACCAAATGCAATAGCAGTAGTGGCTATTGCTCCAAGAGGTTGTTTATTAAATGCACCAGATATGTATATGAATAAAATTGCAGTAGGACCTAAGGCAGCAAATAAAGTTCATATTGATGCACCTGTGCACGAAAACTTAAGAGCTACAGCAGAGGCTTTAAATAAAAGTATTTCAGACTTAACAGTAACTATGCTGGAAAGACCTAGACATGAAGAGCTAATGAAACAATGTAGAGAAGCAGGCGCAAGACTTAAGCTGTTTAAAAATGGGGATGTAGCTGCTGCTATGGCAACATGCTTTGAGCATACTGGAGTAGATATTATGTTAGGTATTGGTGGAGCTCCAGAAGGTGTAATTGGAGCTGCTGCACAGAAATGTTTAGGTGGAGGATTCCAAGGAAAACTTGTTGCACATACTGATGAAGAAAGAGAAAGATGTAAAAGAATGGGCGTTGAAGTAGGTAGAGTATATACTATAGATGATCTAGCAAAGGGTAATGAAGTTTATTTTGGAGCTACAGGTATTTCTGATGGCGAATTATTAAAAGGTGTTGTTTATACAGGAAATAATACTGCTAAAACTCATTCTTTAGTTATGAGATCTGAAACTGGTACAGTACGTTTTGTAGAAGCTATTCATAGATTAGATAAAAAACCTAAATATGCTTATTAAAATTTATTCAAAAAAGGTATTGACATATTTGTTACAATAGTTTAATATATTTAATCAAATAGAATAAATCTTTTATTTTAAAAGTGTTGAAGAGAAATAGTAGGAATATCCATCCTTTTACAGAGAGTTCCCGGTTGGTGAGAGGGGCATAAGGAAATATTTTGAACACATCTCTGAGCTATGCACTGAACCCTTAGGGTAGTAGGCTGCATCGGGAACTTTGCACCCGTTATCGTGCTAGGGTATAAGCAATAAAATATTGCCGTACCTGAAGAGACTGATACTGTGAAGTATCAATAAAAAGAGGTGGGACCACGTGAGTATAACTCTCGTCCTCTAGCTTTAAGCTAGAGGCGGGAGTTTTTTTATTTACTCTAATTGATGAATGTTTCTGCAGAACAGGAGATTAGACACATGTTTTCAGCGCTGAAGCAAAAATTAAAAATCAAAATGTACTAAGTGTATAAGGTTATACACCGTATATGAAAAGGAGAGAAAATGTTATGAAAAAAAGCACTGAAAAAAACATTGTTAATAATAGCAAAGATAGATTTAGTAAAAGTTTTATAAAAAGATATAGTTTTATATCAATAATATTAGTAGGAATTTTACTACTTTCTGCATGTGGTAGTAATAATATTACAATTAGTACAGATTTAGATGGTATAAAAGAAAGAGGATATATAGTAATGGGCCTTGATGATACATTTGCACCTATGGGTTTTAGGGATGGTAGTGGAGAATTAGTTGGATTTGATGTTGATTTAGCTAGAGAGGTTTTTAATAGAGCAGGATTAGAAGTTGAATTTCAGCCAATTGATTGGTCTATGAAA
The DNA here is from genome assembly GCA_015978205.1 of Alkaliphilus sp. NP8. Classification (GTDB taxonomy): domain Bacteria; phylum Bacillota; class Clostridia; order Peptostreptococcales; family Natronincolaceae; genus Alkaliphilus_B. The sequence continues at coordinate 32,571 of JADWMM010000001.1, read as the reverse complement.
GAAACAGAGCTTAACTCAGGAAACATAGATTTAATTTGGAATGGATATTCAATTACTGAAGAAAGAAAAGAAAAAGTTTCATTTACTCAGCCCTATCTTGAAAACAAGCAAATAACTATAACGTTAGCGAATTCAGATATAAAAGTAAAAGAAAATTTAAAGAATAAGAAAGTAGCTGTACAAAATGGATCAAGTACTTTAGATGCAATAATGAAATATCCAGATATAGTATCAGAATTTGATAGTGGAGAGCCTGTATTATTCGATACTAATAACGAGGCTTTTATGGACTTAGAGGCTAAAAGAAGTGATGCAGTAGTAGCTGATGAAGTATTAGCTAGATACTACGTTAAACAAAGAGGAGAAGAAAAATATAAGGTGTTAGAAGATGACTTTGGGAAAGAAGAATATGGAATAGGAGTTAGAAAGTCAGATACAGAACTTTTAAAATTATTAAATGATATCTTAGATGAAATGAAAGCAGATGGATCTTACGATGAAGTATATAGCAAATGGTTTAGTGAGAATTAAGTTATAACTACTGTAAATATAATACTAGATATCCACATTAGGAGGTATAGAAAATGGCGTATATAAATTCACTTTTGCCTTCTCTAATATCAGGACTTACTACAACTTTAGAAATTTTTATAATAACACTTTTAATTTCTATACCTTTAGGAGTTGTGGTAGCCTTTGGAAGGCTTTCTAATATAAAAGTAATAAGTAAAACAATACAAAGTTACATTCTAGTTATGAGGGGTACACCTTTAATGCTTCAATTAGTATTTGTATTCTTCGGTCTTCCTTATATAGGAATAGCATTAGATAGAAACACGGCGGCTCTTGTAGCATTTATATTAAACTATGCTGCTTATTTTGCAGAAATTTTTAGAGGTGGAATAGATTCTATAGAAATAGGCCAATACGAAGGAGCTATAGTTTTAGGATTAAGTAAAGTAAGAACAATTACTAAAATAATATTACCTCAGGTAATTAAAAGGGTTTTACCCTCTGTGGGAAACGAGGTTATTAATTTAGTAAAGGATACATCTTTAGTATATGTTGTAGGTTTAGGGGAGCTTTTAAGAGCAGGGAAAATAGCATCTAATAGAGATGCTTCCCTTATTCCTTTTGTAGCAGTTGGAACAATTTATCTTTTAATTGTAATGCTTTTAACTGAAGGGTTTAAACGTTTAGAGCAAAGGTATTCTTATTATAAATAATATATGATCAGGAGGGTTAGAAATGAGTTTAAAAGTAGAAGGTTTATATAAAAGCTTTGATGGTAATACTGTATTAAATAATATAAATTTTAAAGTGAACAAAGGTGAAATAGTTACTATAATAGGCCCTTCTGGTGCTGGCAAAACCACTTTATTAAGAGCTGTAAATGGACTTGAAGATGCCGACAAAGGGTCAATAGAAATAGATGGAGATTTTTTATGTAAGAATAATGTAGAAGGTATTGAATACTGTAGTAAAAAACAAAATAAATCTATAAGAAAGAAAGTAGGAATTGTATTCCAAAGCTTTAATTTGTTTCCACATATGAATGTTATGGAAAATATTATAGAAGCTCCTAGAAGTGTTTTGAAAATGAATAAAAAAGCTGCTGCAGAAAAAGCTGAGGCTTTATTGTATGATTTAGGATTAGAGACAAAAGCATCTGCTTATCCTTTTCAATTATCTGGTGGGCAGAAGCAAAGAGTTGCAATTGCAAGGTCTTGTGCTTTAGATCCAAAACTAATATGCTTTGATGAGCCCACTTCTGCATTAGATCCTGAAATGAGAGAAGGTATTGCTAATATTATAGATGATTTAGCTGAAAAAAACATGGCAATTTTAATAATAACTCATGATATGGCTTTTGCAAAACGTGTATCTCATAGAGTGCTGTTTATAGAAAATGGTAAGCTAATTGATGAAGGTAAAAAAGATAATAATTTTAGTGATATTAGTAGTAAAAGAGTCCTAAATTATATTAATAGTTAGAAAATACACATTGACCGAAGTTATTAATAATGATACAATCAGCATGATGAGGGATGGTTTTCCATCCCTTACAGTTTTATGCTAACTGTATAGATTTTAATTTAATATTATAAGCTTTAAAAGACAAGATGTGTTGGAGGTGTAGTTTTGAATAATCCAGATTTGGATAAGCTGAAATTAGCTGAATTGAAAGAAATAGCAAAAAAAGTAGGCGTTAAAAACCTATCAAAATATAAAAAGAATGAATTAATTGAAGCAATTAAAGAAATAAAAAGTAAGGAAGTAACAGAAACTACTGTTAAGGAAAAATCTACTAAAAAAACTTCGAACCAAAAACCTACTGAAAGCTCTAATCGGAATAATGAAAATAATAAATCAAAATCCGAAGAAAAAAAATTAAGAGGCTTACCTAATCACTTAACTGATGAAATTCCGCCAGGTGAAGATGTTAATATAGCACAAGGAATATTAGAAGTTCATACTGATGGCTATGGATTTTTAAGAAGAGAAAACTTTCTATCGAGTGATAATGATATTTACATATCTCCTTCTCAGATTAGACGATTTAACATGCGAACTGGTGATGAAATAAAAGGTATTACAAGACCCCCTAAAAGTGGTGAAAAATTTAAAGCTCTTCTCTATGTAAAAAGTATTAATGGGCTTAATCCAGAATTATCAAGAGGAAGACCTAATTTTGAAAACCTTACCCCTATTTATCCAACTGAAAGAATTAATTTAGAAATCAATTCAAAAGGGTTATCTACTAGATTAATTGACCTTATTGCGCCTATTGGTAAAGGACAAAGAGGTATAATTGTTGCGCCGCCAAAAGCAGGTAAAACAGTTTTATTAAAAACAGTTGCAAATAGTGTAGCTAAAAATTACCCAGATACGGAAATTATAGTTCTTCTTATAGATGAACGACCAGAAGAAGTAACAGACATGCAACGTTCTATAGATGCGGAAGTAGCATATTCAACATTTGATGAGCTACCAAGTCACCATATTAAAGTTGCAGAAATGGTTCTTAATCGTGCTCAAAGACTTGTAGAACATGGTAAAGATGTAGTAGTTTTATTAGATAGTATAACTAGATTAGCTAGGGCATATAACCTTACTATTCCACCTACCGGAAGAACTCTTTCTGGAGGGTTAGACCCAGGAGCTCTTCATAAACCTAAACGATTTTTTGGGGCTGCTAGAAATATTGAAGAGGGCGGAAGTCTTACGATAATTGCTACAGCTTTAATTGATACAGGAAGTAGAATGGACGATGTTATTTTTGAAGAATTTAAGGGTACTGGTAATATGGAGCTTCATTTAGATAGAAAATTATCTGAAAAGAGAATATTCCCAGCTGTGGATATTAATAAATCTGGAACTAGAAGAGAAGAATTGTTATTAAGCCAGAATGAACTTGGAACTATTTGGAATATTAGGAGAGCTATGAGTAATAGTCCTATATATGAGGTTACAGAGAAGATTATAAACTCTTTAGTTACAACAAAGAATAATAAAGAATTCATAGAGATGTTTAAGAAGAAAATATAGGAATTCAATAACTTCTTGCACCCATAAAATCTTTATGCTATAATGTAGTAGTTAAAATTCGCCTATGTATATTTTATAATTTATAAAATTACATTTGCAAAAGCAGCTTCGATGCTTTTATATAGTAACAGTAAGAGGAGAGAGGTGAAAGTTATGAAAAAGGGTATACATCCAGAATATCAAGAGGTAGAAGTTCACTGCGCTTGCGGAAATACATTTAAAACTGGTTCAACAAATAAAGAAATCAGAGTAGAAATTTGTTCAGAGTGTCACCCATTCTTCACTGGTAAGCAGAAGAATGTTGAAAAAGGTGGACGTGTTGAAAAGTTCAAAAAGAAATTCGGTATGTAATTTCTATAATATAGGACTTCAGTCAAGGTTAGAAAAAACTTTTCTAACCTTGATTTTTGCTTTTATAGCAGAATTTAGTAAAACATAAAAGGCTACAGTTTTGAGTTTATTACTATCTTGAAGGTAGCTTATCAATATTTTTTATTAAAAGGAGATGTAGATATGATGGATTTTATCGAATACTCCAAAAATGGTAGTATTGAAATAATTGTAGGCCCTATGTATGCAGGTAAAAGTGAAGAGTTAATAAGAAGGGTTAATAGGGCTAAAATTGCCAACTTAAGAGTATTATCCTTTAAACCTGCAATCGATAATCGTTATTCTGATAATCATATTACTTCACATAATGGAAAAAAACTAGAATGTATTTCTGTAACCAATGCCGCTGAAATTTTACAATATATAATTAACGAAGAATTTGATGTACTTTCAATAGATGAAGTTCAATTTTTAGAAGAAGAGATTATAGGTATTTGCCAGAGAGTTGCAGATATGGATAAAAGAGTCATTTGTTCTGGTCTTGATATGGATTTTAGAGGTGAGCCTTTTAAAATAGTACCAGATTTAATGGCCATAGCAGAAAATGTAACAAAGCTTACGGCTATATGCATGAAATGTAAAATGCCTGCAACTAGAACTCAAAGAATAGTTAATGGAAAGCCTGCAAAATATGACGATCCTACTATTATGGTAGGAGCTAATGAAAGCTATGAAGCTAGATGTAGAGCCTGTCATGAAGTTATTAAGTAATTATAAATGAAATCTTTTATAATTAAGAAGGAATTTGAATAAATGTAGCGAATATTGAATAAATGTAGCGAATATTAGTAAAGTTACAACTACAAAGATAAAAATGAGGGAGGCACTGTACTTTGCAGTTAACGTTAACCGAGTTGATTTTGAGAACAGTTCCAGAGGGAATAATATTAATTTTAGCAGGTTATGTATTTTCTAAAATGAAAATAGATAAAAATAAAATTTTAGTATCAGGAATTATATTAGGTATAACTACTTATTTAGTAAGATTCTTACCTGTCGATTTTGGGGTTCATACTATTATTATTATAGTTGCTAATATTATATTATTAGTTAATATAAATAAAATTAATTTATTTAATGCTATTTCGTCTGCATTATTATCTATGTTTACATTAGTTATCTGCGATTTAGCTAACTTTTATTTTATAGAAAATATACTTAAAATTTCATTTGATAGTCTAACTAGTAGCATTTTAATTAAAACACTTTGGGGACTTCCATCCTTAATTCTATATTTAGTAATAATTGCACTAATGTTTTACAAGAACAACAACATAAAAGTAAGAGAGGTTTAAGATGGACTTTATTGAAGTGATATCTAATAAGATAGGAACTAAAATAGCAGAAGTTTTAAACTTAGATGAAGATAATAAAGAGGTTTTAATTTATGGAGCTTTCAGTATTATGCATGTACTTTGGTCAATAATTTTGGTTGCAGCACTAGGAAGTATGTTTAATTTATTGTTAGAGTGTCTTTTTATATCATTTACAGCATCTTTACTTAGAAGATATTCTGGGGGTGCCCATGCAACATCTTCTAATAGATGCGCAATAGTTGGTGCAATCATATTTTTAATTTTATCAATATTAGTAAAAATATTAGGTACTTATATAAATACAACATTAATATTTTTAATTTACATAGCTGGTTTTATATTAGCTTACTATATTATCTATAAATATTCTCCAGTAGATACTCCCAATAAGATTATTAGAAAGCCAGAAAAAAGACAAAGGTTAAAAAAGGCTTCTATAAATTTTATTTGTATTATGTTTGTAATAACATTTATTTTATGGATAAGCTATTTTATATTAAGAAATGACATGTTTATAAATGTTATTATTTCAATATTTACTGGTATTGTTTGGCAAAGCCTAACATTGACTTTTATAGGTGATTTTGTAATATCTAAATTAGATTTTTGTCTAAAGGCAATTACAAGAACTTAAGGAGGACAATAGTTATGAAGAACAGACTATTTATGTTATTAGCTGGTATAGGTGTATCTGTTTTAACATTTGCAGCTACTACAACATCAGCATCTGCATGTTTATGGGGAGCATACCAACCTGAAGAGCCAAAAATGCTAAGAGAAGAGTAATATGAGAGATTTTAAAATCTCTCATATTACTTTCAAATTTTAAAAAGACAAATGAGGTAAAAAATGGATTGCTATAAAAATAATAGAGGAAAACAAATTTATAAATTACTTTCACTTATTAGATTATCCTCTCTTTTGCTTTGTGGTATTATTATTCTTACTCATTATCATTGGTTAGTAGGTTATGATGATGTAAAGATAATCACTGGGTTTAGTACAACTATACTAGGTATAGTTTGTTGTATGCTATTTTTAATATTTAAAGCATGGATGATTAGCTTGAAAAGTGATGAAAACAAAATAAATATTAAACTTAAAAGTATTATTGAAATAGTACTTTTTATTTTAGTTTTTTCTATATTAATAATATTAACTGGAGGATATACTAGTCCATATAAAATAATATTTTTTCTTGTTATTGTTACATCAACAATACAGTTTGGGAAAAAATATGGAATAGTTGTATCTGCTATTTGCGCTCTTATTGTACTAGCTATAGACATAGTGACTGCATCTGCTGAAAAGCTGAATCATTATTTTCAAGTTGACTTAATAATAGCAGGAATATTTATATTAAGTGCATGGTTAATGGGATATTATGTTCAAACAGAAAAAGAACATAGGAAAGAACTAAGTGAATTAGTGAATATAGATGGCTTAACAGGAGTTTTTAATCATAGATATTTTCATGAAGCTATAGCGGCACAGTTAGAAGCAGCAGAAAGTTCAACTACTATTTCTTTGCTGTTTATTGATATTGATTATTTCAAGAGATACAATGATCTTTATGGGCACTTACAAGGTGATGAGGTGCTTAATAAAGTAGCAAGTTTAATAAAAAAGAATGTAAGATCTGGAGATGTGGTTGCTAGGTATGGAGGAGAAGAATTCGCCGTTATTTTATCTAATACCCATGAAAAAGATGCTATTTTAATTGGTGAGAGGATTAGAAGTGCAATATATACTACACATTTTGATGGAGAAGAAAATTTACCTAAGAATAAGCTTACTGTTTCAATCGGAGTATCTTGCTTTCCAAATAAAGCTAAATCCCAAAGAGATTTAATCATGACTGCAGATGATGCCATGTATAAGGCAAAATTTCTTGATAGAAATAGGGTTGAAGTTTACTCGTCTGTTTTAGAAGAATTGAAACAAGATGTAGACGATAAGCATATAGATTTAATTAGTTCAATAAAAACATTAATCAGTGTTGTAAATGCAACGGACCAATATACATATGGTCATATTGAACGAGTGGTTATGTATTGTGACTTAGTTGCACAAAAACTAGAGCTTTCAGAGGAAGATAGAAAGACTTTAAAAGTTGGTGCTTATTTACATGATATAGGTAAAATTGAGATTCCTAAGAACATTTTAAATAAGAAAGAAAAGTTAACAGATGAAGAGTGGAACTATATTAAGAAACATCCGGAGAATGGGGTTAATATTATTAAAAAAGTACCTAATTTGTATAATGCAATACCTTTGATTTTGCATCACCATGAACGTTATGATGGCAAGGGGTATCCTAGTAATCTTAAGGGAGAAGACATTCCTTATCTTGTTAGAATTCTCAGTGTAGCAGATAGTTTCGATGCAATGACCTCATCTCGACCTTATGGAACACCAAAAAGTTATGATCAAGCAATAGAGGAGTTAAATAGATGTAAAGGTACACAATTTGATTCAAATATTGTAGATGTATTTATAGATATAATTAAGCAGCTTAATCATGAAGTAAGTTAATATTGTTACATTATTTTCAAATAAGTCAAATAATATTTATGAAAAGCCTTGATTTTTTATGAATAATTTAGTACAATACAATACAACTTAATAATATTCAAAATGTTTTGCTATGAAGGGAAGTAGTAGGTTGTCAGATCATTTTTAGAGAGTTATCGGGTGGTGAAAGATAACAGTGGTCACAGCTGAACTCGTCCCAGAGCTATTAGAGTGAAAATAAGTAGTTCTAATCGGGTTACTCCGTTAAAAGTTATCGAGATGATTATTTAAATGCTATTAGATATGATATATCTATATAGTGTTTTTGATATAATCAATTAGAGTGGTACCGCGACCTTTCGCCTCTAAACACAGAGGTGGAAGGTTTTTTTGTGATTTATTAAATCTGATACTACACCAAATATAAAGGAGTTGAAAACATGAAACAATATAACCCAAGCGAAATAGAAGGAAAATGGCAACAAATATGGGAGGAAAAAGGAACATTTCATGCTTCAGACGATAAAAGTAAAGAAAAATATTATGCACTAATTGAGTTCCCTTATCCATCAGGGCAAGGACTACACGTAGGACATCCTCGTCCATATACAGCACTTGATGTAGTAGCAAGGAAAAGAAGATTAGAAGGATATAACGTTCTATATCCAATGGGATGGGATGCTTTCGGTCTTCCAACAGAAAACTATGCTATAAAAAATAAAATTCATCCTGCAAAAGTTACGGAGCAAAATGTAGCTAGATTTAAAAAACAATTACAAGGATTAGGTATGTCTTTCGATTGGTCTAGAGAAGTAAATACTACAGATCCAGAGTATTATAAGTGGACTCAATGGATATTTTTAAAGCTTTTTGAAAAAGGATTAGCTTATAAAAAAGAAATGGCTATTAACTGGTGTACCAGCTGTAAAGTAGGTCTTGCTAATGAGGAAGTAGTAAATGGTGGCTGCGAAAGATGTGGTGGCGAAGTAGTTAGAAAAAATAAAAACCAATGGATGCTTAAAATTACAGAATATGCTGAAAGACTGATAAAGGATCTTGACTTAGTAGAATATATAGACAGAGTAAAGATTCAGCAGAAAAACTGGATAGGTAAATCTGAAGGTATGGAAGTAGACTTTGAAATTACTGGAGGTAAAAAGATAACTGTATATACTACAAGACCAGACACGTTATTTGGTGCTACTTATATGGTAATGTCTCCAGAACATCCATACATTGAAGAATTATCAGATCACATTAAAAATATGGATGCTTTACTTGATTATAGAGAAGAAGCTACTAAAAAATCTGAGTTTGAAAGAACTGAGCTTGTAAAGGATAAGACAGGAGTAAAAATTGAAGGTATTGAAGCTACTAATCCAGTTAGTGGAGAAAAAATGCCTATATTTATTTCTGATTATGTAATGATGTCTTATGGAACAGGTGCTATAATGGCTGTACCTGGTCACGATACAAGAGACTGGGAGTTCGCTAAAAAGTTTGACCTTCCTATTGTAGAAGTAGTTGCTGGTGGAAATGTAGAGGAAGCTGCATATACAGATACAGGAGAAGGTAAAATAGTTAATTCAGATTTCTTAAATGGATTAGAAGTTAAGGAAGCAAAGAAAAAGATAAGTGAATGGTTACAAGAAAAAGGGTTAGGTAATAGTAAAGTAAACTATAAACTTCGTGACTGGGTATTCTCTCGTCAAAGATATTGGGGAGAGCCGATTCCACTAATTCATTGTGACAAATGTGGATGGGTGCCAGTACCAGAAAGTGAATTACCAATAGTACTTCCAGATGTTGAAAGTTATGAGCCTACAGATAATGGCGAATCTCCATTAGCAAATGTTAGAGACTGGGTTGAGACTACTTGTCCAGAATGTGGAGGCATGGCTGAAAGAGAAACAGATACAATGCCTCAATGGGCTGGTTCTTCATGGTATTTCTTAAGATATACAGATCCGAAAAATAGTGGAGAGCTAGCAAGTAAAGAAAACCTTGATTATTGGTTACCTATTGACTGGTATAATGGCGGTATGGAGCACACTACATTACACTTACTATATTCAAGATTCTGGCATAAATTCTTATATGATTGTGGTGTTGTACCTACTGCAGAGCCTTATCAAAAACGTACTTCACACGGTATGATATTAGGAGAAAACAACGAGAAAATGTCAAAATCTAGAGGTAATGTTGTAAATCCTGACGAGGTTGTAGACGAGTTTGGAGCAGATACATTAAGACTGTATGAAATGTTTATAGGTGACTTTGAAAAAAGTGTACCTTGGTCTCAAAATGGAGTAAAGGGCTGTAGAAGATTCTTAGATAGAGTGTGGAGATTACAAGAATCATTAAAAGACAGTGAAGAAGTAACAGAAAACCTAGAAAGTAATATTCATAAAACTATTAAAAAGGTTAGTGAAGATTACGAAAGCATGAAGTTTAATACTGCTATTGCATCTATGATGTCTCTTGTTAACGATTTCTATGACAATGGAAGCGTAACAAAAGGAGATATGAAGGTACTATTAGCGTTATTAAACCCAGTAGCTCCACATATTACAGAAGAATTGTGGGAAACAATAGGGTTTGAAGGAATGGCAAATGAAACATCATGGCCAAAATATGATGAAGGAAAAACTATTGACAATGTAGTCGAAATTCCAGTTCAATTAAACGGTAAAGTTAAAGGTCAAATTGTAATTCCTGTCGATGCAACTGCAGATATGGTTAAAGAACAATTTAGAAATGATGAAAAACTTATGAGCTTAGTAGAAGGTAAAAATGTAGTTAAAGAAATCTACGTTCCAGGTAGAATATATAATATAGTAGTAAAATAAATAATTTTAAAGTGCGATAACGGGAAGGATTCTCAGTTATCGCACTTTTTTACTTGCATTTTTTAGTGTTTTTCTTTGTGTAAAGTTAAAAGTAGGTTATAATTATATTAGAGAAAAAGTTAAATATATAAAAAAATATAAACAAAACACACTAATGTGTGATAAGAACACTAAAATTACGAAACTGTAGTTGTGTGTATTTTTATTAGATATTAACATTTTTACTTTAATTTGAACTGGAAAGGAAGAAATTTATGAGTAAATTAAGCCATAAAGTGGCAAAGCCCACCTCTATAGGTGGTCAGGCTTTAATAGAAGGTATTATGATGAAAGGTCCTAGAGACGTAGCGATAGCAGTTAGAAATCCTAAAAATGAAATAATTGTTAAAAAGGAATCTTCTGAAGGATTTGTTCAGAAATATAAATTGAATAAAATTCCCTTTGTAAGAGGTGGTATAGCTTTAATAGATTCTATGGTTACAGGAGTTAAATGTTTAAACTATTCTGCCGATATAGCAATGCCAGATGAAGATAGTGATGAAGAACCTGGAAAATTTGAAGTTTTTTTAGAAAAAATATTTGGAGATAAGCTGGGGGATGTTTTAGTATATTTTTCAGTTTTTGTAGCTCTTTTAATGTCAGTAAGTATATTTATTTTAGGTCCAACATTAGTGACTGGAGTATTGAAAAATGTAATATCTACAACCTTTGGATTAAACTTTATTGAAGGAATTCTGCGTATAGGTCTGTTCATAGCATATATTGCTATTATTTCTAAAATGGAAGATATAAAAAGAGTTTTTCAGTACCATGGTGCAGAACATAAAACTATTTATTGCTATGAAAATGGTGAAGATCTTACTGTTGAAAATGTAAGAAAGTACTCAACACTTCACCCAAGATGCGGAACTAGCTTTCTTTTTATAGTTATGATGGTTAGTATGATTTTTTTCTCTTTAATCGGTTGGCAAGATCCTATTACTAGGGTTATAAGTAGATTGCTTTTATTGCCTATAGTTGCAGGTGTTTCATATGAAATAATTAAAATTGCAGGAAAAAGTCAGTCTGCTTTTATGTCTGTAGTGAGTTACCCTGGAATGATGATGCAAAAACTAACTACTAAAGAACCAGATGATAGTCAAATAGAAGTAGCTATAGAAGCTTTAAAAAATGTTTTAGTAGAAAACGAGGACGAAGCAAAATGGTAACAATAAAAGAATTAATAGTAAAAGGTACTGAAAGACTAAATAAGGTAGATATAGATACACCTAAGCTAGATACAGAGGTTTTACTTTCTAATCTGCTTAAGGTAGAAAGAATTTATTTTCATATGTATCCTGAAAAAGAAGTTTCAGAAGAAATAGAAGCTGAATTTTGGGATAGCATAGAAAAGCGTGAAAAGCTTATGCCTGTTCAATATATTGTAAATAAGCAAGAGTTTATGGGGTTAGATTTTAAAGTAGAAGAAGGCGTTTTAATTCCTAGAGGAGATACGGAAATTTTAGTTGAAAAAACAATAGATATTTACGATAAAGAGTTCAGTCCTAACTCTGTAAACATAATGGATATAGGTACTGGAAGTGGTGCCATTGTAGTTAGCTTAGCTAAATATATTAACAAATCTAATTTAACTGCAATAGATGTTTCTTCAAAAGCCTTAGAAATTGCTAAGGAAAATGCCGATAATAATAAAGTGGAAAATAAAATTAGATTTTTACAAGGAAGTTTATTTGATGCTATTGGTGGAAAAGATGAATATAAAGCTTATGATTTTATAGTTTCTAACCCTCCATATATTCCAAAGGATGTAGTAGATACTTTAAGTCCAGTAGTAAAAGACTATGAACCTCACTTAGCTTTAGACGGTGGAAAAGATGGATTAGATTTTTATAGAGCAATAACAAAAGGTGCTAAGGATTATTTAAAAGATGGAGGATATCTTTTATTTGAAATTGGATATGATCAAGGAGAAGATCTTATAAAAATTCTAAAATATAATGAATTTAGAAATGTTAAAGTGTTAAAGGATTTAGCAGGCCTAGACCGTGTAGTTTTAGGTGTTAAACAGTAGAAAAAAAACTTATTTTATGATATAATTTAACATTGGTAAAAATATAAATGAGGTGAATCGTATGCTAGATAAACTAGCTTTTTTAGAAGAAAAGTATGAAGATTTAAGTCAAAAAATAAGTGACCCAGAAATAATTAATGACCAAAATCAGTGGAAAAAACTAGTTAAGGAACATTCAGATTTAGAGATAATAGTAACAAAGTATCGTGAATACAAAAAAGCTGAAGAAGGTCTTAAAGATGCTAAAGAAATTGTTCATGATAAATCATCAGATGCAGAACTGAAGGAAATGGCTAAAATGGAAGCAGATGAATTAGAAGAACAAATTAGTAATCTTGAAGAAGATCTAAGAATTTTATTATTACCTAAGGATCCTAATGATGATAAAAATGTTATTGTTGAGATTCGTGCTGGTGCAGGTGGAGACGAAGCTGGATTATTTGCTGCAGACCTATTTAGAATGTATACAAGATATGCAGAAAGCGTAGGCTGGAAAGTTGAAATGATGAGTGCTAGTGAAACTGGAGTAGGCGGGTATAAAGAAGTTGTATTTATGATTAAAGGTAATGGTGCATATTCTAAATTAAAATATGAAAGTGGAGTTCATCGTGTACAAAGAATTCCAAGTACAGAGTCCGGTGGTAGAATTCATACATCTACAATAACTGTAGCTGTGTTACCAGAAGTAGATGAAGTAGATTTTGAATTAGATATGAATGATATACGTATAGATGTATTCCGTTCTTCTGGAAATGGTGGACAGTCAGTAAATACAACAGACTCAGCTGTTCGTGTTACTCATATGCCTACAGGTACAGTAGTATCTTGTCAAGATGAAAAATCCCAGCTTAAAAACAAAGATAAAGCGTTAAAAATCTTAAGATCTAGACTTTTAGACGTTTTAATCCAAGAACAACAATCTGAAATTGCTAAAGACAGAAAGAGCCAAGTGGGAACTGGAGATAGAAGTGAGAGAATAAGAACTTACAACTTCCCACAAGGTCGTATTACAGACCACCGTATTAACTTAACTATGCATAAGTTAGACTCTTTCTTAGACGGAAATATACAAGAAATGATCGATGCATTAATTACAACAGATCAAGCAGAAAAACTTAGAGAAGTAAATAGTTAAATATATATCAGGTATGAATATTTAATGAAAATACACACAACTACGGTTTCGCCCATGAATAACTCTTACAATTCATTCAATCTCAAAATCCTAAAATTCGCAAAATTACGCAACTAAAGTTGCTCCATGGCGCACTCAATTTTTAACATAGTTAAAAATTTCAAGTGCTTAAACTCGCTTCGCTCAAACAGTGCGCAATTTTTTAACGAATTTTAAACTTTCATTCATTGAGAGTTATAGTCATGTCCTGCAAATGTAGTTGATTAGTATTTTGATTAAATATTAAGTTGCCTATCTATAATTTAAATTTAATGTTTAGTAGCAAGGAAGTTATTCTTTGCTACTATTTTTTGTTTAAATAGCTCTAAATTCAATCCTTATAGAATATATATAAATAATCCTTATAGAATATATATAAATATTGATATTTTAATTTAAATATTATGGGGGAATATATATGAGCTATTTAGTTAGAACTACATTAATAGGATTTATGGTTGGAGTTATAGGAACAGGATTAGGGGGAGCTTTTGGATTTTTTATAAAGAAACCTTCGAATCGTTTTTTAAGCAGTATTATAGGGCTGTCGGGAGGGGTTATGCTTGCTACTGTAACTTTTGACTTGCTCCCAGAGGCATTTAATATTGCAGGGGAAATAAGTACAGTTATAGGCTTAGGATTGGGAGCTCTTGCATCAGCTATTTTAGATAATATAGTAATGCAGTCTACAGAAACTAAATTATCAATAAAGCAAGGGTTTTTAAAAACAGGATTTTTGTTAGGAGTTAGTATTGCACTTCACAATTTTCCAGAAGGTCTTGCGATTGGTTCCGGATTTATGGCAGAAAGTAGCTTAGGAATTAGTCTTGCAATAGTAATAGCACTACATAATGTACCAGAAGGGATTGCTATGGTAGTACCTATGAAAGTGGGAGGATATGGAGCTTTAAAAGCCTTTTTATTTGCTTTGCTAGTGGGAACACCTATGGGGTTTGGTGCATACTTTGGAGTATTAATAGGTGAAGTGGCCTATAGTCTTATTGGTTTTTCTTTAGCCTTTGCTGGAGGAACTATGCTATATATTACAATTGGAGAACTAATTCCGAAGGGACAAGAGCTTAACAAAGGGAGAATTTCAACTATGTTTGCTGTATTTGGATTTATGATAGGAATTATTGTTTCTAAAATATTTTAGAACATATTGTTAATTTTATTAATTTTGGTATACAATATTGATATAGATAAAGACTTAGTTTAGGTTAACTTTAATTATACCTAAACTTAATTTTTATTAAGAAATAAATTTTTACAATATACTAAATATGTCTGAAAGGTTAAGGGTGAATATAAATGTTTGAAATCCTTTCTTGGATTATACGATATATATTTATAATACTTATATATTATTTTCTATTTGGAATTATAAGGCTAATATATTTAGATATTAAGTCTATTAACAGAATGAATCGAAGACAGTATAATAGACCTTATTTAAAGCTTATTAATAGAAAAGAAATGTTAGATTTTGATATTCAGGAGTTTTATGATTTAGGACAGATAACTACTATAGGTAGAGGAAAACAAAACTCTATTAAACTATTAGATAGGTATATTTCTTCTAATCATGCAAAAATAGTACAAGATGAAGGAGAGTATTTTTTAGAAGATGTAGGCAGTATTAACGGAACATACCTAAATAATGAAAAAATAGCAGATGTAGTCAAACTTAAAAATGGAGATAGGATTGGAATAGGACAAGTTGAGTTTTTATTTGTAAAAGAGGTGGCTGATGATGAAGCTTAATAAATTTTTTAGAATACAAAATCCTATTTATATATTAATCTTTGTAAATTTATTATTCTTTGGGCTATTATTTCTATATGTAAAACCATTAGATACATTTATACTAGCATCTGGTGCTGGAGTAATAGCTTTAATGGTTATTTCTTACTTAGCTATTATAAAACTACAAATGGGTGATGAGTATATATTTTTAATAATATCTATGTTAACAAGCTTAGGTATTATAATGTTGTATCGTATTAACCCAGAGTATGGTGTTAGACAGATTAGTTTATATGCTCTTGGAATAATACTTTATTTTTTAGCTTACATAATATTTAGATTTATAAAGGGTTGGGATAAATATTTATATCTTTACATAATTTTTAACTTTATTTCATTTATAACTACTATTGCTGTAGGAAGTAGTATAGGCGGTGCTACTAACTGGATACAAATAGGAGGGTTTTCATTTCAACCTGCAGAAATAATAAAGGTAAGCTTTGTGTTTTTTATTGCAGCTTATTATAAATTAAGATTCAGTTCAGATGAAGTAGTAACTCATTCTGAAGGTTTAGATTCTTATGAAGACCAAATTATAAATTCTGATGTGAATAAAGATTTAGATTATACTGAAGAGGAACCAATAGAATCTATTGAAACTGAAATAGGATTAATAGATACGCTTAATGAAAAAGTAAAGAATGTATATGTATTTTTAGGGTTAGCATATATGCATATTTTCTTTCTATTACTTCAAAGAGAACTAGGTTTATCCGCACTTTTTTTTATAGTGTTTCTAAGTATATTTTATATATATGAAGATGACCGTAAATTGCTTTTATATAATTTAGGGCTTGTATTAATAATAGGTATAATTAGTTACTTTACTATGAGTCATGTTAATGTTAGATTAACTACCTGGATTAATCCTTGGGCAGATATATCTAATAAAGGGTATCAGATTACCCAGTCCTTATTTGCTATTGCAGAAGGAGGTTTTTTTGGAACAGGTTTAGGTTTAGGGAGTCCTACATATATTCCAGAGGTGCACACGGATTTTATTTTTTCTGCAATATGTGAAGAAATGGGAGTTTTTGGTGGGATATCAGTAGTGCTTCTTTATTTTTTATTAATATATAGAGGGTTTAAAATAGCGTTGACTATTAAAGATATATTTAAAAGAATAGTTGCTCTTGGAATTACATTAATATATGGATACCAAACCTTCATTATAATAGGTGGAGTTATTAAACTAATCCCACTTACTGGAGTTACATTACCTTTTATTAGCTACGGAGGAACTTCTTTAATTTCAGCATTCATATCCTTTGGTATATTACAGGCAATCTCTAAAAAAACAATTGAAGAAGAGGAGGCTGTTATACTTGAGTAGTGATAAAAAAATAATTCATGTAATTATATTTATGAGTATTTTATTTTTTAGTATAATCGCTTATTTAACTTATTTTCAAATATTTGAAGCAGCAGATTTAACTAAGCATCCTTATAATAAAAGGTATTTGGCTGTAGAAGATAAAACTATAAGAGGAAATATTTTAGACCGTAACGGTGTTATACTTGCTGAAACTATAGTAGAAGAAGATGACAAAATGTCTAGAGTATATAATTATAATCAGTTATATAGTCATGTTATAGGGTATAGCTCTAAAAAATTTGGAAAATCTGGAATAGAATCGTATTATAATGATGAGTTGCTTGCTTTAACAGAAGATAATATTTTAGCTGAACTTAGAGAAAGTATTACAGGTAAAAGAATTGATGGCAATAATTTAACTCTTACAATAAGTCATAATTTGCAACAAAGATCAGAAAGTTTGCTAAAAGGTAAAATAGGGTCTATTGTGGCAATGAATCCTAAAACTGGAGAAGTTTTAGCTATGGTGAGTAAGCCAGATTATAATCCTAATACATTATCGAATAATTGGGAGAAGCTTACTTCTGATGAAAGAAGCCCACTGCTTAACAGAAGTCTTTCTGGACTTTACCCTCCAGGCTCTATATACAAGCCAATTATAGCGGCAGCTATACTGCAAGATGGAACTATTAATACTGAATATGATTGTACAGGGACTATAAATATTGACGGTTATGATTTATCAGATTTTAATAAATCTGGACATGGAAATTTAGATTTAAGACGATCTATGATAGTATCCTGTAATACTAATTTTGCTAGAATGGGAACAGAACTTGGAAGTGAAAAAATAACTAATATATCTAAGAAGTTTTTTGTAGGTAAAGATTTAAAATCTGATATGCCTATAAGTAAAAGTAGATATCCATATGATATAGATATGAGTTCTACAGATATAGCAGCTGTGTCTATAGGTCAGGGAAAGCTGTTAGTAACACCTATGCATATGGTAACAGCAACATCCATATTTGCTAATGATGGAGTTATGATGACTCCTTATATATTGAAACAAGTTACAAGTGAAAATGATAGAGTATTATATACTAATAATAATGAAGGAATTCCTATTGTTTCTGAAACTATAGCAAATGAAATTAAAGATATGATGGTGGCCGTAGTTAATGAAGGTACAGGTAGAAATGCTAGAATTAATGGGATAGATGTTGCAGGAAAAACAGGAACTGCACAAAATGAAACTGGGGAGGACCATTCATGGTTTATAGGATTTGCACCTGCTAATGACCCTAAAATAGCAGTTGCAGTTATTTTAGAATCAGAAGGTAGAAGCGGCGGTGCAGCAGCTGCACCTATTGCAAGAGAAGTAATAAATCAAGGATTAAATGAGTGGAGTGGTGAATAAAGTTATGCAAGATACAAAAATTGTAAAAATAGATGTTGATAAAATAGATAATTCATTAATAGAAGAATGTGCTAATATATTAAATTGTGGAGGGACAGTAGCATTTCCTACAGAAACGGTATATGGTTTAGGAGCCAATGCACTAGATCCAAAAGCAGTAAAAAAAATATTTGAAGCTAAAGGGAGGCCTTCGGATAATCCTTTAATAGTTCATATTACTAAAATAGAAGATATATTTCCTTTAGTAGAATCTATACCACAAAAAGTTTATCCTGTTATTGAAAAGTTTTGGCCAGGACCTTTAACTATTATTTTTGAAAAAAGTGATATTGTTCCACATGAAATATCTGCTGGATTATCTACAGTAGCTATTAGAATGCCTAGTCATCCTATAGCTGTTAAGCTTATAGAGGAAGCAGGAATTCCTATAGCAGCGCCTAGTGCAAACCTTTCAGGTAAACCGAGTCCTACTAAGGCAGAGCATGTAATAGAGGATCTTTCAGGTAAGGTAGATGCTATAGTTGCAGGAGGAGATTCTAATGTAGGGGTAGAGTCAACTGTTTTGGATATGAGTGGAGATATACCTATGATATTGAGGCCAGGTGGAGTTACAAAAGAAATGTTAGAGGAAGTATTAGGAGAAGTGTCTATAGATAAAGCTATAGAAGGTCCAACAGAGATTAAGGAAGCTCCTAAATCACCAGGTATGAAATATACTCATTATGCACCGAAAGCAAATGTTATAATAATTGAAGGTGATTTAGAAAAAACTGTAAACAAAATAAAGGAACTTAAAGTAAATTATGAAAATGACAATAAAAAAGTAGGTATAATCTGTACTGATGAAACTATAAATAAATACACAAAATCTATCATTAAATCTATAGGAAGCAGGAATAGCCCAGAAAGTATTGCTGCAAATTTATTTAAAGTTTTAAGAGAGTTTGATGAAACAGATGTTCAAATCATACTATCTGAATCTGTAGATGCTGTAAAAATAGGTCAAGCTGTAATGAATAGGTTGAAAAAAGCCGCAGGTTATTGCATAATAAAAGCTGAATGATATTATTATTATTTAGCTTTTATTATTAAAATTAAGGGGAGGCAGCTTTATGAAAAGTATTTTATTTGTGTGTACAGGCAATACTTGTAGAAGTAGTATGGCCGAGGCTTTATTTAAAAAGCTACTGGAGGACAAGGGTATAAGTAAAAATCGATTTAAAATAAGTTCTGCTGGTACATGTGCATGGGATGGAGACAATGCATCTCCCCAGGCTATACAAGTTTTAGAGGATAAAGGTATAGATATTAGAAACCATTTATCAACTCCTTTAACTCCAAATCTTATTAAAGAAACAGATTTAATTTTAACTATGACGGTTAATCATAAAATGGGAGTAGAACAAATGCGACCTAATGCTAAAGGTAAAGTTTTCACACTAAAAGAATACATTTTAAATAATGGAAAAAAACTTGAAAAAAGCAAAGTATCCTTTGAAGAAGCTAATGATGATATATATGATATAAGAGATCCGTTTGGACAGCCTGTAGAGGTTTATAGTAAATGTGTTAAGGAAATAGAAGAATATTTACATAAATTAGTGGAAAAAATTATTTAAAAAAATAATTGAAGGATTATTAAAATTAATGTAGAATGTTATATAGATTTGCGAAAAATTTCATATTGGAGGTGTTAAGATGAAAATTGCTATAGGAAGTGATCATGGTGGGTACGAATTAAAAGAACTTATAAAAAAACACCTACAAGAAAAAGGATTCGATATAAAAGATTTCGGAACGGATTCAACTGAATCTACAGATTATCCTGACTTTGCTGAAGCAGTAGGAAAGGCTGTAGCTAATAAAGAGCTTGAAAAAGGTATATTAATTTGTGGTACAGGAATAGGCATATCAATAGCTGCCAATAAAATACCAGGGGTTCGCTGCGGATTAGTTAGTGACTGCTTCTCTGCTAGATCAACTAGACAGCATAATGATGCTAATATTATAGCTTTAGGAGGAAGAGTAGTAGGCCCTGGTCTTGCATTAGATATTGTAGATACATGGTTAGGCTCTGAATTTGAAGGCGGAAGACATCAAAGAAGAATAGACAAGATTACTGATATTGAAAACAGATACTAAATTATAGTATAAATATAATATGCTTAGGAGGAAAACTATGGGTAAAGTAACAGTTATTGATCATCCATTAATACAACATAAATTAACTATGATAAGAGATAAGAATACAGGCTCTAAAGCTTTTAGAGAGCTAGTAAAAGAGATTTCTATGTTAATGGGCTACGAGGTTACACGTAACCTTCCTTTAGAAGACATAGAAATAGAAACTCCTGTTTGTAAAACTAAGTCTAAAACTTTAAGTGGTAGAAAATTAGGTATAGTTCCAATTTTAAGAGCAGGGATCGGTATGGTAGATGGAATTTTAGAGTTAATACCAGCTGCAAAAGTTGGGCATGTTGGTTTATATCGTGATCCAGAGACTTTAGAACCAGTTGAATACTACGTAAAGATGCCTACAGATGTAAGTGAAAGAGAATTAATTGTAGTAGATCCAATGTTAGCAACAGGTGGTTCTGCAAAAGCTGCAATAAAGTTCATTAAAGATAGAGGTGCTACAAATATTAAACTTGTTTGTTTAGTTGCATGTCCAGAAGGAATAGAAGCTGTACAAGACATGCACCCAGATGTAGATATTTATGTAGCTTCGGTAGATGAAAAATTAGACGAGCATGCTTATATTATCCCTGGTTTAGGAGATGCAGGAGATAGATTGTTTGGAACAAAATAATTATATATAACGTTTCAAGAAACAATTGTGAAAATTAATACTCAACTTATGTTGATAAAAAACAATAAAATAAAACAACTCTAGAAATAACCTAAGAAAACCTTGTTTGAATTCAAACAAGGTTTTCTTAGGTCGTTTCTGCTTAAAAACTAATATGTTATATTATATTTATTTTAAATCATGAGGTAAATTATTTATTATGTATGCTGCAAATGCACATATGATAAAAAAAATAAGCGAATCTATATTAAATTTAAAATTGTAGTTCTTATAAAAAATAAGCAGGAAAACAAAAAATTGTGAAATATATATTTTGTGTTTTATTTTCATATAAATTACCCCTTTTTTATTATCGTTTAAAATTAACATAATTTACAATTAAAGTCAATACTTACACTTATATTTGTAGGTCTTTGGTTGTGAATATTAAATTTTTCTTACAAATGTACTATAAAATATATTGAAATTGCGAATATATGTTATAATGATATAATTAGATATAAATAATTTGTAATATAGGGGGGATTTTATGCGTCCATCTTGGGATGAATATTTTATGGAAATGGCGGAAATAGTTAAAACGAGATCTACTTGTTTACGTAGACAGGTAGGTGCAGTAGTTGTTAAGGATAAAAGAATTTTGGCAAGTGGATATAATGGAGCCCCTACTGGATTAGAACACTGTGAAGAAACAGGATGTCTTAGAAAGCAGTTAGGAATACCTTCAGGTGAGCGTCATGAGCTTTGCAGAGGTCTTCATGCTGAGCAAAACTCTATTATTCAGGCTTCGCTTCATGGTGTTAAACTAGAAGGTGCAACTATTTATGTAACTATTCAACCTTGTGTAGTATGTACAAAAATGATAATTAATGCAGGAATTAGCAGATTAGTATTTAAAAGAAATTATCCAGATGAATTGTCGCGTCAATTGCTTGAAGAATCAGGTATTGAGTTGGAAGTAATTAAGTAGATAGAGCTATTAATATATTGATAATTCTAATATGTTGATGTAATATATATAAGTTGAAAGGTTTGTAAAGACTAAGGAGGAAATTATGGAAAATCAAAATGTTATTATGATTGGAATCTTAGCATTTTCTGTTGCTTTAACAATCTCATATTTGCTGACTCCATATGCAGAAAAACTAGCGTATAAAATTGGTGCAATAGATGTACCAAAGGATAGTAGAAGAATGCATAAAAAACCTATACCTAGATTAGGCGGAATTGCTATATACTCAGCTTTTATTATTACATCAATTTTTATGGCGATACTTAATCCGAATTTATTATATAGCAATGAATTCGGAGGAATTCTAATAGGATCAACTATAATTGTTTTAGTAGGTATAGTAGATGATGTTAAACAAATTTCAGCTAAATTTAAGTTAGCTGCTCAGATAATTGCAGCCATAATCGTAGTATATAGTGGCGTAACTATAGATTTTATTAACTTGCCTTTAATGAATAGTGAAAGTGGGTACGTTTTTCTAAAAGCATTTAGATTTCCACTTACTGTTTTTTGGATTGTAGGAATTACTAATACAGTAAATCTAATTGATGGATTAGATGGTTTAGCAGCAGGAGTGTCTGCAATAGCCTCTTTATCATTATCTATTGTTGCGTTTAATATAGGGCAATATCACATTGCTATTTTACTTGCTATATTAGCAGGAGCATCTTCTGGATTTTTACCTTATAATTTTAATCCTGCTCAGATATTTATGGGAGATACAGGTTCATTAGTTATAGGATTTTTACTAGCCACTATTTCTGTAGAAGGTGTTATTAAAAAAGCTGCTACAATAGCAGTGTTTATTCCAGTTCTTGCGTTAGGTGTGCCAATATTTGACACTACTTTTGCAATAATTAGAAGAAAGTTAAATGGTAGACCTATTATGGAAGCTGATAAGGGACATTTACATCATAGATTATTAGCTAAGGGGCTTACTCAGAAGCAAACAGTTATAACTTTATATATAATAAGTATGCTTTTAGGAGGAAGTGCCATAATAGTATCTAGTGCATCAACAACATTATATGGCTATCTAGTGATTGCTGCTACATCAATACTAGTGCTACTAGGTGCGCAGAAAATAGGTCTTATGAAAAAGGCAGAAGAAAGAAAAGCAGAAACTTAGGATATTAATATTATAAGATATAAAGAGAACCCTTTTTAAATTTATGGTACGAGTCCATTAACTTAAAAGAGGTTCTTTCTTGTAATTATTTATTAATTTTTTGTAGAAGGAAAAAGAAAGCTTTTATAGAATTTATTATTAAGATTATAAAAAAATCAATATTCATATATGTTCAATAGCAATATTTAGTAACATAATATAACTGTGCCTTAATTTTAAGAAAGGAAGATATAAGTGAAAAAATTAAAAGTAATGACTATATTTGGAACTAGACCAGAAGCTATAAAAATGTGTCCATTAGTTAAAAAGTTAGAAGAATATAAAGAAATAGAATCTAAAGTTTGTTTAACTGCTCAGCATCGTGAAATGTTAGATATGGTAGTAAAGCTTTTCGATGTTAAGCCTGACTACGATTTAAATGTAATGCAGCATGGTCAAACTATAACAGATATCACAGTAAAGGTTTTAAAAGGATTAGAGGAAGTTTTAAATAAAGAAAAGCCTGATATTGTTTTAGTTCATGGAGATACATCTACAACATTTGTAGGTGCTTTAGCTGCTTTTTATCAAAAAATAAAAGTTGGACATGTTGAAGCAGGCTTGAGAAGTGGAAATATATATTCTCCATATCCTGAAGAAATGAACAGAAAACTTACATCAAATCTTGCAAATATTAATTTTGCTCCTACTGAAGGAAATTATAATAATTTAATAAAAGCAGGGGTAGACAAAAAAGATATTTTTATTACAGGAAATACTGTAATAGATGCTCTTCTTTCTGTAGTTAAAGAAGATTATGTATTTGAAAATGATCTTTTAAATAATATAGATTATAAAAATAAAAAAGTAGTAGTAATGACTTGTCATAGAAGAGAGAATTGGGGTAAGCCTATGGAAGACATATTTACTGGTGTAAAGGAATTATGTGAAGAAAATAAAGAAATTGAAGTTGTATTCCCGGTACATTTAAATCCTAAAATTAAAGAATTAGCTAATAACATTTTAGGGGACAAAGATAATATACATCTAATAGAACCGCTAGATTATGAACCATTTGTAAACCTTTTAAACAAGGCATATTTAATATTAACAGATTCTGGTGGAATACAGGAAGAAGCACCATCACTTGGAAAACCTATTTTAGTTATGAGAACAGAAACAGAAAGACCAGAAGCTGAACAAGCAGGTACAGTAAAGGTAATAGGTGTAACAAAAGAAAATATAAAAGCAGAAGCTAATCTTCTTTTAAATAATGATAATGAATACAAAAAAATGGAGAATGCTGTAAATCCTTATGGAGATGGTACTGCAGCACAAAGAACTGTAGAAGCTTTATTGTATTATTTTGGACAAAAGAATGAAAGACCACAGGATTATAAAATTCATTTGTTATAAAAATAACTATCATAAAAACCGCATATATCGTAATTAAGATATATTACTATTTGCATTATAAATATTAAACATTGAACTTTGATAATTCAGTAACGAAATATTCAAAATATTATTAGAGTTGAAAGGAAATTTATGATATAATACTAATATTAATACATGTAAATTAAGTAGGCGATAATATGGGTAAGAATTTTGGTGTGTTTACAAACTTAGCACTAGTAAGTCAAATAGGTATTTCTATGGTAGTACCTATTGGAATTGGTTTGTACATAGGTAAATGGTTAGATGGCAAATTAGGAACGGCACCTATATTTTTATTTGTTTTTATAATAATGGGTGTTATTTCAGCATTTATGAATTTATTTAAATTAACACAAACACAGACTGAAAAGAAAAAAAGGAAGTGAAAAAATGGGGAGTACCTTGGATATTCAAATAAGAGTTGCAAAGGGAGTTCTTATTTTTAATTCTATAATTGCTGGGATTGGATTTTTTATATTTAATGAATGGGTTCCTTTTATAACTGGCTTATTATTTGGTGGTATTATAGCCATATTAAATTTCAGATTGCTTTCACTTACTCTGGAAAAAGCAGTAGTTATGGCACCAGAAAGTGCTCAAAAATATGCGACTTCCAGATATTTTGTTAGATTTTTGCTTTATGGAGTAGTAATATTTATATCTATAAAAGCAAATCATATTAATGTTTTAGGTACAATTTTAGGATTAGTTTCACTTAAATTAGTTATACTTAAAACAGAGCTTTTTAATGATTTTCAATTTTTTAAAAACATATTCAAAAGAAAGGAGGGTAAATAGATGACAGAAGGTTTTGGTCCAAAGATTGTTGGAGAAATTGCAGGAATATATATTTCAGAAACTGTAGTTGTAACATGGATTATTATGGCTGTATTTACAATATTAGCAATAGCTGTAACTCGCAATTTTGACAAAATTCCAACGGGAGTACAAAATGTAGTAGAAATGTTAGTAGATGCTATGAATAAGTTTACGGCTCAAACTATGGGAGAAGATAAAAAAGGCTTTGCTCCTTATATGGGAACTTTATTCTTATTTTTATTAGTTGCTAACTTAATAGGACTTTTAGGTCTGAGACCTCCTACAGCAGATGTTAACACTACGTTTGCATTATCTGTACTCACGTTTGTAATGACTATAGGTTTTGGTATTAAAAGTAAAGGAATTGTAAAGTATATAAAAAGCTTTTTCGAGCCTTTACCTTTTCTAGTTCCACTAAATATATTAGGAGAGTTGGCCAATCCAATTTCATTGTCTTTCCGTTTATTTGGTAATATAGTAGGTGGAGTTATTATCATGAGTCTAGTATATGGAGGTTTGGCTACACTTAGTGGTGCATTAGGCTTAGAAAGTATACCGATTTTTCAAGCAGTTATACCTGTAGCTTTACATGCTTATTTTGATGTTTTTGCAGGAATACTGCAGTCATTTATTTTTGTTATGCTTTCCATGGTATTTATTTCTGGTGCTATGGATTAAAATTATAATTTTGCCACCTAAGGGGGTGAAACTTTGGAAAATACAAATTTTATCATTCAATTTTTAGAATGGTTAATGTCCTTCGATCGAGCTGCAGTAATACTTGCTGCAACTGCTATAGGAACTGGATTAGCAATGATAGCAGGAATAGGCCCAGGAATAGGACAAGGATTTGCTGCTGGTAAAGGAGCTGAAGCTGTAAGCTATAATCCTAAAACTAGTAAGCAGGTAACAACAGTAATGCTGTTAGGTGCAGCAGTTGCAGAAACTTCAGGGATACTATCTCTAGTAATTGCCCTTATTATGCTTTATGGAAATCCTATGGTTAATTTAAGTGGAGGAGCAATTGTAATAGCAGCTTCTGCAATAGGTGCAGGACTTTCCATGATAGCAGGAATAGGCCCAGGAATTGGTCAGGGTTATGCTGCTGGGAAAAGTACAGAAATGACTGGAAAACGACCTAAGCATCAATCTTCCATTGTTAGGACTATGTTTTTAGGTCAAGCGGTTGCACAAACTACAGGAATATATGCAATGATTATTGCTTTAGTTTTAATGTTTGCAAATCCATTAATTAATCTTTTATAGTAAAATAAAAATTATATTAAAACGATATTAATAAGGAGGAATATTATTATGGAACCAATTACAGGTAAAGCGTTAATATTAGCAGCATCAGCTATAGGAGCAGGTTTAGCTATGATAGCAGGTATAGGACCTGGTATAGGACAAGGATATGCAGCTGGTAAAGGTGCAGAAGGAGTAGGTAGACAACCAGAAGCTCAAGGTGATATTACTAGAACTATGTTACTTGGTGCAGCAGTTGCAGAAACAACTGGTATTTATGGATTAATTATCGCATTAATTCTTTTATTTGCTAATCCATTAATAGGCCTATTATAAGAAATTTGAAGGCAGTTTTGCTGCTTTTCTTAACCCATAGAAAGGAGGCAAGTATATGTTTGGATTAGTGGAGTTTAATTCTACGTTTATTTTTCAGATAGTAAATGCTCTTGTAATCTTTTTAGTATTAAGACATTTTTTATTTAAGCCAGTAACAGAGATGATGGAAAAACGTACAAAATCTATTGAAGATTCTTTTAAAGAGGCAGAGCTTAAAACCAAAAAATCTGAAGAGTTAAAAGCAGAATATGAAGCAAAGTTAAATGAAATTAAAGAAGAAAAAAATAAAATGATAGAAGATGCAACTCGTAGGGCTCAAAATAGAAGCGACGAGATAATTGCTGCAGCACAAGAAGAAGCAGATAGACTTGCTGAAAAAGCAAGGGCAGAAATTGAAAGAGAAAAACAAAAAATGATGAATGAGTTAAAAGGAGAAATCTCTCAGCTTGCAATTGGTGCAGCAGAAAAGATAATTGAAAAGGATATAGATGAAAATACCCACAAACAATTGATAGATAATTTTATTGATAAGGCAGGGGAAACACAATGGCAGAACTAGTATCTAAAAGATATTCAAATGCTTTGTTTGAAGTTGCATTTGAACAAGGTCAATACGAAGCAGTACAAGATGAATTAAGTTTTGTTACTGCCTGTCTTAATGAAGAACCTAAATTATATCAATTATTAAGAAGTCCTTTGATTTCATCAGATGAAAAGAAAGAAATTCTTTCTGCTATTTTTAAGGAAAATGTAAGTAAAGAGGTTTTTAATTTTTTACGTATAATAATAGACAAAGGAAGAGAATCCTATATAGAATCTATTGTTGAAGAATATAGGGTTTTAGCTAATAAGGTTAAAAATAAAGTAGATGCAGTGGCTATTACTGCTGTACCTATGAATGAGTTAGACTTAAAGAAGCTACAAGTTAACCTTTCTATGTCTTCAGGAAAAAATATTCAATTACAAAACCAAGTAGACCCTTCAGTAAAAGGAGGAGTTCTAGTTAAAATTGGTGATAAAGTAATTGATGGAACTGTAAAAAGTCGACTTGAGAATCTAAAAGAGCAATTGTCGCAAATATTAGTATAGGAACAGGGGTGATAGATATGAGTCTCAGACCTGAAGAAATTAGCTCAATTATAAAAGAGCAAATTCAAAGATATGAAAACAAATTAGACGTGAAGGATGTTGGTACTGTTATCGAAGTTGGAGACGGTATCGCTAGAATTCACGGATTAGAAGAATGTATGGCCGGAGAACTTTTAGAATTCCCTAATCAGATATATGGAATGGCTCAAAACCTTGAAGAAGATAACGTTGGTTGCGTTCTTTTAGGATCAGACGAAGCTATCCGTGAAGGGGATGTAGTTAAGCGTACTGGAAAAATTGTACAGGTACCAGTAGGTGAGGCTATGTTAGGTCGTGTTGTAAATTCATTAGGTCAGCCTATAGATGGTAAAGGACCTATTAATACTGATAAGTATCGTGATGTTGAAAGAGTTGCACCAGGAATTATTGAAAGAAAATCTGTTGATGAGTCTTTACAAACAGGTATAAAGGCTATCGATTCTATGATACCTATTGGTAGAGGACAAAGGGAGCTTATTATAGGTGACCGTCAAACAGGAAAAACTGCTATTGGAATCGATACAATACTAAATCAAAAAAATACAGATGTATATTGTATTTATGTTGCTATAGGACAGAAGAAGTCAACAGTAGTTCAAATACAAGATACATTAGAAAAGCATGGTGCAATGGAATACACTACTATAGTATCATCAACTGCTGATGAGCTTGCACCACTTCAATACTTAGCACCATATGCTGGATGTGCTATCGGTGAAGAATTTATGGAAAATGGAAAGCATGTTTTAATAATTTATGATGATCTTTCAAAACATGCGGTTGCTTATCGTGCCATGTCACTACTACTTAGAAGACCACCAGGACGTGAAGCCTTCCCTGGAGACGTATTCTATCTACATAGTAGACTGCTTGAGAGAGCTGCTAAATTAAGTGATGAAAGAGGGGGAGGTTCTTTAACTGCTCTTCCAATTATCGAAACTCAAGCTGGAGACGTTTCGGCGTATATTCCAACTAACGTTATTTCTATTACAGATGGACAGATATTCTTAGAATCAGAGCTTTTCAATGCTGGTGTTAGACCTGCTGTAAATGCTGGTATTTCAGTATCAAGAGTTGGTGGTGATGCTCAGATTAAAGCTATGAAAAAGGTAGCAGGTACACTAAGACTTGAGCTTGCTCAGTATAGAGAGTTAGCATCTTTTGCTCAGTTTGGATCTGACTTAGATAAGGAAACTCAAGAGCGGTTATCTCAAGGTGAAAGAATTATTGAAGTGTTAAAGCAGCCTCAATATGATCCAGTACCAGTTGAAAAACAGATAATGATAATCTATGCTACAACTAAGAAATATCTAAGTGATATTAAAGTAGAAGATATTAAGGACTTCGAAACAGGATTCTTAAAATATATGGATAACAACTATGCTGAAGTTGGAAAATCTATAGTTGCCAATGGTAAAATGGATGAAGAAACTGAAGCAAAGTTAATTGAAGGTATAAAAAGCTTTAAAAAAGAGTTTAAAGCGTAAAGGGAATAAGCATTTAATGCTATTAATCCCAGGAGGTGAAAAAGTTTGGCTGGAGCAGGAATGCAGGATATTAAACGTCGTATTAGAAGTGTTAATAGTACAAAGCAAATAACAAAAGCTATGGAACTAGTAGCTTCTTCTAAAATGAAAAAGACAAAGGAACGTTTGGAAACAACCAGACCTTACTTTAATGCAGTAGGAGATGCTGTTAACGACATAATATCCCATACTATAGGAGTAAGACACAAACTTATTACTCCAAGAGAAATTAAAAAGACAGGATATATTGTAATATCAGCTGATAGAGGTTTAGCAGGTGGATATAACTCTAATGTTATTAAAGCAGCAACTAGCCATATGAAAGAAAAAAATGAAGTATCAGTAATAACTATTGGTCAAAAAGCAAAAGGATTTTTCAAGAAAAGAAACTATGATATAGATGGTGAATTTACTCATATTTCAGAGGATCCAACATATGCTGATGCCCAAAATATTGGAAGATTAGCTGTAGAGCTATATAACCAAGGTTTAGTTGATGAAGTAAATTTAGTTTATACTGAATTTGTGAGTACTATTAGCTATAATCCAAAGGTTGTTAAGCTTTTACCATTAGAGTCTGAAAAGAATGAGAATGAAAATACACAAATAGAGGAAGCAGAATTAAAGGAGTTAATGAGCTATGAGCCTTCTCCGGAAGCTGTTTTAAGCTATTTAATTCCTAAATATATAGATAGTACTATCTATGGGGCTTTAGTAGAATCTGCTGCAAGTGAGCAAAGTGCTAGAAGAATAGCTATGGAAAATGCAACAGATAATGCTGAAGAAATTATAGATACACTAGAATTAAAATATAATCGTGCAAGACAGGCATCTATTACCCAAGAGATTACAGAGATCATTGGAGGAGCCGAGGCATTAAGCTAAAAGAAGAAGGAGGTAAGATTATATGGCTGAAGGAAATATAGGTAAATTGGTTCAGATAATTGGACCAGTTGTAGATATACGTTTCAGCAGAGAAAATCTACCAAATCTATTAAATGCTGTTGAAATTGAAGGACCAAATGGCAAAATTATAGTAGAAGTATCTCAGCATATAGGGGACGATACAGTTCGTTGTATTTCTATGAGTTCTACAGATGGACTTGTTCGTAATATGGAGGCAAAAGATACAAGATCTCCAATTACTGTCCCTGTAGGGAAAGAAACTTTAGGTAGAATTTTCAATGTAACAGGAGAGCCAGTTGATGAAGCAGGAGAAATTAAGTCTAAACTTACTGCGCCTATTCATAGAGCAGCTCCAAGCTTTGAAGAACAAGCAACTTCAACAGAAATATTAGAAACAGGAATTAAAGTAGTAGACCTTATTGCACCTTACTTAAAAGGTGGAAAGATCGGTTTATTCGGTGGTGCTGGTGTAGGTAAAACCGTATTAATTCAGGAACTTATTAATAATATAGCAAAAGAGCATGGTGGTCTTTCTGTATTCTCTGGAGTAGGTGAAAGAACTAGAGAAGGTAATGACTTGTACCATGAAATGATCGAGTCTGGAGTTATTGACAAGACAGCACTTGTGTATGGACAGATGAATGAGCCACCAGGAGCTAGGATGCGTGTTGGTCTTACTGGACTTACTATGGCAGAGCACTTTAGAGATGAAGAAGGTCAAGACGTGCTTTTATTTATAGATAATATATTTAGATTTACACAAGCAGGTGGTGAGGTTTCTGCCTTACTTGGACGTATGCCTAGTGCTGTTGGATATCAACCAACACTAGCTACAGAAATGGGTGCTCTTCAAGAGAGAATTACATCTACTAAGAAAGGATCTATCACTTCTGTACAGGCAGTTTATGTACCAGCCGATGACTTAACTGACCCGGCGCCAGCTACAACATTTGCCCACTTAGATGCTACGACAGTACTTTCACGTCAGATAGTTGAGCTTGGTATTTATCCTGCAGTAGATCCGTTGGATTCTGACTCTAGAGTATTAGATCCATCTGTAGTTGGACAAGAGCACTATGATGTAGCTAGAGGAGTACAAGAGGTACTTCAAAGATATAAAGAGTTACAGGATATAATTGCTATTTTAGGTATGGATGAATTATCTGATGAAGATAAATTAACAGTTGGTAGAGCTAGAAGAATTCAACGTTTCTTATCACAGCCTTTCCATGTTGCAGAACAGTTTACAGGTATGGATGGTAAATATGTACCACTTAAAGAAACAATTAGAGGATTTAAAGAAATATTAGAAGGAAAACATGACGATCTTCCAGAGTCAGCCTTCTTATTTGCAGGTACAATAGATGACGTTATAGAGAAAGCCAAAGGAGAGTAGGTGATCATATGGCATCTACATTTCGTCTTCAAATAATTACACCAGAAGGTGTATTTTACGATGATAAAGTCGAAATGACTGTAGTTAGGACTACACAAGGTGATATAGGTATTCAGGGAGATCATATGCTTACAGTATCACCCTTAAAAATAGGAAGAATAAAAATTAAGCACGATGGTGAGTTTAAAGAAGCTGCTCTTTCTGAAG
The DNA here is from genome assembly GCA_015978205.1 of Alkaliphilus sp. NP8. Taxonomy (GTDB): domain Bacteria; phylum Bacillota; class Clostridia; order Peptostreptococcales; family Natronincolaceae; genus Alkaliphilus_B. The sequence continues at coordinate 238 of JADWMM010000001.1, read as the reverse complement.
GCTTTCTTCAAGTAGATACTGAGTTAACTAGAGTTATAACAGATACTGCTGAATGGCCAGAAGAAATAGATATTAAAAGAGCAGAAGAAGCTAAAAAAAGAGCTGAAAGACGACTTGAATCTAATAAGAAAAGTGATATAGATTTAGTTAGAGCTCAAATAGCTCTTAGGAAAGCTTTAAATAGAATAGATGTAGCTAGCGATAGCAAAAAAAGAATGTAAAAAAGGTAGTGTAAATT